>JAERMQ010000013.1 GCA_016844745.1 Ignavibacteria bacterium | reverse complement strand
CTTCGGCTGTGTAAACTTTTTTCTTTTTCATTTAACCTCCAAATGATTATTAACAAAATTCTTACCATATTTTGTTGTTTTTCATCTGGTGCAAAACATAACCTTGTAAATCTCTTTTCAAAGGTTCTGGTTTTCCTATACCTGAAAAAGGTTCTCTACTTGTTTCAGTAATAAGCTTACCTAATCTAAAATATTTTTTTTTATCTGTTGAAGCCCATTCGATAAACTCATTGAATGAATCTTTTTGAAAAACTATATTTCTCATAAAATCTGTTCAAATTCTTCAACAGTAAACTTTATAAGATTTTTACCTTCTTCAACATCCTTAATACGTTTTAAAAGAATTTCCATGTTTTCCGTTTTCTTATCGACTTTATCAATTTCTTCATAATCCATAATTGAAATTTCAATATCTTTTCCAATAAATTTATTTTTAATTGATTGAAAAAAATCGAAATCTATTTCATTCGCATTTATTTGATATGAAGCATACATAACCTAAATCCTTTCATTATTAAATTTAAGGAATATAGTGACGAAATCAACAATTCAATATTTTAACATTAATTACAATCTATCATTAGTTCTTGAATACTACAATTTATTGGAAGTAGTAAGGAATTTCTGACTGAGATAAATATTAAATTGGTATTAATTAATTCTGTTTGCAAAGTAATTTCAGATTTAAAAGGAATAATGACATCCTACTTAAGTCAGAGAATGGTTTAGTGGCTAAGAAAAATTCTATTGTTAGTTTGGATTTTAATAGTATTTTTGAAAATATTTATTGAAAATGTATGACAATTAACAAGGATATACTATGTATAATTTCATATTATTAACGATATTCATTACTTTACTACCCTTTTATCCCTGTTGTTCGCTTGACTTTGGGAATTCTTCTTTAAATTTAAAAGCTGATAATTTATTTTCAAAAAAGTTTATAGATTATTCTATTAACTTTAAGAATAATTTAACTGAAGGTCACATGAATAACAGTGAATATGATTTTGACCACTATAATTTTTATTCTTATCGGTCTCTTATGAGTTTATATTTTCATTTAGACTATGGGCAAACGAGTATAAATGAGAATTTCTGGGAAGAATTACTCAATCCTTATAATTTACCATCAAGTAAAATCATTAACAAAAATTTTTTACTTGGAGTTATTTGTGCAACGGGAAGATTATATTTTGATGTGAAATTTGAACTTTTTGGAAGTAAATATAATGAAGAAAATGATTCACTTAAATCAAATATAAGGAATGGTATTTATTGTTTAGATATAGGTTATAATTTAATAAATAATCCTATTCTTTCCGTTAGCCCATATTTAGGATTCCACATTTTTTTTGGGACAATTGATATTTCATCAAAAAATGATAATTTAACACTTGAACAATGGTTAAAGAAACCTGATATTAATCTGAATATTGAAAATCCATTAGGAGTCGTTGGCATTAATTTTATTATACGGATTTTTGAAAATTGGATGATACATTTTAATCCTGGATATAATATATTTTATAGTAAAATACCTGATATAAAATCCAATAAATCAACAATAAAGAATCCGGGGATACCATTTTTGAAAGGATTCTTTTTTAGTATAGGTTTAGGATTTGGGGGCTATGAAAAATTTAGACCCTTTCATTTAGATGAACCACCTGGTGTTGACTAAGAGAATAAATGTAATTTTTATAATGCAATTTACAAGAAGTTCCAGATTACAGCAAATGCTTGGAATTTGCAAGGAATTTCTGACTTGAAGGGAATACTTAGCATTCATAAGTCGTCTAAAATTCACACTTTGTTCTTCTCCTTATCAATGAACGAAAGGCGGTTTGTATTTCAATATACAACCAATGATAAACGTACTGGTTGTTAAATTAAGATTAAAAATGTGCTATAAAACGAAAATTTTCTTTATTTGATTGGAATACCTTTTTCGTAAAGCAATTCCGGGTCAAAATCTATACCATTGGCAAATTCGATAGTATCGTAAGTTATACGAACTGACTTATAAATGCTGGGATTTTTCAATTCCTGAAACTTACCTTTGTTTAAATAGGGTTTCAAATCGAAAAGTTTATACTCCATGGTATCAAATTTTAACTTAACGATAAAATCATCCAAACATTTTACTTCTATGACAGATGGATACATACTATTTTACTTTAATGCCTCAATTTCAAATACTGTTTCACCATTCATGGCTAAGTCCCAGTTAGCCAATAATTCTTCTTTATGAAGTTCAGCCCAAGCGGTAACAAGCTTATTTTGCTTATTAGGCATATCGCTTTTAATAATTTCACATGTTCTAATGTCCACAGTTGCTTTTGTACTTTGGTAAATAGCATGAAAATGCGGTGGATTATGCTCATCGGGAGCATAAAACATTCTTATAATAATTCCATAGAACATTGATATTGTCGGCATAATTATTTCCTCCCTAAAGCAAATATAGAAAAAAAAATCTATCTAGCAATTTTTGATTTAAAATTTCTCTCATAGGGCTCTATCTGCATAAACCTACCCAGTCCATCATAATACTTGCGCACTCCGAAGTCGCCTAAAATGCTCTCTTTGTCCTTCTTCAAGAACAAAAGTGAAATTTCCTATTCCACCGTTACACTCTTCGCTAAATTCCTTGGCTGGTCAACGTTGCAGCCTAATTTAACAGCTATATAATATGCAATCAATTGAAGCGGAATAACAGCCAAAATCGGCGTTAGCATTGGCAGGGTTTCAGGTATGTAGATTACATGGTTCGCAACTGTTTGAATCAAAGTATCCCCTTCGGTAGCTATTGCAATTATTTTCCCTCTGCGGGCGCGCACTTCCTGAATATTAGAAAGAATCTTATCGTATATTTCATCTTTAGTTGCAATGAAAACAACAGGCATATTATCATCAATCAGGGCAATGGGACCATGCTTCATTTCGGCGGCAGGGTAGCCTTCGGCATGAATATAGGAAATCTCCTTGAGTTTGAGTGCGCCTTCTAAAGCTACCGGGAAATTATATCCTCGTCCAAGATATAAGAAATTTCTCGATGAAGAGTATTCGTCTGCAATAGCCTTAATTTCATCTACTTTTTCGTAGATTTTTTCAATTTGTTCGGGGAGTTGTTTCATTGCATTTGCTATTCTTTTTCCTTGAGTAGCAGAAAGATTTTTCATTCTACCTAACCATAAAGCAATTAATGCAAGAACGGTTATCTGGGATGTGAACGCTTTTGTCGAGGCAACGCCGATTTCAGGACCGGCATGGATATAGACTCCTGCTGATGTATCGCGGGCTATGGAACTGCCAACCACATTAACAATACCCAGGGCAGTAATTCCACGTTGAGTAGCCTCTTTGATTGCAGCAAGCGTATCGGCAGTTTCCCCGCTTTGAGAGATTGCTATTAAAATATCATCCTCGTCTAATATTGGATTGCGATAGCGAAATTCCGAAGCATACTCCACTTCGACAGGGATTTCTGCTAAACTTTCAAGCATGTATTCGCCAACTAATGCAGAATGCCAGGATGTGCCACATGCCGTAATTATTATTCTTTTTGCTTTTCTTAATTTCTCAGCTACATCGGATAATCCACCGAGCCGGACATTGCCCTCATCGACAAGCAACCTGCCCCTGAAAGCATCTTTTACAGTTGAATTCTGTTCGAAAATTTCTTTCAGCATAAAATGATTGAAACCACCCTTTTCGAGTTGCTCCAAATCATAATCTATTTGGTGAATCTTATTTTTTGTTAAATCATTTTCAATTGTCTTTGTCTGGAATCCGTCTTTATTTATCACAACCATTTCATTATCTGATAAATACACTACCGAGCGCGTGTATTGAATAATCGCCGATGCATCGCTTGCTGCAATGTATTCATTATTCCCGATACCAAATACCATAGGACTGCCGCGGCGTGCTGCTATTAATTGTACGGGATTATCACTACAAATTACAGCTATTCCGAAAGTACCTTCAACTTGAGCTAAAGCAAGACGGACTGCTTTCTCAAAATCATTTTCAGCTTCGTAAATTGCTCCAATTAAAACCGTTAATACTTCCGAATCAGTTTCGGTTCTGAAGGTATATCCATCTTTAGTCAAACCTTTCTTAAGGCTAATATAATTTTCGATTATGCCATTATGAACTAAGGAAATTTTCCCTGATTGGTCGGAATGGGGATGGGCATTTGTATCGTTTGGTTCTCCGTGAGTCGCCCAGCGGGTGTGGGCTATACCGAGACTTCCCGTGCAATTCTCTCCAATGAGAAGCTTTTCAAGTTCGGTAACCTTGCCTGATTTTTTTATAGTTTTTATATTTCCGTTTTCGAAAAAAGAAATCCCAGCAGAATCATAACCCCTGTATTCGAGGCGCTTCAATCCTGTCAGTAAAACATCGTTAACTCTTCGAGCTCCTAAATAACCAACTATACCGCACATGCTTTTGCATTCCTGTTTTATGTTTAAAAATTAATTATATTAACGAATTACAGTTAAATTAATTTTTTCTTAGATTTGTTTTTTTGATGTTTTTGAAAAATGATATTATAGTGTCATACTGTATTTAGGTAATTTTGAAAATGTAATAAATGGAAGAATATCATTCAGAACGAAGTGATGAATCCAGAAAGGGTTTTGGGACTGGATTCATCACTTCGTACTGAATGACATTCTTCATTAATTTACAAATTGCAAAAAAGTATAATTGGCAGTTATTGAAATTATAGAAATAAAATCACTAATCAATGTTAAATAATCTAAATCAAATACCGGCTTTGAAACTTCTTTGCGGAATCCTTTCCGGCTATTTGCTTTGTCATTTTCTTGAAATTCCCTCATATTGGTTTATATATTTTATTGCTTTCATTCTTATAATTAGCATTCTTCTAATAATCAAACATCAGACTGTTATAGCATATTATTTATCGGCGCTTCTAATAGGAATTTTACTTTTTAACAATATTAATTCCGAAAGATTTGAACAACCTCGAAAACTCATACCTGAAGTACCTGCTGTGATTCATGGAAAGGTGTTGAAAATCATTAACAAAACTGATTCATATTGTCGTTGTATAGTAAAAGGAACTATTGCCCCGAAGATTTTACCTAAAATATTTGATAAATCAGTTCTTCTATCAGTTAAATTGAAGGGCGCATACTCATTTAACATTGTCGTTGGAAGTACGATTTCATCAAATGTCCTGCTTAAACTACCAATTGAAGGAAACTTACCAACTGATTTTCCTGAAAAACAATTTTGCATTGCCTCAGATATCGATTTTATTGCCAGGTCTGATTCAAGGAATACCGCAATAGCTGCTCCTCCTGATGGATTTTTATATTTAATCGGACTTATGACAGATAGAATAAATAATACCATCAAAAAATACTTTTCCGGGAATAATGAAGGTATTGCAATTGCTTTAATTACCGGAGATAAAACAGGAATTGACAGGCAAACGAAAGCAGGCTTTTCTCAAACAGGAACCTCTCATATACTATCTGTAAGCGGGCTGCACGTTGGTATTATTGCATTTATGATATACTTATTTTGCGGATATATTCCTAAACCCTGGCTTAAATTTGCTGTTTTCGAAACAATTTTAATACTTTACATTTTTATCACCGGATTCCAGCCATCTGTTATAAGGGCAGGCGTGATGGCTTCGGCGTTTATACTCGCAAAAACTTTGCAGAGGGAAGCAAATCCTCTCAATATTTTATTCTTTTCTGTAATCCTGATAATTATTTTTAATCCCGAAGCCCTGATTTCACCCGGTTTTCAGATGTCGGTAGTGTCTGTTTTGGGTATATCACTTTTCTACATGAAAATCAATTCTCAACTCAAAAAAGTAACTAATATAAAAAGCAGGTATTTCGAATACTTGATTAATTCAATTTCTTTAACAATAGCAGCATCAATAACAGTTGCTCCATTGGTTGCAAATTATTTTGAATTATTTTCAATAATTTCTCCGCTTGCCAATCTCATCATTATTCCACTCTTAAGCTTCGGGATGATTTATACGATATTGGCGCTGCTTTTCTCAATTATTTTTTCCCCTTTTGCTTCGGTATTTGCTGCTACGGCTGATTTTTTGATAGATATTTCTCTTCGGGTAACTACTTCAATTTCTCAACTTCCATATTCTTATATATCCGGAAGGTATGCAATCATTGTATCGGTTTTGGTTTCATTGATAATAATTTACCTGATTTTCTCTCAAACCAAACGGCAATTCTTCTTTCGCTTAAGTTATGGAATTATAACAAGTATCTTGATTGCTTTATTATTTTCATCCGAATCAGGTATGAAAAATCAAATCATACCACGAAAACAATATGTTTTTGCCAGCATTGAAGTCGAGCCTGCTAAATCAATACTAATTTTTGCTGACAGAAAGCCAAATATCCGTCCGATAAGAGACCCGGCTATGGAAAAATATCTTGAAAATTATCCGGGCAGCTGGATTGCCGCTGTTAATGGCACTGCGGGCAAAAGTATTTTGAAGCATACTAAATTTCAACAGAAACAAAAGTATGTACAATTAAATCCTGAAATTCAAAATAGATTATATAGCCAAATAAAAAGTAATAGAAAAATTTCTCAAATAATTGAATATGATGAATAAAAAAATTGAATGTACAATACCGGAAATATTTCCGAAGGATAAGATTATATGCGGTGTTACGCATAGGAATATTGCATTATTTCCGGGAACAGGGTTATCCCTGACCAAAGGAAAACTTTTTAATGATAACCAACTTTTAGAGCATAGAAAAGTCTTTGCTCAATTCCTCGATGTAAAAGTGGAACAACTAAAATTCCAGAAACAGGGGCATGAAAGCCACATTCGAATGATTGATGAAAATTCCGGTGAAACCGAATCCGATGGTATGATTACCAATATACCCGGATTAATTCTAAATATAGGATTAGCCGATTGCTGTGCAGTTCTCGTCTTCGACATTAAAACGAATTCAATAGGTGCATTTCATTCCGGTTGGCGAAGTACGAAAGAAAATATTTCAGGAAAAGGTATTATAAAAATGAAAGAAGAATTTGGCTCCCAGCCGGAGAATTTATTAATTTATTTGTCCCCATGCGCTTCAGCAGAGTCTTATGAAGTAGGGGAGGATTTAGCTCTGAATTTTCCAAATAATATGAAACCGCTGGGACATGGAAAATACCTTCTCGATTTGCGTGGTGTTATTTCCAATCAATTGCTTGAATTCGGTGTAATGAAGTATAATATTGAATCTTCGACAGAATGTACAATTACGAATTTGAAATATCATTCCTATCGTAGAGATAAGGATAAAGCAGGTAGGATGTCCGCTTTTATTGGATTAATAACGAATAATGAATAACGAATAATGAATGTCGAATAATGAATTACGAATGTCGAATTAATATTTTTCAATTATTTTCCCTTCGGTTCGAAAGTACAAAACAATTCAAATCCTGCTTCAGGTTTGGATTTTGTAGATAATCTCAAATATCCGCCATTTAACCAGAGAAATAATTGGTCGCTGAAATTCGGACTCAGCGGGTCGCCGGAAGCGCCTCCCGGAAGGCTCATAAATACAAGCGTATCGCTCATATCAGTTATGAAACGCATCGATGCTCCAACGAATACATCAAACGGCTTATAAATCTTCCAATCAGTATTATTAATCGTAGTATTATTTCCGCCTATCTCGTAAGGACCAACAGTTAAAGACGGCTCTAAAAATTTCTCACTTCCAAAAATATGTTTAAGCGTTAATTTATGGATTTTACCATAACTCCAGGTATTGACATCGGGATTGCCGTAAATAGAATCAAGTTTTGTAACTGCCTGACGAAAGCTTTTGCTAACTATAGTCTCTTTATTCTCGATTTCCTTAGTCCGGACATCATCAAACCATTCAGAACTGTCGGATTTCATCAGTTCAAGGATTTTCCTCGTTGGAATCGATGAAACAAAGACATAATTCCTATAGATTCTTTCGCCTAATTCATCGGAAAAAGTATTGTAAATCAATCTTTCAAATAAGGCATTATATATTGATGCAGCAACAGACGAAGCGCTTAGAATATAATCCCAATTACGTAAAAGTTGATATGCAGTTTTTTCCTGTGAGCCATAACCAAGAGAATATTTATCGAGAACCGGCATACACATTGACAACAACTGCTTCGCATAAGGAGAGTAGTAATCAACCTGCATAGCCTGTGCATCTTTTACAGTATAATCATATTCTTTGTAATTGCCGAACTGTTCTAATATTTCAGCAATTCTTTGCGCCCTTGACGATGGTTCCCAATAATTCGATAAAAAATGCTCGAAGTTCAGGACTAATTTATTATTAGCTGAAATTATCCTGTTATTATCAGGATTATATAGATAGGGCAGGGAGTTTGACGTAAGTACTCCCTTCCATGAAAACTCCTCCATCCATCCCTGATTTGGAATATTCGGAGTGCATCTGTCCCGTAACGGAACTAACCCCGTTGGCGCTAATCCTATATTTCCCTTAATGTCTCCATAGCTGAAATTCAGGGCAGGTGAACCCCAAAGCCTGGCGCCACTTAAAAATTCGTTCCAATTCGAAGCCTTATTAATTCGGTATAAAGCCAATACCTCGTCGCTTTTTGTTAGTCCTGTCCATGAAAATGTAAGACAGAAGCCCTTTAACAGCTTGCTCTTCCCCGAAGCATTTTCCAAACCGGTAATTTTTTCGGGGAAATTGAAAAGATGGACATCGGATATAACATTCGAGCGTTTTGTACTACGCAAATAGCGCATGAAATCAGGTGAATTTTTAATTTTCACGGTATCGACCGAAAATTTAAATTTCTCGTATTTTCCACTATAATTCATGTAAGATGTCGAATCTTTCGGATTAATCATCTCAATAAAAAAGTCGCAATCGTCAAGCATTAAATTTGTTATACCCCATGTTATGTTTCGATTGCGCCCGGTTACGAATAATGGATTCCCCGGGATTGTCAGCCCAATCACATCGAAATGCGGCGTTGATACATGTATCTGGTACCATCTCGCCGGTAGCGATAAAGCAAGATGTGGGTCATTTGCCATTATTGCCGATGGTGGATTTTTACTAAGGTTTTTCATAACCCATGAATTGGAGCCTGGTATGGAAGAACGGAATCCCAACAAAGCGCTGACTGAATCATAGACAGATAGGTAATTCCCATAGATAGCAGATATAGTCTTTATTGATAAAGGTTGCAGCGGGGACTGATTTCCTTTTTTTCCTTTCGGGTCTTGTGATTCAATCTTGGTTGGAATGATGCAAGGAGAATAATCAGGTTCATCTGGTATAAGTTGTTGAGCTTTGTCATAATCCAATTGATATGCAATTTCCCCGAAGGCAACATCGAAATAGAAGCTAAAACTCATTTCAAATGCCATGAGACGTGCAATTGCCAGGCAATCCGATGGTCTCCATGGATCGGGAACATAGCCCAGAGCGCCAAATTCGAAGGGTAATCGTTTACGGTTTTCAGTTATATAAAAATTTACACCTTTAGAGTAGGACTCTAATATCGCCTTTGATTTTTTGCTTATCTTGTTGAAGAGTTCATCTGAGAATTTGCCTATTCCAACGGCTCTTAAAAAATTATCATAATATAATGTTTCCTTCCCGAACACTTCCGATAAGCGACCGCGGGCGGCTCTACGCATTAGATCCATTTGCCACAGCCGGTCGGTTGCATGACAGTACCCGATAGCAAAGAAAGCGTCATCTTCATTTAAGGTTGTTATAAAAGGGATGCCGTTGTTATTTTTAAAAATTTTTATTGTCTCATTAACAAATTCGGTAGAGTATTCAGAGGATGAGGGTTTCAAAGATTTAGTCGATAAATTTAATGCAAACTCTATGAATGCTATTATTATGATAATAAAACTAATTATTATTACAGGTATTCTACTGAATCTGAACATATTTATTCTTTAAATGATATTTCCACACTTTACAAATTTACATAAAAAGATTCTTTTGGGTATAGGGTATGGGGTTTTGAGTATTGGGTAATGGGTAATGGGTAATGGGTATTGGGTTTGGAATATTAGGTTTTGGGTATTGGGTATTGGGTTTTGGGTATTGGGTATAGGGTTTTGGGTTTGGAATATTAGGTATAGGATTTTGTGTTTAGTAAAAAAATCAATTCTTAAATTACCCAATACCCTAAACCCAATACCCTAAACCCAAAACCCAAAACCCAAAACCCCACATAAATTACAGCCAATGATTATCTCTATACCACCGAATCGTATCTGTTATACCTTGCACGGCGCTGATCTTCTGTCTGTAGCCAAAGTCCTGCTTTGCCTTTTCAACTGAACATGTCCAATAATTCTGGATAAAGTCGATACTCTTTTCGTAATTAAATACAGGTGGTTTATCGGAAAATTTTCCTATTGCTCCGGATATGGCTCCTGCACCCAGAACAACAAAGTGAGGCAGTTTTAATTTCAATACATACTTTTTTCCTAATCCTCTTTTAATCGTATCGATTAAAAAATCCCATGAGTAGAATTCTTCCGATGACAGGAAATACTTTTTACCGGTTGTCTGCCCGGAGAAAGCTGCTTCAACAGCGCCACGGGCAACATCTTCGGAATGAACCAAATTTAAATACTTCTTGTTGAAGCCAACAATAGTTCCCAAACCCATTTTTACGGATTTGAATATTTGGAATATTTCGGTATCGCGAGGTCCATATACCGCTGATGGGCGGACAATCGTAACAGGGATTTGATTGGAAAAGCTCATTACAACTTCTTCGGCAGCTTTTTTACTTATACCATAAGAAGTTATCGGATTGTCCGGCATGGATTCTGTCTTTGGATTTTCTTTCGATTCCGAAGGACCCGCTGCAGCCTGGCTGCTGATATACAGAAATCGTTTCAGGTTTGATGCATTTTGTGTTGCCGCCTGAATTAGATTCATTGTGCCTTCGCAATTTCCTTGCATAAATTCATTTAAATTTTTCGCTGAAGTCAGTCCGGCAGCGTGGAAAATGTAATCTACTCCGGATACAGCTTCTTTCAATGCTTCTTTATCAAAAAGTGAGCATTGTACAAGCTCAAACGGTTTTCCCGTAAGCCACCTCAGATTACTTGAAGAACGAATAGTGCATCGAATTTCATGTCCCAAAGTAAATAATTTATCTGCTATGTGGCTGCCAACAAATCCTGTTGCGCCGGTAACAAAAATCTTCATATAATATTCATACTAACTTAACAATAATAGTATAATTTAGTAAATGATATAAGACAATATATTTCAATATATTAATAAATATTTATTTGTTAATCAAATTTTGTAACTAAATTTAATTCAAATAAAATATCATTTACAAAAACAATTATTTAATAAATTATTTCAAAATTAACCAAAAATAAGCCTATTATAACAATAGTAATTGATTTTTATTATGAAAATTTTGTATATTTACATATAATAGTAATGATAAGTGATTGAGATGAATAATATCCCATCACTAAAATAATAAGATAAATAAATTTTATTTAGAATTTATTAGAATTTAAACAGACTAACTTTTTATTTGCGAGGAAGTTATGGAAGAAGCTGTAATTATGGCAGGTGGGTTCGGAACCCGGTTAAGGCCATTAACAATGGATATCCCAAAACCAATGGTACCAATTTTAAATGTTCCTATGATGGAGCATATTGTAAATTTATTGAAAAATCATAATATAACAAAAATTGTTTCGGTCTTATATTTTCACCCGGATATAATTACAACCTATTTCGAGGATGGCTCCCGTTTTGGTGTTGATATGAAATATGTTCAGGCTCAGGCAGATTACGGTACGGCAGGAGCTGTTCGGAATGCATACGAATACCTGAAAAGCAGGTTTATAGTGATTAGCGGTGATGTACTTACCGATTTCGATATAACAAAAGCACTTGAGTTTCATAAAGAAAAAAATTCGGCTGCTACCATACTCCTTACCCGGGTACCTGACCCTCTTCAATTTGGAATTGTAATGACGGATTCGGATGGCAGAATTACTCGTTTTCTTGAAAAACCATCTTGGGGACAAGTCTTTTCCGATACGATAAATACTGGGATTTATATTCTGGATGCTTCGGTTCTTGATTTAATTCCCTATCAGGAAGAATTCGACTTCAGCAAGGATTTATTTCCACTTATGTTGAGACTGAAAATGCCGTTATATGGTTATATTACATCCGGCTATTGGCGTGATATAGGCAATTTGAATGAGTATCAGGCTGGTCAACTCGATGCTTTGCATGGAAAAGTCAAATTGAATATGGATATTTCAAAGAAGGAAAATCATTTTATCGGAAGAAATTCCACAATAGCTTCCACTACAAAGTTGCATAATACTGTCCTTATCGGGAATGATACCAAGATTGGAAATCATTGCGAAATAACTGATTCCGTAATAGGCAGCAACGTTGTAATTGGTAATGGAGTTCGACTCACCGGTGTTACACTCTGGGACCAGACTCAAATCGGAGACCTTGCCGAACTTACCGATGACGTAATAGGAAAGCAATGTAACATCGGTATGAAAGCTACAATCGAAGAAAATGTTTTCATTGCCGACCAATGTTCGATTGGTGATAAAGCACACTTATCGGCAAATATCAAGCTTTGGCCCCAAAAGCATATAGCAGACGGAGCAACACTTTCCCGTTCATTAGTTCAGGAAGAAACCTGGCAGAAAGAATTATTTACCGACGCCCGGATTTCCGGAATTTCAAATATTGAGATTCATCCTGAATTCGGCGCCAAACTTGGCTCGGCAATAGGTATGGCGTTTGAAAAGAATTCTTCCTTCCTTGCCAGCCGGGACCCGGATAAAGTTTCACGGATAATGAAAAGGTCGATTACATCAGGACTTTCGACCGTCGGAATCAATGTAAACGACCTGCAAATAATATCGATTCCTCAAACCCGTCAGGAACTGCGAACAGGCAGATATGCCGGTGGTATTCACGTTCGCCGTTCTCCGCGAAATCCCCAGAATATCGATATTATTATTTTTAATAAGGAAGGCAGGGATATACAAACCTCAAGAGCAAAAACAATCGAACGGTACTTCTTTGGTGAAGAAATAAAAAGAGTTTCAGCCGAAAATGTCGGAAATATAAATTATCCGGAAAGGACCAGTGAGATTTATACCAATAGATTCCTGGAAACATTGGAAACCGTAGCAATCCTGGAAAGAAGATATAAAATCCTTATTGATTATTCGTTCGGATTAGCTTCAACAATTTTTCCGCAAATACTCGGCAACCTTAGGACAGATGTGCTTTCCCTTAATAATTACGTCGATGCTTCCCGGTTCAAATCCGAACCCAATGTCGAGGAACATCCCGATGATAATTGTGCAAAAATAATGCGCTCACTTGGATACGAACTTGGTTTCTGGATGGAACCGGGCGCTGAGAAAATAGCGCTCATTGATGAGAGAGGTGTGTGGTACTCGTCAATGCGGCTTTTAAGTATAGTTACTAAACTATTTTTAGAAACAAATCGTCACCGTGAACCATATAAAATTGCAGTTTCGATAGCTGCAAGCAAAGAAATTGAAATTATCGCAAAAAATTATAATGTTAATGTCGAGCGAATTAAAAACTCACATTCTGCAATGATGGAGGCTACACGACCAAATGATGTCCTGTTTGTTGGCGGTGTCTATGGCGGTTTTATTTTCTCCGATTTTCTTTTTGCTTCCGATGGGATGTACTCTGTCGGTAAGATTTTGGAGATGCTTGCTTTAACAAAAATGAAAATTTCCGAAATCGATGCTATGCTACCGCGAAGAGTCCAGCATTTTATTGAAGTTCCATGCCCCTGGGATTACAAAGGAACTATCATGCGTCGGGCTATGGAACATACAGACCAGTTCGAGCGTCAATTAGTTGATGGTATTAAAATATTTGCAGGATTGGATTCGGTACTGCTTCTTCCTGCTAAGGAGAAAGGAGCATTTTCAATTATCGGAGAAAGCGAAGTATATGAGAATGCGGTCTTCATTGCTGAAAGTTATAATACTTTAATTCGAACTTGGCTAGATGAGCCGTAAAGTAGGCTATTAGGCTTTTAGACTATTAGGCTTTTAGACTATTAGGCTTTTAGACTATTAGGCTATTAGGCTATTAGGCTTTTAGGATTTTAGGATTTTAGGCTATTAGGCTTTTAGGCTTTTAGGTGTTTAGACTATTAGGCTTTTAGGCTTTTAGACTTTTAGGTGTTTAGACTATTAGGCTTTTAGGTTTTAGGATAATAGGTTTAGACAACTTTAACTTATTTTCTTTTTAATTTCTTTTATCGAACTTTAATGAAACTATCAGAAATTATAAATATAAATTCTATTAAAGCAGGATTGAAGGTCGATTCTAAAGAACAACTGCTCGATGAAATGTTGAATTTGGCAGCAAACACCGGAAAAATTTTCAATAAAGAAAAAGCAATGCAGGATATTCTTACACGTGAAAAGGTAGTATCGACAGGAGTTGGTAAAGGCATAGCACTTCCCCATGCCAAAACAGCATGGAGTAAGGAAACTGTTGTATCGTTTGCAACCCTTGCCAATCCCGTAGATTTCAATTCCGTCGATGGAGAACCGGTACGAATCGTTTTTATGGTAATCTGCAATGAAGGCGATGTTGCAAACCACCTTCGATTGCTTCTACAGATTTCCAAGCTTACAAATATCGATGATTTCCGCGAAAAAGTTGTCTGTTGCGTCTTAGAGAAAGAAATTATTAAACTAATATCGGAATTTGAAGATGGAGAATAAATTGATTACACCAAATACAGCTTATGAAAGCGATTTATATTCTGATTTTCTTCGCGACCCAACTTCGGTCAGTCCTTCCTGGAGACATTATTTTGAACGAATATACGGTATCGCACAACAACCTGAGCCTGTCTCAAAAACACTTGAATTCGACAAACTGGAAGTGAAAAAAGAGGAAGAAGTTGAATATAATTTAAAGGAAGGGGAGAGTATAGAGGCATTTTCATCCATTTCTACTAAAATTGCAGATAATATGGAAGAAAGCCTAACCGTACCGACGGCGGCTTCTATTCGTGAAATACCGGTCAAAGCCCTGGACGAAAACAGGAGAATAATAAATAAATATCTTGCCCCGTTGCGACATTCAAAAGTTTCCTTTACTCATATAATATTATGGGCAGTAGTTCGGGCGCTGGTTAAACATCCCCACATGAATGATGCCTTCTTCAGGAAAAACGGAGCACCATTCCGGCTAAAACGTTCATCTATTAATGCAGGATTAGCTGTTGACCTGATACGCAAAGACGGTACCAGGCTTCTTTTAGTACCGAATGTTAAGAATGCCCAGGAATTAATGTTCTCCGAATTCATTACCGCATTCGATTCAATTATAGATAAAGCCAGAAGCGGCAAATTAGAGCCCGACGATTTGATGAATACTTCGTTCACATTAACAAATCCCGGAATGATTGGTACTACATTTTCATCGCCAAGACTTATGAAAGGGCAGGGGCTCATAATTGCATCCGGTTCAATTGATTATCCGTCAGAGTTCCAGGCAGTAAAACCGGAATTTCTTACTCAATTTGCAATATCAAAAGTTTTATCAGTTACCTGTACTTATGACCATAGGATAATTCAAGGAGCCGAATCGGCAGAGTTTCTTTCATATATCAGTAAATTATTGCTTGGTGATGAACAATTTTATGACCATATTTTTGCAAGTCTGAAAATACCATTCGAGCCGATTCGCTGGTCTATCGATAAATCAAAAAACGGCTTGAAAATTTCGGATAAGGATGATGTTATAGAAAAGGGCGCTCATGTGATGCTTATGATAAATGCATATCGAGTGCGTGGTCATTTATTAGCTTGGATTAACCCTTTAGGACATGAATCATACTATTATCCGGAATTAGACCCTGCATATTACGGGTTTACGATTTGGGATTTGGACCGCAGTTTCCATACGGATGATTTATGGAAGAAAAGTTCAATGCCTTTGAGAGATATTATTGAATTGCTAAGAGATACTTATTGCAGCCATTCGGGGTATGAGTTTATGCATATCCAGGACCCTGATAAAAAGGAATGGATAAAAGATAGATTGGAATTGGCTGATAGAACAGTTGAATTCTCTAAGGAAGAAAAACTACGCATTTACAAAAAACTTGTTGATGCCGAGACATTCGAAAATTTTTTACATACCAAATATGTTGGTCATAAACGTTTCTCACTCGAAGGGGCAGAAACGCTTATCGTTATGTTAGAGAAATTATTCTCCCAGGCAGCCGATAATAAGTTACATGCAATCACACTCGGAATGGCTCATCGGGGAAGACTAAATGTACTATCAAACTCAATCGGGAAGAACATAGAGCAGATATTCAACGAGTTTGATGGTTCCGTTGACCCGCAATCATTTCATGGTTCCGGCGATGTTAAATACCATCTTGGCGATAAGGGAACATACGTTTCAGTTGATAATAATCCGATAATGGTTATTTTATCTCCCAATCCGAGCCATCTGGAATTGGTTGACCCGGTAGTTGTCGGTATGGCTCGTGCATTGGATAATGAAATAGGTGATAATACATTCAGTCAGGTATTACCCGTTTTAATTCATGGGGACGCTGCCTTTGCCGGTCAGGGAATCGTTGCGGAAACATTGAATTTCTCGCAATTAGAAGGGTATAGAACCGGTGGTACAATCCATATTATTATCAATAATCAAATAGGATTTACTACTCGAAGTCAATCATCACGTTCGACAATTTATGCTTCGGATATTGCAAAAATGATACAATGTCCGATTATCCATGTAAATGGCAATGACCCTGAAGAAGTATGTTCGGCTGTAATATTTGCATTCGACTATCGCATGAGATTCGGCAGCGATGTGATAATCGATATGCTTTGTTATCGAAAGTACGGACATAACGAAGCTGATGAACCGACTTATACACAACCATTGCTATATAAGAAAATAAAATCGCTTCATTCGGTCAGGAAAGTTTATGAAGCCGCCCTCATTGCTGAAAAAGTGTTAAACCACGATGATGTGGATACTTATCTGAACGATATTATTTCAATGTTAAATGAAAAGTTTGAATCAAGGAAAAAAACATCAACTAAACCTGTCGGGGTGCAGCAGCAGGTAAATATTTTTGCTCAAGTGAATACACGAGTCCAGAAAGAAACAATTCTAAAAATAACAGAAGCAATTACGAAGGTTCCTCCGGGATTCCACGCAAATCCGAAAATATTAGGGCTTTTGAAAAAAAGAGCGGAAATGGTTCATTCCCGGACCGCTGCAATAGATTGGGCTATGGCAGAAGCCCTTGCCTTTGGCTCGATATTATTGGAAGGCAATGCTATTCGTTTTTCAGGGCAGGATAGCCGGCGAGGTACATTCAGCCAACGCCACGTTGCCCTGACTGATATGGAAACTGAAGACGAAATAATCCCTTTGAATAATATCACAGTGGAGCAATCTAAACTTAGGATTTGGGATAGTCCATTATCCGAGCTGGCAGTGCTTGGATTCGAATATGGTTATAGCTGTATTGCCCGAAATAGTTTAACAATTTGGGAGGCTCAATTCGGCGATTTCACTAATGGGGCACAAGCTATTATCGACCAATTTATTTCATCAGCCGAACAAAAATGGGGACAAACCTCAAACCTGACAATGCTGCTCCCGCATTGCTACGATGGACAGGGACCGGAACATTCCAGCGCCAGACCTGAAAGATTTCTGCAACTATGCGCCGAAGAAAATATGATTGTGTGTAATTTATCAACACCGGCACAGTATTTCCATGCGTTAAGACGTCAATTATCAATGGCTTATTACAAACCTTTAATAATATTCACACCTAAAAGCATGTTGCGAATGCCTGATGCTGTATCAACAATCAATGATTTAACTGATAAAATTTTCGAACATATATTAGATGATGAGACTATTAAAGAACCTAATAAAATCAACAGATTACTTTTATGTACGGGTAAAATTTATTACGAGCTTGCTGAACGACGAAGATTAGCTGGTAGCAATGACATTGCGATAATCAGGATAGAGCAGCTTTATCCGTTTGATAAAGAAAGATTAGCTGAGATATTGAATAGATTTGAAAATTACAATGAAATATTCTGGGTTCAGGAAGAACCCAAAAATATGGGTGCATGGAAATCTTTAGCAATGGAATTAATAGAGCTAACAAATAATTCTAAAAATCTCAGGTACGTTGGGAGAAAGGAATCTGCAAGTACAGCAACAGGGTCGCTGCTAATACATCAGGCTGAGCAGGAGCAGATTTTGGATGAAGCTATCAGTTAATTGGTAATATAATCTATATTATGTAAACTAAAATTGGGATAAATGATAATTGTATATAATATATTTACCTCCCTATTAAGTATGAATATTACAACAAGAAGAATGTCATGCTGAACGAAGTGAAGAATCTTCTTCAACATCAAAAGCAAACTTCAACTAGAAGAATGTCATTCTGAACGAAGTGAAGAATCTTCTTCAAGTTAAAGAATAACCGAATTGTGAAGCATTTAAAATGAAAATATCAGATTTTGCAAGAAGATTCTTCACTTCGTTCAGAATGACATTCTTCTTGGCTTTTGAGACAATCTCAGCCCTTATGGTTGGGGTAAAAAAATTTTGAATTAGGATATTATAAAAAATAAAATTATTTTTGAATAAATTGTTTAATTAATTATTTAGAGAAACTATGAAGGAAATGTTTAATACACGCTTTATCTCAGTCAGCGGCTTGATTTTATTGGCTGCCCTATCAAGATTAATGCCCCATCCCGATAACGTTACTCCGGTAACCGCTATTGCCCTATTCGGTGGCGCTTACTTTTCGAAAAAAATATTCGCCTTCATCGTACCATTAGCAGCTATGCTCGCAAGCGACTTATTGTTAGGCTTCCATGTTGCAATGCCGGGTGTTTATCTCTCTTTTGCAATTATCGTACTGATTGGATTCAGCCTTCAGAATAAAACAAATGTAAGGAATATACTGCTTTCCACTTTGGCTGGTGCTGTAATCTTTTTCATTATATCGAACTTTGCATTATGGGCATTTGGCACGTGGTACCCGCATAGCTGGACAGGTTTTATTGAATGTTACGCCATGGCTCTCCCCTTTTTCAGGAATTCCATTGTAGGTGATTTGGCATACAGCGGCGTAATATTCGGATGTTATGCATTAGTAATGCGCTATAGTCCTTCATTGGCAAAGGGTTAGAATTATCGTTTGACTATAATAAAACACTCTAACTTTTTTATATAAATTAGTTAGGGCGTTTTATTAATAAAAATATTTATCTAAAAACTACTATATTTTTTATTATTAATCAAATACTAATCTCCTTTAATTTTAATTAAACATTTTTTATGGATGATTTAGATAAGGGGGCTTTTAAAAATTGTCATTCTGAGCGAAGCGAAGAATCCCGTTTTCTTTAAAATCAACAAGATAGATTCTTCGCTTCGTTCAGAATGACATTCCTCCATTTAATTACTTTTTCAACAGTCTCTTAGAAGCAATGCAGCGTCAGGGAGGTTTATCATTAAAAGAAGTGATTGAAAAGCTTGGAATAGAAAAGAAATTCAATTAAATTAAGATATGAAATAATCTCAACAATATAATTTGTATATTATCGTTATATACTATTAATGGAATTTGACAATATTATTGGTTTTGAATGGGATGAGCATAATATAAATAAGAATTGGATTAAACATTCAGTTTTATTTACAGAGTGTGAGGAAGTTTTCTTTAATCAACCTTTATTAACAGGAATTGATGATAAACATTCAATTTCTGAGTCCAGATATTATGGTCTTGGTAAAACTTCGTCAGGGAGATTACTATTTGTCGTTTTTACAATCAGAAATGATAAAATAAGGATTATTTCTGCTCGTGATATGAAGAAAAATGAAAGAAAAATATATGAAACGCATACCCAAATTTAAGAATGATGACGAAGAAATGGAATTCTGGGATAAAAATGATTCGACAGAATTCATTGATTGGAAAAATGCAAAGATTGTAACCTTTCAAAATCTTAAACCTACTTCAAGAAGCATTTCTATAAGATTGCCTGAGATATTATTAGTTAAATTGAAACAAGAAGCTAATAAATTAGATATTCCCTATCAATCATTAATGAAAATAATAATCAATGATGGTTTAAATAGAAGAAGTTTAGAAAATTAATAAAATCAATCTTTAATAATTCCATTAATTCTTTGATTTATAAAAATATCCGGAAATAAATGCTTTAATAGTAACCCCTAACTCCTTAAAATTTCTGCTTCGTCTCAACCATGATATAAAATAGAGCCAGGGTCTGATAATTCTTACCGGTAATGTGCCGTGCAGTACATCGAGCGCAATGATGTTCCTAATCATATAAAAATACTTCCAATCGAACCGACCTATTTCTTTAAATTCAGGAAGCAACCTTCTGAGTTTTGCTTTAGTTATGAGAAAAATCTTTGCATGTACCTTCAATGCCCTTATGCTATAATCGGTATCATCTGCAAAAATGAAAAAGCTTTTTTCAGGATAACCTATTTTTTCAACAATACTTCTATGGAAAATCGGTCCTTCGAAAGTGACACTCTGAACGGGAATTTTCTCAAATGAAATATCGCCCGGTTTTATTATTTCTTGCCATATACTTCTGAAAGGATTCTTTAAGTTAATTGAAGCAACTTCCAAAAACATCGGCTCTCCTTTCAAATTATATCTGAAAGGCGCCCGAACTTCATCAGGTTCAATATCTACTAATAGATTCTCAAGGCAATCAGGGTCGGGCGCAACATCATCATCCATTACCCAAATCCAATCATATCCCAGCTCAAAAGCCGTTTTAACTCCGGTATATTGCCCGCCTGAACTTCCGGTATTAGCCTGATTTACTACAAAAACATCCACCTCGGTAGCAAGCCATTGCTCTGTACCGTCGGTAGATGAATTATTGACAACGATGATTTTATCTAATTTTCTGGTCTGACTTTTTAATGATGATATAACCTTTTTTAACAGTTCTAAACGATTGTAAGTAACTACAATTGAAGCTATTTTCAGCATAATTTAAAGTTCTTTATATAAACGCTATAATAAATTGATAATACATATAATTATAATATTAACTTAAGAAATAATTTTCATTAATATTTGTAAGTATAAATTTTTTAAATATCTTAAGACCATCTCTATGAGAAGGGAGCATTAATTTTTTCAAAGCAGGTTTGTATCTCAACCAAAGAAATTCCTGATGCTCATCTGATATAGTAATATCTTTCTTAAAATCGACAAGAATGCCGAAAACCGGGGAAGAATGTACTAAATCATTATCGGCATCAAAAAAATTGGCTACATAAGGTAATGTCCAGATTTTTAGCGGCTCAAGTGATACTTCTTCTTTAAGTTCCCGGATAGCAGCTTCAAGTGCCGTTTCACCATCTTCAATCCAACCGGTAATGGTTTGCCAGAGCATTGGATAAGGATTAACAGATTCAGAGCGTTGAAGCAACAGAAATGATAAATCGCCTGTTGTATCATCAAATGCCGCTACATGCACCTGAACGGAGTTGGATATAAATTCTGGCATATATTTTATTACTAATATTATTTAAATTGATAAGATACAATATTTATCCGAAACTACAAAAATCTATTCAGAAATCCTACCATAACCTGGCTGTCAACTTCCCAATTATATTTTTCCTGGGCAGCTTTCAATCCGTTACGTGACATTGCATCAAGATTCATATTCATTACGGAAATAATGCCTTCTGCAATTGATTTTTCCGAAGTGCAATCCACAACAATTCCGCTTTTCGTTTCTTCCATAATTCTTATCATGGGTGGAGATTGAGATACTATAACCGGTTTCCCGACAGCTAAATAATCAAATAACTTATTTGAAATCGTATTATTGATATGTGCATTAATCCTGTATGGCAGAATTCCGATATCCATCTCTCCTACAAGGTGCTTCATATCGCTTTGGTCGTATTCGCCTTTGAAATGAATATGCTCGCTTGCCGTCGAGCTTTTTGCCTGATTTAAAAGCTCGTTATACTCTTCCCCTTTTCCTGCAATGACCAACTTGATATTATCAACCGATTTACATGCACGGACAAATCCTTTAATAAGATTACTTAAATTTCGCTCATAATTAATAAATCCATGATAGGCAAAAACTGTCGGGGGATTTGATGAGCCTCTTCGCGCTCCTTCGAACCATGAAAGTTCAGGGGTATTATGGACAATTTGCATCTTTTCATAAGGGAAGCCAAATCGTTTATTCAAGCGGTCCCTTTGTTCACTGCAGACTGTAATAATCCCATCCATCATCCCAACGCTCCTGCGCTCGACAAAATCAGGATAACGAAGATAATGCACTAATAAACGCAAATACATTTTGCTCTGATATTGCTTCCAACCACGCATAACTTCCGGATAATTTTCTGCCATGTCCATAACGACAGGGATTCCTTTTCTATGGGCAAACTCAGAACATACTTCCGCCAACATAACCTCCCGGGGTATAATCAGGTCAGGCTTTATTTCCTCGATTGCCATTTTAATAGCATTACGCCACATGGGATTATTGGATATCGGTGTGGAAATAAAACGTTTATGATTCGAACCAACCCGGATTACTTCGTAATCATCGATATATTCACGAGGATATTGGTTATAATCGCAGCGCGCCAACAGGTGCACCTGATGCCCTTGCTTAACGAGCGCTTTGCATATTTTTTCGACCCGAACGTCCCAGGGGTAAACTCCCTTCCACACATATATTATCTTTGCCACTCTTTACTATCTACTCCTGCGAAATCTTCTGCTTTCTCGCTCTGCTTTTCAAAAATTCTATAACAATCGGCAATACGGATATTAATATAATAACAATAATTACAATACTGAAATTCTTTTTTACATAAGGATGACTTCCGAATAAATAGCCTGCAAAAATGAATATGCCGGTCCAGGCAATGCCACCAACTATGTTGTATAAAATAAATTTACTATAAGTCATAGCTCCGATTCCGGCTACAAATGGTGCAAATGTGCGGATAATAGGCACGAAGCGAGCTATGATAATAGTCTTCCCTCCGTGTTTTTCATAAAATGCATGTGTTCTGTCTAAATATTCCTTTTTCAGAAATCTTACATTTTCCTTGAATACCCTTGGTCCGATATAATGCCCTATCCAATAATTGACAGTATCACCGATAATTGCGGCAATACTTAACAGAATGAATAATATCCAGGGATTAATGCTACCGAGAGCTGCTATCGAGCCGGCGGCAAATAAAAGTGAATCACCCGGAAGGAAGGGCGCTATAACCAATCCTGTTTCGCAAAATATAATGAAAAAAAGAATGGCATAAGTTAACATGCCATATTGAGAAATAATCTTGTCCAGATACTTATCTAAATGTAAAAAGACATCGATAACATTTTTAAATAAATCAAATTCCCCTGATTGCATATTTTTCTTGTTTAGTTAATAAAATTGTCAATTTAATTCAATATACAAAGAAAAACCCCCTAACCCCCTTTGAAAAAGGTGGAATAATAAATTCCCCCTTTTTCAAAGGGGGTTAGGGGGTTTCTCTTAATTTTTATATTCTCAAATCTCATTATACACACCCATCGAATAGAACTTCTCCCGACGTTGTTTTACCAATTCCTCAGGTGCAATTTTCCTGAGACTATTCAATTCCACAGTTAAAACGTCCTTAAGAATGGAGAACATTTCATTTGGATTTCGATGAGCGCCACCTACCGGTTCCGGAACAATGGTATCTATTATTCCCTGATGCTTCAAATCCGGCGCTGTTAATTGCAAAGCTTCGGCTGCTGTTTCCTTGTAATCCCAGCTTCGCCATAAAATCGAAGAGCATGATTCAGGCGATATAACCGAATACCATGCATTTTCCAGCATAAGTATCCTGTCACCAACTGCAATACCAATAGCGCCACCAGAGGCTCCCTCACCTATAATAATTACAATAATCGGAACTTTCAGGCTCGAAAAAGAAAACAGATTCCGGGCAATTGCTTCGGCTTGACCACGTTCCTCAGCTTCAATACCCGGGAAAGCGCCAGGTGTATCAATGAAAGTAAATACAGGTTTTCGGAATTTTTCGGCTAATTTAACTAAACGCAACGCTTTTCTATAACCTTCGGGATGAGGCATACCGAAATTTCTATGAATATTGCCTTTTGTATCCCTGCCTTTTTGATGCCCGATTACCATAACCGATTCTCCGTTGAATTGAGCCATTCCACCTATTATGGCAGGGTCGTCCCGCACATTACGGTCACCGAATAATTCAACGAAATCGGTAAAAATATTTTCAATATAATCTGATGTTAAAGGACGTTCCGGATGACGAGCAATTTGAACTCTTTGCCAACGTGTTAAGTTCTTATAAATAGAAAGACGTAGTTCTTCCACTTTTTTTTCCAAAACGCTGATTTCTTCAGTTAAATCGAGCGAATCGACAGACAACTGCCGCATTTCGTCGATTTTCTTTTCCAATTCGAAAATCGGTTTTTCGAATTCAAGAGTAAATTTAGAAGCCACGTTTTTTCCTGAATATAAATTTGAAAAATATATCAATATCCAAAGAGTATTTGTAATTCTGCAAGTAATAATTATTAAGGTCATTAATTGCTTCAGGGGACAGGTTTTCCGGTCTGCTTAAATGAGCTAATCCGGTCAATCCTATTTTACCTGTTTCGATTTTATCTTTATTCAGATGAAATAAACCTATTAATGAATATTTCCCGATTAAAACGTAATAAATATCCCTTATCGTTTTTTTTCTATTTTCAACGGTTACAAAAAGCAAAGGTAAACAAATTGTTAATAGTATAAAAGAAAAAATTATATCGATTGTTCGCTTTGCAAAGCGGTAACGCGGTAAAGTTAAGTTGTAACGGGCTGCGGTTGATCCCAATCCGACTATATTTTCAATAAGATTTGATATAATAAATTCTTCGTATCGATGGGCTATATGAAAACGGACAGAAGGATTATGTGAATTTTCCAAAATGCGTATCAGATTTGTTCCGGAGAATTTTGAATCGGTAATTATTACCTCATCTAATCTATAATCATCGATAATTTTTTGTATATAATCAGCATGACCGATAATCGGATATTTTTGATGTTGTAGGTTATCTTTAAATATAATCAATCCTGCAATATCTATTTTATGTAGATTTTCAGATGTTATCGATTGAATAATCCTGTCGGTTAACTCATTTATTCCAATGAATGCTACTCGTTTGACAGATGTTCTGCCGAAATTTTTATCATATATATCCAAAACCAATCGTAATGCAGATGTCAGAATGATTGAAAAACCAATGGTCATCAACAAAATTCCACGACTAAATGCATATTCATTAAAGAAATAAGTTAGCGAGGATAATATAAAAAAACTCGACATCATACCTGTAAATGAACGCCTGACAGATGGCTTCGATTCAAAATACTCACCGATAAAAAACATTGAAGAAAATATAACCAAAGATGCAACAATGAATACAGTAGGATAAGCATAATCGGGGAAATTGAAAAATTCTCCCTTACGGATTTTTGTAGCTAAAATCAGCGAAAAGTTAACAGATATAATATCGTACAGAATAAGGAGAAAGTCTGATTTATGTTTGATAAAATGAGCTATAAGTGTTCTTAGAAAAATACCAATCTTTATAAAAATCAGGAAAATTGAAGAACCGGTATGCTTTCGGGCAAATATTGCCATAGCATCATAGAAAATTTTTACATCATTCAAAGAACTTCTTCGGGTACTCTCCCCTTTGAAATGTACGATTGAAGTTGAATGAACATATACAACCTTCCACCCTATTTTTTTGGCGCGGTAGCATAAATCGAGGTCTTCACCGTACATGAAAAATTCCGGGTCGAAGCCATTTAATTCCTGTAGAACTTCTCTTCGGCAAAACATAAAGGCTCCCATAACTGCATCGACTTCATAAGTTTGGTCAATATCCCTGAAAGTCTGGTTGTACCTGGCAAAGAAAGGAGATTTTGGGAATAGTTTCTGCAACCCGTATAATTTGCAGAAAGCAGCCCAGGGAGTTGGAAAGCCACGCCTACATGCAAGCTGAAAACTACCATCCTTATTCAAAATTTTTACTCCGGCAATCCCTGCTTCAGGATGAGCCTGCATATAATTATTTATATCTGATAGAGTATCTTCATTTAAAATCGTATCAGGATTAAGAATAAGTACAAATTTTCCGGTAGACTGCTCAATGGCTATATTATTAGCTCTTCCGAAACCAATATTTTCATCAAGGGAAATAAAACGAATATATGGGAAAATTGGTTGTAAAAACTGTACTGAAGCGTCGGAAGAATTATTATCAACAACGATTATTTCAATTTGTAAGTCTTTCTTTGCTTTTTCAATTGAACGAATACAATCGTATAGGAACTCCTTAACGTTATAATTGACTATGATAATTGATATATCGGGTTTAGTGTTCAATTCAATTATTTAAATATTGAAAATATTCTCAGTTTCCAAACTAAAAAGATAGCTTCATAAATTATCTTCCTGTTCATTTTCGAAACACCATTTATCCGGTCGATAAAAATAATCGGGATTTCTTTAATTCTGGCTCCGTTTTTCCACATAAGGTAGTTCATTTCTATTTGGAATCCATAACCATTGGAGTGAATTTTCGTAAGGTCGATTTTTCGGAGCATTTCAGCTCGAAAACATTTGAATCCGCCGGTTGTATCGCGCACAGGTAACCGGGTAATTACTCTTGTATAAACACTTGCAAAATAACTTAATATCAATCTTCCAAGGGGCCAGTTAACTACATTTACCCCGGTTATATAACGTGAACCGATAACCAAATCATAATTCTTGATTTCTTCAAGAAAGTTTGGTATTTCTTTGGGGTCATGTGAAAAATCCGCATCCATTTCAAATATTGCTTCGAATCCCCTTTCAAGAGCATACGCAAATCCTTCGCAATAAGCAGTTCCAAGCCCCATTTTCCCGGTACGTTCGATTAAATGAACCCTTGGTTCGTTTAACATAATTTCCTTCACATCTTTAGATGTTCCGTCCGGAGAATTATCATCAACGATAAGTATTTCTATGTCCGGCTGAACACTAAAAATGGTATGAATCATTCTGGAAATATTTTCTTTTTCGTTATATGTCGGGATTACAACAATTGATTTCATATTGTTTTTATTTGTGCTTAAATCATTTATTTAAATTAAAAATATAAATTTTGAATATCGTTTTATTGCAAAAGTTATTTTAATATATATATAAAAAGAATTAATTCTAAGAACTACCTTAATTATTTCATCATGCCTGACCATGTCCTGTTACAACACACCAAACTGTTCGAAGAATAATCTCGAAATCAAGTTGCAAAGAAAAATTCTCAATGTAATAAAAATCATCCTTCAACCGGTTTTCAATTTCCTCCATGGTAAGGACGTGAGGCTGGTATTTTACTTGCCACCAACCGGTAATCCCGGGTCTTACTTTTAACCTACGCTTATAATAAGGTATATTCTGGGCAAATTCCTCAACGTAGTGAGGCTGTTCGGGTCTTGGTCCGACTATACTCATTACTCCCCGAAGCACATCCCAGAATTGGGGTATTTCATCCAGATGGCTTTTCCTTAAGAATTTCCCGAATTTAGTAACACGCGGGTCATTAATCAAAGTCCATTTCTCTCCTATTTTATCAGCATTTGTAACCATCGAGCGGAATTTATGAATCCGGAATATTTTGCCGTCTTTTCCAACTCTCTCCTGTTGATAGAAAATAGGACCTTTTGATTCGAGTTTGATTAGAAGTGCAATTAAAAGCCAGATTGGCATGCCAATTAGTAAAACCGATAAACTAAATAAAAAATCAAAAACTCTTTTCATAAATTCCTGCCAGGGTTTCATAAGCTGAGGGCTTATCTCAATAAGAGGTATTCCATATATATGAAAAGCCCTTGTTTGACCGGAGAAAATATCGAACAAATCCGGACGTATTTTTACCCTGATATTTGCTTCCGAACATATACCCACAATATCGAGCAATAAAAGATGCTGGTGATTATCTGCAGCAATCAATACTTCGGATGGTCTGTTATGAACAATTATATCTTTTAAATTTTCTTCACCGCTAAATACGGGTATTCCGTTAATTAACTGCGAATGATTTTCAATAGACTGAGCCTTGTCCTTCAGGATAACAAAACCAACGATTTTATAACCCCATGCAGGTGATTTTAATATTTCTTTATAAAGATTGAGAGCCATCTCTTCCGAACCAATAATCAGAGCCGGTACGGAAATATATCCTTTGGTCCGGAATTTTACCTGCAGACGCCTTGCAATACTTCTGCCTATCGAAACCGAAAAGAATAAAATTGTAAAGTATAAAATAAACATCATTCTCGGCGATTGGGTACTGTCCGAAATAACCAGGAAACCTATAATCAAACTGCCGACAAAAGTAACCTTTAAAATTGTTGTTATCTCATCAAATCTTGGTCTTTCATACCAATTTTTATAAAGCCCGGAAAGGAAGAACAAAAACATCCAATAAATTGCCAGAACAAAACCGGAACGAAATATATCCATCAGTTCTATTCTTATGTATGGTTGAACCAGACCAGACTCGAAACGTATTAAATAATGTAAAATATTTGTGAACCAAATTGCAGAGAAATCGGCAATCATTTGTGTAAATACTGGTGAATTCTTACTATTGAACGTTCTTCTCATATCAGTTTAAATACTTCCCTAATTTTTTAAAGCAGTTTCGGTATCTATTCTCTCCCATTTAGCATTTTGTCCTCGTACCGCAAAACGGGTTAAACCTTGTAAAAAGGCTACATTCATTGAAATAAAAAATAAGGCTGCCCGGAATATGAAAATCTTTATTCCGGTTTTTTCACAAAGCCAGCCAAAAATTCCACTAAGATAGAATAAGATTTGTCCGATAACGAAAAAATACCACATTATAGAGAAAACTTGCATATAAAATGTGCAAATTGCAATAACAATCAAATAAATTGGTGAAAGCCACCTTAATACCTTATGTGACCAAAGAAAAAATGACACCCATCCATAACCCGGAAGAAGTAGTTTTTTTACTTGCAGAATTGTTTCCAAACCGCCTGCAATCAATCTTACACGTCGTTTCCTTTCATCCGGAAGTGATTTTTCCCTGACTTCATATACCTTGGCTCTATGTTCGTAAACAACTCTTTTCTTTTTTAGATTTGTAATCATTAGCATGAACATGTCATCGCATACGAGGTCGTTCGGCAATTTATCAATTAAATTACTTCGAACACCATAGAGGGTACCTAAACTATTAACCGTACTTTGGATTATAGTTTCGTAATGACGAATGGATGCTTCATATTTTTGATACATCATTTCACCGAATCTGCCCGTATTATCGTTATCTTTTGAAGTAAGAATATCGAGACTTGCAAGGGATGCACCAACGTCCGGGTCTGAAAATTTTTCAACTAACAAACCTAATGCATCTGCATTTATTCGGCAATCTGCATCCAGGAAAAAAGTTAATTCAGTATTGAATTTCGATAATAATTCATTTAATAACCTGTTTTTACCTAAACGAGCAAATTCGAATATTTGGATATTTGAATATTTAGCGGCTAATTCCCTGACAAAACCTGAAGTATTATCTGTCGAGCCGTCCGAACCGACAATTATTTTTATTTTATTAATCGGGTAATTGGAATTATTGATTGATTCAATTGCGTCCCTGATATATTTCTCTTCGTTATATGCAGCTATAAGCACAGTAACTTCAGGCTCATAAGGTTTATTTAACTTTATTGGTGTTTGTTTAAGTTTTGCTAATAATTTTAATAAAACAGGATAACATAAGAAAGTATATAGCATTATGAGGAAAGCTAATAAGCAGACAATTTCAGGTAGAATGTTGATTTCCATTAATTAAAAATCCTCAAATCTTAAATTGAGATGTCCGCCAATGCTTGAACCATTATTCATTTTTGTATAATTGAGTGATGCATGAAAGCTGAATCCCTTGATGAGTTCTATCCCTCCACCGATTTCAAGCGCAGATTTTTTAATTAGATTTCCTTCCAGAAATGTGACACTCATCGAATCAATATCACGTTTTGTCTGGTCAATTCTGCCGCCAACATTTTTGGTCAACACACCATAATTGTTATAGATATTATCCCCATGCCTGTTATATGAATAGACAGCATATAATGGATAGCGTCCTCCGAACCACCATTGAGTTTTCATAAGGAACTCATCGGAATTTGGCGGAAGATAAGAACCAATGCTGATTTTATCATTGGAATAAGCATTCTGGGGATTGAAATGTGAAAATGTATATGGCTCTACTCTGGCATATTCTGCTGCTAAATCAATAGAATATGGCAAAGCAGCAATTAAAGCGATATTCCATGCCATTTTATTTGCCCAGAATCCTTTGCCGATTTTCTCGAAGATGATATCGTCAAGATAAAAAGTCCCTTTAACAGCCAAGCCACTAAATGGCACAACCGTCCAATCAAGACCCATAGATGCATTATCCCTGTCATGAAGAGCATGTTCAATTGATTTAAAGAAACTTAACGGGTTCAAATATCCCAAATCGAAGCTGCGTTCGGAATAAATAATATTCTCCCAGAATGAAATCTCACCCCATTCGGGGCGAAGTGCAAACCTATGGAAAACAAAATATTTCGGAGGAATTTGCAATCCGGCTCCGGTCTGGTTAGTGCTGTTTGGGAGTCCCAATAAGCTTCCATAAATATAACGGTATTCAAATCCTTGAAATTTGCAGCCCAATGTTATTGCATCGAAAGGATTGGAGTTATCAGATACGACTAAATGATGATTCAGTCCCGAACCAATAAGCTGGGTTTCCCTTCCGATTTTTGCATAGAACCAGTCATACTCATATCGTATATGCGACTCAGAGAAATCAACATCGCTATTCAAATATGTAAATTTTATATTTCTATTTAAATGATTATCCTCCAAGGCAAGAGACCTGCTACCACCGAACAGCCTGCCGTTTGTAGCCTGGAAATAATAACCGAAATGAGAGCCGAGACTGCCATATAACCTTACACCAAGAGTGGCGAGTGTGGAATTGGATTGATTGAAGGATGAGTCTTTAAAGAAATAATCAATTGAACCTAATGGTCTTACAAAAACCGATTTGGCAGAATCTAATAATCTATATATAAACTTGTCGGTTTCCTGGAACATTTTTTTTGAGAAAACCTGGGTGGAATCCGATGAGCTATAGAATACAACTGCTTTTTCAGAAGTGCTAATTCCAAATTCTTTCTCAAAATGCAATTGTGAGTTCAATTCATTCTCTTCGAGACTTTGATTATTCAATTTAATTTTGTTGAGAGCAGTTAATACATCCTTACGTTGCAGGGGCAATTGAGATAAAGAAAAATGAGGTAAGAATCCACGTGTTTGCATCCGTTGCAAAAAATTATAAACAGGATGTGTTACAGGTACATCTTCAATCTGGGCAAACATATCATTACGGATAAATAGAATACCTACCAACATCAACAAAATTAATACAATTTTTTTTTCCGGTTTTTTCATTCGATAAAAAGATTTGAACTATTTATTATAAGCCTGATATGTAGATAAAATAAATGCGATTATTCCGACGGTTGTCGCCATTAAACTTGCGTAAACGCTATAAGTTTGTAATTTCAAAGCTGTGGAAATATCAGGCGGAGGCGGCACATAAATATTATCACCTGCCATTACCATAACATCATCAGTGCCTTCAATCCATACCTTTGTTTTAGCCCTGATAATTCTGGAACGTCCTTTCTCTGCGCCTTGAGCATAGCCTCCTGCCTTTTCTACATAATATGATAGGGTTTTATTAGGCACAAATTCAATATAACCAGGTTGATTTACCTGCCCGAAAACATATACACGCTTTGGAGTTGAAGGTACTACAATTAGGTCTCCATCATCGAGTCTTACATTTTCAGTGCCGGAATTAGAGTTAAATAATTTATCAAAATCACATGAAACCATGGATGACATATAATCTGAATGTAGATTATAACGGGAGGTATCATCTAAGGTCAGGTCGCTATATTGAAATAATTTCATTGCATTCAACCTGGGATTAATCGTTGACATACCATTTGTCTCCCGTCTTAAAATATAAGAAGCAGGAAGATATGCTTCAAGAGTAAAACCCCCTGCCATATCGATTACATCTTTGAGTTTTGTCTGTCCTGATTTGATGGGATAAACACCCGGAGAATTTACATTTCCCTTAACGGCAACCAAACCAAAAGGATTAGTGTTTGTTATCTTTTTTTCACCTACAATAATTGCACAACCGGCAGTAAGCTTAATATCGCTTCCGATCAAATTCATTAATGAATCGGAGCGAAGTTTTATACTCTTACCTTCTTCAGGGAAAAGAAGAATTATATTACTTAAATCGGCACCATCCCTGAATGAATATCCGGCTTTAAGAAGGAAGGATGCTTTATCACTCGTTTTGAATGGAATTTGACATGGGCGATAAACAGCTCCGCTAATAGTTATCTGGGGCGCTGAGTAATTTTCATAAGGAATATTAATTACATCACCTTCCCGTAGATATGGGTCGGATTGTGCATCCATTATAACAGATGCTTTTTCCATATCGGCTGTTGTAGAAGAACCATCTGAATGATGAATTATTATATTTCGATATATCTTAGTGAATGAACCGGCAAGACCGGATTCGGAATAAGGTTTCTCGGCTTCGGATTCCTTTTCCCGAAGTTTATAAAGTGAGTATGCCTGTTGGTTGTAAACTTCAGCGCCTATCTTTTTTTGATTAACTATTTTAATTCCGGTTGATAATCTATAAGAAGCAGGAAAAATATATGTTCCCGGAAAAGTAACATCTCCGGTTATAGTAACAATAATATCTCTTGGCTTGCTAAGTGAAATGCTCACAATCGCATCCGGGATTCTGCTTTTAATTGAATCGTAGATTTCTTTTTTTACCTGATAAAGGGTTTTTCCTGCCGTATTGATGAGACCTATGCGTGGTATCATTAATAAATTTTCAGGAGAAACTATTATAGGTTGTTCAACCGGAGATAAACTGGTTACCAAAAACGATAGAACATCACCGGGTCCAATTAAGTAATATTCCGCAATAACCGGATTGCCAACAGGATTTGATTCTTTTCTTATCAGGTCGTTTTGAGAAGAAATTTTATCAGTCGAGGGTATCAATAGTTCTTTTGTATCGATGGAATAACCCCCTTTCATCTGACCAAAAGTTATTGATGAAGTGAGGAAAAATAGAAATGTTATTATTTTTGTGATTTTTCTTTTCATATTAATATTTATTGTTGTTTATTAGCAAGTTTTTCATATTCTTCAAGCATTATGCCAACATTGCGATTCCATGAATAATTATTGACGATAAACTCCCGTGCTGATTTTCCAGCCTTTAAAGAAAATTCCCTGTTGGCAAGTATTTTTATGATTTGATTAGCAAATCCCTGGGCATCACGGGCTATAAATAATCCCTCATTTTCGGTGCAATTAATTCCTTCAGCGCCTATCGGTGTGGACACTACCGGTAATTCCATAGCCATTGCTTCCAATATTTTTATTCGTATTCCACTCCCTACGAACAGTGGAGCCACATAAGCCGCTGCCCTGTTTAAGTAAGGTTGAACCTTTGGAACAAATCCAATATAGAACACACCCTTACTCCTTATATGCTTAAACCATGAAGGACCATCTTTACCTATCAGAAAAACCGTCGTTTCAGGAAAACGTTCCTTTACTATCGGCAATACTTCATCGACAAACCAACGAACGGCATCTACATTATGTACCCACTTATAATATGCTGCCAACACCAATTCGTAAGGATTACGGCGAATATAATCTTTCGGCTTCCAGTCTTCGGTATCCACTCCGGCGGAAGCAATTACAATTTTTGCATTTGGTGCCATACTGATTGCTTTATCACGGTCTTTATCGGTGATTGCAAAGCAAATATCCATGCTCGAATAAAAGTTGACTTCTTCTTTTCGAAGCAAATGTGCCTGACGTCTCAAATATAATTTCTTAGGATTCCATGAGGCTATACTATCTGAATATCTTTTCCATATCAACCATTCAACATTATGGAGACGCAATCCGACAGGTTTTTTCAGTAGCTGTTTAGCAAAGAATCCCAATGGAGCCATTGAAGAATGGTCTGCATGGATTATATCGAAATGGCGGTTCTCAATATTTTTCTTTAATGTATCGAAAACGAAATCATTTTCATGCTTAGCAACATAAATTGGTCTGTCGTAAAGCACCGAGGCTATAATTCTTCTTGCGGTATTCTTTGTGGAATACTTGCACATAATCGGCTCGCAATATTGCCTTGCTTCTTTTAAAGCTTCTTCACTTGGTTCGTTCTGGGAAAGATAAAATAAAGTTACTTCGGCTCCCTGGCGCGAAAATTCCCTCAATATACTGGCAATCCCGATTTTTCCTCCGTCAATCATCGGAAATGGGAATTGTGGTACAAGCTGTAATATTCTCAATGGTTCCGCCATTTTTTAATATTTCTTTTTATAATTTCCCTAAAGTAATTAACCTGAGTCCTGAAAACACTCACTCCCATTGTTATTTCCTTCAATTGAGCAGTAGTTACTACTTTTCTTTCATTTCGAAATGTTGAAAAAGATACTGCCAAAACCGTGAAAAAGCTTTCGAAAACTGCCCCAATACTTACTCCTTTCAATACTCCGAAAAACAGATGTGTTGAATAGAATTGTATGACTCGTCCTATTGCCTGAAAAAATGGGAAATACCGCCATGAATACCGGACATTTTGCTTTAAGATTTGTATCCATCGGTTATTATTATTTCTATCGAAGGGCGAGGAAAAGTGTAAAGTTCTAACAGATGGGAAGTACCTGACTTTGCACCCAGCCAAAATGGCACGAGTACAGAAATCCAGTTCTTCGAAACCAAATTCCCAAAAACCGCCTATTTTATCAAATACATTGCGCCGGATTCCTGCGCCTGTTCCTGCAAAAATATTAGCCGGAAAGCCGTCTGGCGGCTCCTTTGTTTTATCCACTTGAAAGGGATACCATTCCCAAACCGTATAAGCCTTCTTGACTTCAATGTTTTCCGAGCAGACAATATCTATATCCGGATGGTTTTTAAATATCCCGGCTACTCTCTCGAATGTATCAGGCGATTCGGGATGCGAATCGCTATCTGTGCGCCAAATAATATCACCGGTTGATAATTCAACTCCTAAGTTAATCGAACGAATATCGAAGTTATCCGGCAGCCATAAATATTTAATATCCGGATAATCAACTTCCATCATTTCCCTTGTACCATCTCGCGATTCGTTGTCAATTACTACTATTTCCTTATCTGAATAAGTCTGTGACAAATAACCTTCAATCGTTTGCTTTACATCATCTTTCCTGTTCCGGGTAATTATAATCACGCTTATTCTCATTCAACCAACTATTATTTATGCAAAAAACAAAAACACAAAAATACGACTACTTTGCATTAAATCATATTTTGAATGAATTATTTAATTTATTTTTGTAGAATTGTTGATTTATCAGTAGAAATTAATGATTGTTAAATTAAGACAACACAGAGCTAAACCGGATACCAGAAAACCGGTTCTTCCTGCAATTATTTTGCTTGTGGTATTAATTGTCGGTACCGTTGGCTATGGTATTATCTGGCATTCCTCAAATCCTACTTTCATTGACCAATTGTATATGACATTTATAACGATTACAACTATTGGTTTTCAGGAAATTCATCCATTAGATACTACGGGCAGGATTTTTACTATAATAATAGCCGTTTCGGGCATTGGCAGCCTATTCTACCTGCTTAGTATTATTATGGAAAACTTAGTGATTATTCAATTATCAAACGTAAAATCGGAAAAAAAAGCAATGAAAAAAATCTCGGAATTAACGAACCATATTATTTTAGTCGGCTTCGGTCGCGTTGGCAGCTTAGCCGCTTCGGAACTATCAGATGCAAATGTTCCCTTTGTTATTATTGAAACATCATTAGAAGATAGAACTTCAATTATTGACGAATGTGATTATATAGCCATCGAAGGTGATGCTACCGAAGATAAAGTACTACTTAAAGCCGGTATCGACAGAGCCAAAGCAGTAATAGTAGCTACCGGGGACCATGCAATTACGCTTTACGTTGTTCTTTCTGCCCGTGTGTTGAATCCAAAAATATTTATTATTGCCCGCTGCGATGACGATACTTCCGTCGAAAAGTTGAAGCGTGCCGGAGCAGACAGGATTGTAAATCCATATTCCATTGGTGGGCAGCGTTTAGCTGGAGAAGCAATGAATCCTAACATGTATGATTTTTTCGACCAGAGCTTTTCCCCCGGCGAAAATAATTTGAATTTTAAAAATATTATACTTCCCGATGGTTCGGTATGGATTGATAAGACAATGAAGGAAATTAATATAAGAAAGCATACCGGGGCTACTGTTTTAGGTGTTTACCGTCATGGAATACCGCATTTGAATCCTCCTTCGGATTTCAAGTTGAAGAGAGCAGACCAGTTGATAACAGTTGGTACTGCGGAGCAAATTGAAAAATTATCCGAATTGATGAAGCAGGAATAGTAAATATAATTACTCTCAATACGTTGTTCTTTTTGATAAAATAAGAATATTTCTCAGGAATTTTTTAATAACGGTTTTTAGTATATTTGCAAAAAATTTATCAAGGAGTATTTTATGAAAAACGAATGGCAAAAGGAAATGTTCAACAACCGGGAATATTGGGGAAGGATCATAGCTATTGCAGATGATAAAATAATTGCAGTCGCTGATGATTATGATGAAATAGAAAAAAAGGCAAAAATAATCACTCAAAAATTTTCATGTTTTGCTGTTCCTAAAAGACCTGATTTGTACCGAATTTTACCTTTGAGACTTAAAAGTATGAAATTGCATGAGTGGTATCCTGAATATCCGATAATGTTTTTTCTTGACGATGGCAGTAATATTTCTGAAAATGTATTGATTGATAGTGGAGCCGATATTACAGCAGTCGGCAAAAAATTTGGTGAAAAACTTGGATTTACTAAAGGCAAACATGAATCAGTTTCTATCGTTATAGGGATTGGCGGTTCAGTCGAATACCTAATTAGAGAGACGGAAATTGAAATTGACAGCTACCGTTTTAAAATTCGTGTAGCATGGCTTCAGGATGAAGATATTAACGATTTGATTATTGGACGCGAAACAGTATTCGACCTATTCGATATCGAATTCAAACAAGCAGACGAAGAAATAATATTTAAAAAAAGGGACAATATGCAATAATTAATAATTTTCATCGTATAGAATTTTTATAATTAAATAGTTCTAATAAATGAAACTAAGGGAAAATAAAAGGGGTAGAACGTCAGAAAAAGTAGTGATAACTAACTATGATGATATTGTGTTATCTGATAAAGGTTACATCAAACCTAATCAAATCCGGAGCTTAGAAATTGATGCTTTGGTTGATACCGGTGCTGCCTATCTTTGCCTGCCTCCGAAAGTTATTAAGGAACTTGGTCTTCGTTTTGCGAAATCAACACCTGTAAAGACTGGGAATGGCAGCCTTGAACTTAGGATATTCGATGGTGCAAAAATAACAATAAAAGAGCGGACTATTCAAATGCAAGTAATGGAAAATAAAGATGACAATGTTCCGGCTTTAATCGGATATTTGGTACTCAAAACAATGGACTGGGTGGTTGACCCTAAAAGTCAGGGAATTATCGGTAATCCAATCAATGATGGTAAATGGGTTGTAGATATGTATTAAAGAGGTCTAATAAAATTCTTTATCGAATCTTTATGTAAAAAATAATATTAAACCTGTTATTTGAGTTCTATTAACTTTTGGAGGCTTTTTAAAATGGAATTATTATCAATAAAAGATAAACTCATCGAAGTAACTGAAAATATCAATTCTGAAACGACATTTGATGATATTATGGAAAGAATGTTTTTAATTTATAAAATTGAAAAAGGATTGCAACAAGTCAATGCTGGTCAATCAATTTCGCATTCAGAATTAAAAAATCAGGTTTTGGAATGGAAAAGATAATCTGGTCTGAGCAGGCAAGAGATGACTTAAAATTAATATATGAATACATTTTTAGAGACTCTCCCAAATATGCTGATATTACCATAGATAACATTATTGAAGTAACCGAAAAGTTAGAAATTTTTCCTTTTTCGGGAAGAATTATCCCTGAACTTAAGAAGGAAGATATCAGGGAATTAATATATGGTAATTACAGAATTATCTATCATTTAATTGACGATAATGTTAGAATCCTGACAGTATTTCATTCTGCAAGGCTCTTTGATAACGTTGATTTATCCATGATAATCGCATGATAACCTGATTCTTCACTTCAATTTACAAATACCAAATATATGTCTTTTTATAAATTACTTCTTAACCTTTATATCAGATATTTTCTCAAAACATATTTGAATAAAATTCTTTGACAATTATTTCGTTATTGAAACCGTGAGTGGTTCGGATTTTGTGAACTTAAAAAAATAAAGATTGATTTTGAAATAAATGCTTAATAATAAATTCAACACTTTATATAAAATACTTCAAGAAAGAATATTAGTCCTCGACGGCGCTATGGGCACGATGATTCAAAGGCTCGGCTTGACAGAACAGGACTTCCGCGGTGAACAATTCCGTAATCTCGATTACGACATCAAAGGCAATAACGATATTTTATCACTGACACAACCCGAAGCTATAAAGGAAATTCATCGCAAATACCTGCAAGCCGGCGCTGATATTATCGAAACAAATACATTCAATGCCAATGGACTCTCACAGTTGGATTATAAGTTTGAAAGCTTAGTTTTTCAAATTAACTACGAATCTGCTAAAATAGCCCGGCAGGTTGCAAATGAATTTAACGACAAACCCAGATTCGTAGCCGGCGCTATCGGTCCGACAAATCAATCTGCTTCGATGTCGCCCGATGTAGAGCGTCCGGGCTTTCGACGCTTTTATTTTGATGATTTCGTGACTGCATATTATGAACAAATCCGAGGTTTGGCTGAAGGCGGTGCTGATATTCTACTTATAGAAACTATCTTCGATACACTTAATTGCAAAGCTGCTATTAACGCTGCTTCCCAATACTTTGAGCAAAGCGGAAATTCATTGCCGATAATGATTTCCGGTACTATAACCGACCAGAGTGGCAGGACATTATCAGGTCAGACTTTGGAAGCATTCCTTATTTCTATTGCCCATACACCGTATTTATTAAGCGTCGGATTGAATTGTGCGCTTGGCACCGAACAAATGAAACCATATATCGAGGAGTTATCAAAAATTACACCTCACTTTACAAGTCTCTATCCCAATGCCGGATTGCCTAATTCCTTTGGTGGATACGACGAAACACCCGACATAATGGCAAAAATCATCGAAGAATATGCCGGCGATGGATTAGTAAATATTTTAGGCGGCTGCTGTGGCACAACTCCCGAACATATTCAACTCATCAGCGAAACAGCGGCACGATACAAACCTCGCATTATTCCCGATGTTCCGAAATATTTGAGATTAAGCGGATTGGAGCCCCTTGTCTTCCGTCAGGAAATTAATTTTGTAAATATCGGTGAACGTACAAATGTAGCGGGTTCCATCAAATTCAAAAAATTAATTATTGACGGAAAATTCGATGAAGCCTTAAGTGTTGCTCGTCAGCAGGTAGAAGGCGGCGCTCAGATAATAGATGTAAGTATGGACGAAGCTATGTTAGACGGCATCGAATCTATGAAGAAATTCCTCAATTTAATTGCTGCCGAACCCGATATAAGCCGCGTGCCCGTTATGATTGATTCCTCCAATTGGGATATTCTGGAAGCAGGCTTAAAGTGTATTCAAGGAAAGGGTATCGTTAACTCAATTTCCCTGAAAGAAGGCGAAGAGAAATTCAAAGAAAAAGCGAAAATCATTCGCAAATTAGGCGCTGCCGTTGTCGTTATGGCATTCGATGAAACAGGTCAGGCAGTAACTACTAAGAATAAAATTGATATAATTCAACGTTCATATAATATTTTAGTCGATGAAATCGGATTTCCGCCACAGGACATAATTTTCGACCCCAATATTTTAACCGTAGCTACAGGTATAGAAGAACACTCAGAATATGCTGTAAATTATTTGGAAGCAGTCAGGTGGGTCAAAACAAATTTGCCGGGAGTATCGACCAGCGGCGGCATAAGCAATATTTCATTTTCATTCAGAGGCAATAATCCCGTTCGTGAAGCATTTCATTCTGTATTTCTATATCATGCCGTACAAGCCGGTTTGGATATGGGAATAGTTAATCCTGCTCAATTGGATGTTTATGAAGCAGTTCCTAAAGAGTTACGCGATTTAATCGAAGATGTAATTTTCAATCGTCGGAATGATGCAACAGAGCGATTAACAGAATATTCGACCGGACTTACTGCTACGGTTCAGGATGCGGTAAAACAGGAAGAATGGCGAAGCCTCCCCCCTACCGAACGGTTGATTTATTCCATGATTAAAGGTAATGATACTTATATTGAAGCTGATACCGAAGAACTCCGCAAAGAATCGAGCAACTCATTAGCCGTTATTGAAGGTACCTTGATGAAAGGAATGGAGCAGGTTGGCGAATTATTCGGTTCAGGAAAGATGTTTTTGCCACAGGTTGTCAAAAGTGCTCGTGTAATGAAGAAATCGGTTGCTTATTTAACTCCATTCTTAACAGAGGAACTTACTGTATCCGGAAAACAAAAAGCAGGCAAAGTGCTGTTAGCAACCGTCAAAGGCGACGTACATGATATTGGTAAAAATATTGTTGGAGTTGTGCTTGCATGCAATAATTATGAAGTAATTGACCTCGGCGTAATGGTTCCTGCCGAAAAAATCATTCAGCAAGCACAGGCAAACCAGGTTGATGTTATTGGTTTATCAGGGCTTATTACTCCATCGCTCGAAGAGATGATTAATGTAGCAGCAATGCTTGAGAAAAACAACGTCAAACTACCACTTTTAATTGGCGGAGCAACTACATCGAGAATGCATACGGCGGTTAAAATAGCTCCGGCATATTCACAGCCTGTTGTACATGTAACTGATGCAGGAAAGAGTGTACCTGTCGTCAGTAGTTTATTATCAGAAACAGGCAAGCAGACATTCGTTGATTCAAAACGTAAAGAATACACCGAGTTGAGGGAAAATTACCTGAACAATACGGCAAAGAAAAAGCTGGTAAGCCTACTGGATGCCAGGAAAAAGAAAAAGAGAATTGATTGGTCAAACTCAGATATAAAAAAACCAATAAAAACAGGAATTACCCTTTTTCATGATTATCCGTTAGAGGAAATCAGGAAATATATCAACTGGACTCAATTTTTTCTTCTTTGGGATATTAAAGGCCGGTATCCGGCTGTATTCGAACATCCTGAAAAAGGAGAAGAAGCAAGGAAATTATTCTTTGAAGCTAACTTGCTTCTGGATGAAATTATCTCCGGAAAGCTTCTGAAAGCCAATGCAGCAGTTGGTATATTCCCAGCAAATACTGTATCCGACGATGATATTGAAATATATTCAGATGATACTCGACATGGAATTTCGAAAGTTCTGCATACACTCCGACAACAAGAATTAAAAACATCGGAAAATAGTCCGTATCTTTCTTTAGCGGATTTCATAGCTACTGCCGGAATTGAAATAGATGACTATATCGGTGCATTTGCATTGACAGCAGGAATTGGCTCTGCTGCTCTATCCGAAAAATATAGAGCTGAAGGCGACGATTATAGAAGTATAATATCACAAGCATTAGCTGACCGCCTGGCTGAAGCTTTTGCCGAATTACTGCATAAAAAAGTTCGGAATGAAATCTGGGGATATTCCATTGAAAAAGAGCAATCTATAGATGATTTACTGTCAGGGAAATATTCCGGTATAAGACCGGCAGCGGGTTATCCATCACTTCCCGACCAATCTGTAAATGCTGTTATATTTGATTTGCTTAATATCCGGAAGAATGTTGGAATAGAATTGACAGAAAACTTTATGATGCAACCTGCTGCATCAGTCAGCGGATTTTATTTCGCTAATCCGGAATCGAAGTATTTTCCTGTCGGCAAAATTGATTTTGCACAAACCAACGATTACCGCAGGCGTAAAGGGATTAGTTTGGAAGTGGCTGAAAAGTTTTTAAATCACCTTATTAGTTATAAGTAATTATGAGTTATGAATTATAAGTTATGAATTATTATAAAAAAAAATTATTTTGTTTTATTAATCTAAAAAATGGAAGAATGTCATTCGTAAGCGAAGTGAAGAATCCATTCCCAATGCTATTTCTGGATTCTTCACTTCGCTTACGAATGACATTCTTCTTGACTATTGAGACAATTTCAATTTTTAATTTAGAATCTCAAAGTTGAAATATTATTAATATTGAATTTCTAACCATATATAAAGGAAATGAATGAATAAATTTAAAACAATAGGCATTTGGACTATATGTATAATACTTATGGCTGCTTTCGGAATTTATCAACGCATGACCGGACCAACCTATCCGATTTCCGGTTCAGTAACGATAAATTCTCAAAATATAGATTTTATTCTTTTAAGAACCTATAACACCGGTTCACCGGCTCCGGTCTCGATTTTCGTACCTGATAAAAGTGTAAATGGATTTGTGAAATTCAAAAGGCATCCGAGTCAAGACCCCTTTCAAACTGTTGATATGGTTCGCAAGGTCGATTCACTCACCTTTTCCCTTCCTCAGCTTGATGCTGCCGGTAAAATTATGTATCATGTGATATTGAAACCTGAAACAGGAAAAGAAGTTATAATAAATGAAACCCCGGCAATTCTTCGTTATAAAGGAGCCGTTCCCACAGGTATTCTCGTATTACACGTATTCTTTATTTTCTTTTCAATGGTACTTTCAACCAGAACCGGTATTGAAGCCATGCTTAATCGAAATAATTCATTTAAATTGTTGCTTTGGACTTTAGGTTTCCTTATTCTGGGTGGTATGGTCTTTGGTCCCATTATGCAGAAATATGCCTTCGGAGCTTATTGGACGGGTTGGCCCTTTGGTCACGATTTAACGGATAATAAAACATTTATTTCACTTGCAATGTGGTTTATAGCACTTTGGCGAATGAGGAAAAATCCTCCAGCAAAAGGTTGGATTATTGCTGCAGCAGTGGTACAAATAGCAATTTTCCTTATTCCACATAGTGTGTTGGGTTCGCAAATTGATTATAGTCAACAGCCAAAATAAAAAAATTTCTTGACTTAGATAAATTATTTTTATATATTAACGATAATTATTAAAAGATAAAAAAGTGTTCTTTGAAATAATACGGAAAATCCGGATTATGAAACTCAATTGTTAATGGTTAATTTTTAATGGTTAATTATTAATGGTTAATTGTTAAAGGTAATGGTTAATGGTCAATGGTTAATGGTTACTGGTTTAAATTATATCCTATACCCCAAACCCTAAACCCTATACCCCAAAACCAAGACCCTAATTCATAATCCGTAATTATTAAATGGAAGTGGTAGAAATATTGAGAATATCAGTGTTTCACCAGGTATATTTTATTAATTTTATTAGATATGCAGAGGTTGTTATGAAAACTAATGTAACATTCAGACATTTCAAATCACAGCACCCGGACTTACACGAGGCAGCTATCGAATCATCATCGGGTTTTTCCAAGTACTACGATGATATAATTTCATCTAATGTGGAGTTTATCAATGACTCGGAAAAAACCGTTGAGTTTACCGTCCATGTACAAGGCTCTACCCTTGCTTCAAAACATAGTTCCGATGACTTTCACAAAAGCTTAAACGGGGCAACAGATAAGATGGTTCGCCAATTAAACAAATTAAAAACGAAACACAGTAAAGTATTAACATCATAAATCCAAAGGGGCTTTTAAAAGCCCCTTTTTTTATGTCAAAACCAAATTATTAACATTTTTGTAACTACTCAGCAGGAATGAATATCAAACAAGGATTTACGATTTAAGATTTTAGAAGAAAGCAAACAGGAATAAAAAGTAATTATATGAATAAACACAATCTGGAAAAACGATTAATTAATTTTGCGGTATAGATAGTAGAAATCATCGTAACTGCACAGAAGGGTGTTCAAAAGCCATGTACGAAATCATAAATCATAAATCGTTAATCCTCGTTCTTAAATCATTTTTTTATATACTTAATTGCTGAGAAGTTACAAATTTTCAAATTTAATTAATCCTAATTCGTTTATTTTTGTAATAATTTATTATACAAATGATAAGAAAACATGAAATTTGACAAATTCGATAATCTCCAGGTCCTTCAATCGGATAAAATTTTAGTTGAAGAACTGATGAAATCGCCGTGCCAACTAAAACCGCTTCTAGATGTTGGTATGAAAAATAAAATTACAAATAAAAATTTATCACGCCCACAGCTTGCTTTAGCCGGATGGGTAGGACTTTTCAGTTTCGACCGGGTACAGATTATTGGAAATACAGAGCATTTCTTTTTGCGTTCTTTGAATAACAAACAAAGAATCAAAGCATTCAAGACGATACTGCAGTTCCCAATTCCCTGCATTGTTCTGACAAACGGCAGAACACTGGAACCTGAATTAATAAAACTTGCATCAGCAAACAATGTTGCCGTACTCACAACACCCTACGACACTACAAAGGCAATGTATTTGATGTCTGATTTTTTGGAAGACCAGTTCGCAAGCCAGGTTGTTGTTCACGGTTCATTCGTTGATGTTTATGGAGTAGGAATTTTATTCATTGGTAAGAGCGGCATAGGAAAAAGCGAGGTAGCGCTCGACTTGGTTGAGCGTGGTCACCGTCTTGTTGCCGATGATATTGTAATGTTAATTAAAAAAGGCGAAGCAATTATTATGGGCACCGGAACAAGTATGGTGCAGCATTTCATGGAAATTCGCGGATTAGGTATTATTGATATACGCCAAATGTTCGGGATTCGTTCGATTCGTTATCAGAAGCGCCTCGAGATAATAGTCCGTTTAGAGGAATGGGATGATAAAGCAGACTACAATCGAACCGGTCTGGACGAGGAACCTGCTGCAATTATGGGCGTTGAAATTCAATCAGTTCGTTTGCCGATATTACCTGGAAAAAACATTACTGTTATAGCTGAGGTTATTGCAATAAATTACCTTTTGAGAACTTACGGATATAATGCAGCTAAGGTATTTTCCGATAAATTAACCGATTCTATATCGAAACGGTCAGGTCCTAAAGCTACATTTCATGGTCAGAGAAATATTACCTGGCTGCAAAGCGATAAGGAATAACATTACTAATTAATAATTACTAATTAATAATTTTGCATGAGGTTTAAAAATTAAAGATGTCATTTCTGCGAATGAGGCTGTGTGAATCATAAGAAAAATCTGTCATTGGTAACGAAGTGAAGAATCCAGTCCCAATACTGCTTCTGGATTCTTCACTTTGTTCAGAATGACATTCCAGATTAATCAAACTTTTTACAGAAATAGTATTTTGAAAATAATTATAAATTATAAAAATAATAAAGGATATTTATGAGAAAGCTATTTGTTTTGAGCATTATATCAGCATTGTTTTTTATATTTAGCGGTAATTCTTTTGGTCAGCAAAAATTTGTCAAATTCAAGGCTCAGCCTTCGAAATCAGAGGTGAAAGAAGGTGAAGCGTTTTCAATTAAACTTTCAATGATGCTTGACAAGGATTATCATACATACTCACTCGATGAGCAATTGAATAAAGAAGGAATAGGTCCATTACAAACCGAAATTTCTTTGGAGCCTAAGGAAATGGTTTCCTTAAACGGCAATATAAGAGCCCCAAAGCCTAAAAAAGAACGCGATGAAGGTTTCGAAATGGATGTTAAATTCTATGAGGGAAACCAGGTTTTTGAGATACCCTCCAAAGCTTTAAAAAATATAAATTTTGTTAGGGATTGTGTATTTGTCGTTACATATCTTCAATTGTGTACAGGCACTACCTGCCTGCCGCCTGAAGATTTCAAAACCGCTATTTCAGCCGAAGTTTATCAACCATCTGAAACTGCATCAATCTCGGAGGCAACACCTCAGCAAGTAGAATCCATGAAAAAGGAAGAAAAACCCATCGAAGAAAAAGAAAGTATATTCGATTATATATGGATATCGCTAACTATGGGCGCTTTGGCTTTACTCATGCCTTGCGTGTATCCAATGGTACCGATTACAATTTCATTTTTCACTAATCGTGCAGAGAAATCCAAAGGTAAAGGTTTGCGTGATGCTTTGGTTTATGCCATCGGTATTATCGTTACTTTTACCTTTATAGGTGTTGTATTTTCTTTACTCTTCGGTAAGACAGGTGTACAGGACTTTGCAACCAATCCTTATGTTTACTTTTTCATTGGAGCAATCTGCATCTTTTTCGGTTTGAACCTATTCGGGATGTTTGAAATTCAGCTTCCAACCGGAATAATGAATAAATTAAATGCGAAGTCCCAGGAAGGACAGGGGATATTCAGCGTTATTCTTATGGCATTGACATTTTCGATGGCATCTTTTTCCTGTGTCGGACCTCATGTAGCTGCTGCATTAGGTGCTGCTGCAAGTGGTGATTGGTTCGCTCCGACCATTAGTATGTTAGCTTTTTCATCGGTTTTAGCTTTCCCTTTTTTCCTCCTTGCGCTCTTCCCCGCAGCATTAAATAAAATGCCCAGAGCCGGCGGCTGGATGAATAATATAAAAGGAGTCATGGGATTTATAATCGTTGCAGTTTCGCTCAAATTCTTCAATGATGCATTAATCACATGGGGAAGTGGTATTTCCCGTGAATTATTCCTGTCGATATGGTCTGGTATTGGATTTCTCATGGTACTATATGTATTAGGCATATTCAAATTAATGCACGACTCCCCGATCGACCGGATTGGAATAATGCGCTTATTCTTTGCGATAATTTTCGCGGCTATGACATTCTTCTTCCTATCGGGTTTATTCGGAAGAAATCTTGGAGAATTAGAAACATTTATTCCACAATCCGAAGCATTGGCAGCAGCTTCAGCTCAAAGTCCTGATGATGTCTGGTTAACGGATTATATGGAAGCTCTTAAAAAGGCAAAAGCCGAGGGAAAATCGATTTTTGTTGATTTTACAGGTGTACATTGTACTAATTGCAAGAAAATGGAGCGAACGGTTTTTGTTAAGCCTGAAATCAAAGCGATGATGAATAAAATGGTTAAAGTGAAATTGATTACCGATGTCAAGGAACAACCATACTTAGGCAATCGCTCATTTCAGTTAGACCGCTTCGGAACAACAGAGCTACCTTTATATGCCATCATTTCAAATAATGATAAAACCATTGCAACGGAGGTTTACAATGCCGATATCGAAAAATTCAAAAGCTTTTTGGAGAAGGGTGGGAAATAGGAAATGGATGATATTTTCTTTTATAAAAATGATTCGGATCAAAATCAAAATTGTATTAAAATTCGATTTAATAAAAAGAACTATTATATTCATAATTTTCAACATTTGCTTCATAAAAATAATGTAGAAAATATACTCAGATATGGCATTCTATCACATAATGAAGCATACAAACGAGGGCTAATAAAGCAAGATATTTCTATGAAAGAAATTCAGGATAGAAGAGAATTTAAATATATAAAAGATACAAATATCAAACTCCATGATTGCGCTTCCTTATATTTTCAGGTAAAAAATCCTATGTTATTTAAAAGAAAAGATATTCAAGATGATTTAGTTGTCCTGTTTGTAAATCCAGAAGTTATTTATCAACCTAATGTTTATTTTACGGATGGTAATGCTGGTGCTGATAAAACTAGGTTTTATAAAGAAATTGATAATTTATTTTTTCTTGACTTGGAGTTAATATTAAAACAGAAAACTTGGGCTGTTAACGAACCTTATTTAGGATCTGAAGAAGTGAAAATCATTCAAGCTGAAACGAGAAGGAAAAGGTGTGCTGAAGTTTTAGTATTTCCATCTATTGATATAAAATATATTACACAAATTATTTGTCCAAATGAAAGTTCAAAATATTTTATATCCGAAATATTTTTGAAAAATGAATTCATGAATTTTTCGTCTAAAATTGAGGTTGTAATTGATACTAATAAAAAATATTTTTTCAATACTCTTAATTAAATATGAAAAATAATATAAAAATCATTAAAGGGAATCTATTCACATCGGGTTACCAGACTTTAGTTAATACCGTTAACTGTTATGGTGAAATGGGAGCCGGTATTGCTTTAGAATACAGGTATAGATATCCTGATATGTACGAAAAGTATGTAAAATTTTGTGATGCAAAACAAATTGAAATAGGAAAATTATGGATTTATAAAACTGACAAAAAATGGATTTTAAATTTTCCAACGAAAAAACATTGGAGATTTCCTTCCAAAATAGAATTTTTAACGAAAGGTCTTCAAAAATTTTTAGATACTTATAATGAGCAAAAAATAGAATCAATTGCTTTTCCTCTTTTAGGTGCGCAGAATGGAGGATTAGACCCTAAAACTGTTAAAGAAATCATGTTCGAATATTTAAGCAAATGCGAAATACCCGTCGAAATTTATGAATATGATAAGTTTTCCAAGGATGATTTAATCGAAACTTTCAAAGCATATTTGCTGAGAAAAAGAATCAATGATATTAAAAAAGAAATTGATTTAGATACGAGAGTTATTTCAAAAATTCAAAAAGCTTTAGATATCAATGATATTTCTACAATAATTGAATTAAGGAAGGTAAGTGGTATTGGAGACTCAACATTATCGAAAATTTATAATTTTTTGATGCTTCAAAATCAAAGTATTTATATAAATCAAACATTATTTGATTATAATCAGTTAGATTTATTACCAAAATCAATTTCAATGTTAAAATGATGAATAAAATTATTTATATGATATTGGTTATAATTTTTATATAGAGATATATTTGGAAAATAAAATATATAATGGCAATTGTTTGGAAATTTTACCTTCAATCGAAGATAAAATTGATTTAACATTTCTTGACCCTCCCTTCAATCAAAACAAGGATTATAGATTTCATAATGATAACCTTTCTGATTTAGAGTATTGGAGTATGATGAAGGAAGTCTGTTCTAAAATATTTAATATTACTTCAAGCGGAGGTGCGATTTATTTTATGCAAAGGGATAAAAATACTGAGAATGTACTGAATTGTTTGAGAACAACCGGATGGTCATTGCAAAATTTGATTATTTGGAAGAAAAAAACCTCTGCAGTCCCCAATTCAAATAAATTTGGCAAACATTATCAAATAATTGCTTTTGCTTGTAAAGGAGAAAAGGCAAGGATATTTAATAAATTAAGAATCTCTCCGCCCTTGCCACCTAATTATAAAAACGCTTATGAAAACGGTGTTTTCGTAACTGATGTTTGGGATGATATACGCGAGTTGACATCCGGTTATTACGCTGGGGATGAAGCCATTCGTACTGAAAATGGAGATAGATTTCATAAACAACAATCTCCGATATCATTATTATTAAGAGTGATATTATCTTCCTCAAATCCTTATGAAACAATCCTTGACCCATTTGCAGGAACCGGAACAACTTTGGTAGTTGCAAAACAATTACAAAGAAATTATATCGGTATTGAAATAGACCCGGAAAATGTAATGACAATTCACGATAGACTTAATACTATACGTAAATCCGATATTATCGAAAAGTACTATAACGATTACATTCACACTGATAATTTGAAAAGGATATGGGATATTGATAACCAGGCTATTATAAAAAGCTATAAAAAAGAACAAGAAGTTAGTTTATTCGAAGTATAAAAAATATGTATTCAATCTATCATTTTTTCAAATCGTTAGTCCATACAAAGGTGATGATGAAGAAAATATTCTTGATAAGTTTAATGCTGTCTTTTCGAAAAAAGAACAAAGGGATTTTGAAATGTTCAAAGTCAAAATCATTTTAACGGTTATTTCTTAGTTTTTCAATTGCCTTTATAATTCAGTATCAATAGTAAAAAAAAAATGTCTATTATAGGTGATTTATGAAATTTGCTTGCTTTGATTTGGAAATTGCAAAAGAATTTCCAAATAATTTCGGCTCTTGGGAAAAGTATTCCCCTCTTGGAATCACTTGTGCTGCTCTTGCTTTTAGTGATAATGATGAAATAAAAATCTGGAAAGGGATTCCCCAATTATCAAAAGATGAAACCGTTGATTTAGTTAATATGCTCCTAGAATTTCACAATGGAGGATATAAAATAGTGACATGGAACGGAACATCGTTTGATTTTCATGTTCTTGCCCAAGAATCAGGACTCTATGATATTTGTGGACAACTTGCTTTAAATCATTTTGATATGATGCTTTGGGTCACATTTCAAGTGGGTTATTATCTTAGCTTACAGACAGCTTTAGAAGGCAGTAAGCTAAAAGGGAAGAAAAAGGAAGTTACTTTAAAAAACGGCACTGTTATTTATAATATGGATGGCGCTAAAGCACCATCATTTTGGGCAAAAGGGGAATATGATGCTGTTTTGGAATATTTAAAAGAAGATGTTAGGCAGCCATTATTATTAATTAAAAAAATCATAGAAACCAAAAGAATTAAATGGACAAGTAAAAACGGTAAGATTCAATTTGTGATTATGGAAGACATAAAAACTGTTAATGAATGCTTCTCTTATCCAATACCTGATACTTCATGGATGAAAAACCCACCAAAACGAGAAGATTTTATTAAATGGATACCCCCTCAAATCAAAACATAGGAATCACAAATGACCGAACCAACAACCGAAAAAAAAGAAACCTGGACTACATTTTTGGCAATCACAACCGTCCTGATTGCCGTATGCGCTACTCTCTCTACTTTCAAAGGAGGAGGATATTCTACACGGGCTCTAATGAACCAAACAAAAGCCTCAGACCAATGGGCTTTCTATCAATCCAAAAGTGTCAAAGGGTATATCTTCGAAATGCAAAAAGATAAGCTCGAAATGGAGCTTCAGGATATCCAACATACTTCTAAAAATACTGTACAAATCACAGATTATGAAAAGAAAATAGAAGCCTACTCGAAGAAAATAAAAAAATACGATGAAGAAAAAGAACAAATTAAAAAAGATGCACGGGCTTTCGAGCAGATTTCCGAAGATGCTAAAATTCACTCGGAAGTATTTGGAATAGCCGTTATATACCTTCAGGTTTCCATTTTACTATCATCAATTTCAGCATTAACGAAAAAGAAATTCGTTTGGTATATAAGCCTGGCATTAGGTGCATTCGGTATTTTATATTTCTTTAACGGCTTTTTTATCTTTTTTTGATGAACAGACAAGGATGTCTATTCTACTTTTTTTAATATGGTAGGACAGACATCCCTGTCTGTCCTTTTAAAATAAATTTACAATCCACTTTTTCTTGTTTTTCATCTTAAAAATAACTAAGTTGTAATTGTCAATTAACAAATTTGTTCACTTTGGAGAGAGCGCAAATGAAAGCAATTTACAACTTCTTCCTCGTTATTTTTTCCATAATTTTTGTAGCTTCATGTAGTGTTGATTCCTCGAATGAAGACCCAAACACTTTGGGTGGAAGTACCGATGTAGCGCTTGCCAAAGTAGGTAATGTTTTTACTCCGTCAATAACAGTTGCAGGTCGGGCTGTTAATTTTGACGGTTCGTTAAAGGTAACCAATAATGATAATGGTATAGTAACAGTTAAAGCCATTGTCAATACTGCAAAACTTAGTACCGATTTGAAAGATATCATCGACCTCTTCCCTGCAAAGTATAAGGATAGTGCAGGGAATATCAATTCCGACATTAAATTCAAAGTCACTTCGGAAGGCATTCAGGATTTCCTTAATCCCGACGACAAACCGCATACCATTGCTAAATATAATTGTAGTGTCGGTGATAAGTATGTATTGACGCGCTCCGACGGTAAAACAATCACAAGGGAAATCACAGCCAAGTCTTCAACCGATGAATTTCCTTATGGTATGTTATTACTCAAAACAATAACTACCGAGCGCAATACGAGCCTGCCGGGAGTGAAAAAAGTGATTTACAAAACCAACCATAAATATGGATTGGTATTCGTTCAGTTAGTAATGGAGGACGGCTCGAACGGTAGTATGTATATATTTTCGAAAAATTAATTGACTGGAGATGTCCTAAATCTGGCAGATGTAGGACATCTATATTTAAAAATGTAAACAAATCCAATCATGCCTAAACTTGATTTGCTCTCATACAAATGGAAAATAGTTGGTTATTGCTTATTGATTCCCGGGATAATTTTAGCTGTTATAAGGCTTTTTTTCGATTATAAACTGAAAATACTCGATATCCATGTATTCGCAGTGTATTCGAAGTATTTCGAGACTAAATTTTTTGCTATAATTGATAATAATATCACTGAAGAATTAGCCGGAATCTTCTCATTTGCAGGTTTGTTTTTTATTGCTCTTTCCAAAGAAAAAGTCGAGCAAAACAACGAAGCCTCATTGGTAGAGATTAGCTCCATCCGAATACAGTCCCTGCTTCTGACACTTTACATTTATTGCGGAATGGTGATTTTTTCTTTTCTTTTTATTTATGGAATTGGTATATTATATTTCCTATTATTCAATATCTACCTGCCTTTTGTGATTTATATAATAATATTTAGGTATAAACTGCTAATTTATCTTCGCAAGAATTCTTCTATAGATAATGAATAAGTAAGGAGATAACACTTCATCTATGTTACTTTACCTGCTCTCCCAAATCGGAATTTGAGATAGATAAGACTCCATTAACAATTATCAATTAACAATTAACAATTAACCATTGACCATTATTTAATTCCGCACCTATCAAAAATGAAGTCAACATTTTTGAATAACTGGTCGTAATTGAATAAAATACGAACCTCATCTTCCTTGAAATGCTGCATCAATTCTGCATTATCAAGCAAGCTCTGCAAAAAGCCATTGCCTTCATTGATTGTTCGCATAGCCGATGCCTGCACCAATTCATAAGCTAATTGACGTTTAATGCCTTTCTTAGCAAGCTCCAACAGTACCTTCTGAGAGAATATCAATCCTTTGGAAGATTCCAAATTCTCTTTCATGCGTTCCGGATAAACAACTAATTTATCGATAAGTCTAATCGTACGCTGCAAAATATAATCCAAGGAAATTGTGGAATCCGGGAAAATCACGCGCTCCACGCTGCTATGGGATATATCACGCTCGTGCCATAACGCATTATTCTCGATTGCAGCAATTAAATTCGAGCGCAGAAGCCTCGCCTGACCGCAGATATTCTCCGAGGAAATAGGATTTCGCTTATGCGGCATAGCAGAACTCCCCTTCTGCCCTTTCGAGAAAAATTCTTCTGCTTCGCGCACTTCGGTTCGCTGAAGATGGCGTATTTCAGTACCAATTTTCTCGATAAGCGAACCTACAAGCGCAATTGCGGACATGAAATTAGCATAACGGTCACGGCTGATTACTTGGGTTGTGATTGCAGCAGGCTGCAAACCAAGTTTCTCGCAAACATGCTTCTCAACTTCTGTAGATAAATGCTCGAAAGTGCCGACTGCTCCATTAATTTTCCCAACTGAGATTTCCGCTACTGCGGCTTTCATGCGTGCAATGTTCCTTACACATTCATCCAACCAAAGAGCTAATTTCAGTCCGAATGTGACCGGCTCAGCGTGCATACCGTGCGAACGCCCGATTTGTATTGTATATTTGAATTCTTTAGCCCTGCTGGCAAGTACGGAACTCAATTCTTCCATGTCTTTTAGGATAAGCTCGCCAGCCTGTTTGCACTGCACTGAAAAGCAAGTATCTAAAACATCGCTCGAAGTCATGCCGAGATGTATATACCGGGAGGGTTCACCAACATATTCCTCGACATTTGTTAGGAACGCAATTACATCATGCTTCGTAGTTTCTTCGATTTCTTCAATTCGCCGGACATCCACACGGGCTTTTTCGCGAATAATTTTCGCATCCTCTTGCGGCATTAGTCCTAAGTTTGCATGGGCTTCGCAGGCTAATATTTCAATTTCCAGCCAGATTGAATATTTATTTTCTTCCGACCATATAGTCCCCATTTCCGGGCGTGTATAACGAGCTATCATTTCGAACCTTACGAATAGTAAAAAAACTCAAAATTACTTCTTTTAATTGTAATGAAAAAATAGATAACTCCAAATTTATTTGAATTCCCCTACTTCATACTTCGGAACAAATTCCTGGATATATAAAGGAACAAATTCGGCAGCCGTAACGAAGTGCCCTTCAAGATAATACATATATCCCAAGTGTGCTATAAACTCAGCATTTAAGAGCCAATATGGGTAGTTCTTCATTCCATAAGGTAGGTTGTGTGCTCCTGGACCGCAATAGAATGTTTGTCCGGTTGAGGCTTTCAAAAGTTCTTCGATTGTACCCTGAAATATTTCAGAAAGTGCTTCGGCATTAATATTAAAGAATTGGTAATAGACTAAGTCTTTATGCGATGGAACGACAACACAAATTTGGTAATTTCCTAATAAAGCCGAAAATTCTTTAGCGGCATAAGCAAAAGCAGAAAGCGTTGGAACGGAAATTAGTTTAGGTGTTTCGGAAAAGCATATCCCTTTTGCAAATGCTGCGCCGATACGTAAACCAGTAAATGAACCTGGACCTGAAGATACGGCAATTGCATCAATGTCGTCGAAAGATAATTTGTTGTCAGCTAAGATTCGCTTTGTCAATTCTGCTAATAAGCGGTCATGCATATTATGACCATTAACGCTATATGTAGCTAATATCGATTCGTTCTCCGATAATGCTATTGCACATACAGAGCCGGATGTTTCAATTGATAAAAGTTTCAAAATGATTCTAAAAATTGATTAATAAAAGATTATAAAACGATTAAAGAAATAAGATATTATTTTTTTGTTTTTCCAAATAATAAATAACTCTGAATTTCATACTTTGTGCCCTTTGTGCATTTCCTTAGTGTTCTTTGTGTTAAAATTTTCATCCTTTATTTTGATGTTATTTTTACCACAAAGGACTCAAAGGGTTAGCACAAAGGGCACAAAGTAAAAGAAAAATATAATAAATAAAGGATTATTTTAAAGAAAAATAAAAATAATTTAAAATAAATCATAAATCAATTTGTCTATATATGTTTTTATCAAACAGGAAATTAAAATGGGATTAACTAAGTTACGAAATATAGGTATAGCTGCCCATATCGATGCCGGAAAAACAACCGTCACTGAAAGAATGTTGTTCTTCACCGGTACTACCCGCAAAATGGGTGAAGTGCATGATGGTCAGGCTACGATGGATTTTATGAAACAGGAACAGGAGCGTGGCATTACAATTGCATCGGCAGCAATTTCCTGTACATGGAAGGATAAAACCGTAAATATAATCGATACTCCCGGTCATGTTGATTTTACTGTCGAAGTTGAGCGCTCACTTCGGGTAATCGACGGTATGATAGCTGTCTTCTGCGGCGTTGCAGGCGTCCAGCCGCAAAGTGAAACAGTATGGAACCAAGCCGATAGATATAAAGTACCGAGAATCGCATTCATTAATAAAATGGACAGAACCGGCGCTGATTTCGAAGAAGCAGTCGATTCAATGGATAAGTATTTGGATGCAAACCCTGTTCCAATACATATTCCAATGGGTGCGGAAGATTCCTTTATTGGTGTAATTGATGTTCTTAAAATGAAAGCATTCACTTATGAAGATGCCGAAGTAATTGAATCTGATATACCTGAAAGTTATATTGAAAAAGCAAATCACGCCCGCCATTTTCTGACCGAAAAGCTTGCCGATTTCAGCGATGAAATAATGGAACTATACATAGAAGGAAAGGAAGCTTCCACTGAATTATTAAAGAGGGAAACACGTGCTGCATCTTTGAAAATGTTGATTACACCCGTGTTTTGCGGTTCAGCATATAAGAATAAAGGTATCCAGAACCTGCTCGATGCAGTTGTCGATTTTCTTCCATCTCCTTTAGATATTGGCGCAATTGTTGGTCTTGATATAGACGATATTGAAAAGACACACAGCCGCAAACCTTCTCTTTCCGAGCATTTCTGCGCTCTTGCATTCAAGATTATAAATGACCCGTTTGTCGGACAGCAAACTTTTGTTCGTATATATTCAGGTCAGGTGAAAAGCGGAATGCAGATTTTCAATTCAACTAAGAAAACCTATGAAAGAGTTGGGCGTATTTTGCGAATTCATGCGAAAGACAGGGAAGAATTGGAAACAGCAGGCGCCGGCGATATTGTTGCTTTAATCGGAATAAAGAATACTAAAACCGGCGATTCAATTTGCGACCCGGCATATCCGCTTCTTCTTGAAAATATTTTTATACCACCGGCAGTAATTGATTTGAAAGTTACTCCTCCGAGTAAAGCCGAAGAAAGAAAACTTGGTGAATCCCTCAGGAAATTAGCAAATGAAGACCCTTCATTTAAAATCAGGTTTAATGATGAAACTGAAGAAACTATTATTTCGGGTATGGGTGAACTACATTTAGAAATATTAATCGATAGATTGAAGACTGAATTCGGAGTAAATGCAAATATTGGTGAACCATCTATTGCATACCGTGAAACTGTAACTCGACCAATGGAATCAGATTACCGGTACGTTAAACAATCCGGTGGTAAGGGACAATTTGCTCATACAATATTACGTCTTGAGCCAAATCCAGGAAAAGGATTCGAGTTTACCGATATTATCAAAGGTGGCGCTATTCCAACTGAATATATCCCATCGGTGCGGAAAGGTATCGAAGCAACAATTGAAAAAGGAATTTTGGCTGATTTCCCAATAGTTGATGTAAAAGTTGTGCTTCTTGACGGCAGCTTCCATGAGGTTGACTCATCGGATATGGCATTCCGTATCTGTGCATCGATTTGCTTTAAGAATGCATTTATGAAAGCAAATCCAATATTACTTGAGCCATTGATGAAAATTGAAATTAACACGCCCGATGATTTTATTGGCGCTGTATCAGGCGATTTAAATCGTCGCAGAGGACGAATTGAATCGATGAGACGTTTTCGTAAAGGCGCTCAGAAATTGAACGGATTTGTTCCATTGAAGGAAATGTTCGGGTATGCAACTTCCCTCCGTAGTTTATCGAGTGGACGCGCAAATTACTCGATGGAATTCTTTAACTATGTTCCCTTAAACAGCGAATTGCAACAGAAAGTTCTTAAGGAATTTGCGGAAAAAAATAAGTAATAATCTGATATAGTTTCAGTTGTTTGTTTTTACCAGATTAAAGTTTACCTATACTTACTAATATAATTATCGCCTTTCTTCGGGCTTTTGAATAAAACCTGCTTCGATTAGCTTGTCGGTAATTTTTTTCGTGATTCTCATTGTCATCTCATTTGCTACCCTTAAACAATCACCTATTAATTGAGGTTGCACTGTAAGCAGTTTCTGACCAATTGGACTATCATAGAATTTACGAAGGTCGTTTAATTCGTCCCATGTAAAGAATGATTCGAATATCCTGATTTGTTCTTCGATAATATCATTATAATTGATTTCGAGGTCGATATCTGCCCAGAACTTTGCCGGAGCTTCCGGATGGTACATCATGAAGGTGGATAACATACCTTCCTTTGCAACTGAGGCTGGTTCAACTGTCTTGAATATTTTTATCAGTCTTAAGATGTTGTCTCTATTAATACTATCCCTTTCCGTCAGTTCCTGTGCTGTAGCAGAACCGAAAAACATTAATAATAGTATGAATGCAGATATGCAAGTAATTTTTCTCATGATTTTTCCAATATTAATTTTACAAAAATTCAGTGACGTTCAAATTCCATTTCTCATTTTTTTCGATATACAATATACATTATGTTACATTTTTGTTACATTTTTAATGAAAATTGATTAAATTTGTAATCTTTATTAAGCTTGAAAATATGGAATCAACCAAAATGAAAGCAACAATATTATACAAACCTAAATTATTTTTTAGGTTTAAATAATTTTTCTTATATTTGTTTGAACAAGAATTACAACTCCGATTCAATTTCGGAGAAAATTAAATTGACCTTAATATACTTAATGTCATACAAAATTGATATAAAGAGACCTCTGAAAAATGTAAGGATTATTTTTGTACAACATTTTATAAATTCGAATTAAGAAGGATTTGTAATTGAATGATTAGAAAATTAGTATCAATAATAAAATAGAAAAAAATGGCAAATATAGCAGTTGGCGTATGTATGGGGGCTTCTACCATATCATTCGTAAGAGTAGAATCGAATGGCAACGGTAAAGCTAATGTTTCGGATATCCTTTCGGTTGTTCATAACGGCAATCCGAAAGGAGTATTTCTTGACCAATTAAGAGAATTCAATCCGGAAATGAATCCGGTTGTGGTAACAGGAAGAAAATTCAGGAACCTGATAAATCTTACTACAATATCCGAACCGGAAGCAATTGAACATGGGTTGGAATATATCGATGAGTCCGGCAGGGAATTTTCTGCCGTGGCAACCCTTGGTGGTGAAACCTTTATGGTTTATACTTTGGACTATTCAGGCAAAATTACAGAAGTTATAACAAAAAATCAATGCGCATCAGGAACAGGGGAATTCTTTTTACAGCAAATAAAAAGAATGAATCTCAATGTTGATGAAGCGGTAGATATATCGGTTTCTGCAGACCCGTATAAAGTATCCGGACGATGCTCGGTATTCTGCAAATCCGATTGCACTCACGCACTCAATAAAGGAATTCCAAAAGGAGAGGTTACTTCAGGCTTAGCTCAAATGATTAGTGAAAAAGTTGAAGAACTGCTGAAAAAAACCCGGGAGGGTAAATTTTTACTTCTTGGTGGAGTTACACAGAATAAGGCAGTTATGGAATTTGTAAGAAAGAGTAATCCTTCGATTGAAATTCCTGAACAGGCAACCTATTTCGAAGCATTCGGAGCCGCTCTTTTTTGCCTGAAAAATAATGTACAGCAATTCAAATCTTTCGAAGAATTATTTACATTCAGAGATAGCTCTTTTCCCTTCCATAAGCCATTGAGAGAATTCCAGGAAAAAGTTACTTTTAAAAATGTGAAACAAAGTAAAGCCCGAGATGGAGACAGATGCATTTTAGGCTTGGATGTTGGTTCAACAACAACAAAAGCGGTTATCATCCGGGAATCCGATAATGAGATATTAGGGTCAATCTATCTATATACTAATGGCGACCCTATTGCTGCTTCAAGAAAATGTTATAGTGAGCTTTTAGTTCAAATCCCTGAAATTATACAGATAATAGGAATTGGCACAACAGGCTCCGGCAGGCAAATTGCCGGATTACATGCCCTGACCGATGGTGTAATAAACGAAATTATAGCTCATGCTACAGCAGCAGTTTATTTCGATAGCGAAGTTGATACTATTTTCGAAATCGGCGGACAGGATGCCAAATACACATATATCGTAAATAAAGTACCTGCTGATTATGCTATGAACGAAGCCTGCTCAGCCGGCACAGGTTCATTCATAGAGGAATCCGCTTGGGAATCCTTAGGAATTAAAGTAAAGGAAATCGAGCAAATTGCAATGCGTGGCTCAACTCCGCCGAATTTCTCCGACCAATGTGCCGCATTTATCAGTTCTGATATTAAAACAGCGCTTCAGGAAAATCTTTCTAAAGAAGATATCATTGCCGGTCTGGTTTATTCTATCTGTCTTAACTATGTTAACCGCGTAAAAGGCAACCGCCCAGTTGGCAAGAAAATATTCATGCAAGGCGGAGTATGTTATAATAAGGCAATTCCGATTGCAATGGCAGCCCTCACAGGTAAGGAAATTATCGTTCCACCCGAACCCGGATTAATGGGAGCCTTCGGTGTAGCATTGGAAGTTAAAGAGAAAATCAAACTTGGGTTCATGGAAGAACAGCTATATGACTTGGCTGAACTTGCAGGACGCGACGTAAGATACAAGAAACCTTTCATCTGCGTTGGCGGCAAAGAAAAATGCGACCGTTCCTGTTCAATAAACCTAATCGAAGTTCAAGGTAAAAATTACACTTTCGGTGGAGCCTGTAATAAATATTATAACCTGCGAAGCAGAAGTAAAATTGACCCTGTTCACTTCGATTTCGTCGAGCTAAGGCGCCGGCTTTGCTTCGAGAAATATGCGCCCATGGTTGAATTACCCGAAGATGCCAAATCAATCGGTATCAATGCTTCTTTCCATACTCATACAGTCTATCCACTTTATCATAACTTCTTTACCAGGCTTGGATTCAATATCGTTATGCCGGATGCCGTCGAGGATGAAGGATTGGAACGTGAAATGACATCCTTCTGTTTCCCTGGGCAGTTATCCCTCGGATTATTCCAGAACCTACTAAACAAGAATCCGGATTATCTTTTCGTACCAAACTTATTGGAAATGTATGTCGAAGATGAAGAACATTATCATATAGATTACAATGCTACTTGTGTATTCGTAATCACTGAACCCTTCTTCCTGCAGCAGGCATATAAAGAATACAAAATCGCCGACCGGTTGTTCGCACCACCACTCAATTTTGCGTCAGGGTTCGATGCCGAAGAAGATAAATTTATTGAAATTGCACAAAAGCTCGGAATCGAAGACGTTAACAAGGCTCGCGAAGCTTACCGGTTTGCCGTCGATATGCAGAGCGCTTATGAAACGGAAATGTTCGATACCGGAGCTGAATTCCTTAAATATCTGGAAGAACATCCAGAAGACTATGCTATGGTGATTGTCGGTCGTCCTTACAACTCATTTACCGAACATGCAAACAAAGGAATTCCCCGCAAGTTTGCTTCGCGTGGTATTTATGTTCTCCCCTATGACATGTTCGATTACCGCAAAGAAATAGTTGATGTAGATATGTTTTGGGAGGGAGGTAAGAAGATTCTTAAAATCGCTAAGATAATTAAGCGCCATCCTCAGTTATTCGCAACATATATATCGAATTTCTCATGCGGACCGGATTCCATGATTATCACTACATTCAGGAATATCATGGGAACCAAGCCTTCACTTACACTCGAATTAGACGGACATACTGCCGATGCAGGTATAAATACCCGTATAGATGCAGCATTGGATATTATTAAAAATTATCGCAAGGTCAGCGAAAACATCCATGACCCTGATTATACTGGTTATGTTATGTCGCAGGTGACTTTCGATGATGTTAGCGGTTACTTCCATACATCGAATGGTGAAATACTTCCCTTGAAAGACCCACGAGTCAAAATCCTGATTCCTCCTATGGGTGATTTAACTTCCGAGTTCTTCGCCGCTGCATTCCGGGCTATCGGATATAATGCCGAGAAACTTCCCGACAGCGATTCGGAAATTCTGCATTACGGCAGAGCCTATCTTACCGGAAAAGAATGCCTGCCGCTTATTCTGCTTGCCGGAGGATTAGTGAATTATATTGAAAACAAATGGAATGGCAAAGATTATATAGCATTCTTCAATATATCAAGTTCCGGTAGCTGCAGGATTGGTCAATATCCGGTTTTATTGAATGATATTATCAAGCGTAAAAGATTAGATAATGTCGCCCAGTTCTTCCTTTCTACGGATAACGGTTATGCCGGAATCGGAGATAATTTCTCGAAATACGGCATTCTTGCTTTGATGGCAGCAGATGTTTTGGATGATATACGTTCTGCAATTTTAGCTTATTCCCTTGACCCTATCAAAGGAGAGGAAGTATTTGACAGGGAATTCAAAAAGGTTGTAGCATTATACACTTTGAAACCAGAAAAAATTTACGATTATCTGGAGGATTTCTCTGAAGTAATTCGAGCAGAAGTCCCTGTCAGAGTGCCGATTGAAGAAGCTAAGTATGTTGCCCTTACCGGTGAAATATTCGTCCGCCGTGATAATTTTGCACATAAGTATTTGAATCGTGTCTTTGCTAAAAAGGGATTTGTCCTGAAAATCGCTCATATCACCGAATGGATATATTATATTGATTATCTAATCAGCATTGGATTAATCGAAGCTGACAATTCCATCAAAAACCGCTCCGAGCGCTATATCCGAAGCATGTATATGCACAATGCCGAAAAGAAAATCAAGAAGGCGTTAGCTAAATCAGGTTATTTTACTAAAATTAATATCGAGGCGCTGCTCAGCCATTCCAAGCATATTATACCTCTCGAAATCAAGGGCGAACCCGGTTTAACTCTCGGTACTGCACTTCATGAAGGATTCGAGGAATATTGCGGTATAATTAATCTTGGACCTTTCGGATGTATGCCAACCCGTTTCACAGAGGCAGTTGCAATCCCGGAAATGAAGGTAGAGCATAAGATTCTTGCAAAAAGATTAAACGACCCTGATTATGAAATTTCAGAAGTCTTCAACGGCAACCTGAGCATTCCGTTCTTAACAATCGAATCGGATGGAAATGTTTATCCCCAGATTATCGAGGCAAGGTTAGAGACATTCACTTTGCAGGCAGAACGCGCTGCACGCCTTATGAAATTAGCCAAACAGAAAAACGGCAAAGCCAAGCATGACGATAAGAAATTCAATTTCTTTAAAAGCGAAAAAGTGCAGAAGGAATAGAATTAACTCTAAATTTTCCAAAGATTTTAGATGTCCAACATCTGGAAGATGTTGGACATCTTTTCTTCAATTCATTTTCAAATTGATACATTTTCAAATTACTGCTTTTTACTACTTTTTACTACGTATTTTCGATTTTTTACTTTCGGAAAGTTTCCCTACTTTCAGAAAGTTTTTTTCATAAGGTACGAATGAATACTATTGAATAGGATTTATTGCATTTTTTTTGTTCAACTTTCCGAAAGTAGGGAAACTTTCTGAAAGTGTTTATCAGTTCGCCCTTCACTTTCAACTTTATGAACTGATTTTAACACAAAGGGCGCAAAGGCACTCTCAATGGACACGAAGGATTTCATCCCGGCTTTTTCAAAGAACACAGCTTTGCAAATATAATATGCGCAAAAGGAACAGTATTAAAACGATTTTAAAAAGATATGAAAATGGATAAAATAAGAAAGCAATTTTCTGCGATGTATTCTCATTCTTTATTTGAAAATTGGAATTTAGTAGCACAGACGCCCCCGTCTGTGCAATCTCTTGAATTTGTGAGGTCTGTTCTGTCTGTTGAGATAGATGCTTAATTATTTGTTTGGCTGCATATCCTTTAATCGCTTGCATAATTTTGGAAAGGTTTACGTAAATATTTTTTTCTATTTCATTGGGTTGAAGAATAATATGAATATGGTCCGGCATTATTACAAATGACAATAACTTATAAAAAAGTTTACCATAATAAATGATATTTTCATAAATTATTTGTTTTGAAATATCATCAAGAATTAAATTTTTATAGGTTCTAAATGTAATAAAATATATACTTCCTGGATTTTGCCAGTGTGGGAGGTTTCTTTGATGAAAAGTAAAATCTATTATTGGTTGAAATGATGAAGTATTATCTGCACTTGGTAGCACAGACGCCCCCGTCTGTGCCTCTTTGTTTTGAATTAGATTATTTAAAGACATTGAGTTTTTTGGTTCATTTTCATGCTGTACAGACGGGGGCGTCTGTGCTACTTTTTCTTGCATGAGATTATCCACTGACGGAGGTACTTGTGATACCTCTTCTTTAATCGGATTATGTACAGTCGGGGGCGTCTGTGCTACCTTTTCTTGGATGAGATTATCCACTGACGGAGGTACTTGTGATACCTCTTCTTTAATTGGTTTATGCACAGACGGGGGCGTCTGTGCTACCTTTTCTTGATTAAGCTGAAGTGTCATTGCTACTTTTCCGGTCATTTTTTATTCGACCTTCCAATTATTGCCGATAAGATTTTTGCGACGTTGAACGGAAAAAATAACGTGAAGATAGATTTTTGTAAATGAATTCGGCATAAAGTCGTGATTTCACCCCTATGGGGTTTTGGTTATTTTGTCATGTATTTTTCTATAAATATTTCATCCCGATGGGATTATTGTTATTTATCGAATACACTTTTCAATATAATTTTTAAATCCTTTAACTGCTATCTTGCGGGTACCAGTTTTTAATTTTGAGTATTGATACCTACTATCCTCGGGTCACCAAATCCCCACATTTTACATCCATTTTATTTGAATACTTTTTAATTCTCTTGATTTTACCAAGAATAATTTTTTTAATTTTTTTATTAATAAACGGGGCTGTTGAAAAGAATATATTTTTCTTATCTTGATATTCCTTCTGTAATTTATTATATTTTGAAATTTTATCTATGAGTCTATGTATTTCTTTTTCAGTTACTTTTTTGTTTTTTATAAATGTTCTGCCTTCAAAATCAATATAAATATGATGACTGCTTAGTCTTTTTATTACATCATTAAAAGTTCTGTTTTTCAAGTATTTATGATCTCCCCAGTCGTTTTCCTTTCTATCTTTCAACATATTATTATAATCTTTGATAAATTCAATTGGAAGTGAAACACTATTTTCTTTGTTCCATATAGCATAAACAAACATACCACATGTACAGTCGTAATATGGAAAACTTATAACATCAAGAATCTTTGTTTTAAATCTCTTATTATATTTTTGAATCTGTAATAACTGCTCATCTTTCAATTCAAATATCCATGCGCGGTTAACTTGTACAAGTTGTAAAGAATCAAGTATAATTACTAAGGATTTCATGCTTACTTTGCCCGTTTGATTATCAACAGGGGGACCATCTGCAAGTAGTTTGTTACCGATTAAAAGTAATAATAATGAAAATAAGAAACATTGTGATATTTTTTGTTTTAAATTCATTTTTTTTGAAATAAATTAGTTAATAACTTTAACTTCAATTACTTCCAAGCTTTAATTATAAATTGTAAAAAATGCTCTTCTTCCGCATTGGTTCTGTATTATGGTATTTACGTAATGTTCCATAATTTCATTGAAGAAAATAGTAAAAGACGATTACTAAATTAATGAATATTTTGCATAAATGAAAAAAATATTATGAAATTGTCTGAACTTTGATTTTCATGATTCATTTGATTATTGTGATTTTTCTTAATCATCATCTTATCCATTCCGGCTTGCTGAGTATCATCAAAATGCTGTTTGCAAGGCGATTATTTTCTTTCTATTAAACTATATAAAATGAATAAAACTAGACTTTTAATACCTCCCCCTCAATTGCCTGCTTCCACCGGTAATTTGCCGCATTCCATGCCCTGAACTAATAGCATGATATTTATCATCGCCTTCGATTTTAAATTGCTCCATCAATTCTTTCAAATGCTCCGTCATCTTAGTTAAATCCTCGGCTGTGTGCGCTACATCTTCCACACGCCGGGCTGAGTCGGCAGATACTTTTGAGATAGAAACTACATTCTTCGAAATTTCTTCGCTCGTTGCGGATTGCTCTTCGCAGGCAGCAGCTATCTGCGAAATCATATACATAACTTCCTGACTGCTGCTAACGATTTCATTCAATGATATACCCGCCCGGTCGGCAAATTCAATTCCGGATTGCACTTCTGCCGTGCCTTTATTCATCATCTTTACCGCTTCTTCCGTTTCTTTCTGGATTGCTTTAATCATTTTCGCTATTTTCTTTGTGGCATCCGTAGTACGCTCTGCCAATTTCCTCACTTCATCGGCAACGACGGCAAAGCCTCTCCCCTGCTCGCCTGCACGAGCCGCTTCGATTGCAGCATTCAAGGCAAGTAAATTCGTTTGGTCGGCAATATCATTAATAACCGAAATAATCTCCCCTATTTCCTTACTCGATTCGCCTAATTTTTGTATATTATCAGCAGATATTTTAACGGTATTAGCAATTTCCCTCATTTTAATAACGGTTTGCCGGACTACTTCTCCGCCATCCCGTGCAATTCCGCCATTCTTTTCAGCTTCTGTCGATGTCCTGCCGGCATTCGATGCATTCTCGGCTATTGTACGCGACATTTCTTCGACGGCAGTTGCAACTTCATCTGCCTGGGCGCTTTGCTGCTGAGTCGATGCAGCTAATGAGTCCGCAGTAGCTGAAATTTGATGAGATGAGCTTGCAGTAACATGAACGGTATCAGTTACCTGAATGATTAAATTTATTAATGAATCACCAAGTGAATTTACATCCATCTTCAATTTCTGCAAATCGCCGGCATAGTCTTTTTCCATTCGAACGGATAAATCCCCAGTTGCCATTATACTTAGAACTTCGTTGGCATCGTTGAGCGGTTCGACAACGGCATCGAAAGTGCGATTAAGTCCATCGATAATCCTGCGGAAATCACCTTGGTGCTGTTCTATACTTGCCCGTACATTAAGTTCACCTTTAGTTGCGGCATTTACAAGAGCAGCCGAATCTGATACAAGCAGATTTATTGCATCAATACAAGTATTCAGGTTATTTTTGATTTCGTTGAAATCACCATTATAAATTTCATTGATACGAGGTGGGACATCTCCTTTGGATATTCTATCTATATAATCGGCAGCCACTTTTAAAGGAAATACAATCGCATCGAGAGCTTCATTGAATCCCTTAAGAATTTTTTTATAAACACCGTGCAACTCCGATGCATCGCCACGTTTATCTAATATTCCTGCTTTAGCGGCATTTATTAATCCATCCGTTTCCGAATCCATAGTATTCAGCGTTCGGATGCATGTATTGAGATTATTTTTAATAATATTGAAATCACCTTTATATTCATCTGTAATAGGCTGTGGAATACGACCATTTGATATCAGTGCAATATAATCGGCAGACATTTTCAACGGATTTATTACCGCATCCAATGTGCGATTCACTCCATCCATTATAGCCGAGTATTCACCTTGATGTCTTGTTGTATCTGCTCTTGTATTCAGATTCCCGTCGATTTCAGCTTTGGAAAGCTCGTGTGCATCCAACACCAGGTTTTTTATATTATCGGACATCTTTTTCATAGATGCCAATAAACTTGAATTATCTTTTTCTCTAATAATTATTTTCATTGACAAATCACCCATGGAAACTTTATTTGCTATTTCCATGCACATAAGCGGGTCGCCGCCAAGTTGCTTCATTATGTTCATAATCAGATATATCATAAATCCGAATGACAAAACAACGAAAACTATTGCCTGGATTGTCATTAATAACTTATATAAGTAAGTATTGGAAAATGAAGTTTCCTGGTCTACTGTGGTATTTTTATGGATTTTTTCAATTAATTTAATCAATAATTTATTGGAATTATCAAATGCAGCAATGTTATTTTGAAGTTGTTCCAAATTTTGAACATTCAAAGCATCAATCACAGGAACATCCGGTTTTCCATAATTTTCAAGGATAATAATTTTCTTTTTAAAAAGTCCAATTGTTTGGATTTCATTTTCTTTCCAAACATTGTACTCTAATAAAGTTTCTTCAAGTAATTTTTTTTCTTCGGAATCTAAGTTCAGTTTTTCTAATATTTTAAAATTACTATCCAGCAATTTGAAATGCATTTCCATTTTTATAATTTGGGAACTGCTGAATTTTGTATCGTTATTTAATTTAATGATATTCAACGTTCGCTCATACCCTTTTATGGCTTCCTGCGATGTTTTGATATTTCCTAAAGAGATAATTGCTGGTTGGTCGATACCGGCTACATGCCGGAAATTCTCTGTAATAGTATTAACACTGAATAAACCTACAACAGCTATTAATACAGCAAAAAATATAATTGCTCCGAATGAAATGATTAATTTGGTTTTAAGCTTCATACTTTTCATAAATACTACCTTTATGTTATCAAATAATAAACAAATTTTTATAATATTACTAATAAGCAAATTTATTTATAGTTCAGACCTCTAACAAAGAAATTTATTTTTTTATATCGTAAATGTTACAAAAAAGAACATCCTGCCTAAAAATTAAGTAGGATGTTCTTTTCAAAGAAATTTTACTTATTTGATTTTCAATTATTTCTTCCGGGATATGTTATAATGGAATTTTTTTTTTCAATATATATAATTATCAATAAATTAATGATATTATTTGTAGTATTTTATTATTATTATAATGTAATTAAATGTTTATATTAATATTTAGCCAATATTTCCTCAAAACAATTTAAATTTAATATAATATTTTAGAAATAATAAATTAATTAGTATCACTAATTAAGGTAAGAAATACTAATTTTAAAGATACGTTACTCTAAATTCTATTCGAATAAAGAGAATGTAAAAGTATATTTATTTTAATATTATAATCAATCTTTTAAATTATTACCAAATAACAAAATAGGTTGAATTGAATAAAGGGGGCTTCTAAAAATTGTCATTCTGAAGCGAAGCGAAGAATCCAGTCTTCTTTAAAATCAACAAGATAGATTCTTCGCTTCGCTCAGAATGACAGTCTAAATTGAATTTTTAGAACCCACCTAAACAAAATTATCAATCCGAAGTCTTGTTATAAGACCTTACCTTCAGCGAGTTTATTATGTAGAAACAACAAGGCATCATAAGTTGTCAATATGCCAACCAGGTTATTATTCCAATCCACTACCGGTAAACATTCGACTTTATACTTCGTCATAAGCTTAACAGCCTTTTCAACGCTATCATCAGGATAAACAATATGCAGAACTTCGGTCATGATATCATGAAAATCAGAAATTTTATTCCGACCTTCCGTTTCATTTGATTCATCGAATTCATAAAGATTCCTGAGTGTGTATTCCCTAAGGCTGCGTTCGGTAATAAGCCCTACTAATTTACCACCGTCGACGACCGGAACATGGCGTACATTTTCTTCTTTCATAATTTCATCTGCTCTATGAACGGTGTCTTCCAAACCAATTGTAAAGACATCCTTTGTCATTATTTTCTGGACAGTTACTGTTTGCGGCATGTTCCTTCCCTTTCAATTGTAAAAAATTTTCTGTTAATTTCGTATAATTTTTTTATAATTCCAAATACTTTTTAAAGAATATCGTTTTATCTTTCTATTGATAATTTGAAATCCAAATTATTTAATAAGAGAAGTTTTGATTATTTTTGAAATTTTTTGATATGATACGGAGAATATGAAGAAACTAAAACCGTTGAGGGAGTTTGCTCTCGAGGAAAAATTTTTTGTAGTAGGTCACAGAGGTTCTTCCGGAACTGCACCGGAAAATACTTTACCATCGTACATCAAAGCCATTGAAAGCGGCTGCGAGATGCTCGAAATAGATATTCAAACCACAGCCGATAACAGGATTATTACTTTCCATGACCCGACTTTGGAGCGCACCACAAATGGTAAAGGAAAAGTGAAAGATTTCGATTATAAACAACTACAATCTTATGATGCAGGCTCTTGGTTTTCATCCGAATTTTCAGGAACTAAAATTCCATTGATGGATGATGTTTTGAAATTAGTAGCCGGAAAAGTTTATCTCAATATAGAAATAAAAAGTTCCGGAAAATTCAATACTTTGGAAGAAGCAGAATATTTATTAGGCAAAATCATGGATGCAGAACTTGAGGATTACACACTTTTAGCATCGTTTAATTACGATATACTTAAAAAAATCAAAATAAGTAATAATAATATTCATACCGCAGCAATAAAATTACCTGCCGATAAACGATTGTCATCGGAAATTGCCTCCGAAATCGGCTGTGAAGCTTTTGTTTGCTCACTTAATGAAATAAATCAAACGATATCGGATGATGCCGAAAAATCCGGTCTTTACATAGGCGTCTATAGTATAGATACGGAGGAGCATTTGAAGAAATTTTTGAGATACAATATTAAAGCGCTTGTAACCAATTTCCCTGAGAAAATCATTAAATTGCTTAAGAGTAATTCTATTAATCAAAAAAATTTCATTCCTGGGAGTGCTGGAATTTCCTGATACACTCTGGGAGGGGATTCCTGCATTCGCAGGAAAGACTTTTTTTGACTACAATTAACAAATATTTAATAAAATAATTATAATCAGATATGGAAAAAATCCTCGCTTATATCGAAGAGAAAAAAGAAATCTTCCTGAATCAATTAATTGAATTCCTTCGTATTCCAAGCATAAGCAGCCAGGCAAAGCATAAACCCGATATAGAAAAATGTACAGTTTGGTTAGAAAATCATTTAAAACAAATCGGATTGAAACAAACAAGAATAATCCCAACAGCAGGTTCACCTATCGTTTATGCTGAATGGCTTGGTGCCGGTACTGATTCAGAAACTGTATTAATTTACGGGCATTACGACGTCCAGCCTGTTGACCCAATGAAGTTGTGGAATTCCCCACCATTCGAACCCAAAATTTCCAATGGAAAAATATTTGCCCGGGGAACCGCCGATGATAAAGGTCAGTTATTTACTCATTTAAAAGCAATAGAAGCATATTTAGCCGTTGAAGGTAAACTACCTGTAAATGTCAAACTGATTTTCGAAGGCGAAGAAGAAGCATCGGTCTCCCACTTGGATGAATTCGTTGAAAATAATGCAGAGCTACTTGCTTGTGATACGGTTTTGGTTTCGGATACGGAATGGTTTGCCGATGGTATTCCAACGATTTGTTATTCATTACGTGGTATTACTATAGGTGAAATCACCGTTTTCGGACCCAATAGGGATGTTCATTCAGGTTCATTCGGTGGAGGTATTGAAAATCCATTGATTGCCCTTTGCAATATTATCTCCAAAATGAAAAACGAAAAAGGGAAAATCAATATCCCCGGATTTTACGATGATGTTTTGGAATTGACCGAAGAAGAAAAAGTTCAATTCCGGAAATTGCCTTTCGACGAAGAAGAATATTGCAAAGATTTGGGAATTTCCCAAACTTACGGTGAAGAAGGTTACTCAACTCTCGAACGTGTCTGGGCCCGTCCAACCTTTGAATTAAACGGAATTTTCGGAGGATATACCGAAGAAGGCTCAAAAACTATTATCCCTTCGAATGCAACTGCAAAGATATCGCTTCGTTTGGTACCGAATCAAAATCCTTCTGAAATTGCACGGAAAACAGAAGAATTTATCAAATCCCTGATTCCACCGACCGTAAAAGCAGAAGTGAAATTTTCACCTGGCGGTAGTCCTGTACTTGTTCCACGGGACATTAAAGGTATGCAGGCTGCTAAAAACGCATTCAACATTGCATTTGATAAGGAAGTCGTATATATGCGGGATGGTGGCTCAATTCCGGTTTTAGCGCTTTTCGAGCAAATATTGAAAGCCCCAACTGTACTAATGGGATTCGGATTGCCCACAGATAATATCCATTCTCCTAACGAAAATATGGATTTGAATAATTTCTTTGGTGGAATTAAAACATCGGCTTTGTTCCTGAATGAATATGCCAAATTATAAAGAACGGCTGGGAGCATCGTTCATTTCCCGTGATTCCTCGACAACTATCAGACGGGCAATCGAATCTTTAAAACCGTATTGCAATCAGATAGTAGTTGTGGATACCGGCTCTATTGATAATTCCCCGAATATTGCCTCACTCCTGGGTGCTGATGTATTTTTTTTAAAGTGGAATAATAATTTCGCCGAAGCCCGTAACTATGCTCTTTCGCTAATGCGAACAGATTGGATTATATCGCTCGATACAGACGAAGAACTTGATTCGAAATCGCTTGAAAGAAATTCCGGTTTATTTCTAAATAATGATATTGGTGGTATCAGCGTTATAATTGATAATTTCTTAAATGAGAATGATATTTCACAAAAGTCAACCCACCGATATACGCGAATATTCCGCCGTCATCCGCTAATTCGCTATGAAGGCTCTATCCACGAACAAATTGCCGAAACAATCACCGGAAACGGATTACAAATAGCTGAATCCGATATCTTAATCCACCATTACGGGTATTTGAATACTTCCGAATCCAAAAAAAGCCGAAATAAGGAATTGTTAGAACAGGAATTAAGCCAAAATCAAAGTGATGTGTGGCTGAAGTATCATTTGGGCGAAACGGAATTTTCAATGAATAATTTTCCACGTGCCGAAGAATTATTCTCAGCAATTTATCAATCCCAGCAGCTTTCCGTCGAACAAAGAGAAAAAGCCGCAATAAGACTTTCCCAAATCAAATTGAAAAAGGGAGATTCCCGTGCTGTTCTTGCTCTACTAAATTTCAAATGCTCTAATTCCGATAACGAAGGATTAAAATTATTCATTCAGGCGGCAGCATATTTGGACATGAAGGATTTTGATTCTGCTTATAAATTATACAATATGCCGGAATTGATTTCGTCAAATCTTGTAGATAAAAGCATAGTAAAGAAAGCAATCGATGCACTGAATAGAATTTTTAATGAACGTTGATTGCTTTTTATATATTTGAATTATGTAGAAAGTTTGTAAGCATATCCATGAAAAATGTCCGTTCCATCCACTTTCCAATTTGTATAAATACACATGGAAATTTTTCAAATTTACAGGATTGTCATTCTGAACGAAGTGAAGAATCCAGTATTCATGCGTTGTATAGATTCTATACAATACTTCGTATTGCTGTTAATGACATCTATCAATTGAAGGAACGAAGATGTCCTACATCTGGCAGATGTAGGACATCTATTCTGTTATTTATAGTTTTATTTTCATCAATTGTAATTTTATTTTCATCAAATAACCTATTCTGTAAAAGCGGAAATAATTCTATTATTATAAAATTACGTTCAGCATCGAGTATCGGCAATGTTCTCATTCATCTTGGATTAAAAAATTCAAAGTTTAAGCAAATTTTTCCCAAGATTAATTCTGACAAAAACGGTAATTCCCTACTATCCAGTGAACAAAACAAAGATTATAATGAATTAAGAAAGTATTTTGTTTTGAATTTCACCGATGAGGCTTCCATACCTGCTGCATGGGAAAAATTGAGAAGCAATCCTGATATTATTCGAATTGATAAGAATGTAATTTATCATATTGATACTACATCAGTAACTCCCAATGACACTTATTACAAAGACCAATGGGCTATCAAAGCCATAGGTGCAGATAAAGCCTGGCTACTTTCCACCGGTAAAGATGTTTTAGTTGGAGTAATAGATACGGGTATAGAATACGACCATCCCGATTTGAAAAAAAGCCTATGGATTAATCCTAAAGAAGATTTGAATCAAAACGGTACATTCGAACCTTGGACATCTACTGATACATTGAAAGGGATAACCGGCGACCTCAACGGAAAAGATGATGACGGAAATGGATATTCTGACGATGTTATTGGTTATGATTTCGTCGATGAGTCGATTGCAAATGTTGGTGATGACAGGCAGAGGGATGCTGTTCCAACTGATAATCATGGACACGGAACTATTGTTTCGGGAGTTATTGCAGCCCAAAATAATAATGGTATTGGAATAACGGGTATAGCTTTCGATGCTAAGATAGTCACACTTCGTGCCCTCGATGCAGTTGGCGGCGGACAGTCGAGTGATATAGCATCGGCAATAATTTATGCTGCATTAAACGGAATTAAAATATTGAACTGTAGTTTTGGTGAATATTCGGATTCCCCGATTTTGCATGAAGCAGTTAAATTTGCTTATGCATCCGGTTGCGTAATTATTGGTTCTTCCGGCAACGACGGCGCAAGCAAACCGCATTATCCATCCGATTATGATGAAGTTATTGGAGTTGGCGCTTCAACGATTAAAAATCAACGTGCATCATTCAGCAATTTCAATTCACGGCTTGCATTACTTGCTCCCGGTTCAGAAATCAAAACAACCGCTATGGGAGGAGCATACAAAGAAACGGCAGGCACTTCATTAGCTGCTCCACATATTTCTGCAGTTTCAGCAATGATACGTCAGCTTAATCCATTAGCTTCTCCTGAGGACATAAAAGGGATACTGGAAGCAAGCGCAACCGGTTTCGGTGATGGAGGCTGGAATATTGAAGCCGGAGCCGGTATCCTCAATGCCGAAGCAGCCTTAAATATTATTGGAGGAACTCACCTATACATTTCAACGCCAAAAAATAATCAGGTTTTCAACAGGAAAAATCAAACAACCATTCCTGTAACCGGCTCGATAGCAACTCCTTTATTCAATAATTATCTTGTTCTTATCGGCAAAGGAATCGACCCGGTATATGTCCCGAAAAGGGATTTACCCGATACAATTAAACAATACTTTAATCTTAAACCCTGGGATACATTGAATATTAAAACAAACTCGCAAATCATAGATGGTAAATTAGCGGAAATCCCTGTTGATAACTATTCCGACAGCGTTTATACTATAAGAGTAATCGTCAATTTGAAGAATTTTCATACAATCGAATTTCGCAAATATATTGAGATTGCTTCTGAAAAGACGAGAATAAAAATAGATTCACTGATTATTCTTTATCCAATATTTAACGGTAAAAGAATTCTGCTGGCAGCGGCGCAAACCTCGAGTCAATGCCTATTTTCGGTAAGATTCCGTCCTTTAAATTCCAATTCCGAATTTAAAGAAATAAGCGAATATGAAACCAGCGGCAGGTTTCATTCCATTACAGCATACGACCTTCAGCCCGGAATCGTTTACGAAGCCGAGGCTGTAGCTGTTCGCACAGGTTGTGATTCCGTAATTAACAAATTCAATTTCACTCTTCCACAGGAAGGAATGCCCTCGGATAAATTCATACAGCAGGGTTATTCCCTGCCACCTGAGAATCTTCTAAATAAAGTATCGGATTTTTATCACGACGGCTATCCTTGCATTGCTGTTAATGAGATGGCTTCAGCACTTTGGGGACCCACAAAAATATATCAATTCAAGGATAATAAATTCATTCAAAGGGATTCTACTCCAAATCTTTGGATACCGGTTGGCATGGGCGATTCCAACGGTGACGGAATTATGGAAGTATTTGCAAAATCTTCAGGCAAATCAGTACTTTTTCAGGCATCAATCCAATCGGGAAATCCTTTTTCTAACAAAATTTTTTCCGATACAGTATATCATAATTTCTGGGCTGCCGGAATGTATGACTTCGACCGAAACGGTAATCCAGAACTGATTGCATCCAGCGACACATCATATTTGATTTATACTTTTATGAACAATCGTTATGAACTAATGACAATGGCATTAGATTCAAACAGAGAAAGGAAGCATATCGGCACACTACCGGGACTTGCTATTGGTGATTTCGACGGTGATGGAAATATTGAATTGTGTTTTGGAAACCGGAGTGGAGATATTATGTTTTATGAATTTTCGAAGGGCGCTTTGAATCTTGAATTTATTGATTCAAGCGGCAACTCTGATGAGAATTTTTATATTTCTACCGTTGATATTGATGGTAACGGTATTCCTGAAATACTTATTGGCTCCATTGATAGTAGTCTTCTTCCAAATGAAAATGATAACGGAGTAATTATATGGAAATATAGAATTTTTCAGAAGATTGGAACAAATTCATATAAATCAATTTGGACAGATTATGTTTACGGAGTTCGGAGCGGTATTGATTACCGAAATGGTGTGTCTGCAGGGAATTTGGATAAAGAACCGGGTGATGAGATAGTGCTTATGCCTTTTCCGAATTTGTATATTTTGAAATGGGATAAAAAAAACCAGAATATGAAACCACTTTACTGGAATAATAATGCATTTTCGAATAGCGCGGTAATTTATGATTTCAATAACAACGGAGTGAATGAAATAGGCTTCAATACCGGCAATGAGACAGTGTTCTATGAATTTAATGCACAATTCCAGGGACCATCGGCACCTACATCATTCGATGGCTGGGCAACGAGCGATTCGACTGCTTTCTTTCAATGGTATCCTTCACCTGATGCAGAAGGATACGAAATTGATTCGCTGCGGTTCGAAGGTAAATCCGTATTTGCAGACCCGGTTGGGCAGACTACCTCCAATACAATCAACATTGAAAATTTAGGAAAAAATAAATTCTATTCTTTTGTAATACGTTCATATAATAGTAACATGACTGACTTCTACAGTCAATTTTCATTATTGGATACAAATATTGTTAAAATTTATACACATAATCCGTTATTTGCACAATCGGCAGAATTTCAAAATGGTAATCGTCTGTTGGTCAAATACACAGGTAAGCTCGGTAATAAAACTCTCGAGCCTGCTTTATTTGAATTATTGGATGTAAAAAAAGAATTCCTTACAATAGCTAAAAGTGTTGTCTTTGGTAACGATTCGAGTTTAATTGTTACCTTACCGGATTTTATAACAGAAGGTCAATATATCCTTCGATGTAAATCGTTCAGGGATATGTGGCGTATGCCTACAAAAGAAAACTATTTACCACTGGAATTAAGTAAACAACAAAAAGAAATATTCCTTTATCTGAAAAGCCTCGAAGTAATTTCCAGAACTCAATTATTAGTCGAATTTTCCGAACCAACTGAGCAGCAGACTGCCGAACAAATTAGTAATTATATGATTTCGCCTTATGGTAAAATCATCAAAGTAAATCAAAAGCAAAGCAATCCTGCTCAAGTATCAATTGAATTGGAACCGAGTGAGTTAATTGCTGCTCTTGGTAAAACATATACTTTAACTGTCAAAAATGTAAAATCTAATTCGGAACATCTGATGACCACAGGAGCGGGCAATTCTCTATCTTTTTTATTTACTTCACCGAATGGAGATGATGCATTTGCCTATCCTAATCCTATTAAATTAGGAGATGCAAATCATTTAACTTTTGCACAAATACCCTCAAAATGTGAAGTTGTGGTCATTACAATTCAGGGTGAATTAATTGCTCGCTTGAAAGAGATTGACGGTAATGGCGGTGTCGATTGGGATTTGCATAATAGAAACGGCAATCTAATCGACCCGGGTATTTATTTATTTTATGTTCGCGAAACCAAAGCAGACGGCAGCACAGTTGAGTATGAACGCAGGAAATTTGCTGTAGTAAGATGAATATTGGAATAAAATAAAATTATTAATTAATCTTCAATTAAATTTTGACTTAAAATGGATTTAAAAAATGAAAAACGATAAGAGGATAAATAAATGAATTTCCAAGTAAATATTGAATTGGACGAATCAGGTTATTATGTAGCCGAAGTGCCTGCTTTGCCAGGATGCTTTTCTCAAGGAAAAACTATATCCGAAGCAACGGAAAATATTAAAGAAGCGATTGTAGGCTGGTTAGCTGTCATGAATGATAAAGCAAAAAAATCTGAAATGCTAACAGTTGAGGTTATGGTTTGAGCCACAAACTTATACTTGTTTCCGGTTCTCAAGCTGTCAAAAAATTTATAAATGTCGGATGGATAATTGATAGACAAGTTGGTTCTCATGTTATGATGGTTAAAGAAAATTATATATACACACTTTCTGTTCCTCAACATAAAGAACTTGGAATTGGAATATTGAAAAAATTAATAATTCAAGCGGGATTAACTGTTGAGGAATTTAATTCTCTATAAAATAATTGATTTTATACATATTAACAAACTTTTCAACAATCACTGTTATCATTAAAAATTTTCGAAGGAAGCATTATAGAGTATTAACGGAAGTAATTTGCTTTGGTTGATAAGTATGAATAAAATAAAATGAACATTAATTCTTCAAAGAAATTTTACTATAAATTATAAGGTGATAAAATGAAAGATGATTGGCAAAGAGAAATTTTCCACAATTCTAAATATTGGGGAAAAGTAATAGCAATTGTAGATGAAAAAATTGTTGAATACGCTGATTCATACAATGAAATTGATGAGAAAATGATGCAAAAGAATTTGACATTTTCTACTTTTAAAGTTCCAAAACAATATGATGCATACCGTATTCTAACATTTAAAATAAAAAATATTTCAAAACATGAATGGAAGCCAATTTATCCTGTAGATTTTATTTTACCTGATGGGAATATTAAACAAGAAAGAATGTTGATTGATAGTGGAGCTGATATTTCAATAATTAACTATAATTTCGGTGAAGAACTTGGATTCAAAAGGGATGAGCATGAAATAATGGGTTTTGCCGAAGGTTTTGGTAGTAAAATTAATTTTCTTATGAGGGAGAATGAAATTGAAATCGATGGTTATAGAATCAAAAATCGTTTTGCATGGATTCAGGATGAAGAAATTGATGATATGATAATCGGCAGGGAGGTTGTTTTTGATGAATTTGATATTGAGTTCAAACAGGTAGAAGAAAAGATAATTTTTCGTAAAAGATAAGGAATGTAAATAAATATATATTCAAGTAATAGTTGAAAGGGATTTTACTGGCTAATCAGTTGGAGGAGAGTCTTCCTTTCAAAAAAACTAATCCTTTTGGTTAATGATTTCTATTTTTTCTTCTGAAGTTCAATAATTTGATTATATACTTTTCTAACTTCTTGAATTTTATCTATTGATGGAGTTGGTTTCATACTTGACCGCCAATTCAAGCCAGTCAAAAAATTAAAAATGTTCTTTGTTCCAAAAAAAATTGTCCCGCTTCCATCTGATTTTTCTTCAAATCCAATATCAGAAATAGTTCTGATATTTAGAGATTTTACTTTTTTAAATATTATTCCTTCTTTCATAATAATTCTTTCATCGGTTACTCCATAAATTGTTTTTCCTCTTCGTATTGCATCATACATCATTCTACCAAATAAAAAATACAAACCCATTATCATAATAACAAAGACAAAGATTTTGATAATGATAGGAACTTCAGCTTTTATAACAATCGAAAACAAAAGAATTCCAAATCCACAAAAGAAAATACCTTGTAGAATCATAATTAACTCAGAACTTTGAATTATTATTCCTTTCTTAGGTTGTCCAACCCAGAGAATATTTTCATAAGAGTTTAAATAAGGTTTTAATTCTGATTTTAGGTCAATAATGCCAGTCATTCTGATGAAATCAAACGTTTGTTAAAGTATTCTTAGTTTACAAAAATAAGAAAAATATTTTATATTCATATTAATTCCCTACATCTTCACAAATTTGAAACTCTTCCCCGCTACTTTTATGATATAAACTCCCGCGGCTAGGCTGCCAATATAGATTTGCGAAATATTTTTTGTAGTTAAAACTTCAAATCCTTCAATGGAATATATGGTAATTGTTTTTTCTAATTGTTCATTCATATTATTTAAATAAATATAATCATAAGCAGGATTAGGATTTACTTCAATTATATCAGAAATTTCATTTTCTTCAACTAAAGTGCTCCCACTCTTTAAGAACCAAGGAGTTGCAGTTTCATCATTCGTGAAGAATTTAAGCAGTAATTGAGCTACTTTGAGCCGACCGGATGGCGAAGGATGAGTGTAGTCCGAAGTTACAAAATCAGTTTCGAGCCATACTAATCCGTCATCCAAACGCGGTTTCGTGCCGTTTCCCCAAAGATATGGTCCCCACGATAACCACGGAGAGCGGACATTATTGCCTTCATAACTCAGAGTAGTATCGCCGTTGATTTGAGATTCGATTAACCATTTCACAGAGAAGCCGGTTTCATAAGCCATAGGCTCGGGATTGAGTGTAGTAGTGGCATAGCCTCCATAAGTCCGACTTGAAAAATAACATATTTTTATATTCGGATATTTGGCTTTCAATATTTGACAGATTATCTTCAATTCCTTTGTCAATGTTTGTGCATGAACCGGAAAGTCATTCTTGGGTCCGGCATCTGCTTCTTTGAGCCAGACAATCTGGACTTGTTGGGCAGATACTTTGGCTAAACCTAATCTTCTATTGATTTCACTCCAGAAATTCGCATTTGGATTTTGGATTACTGATGCTGTCTGACCGCCCTGAGCGCCATCGACAATCACGAGTTTCGGATTTTTTGCTTTTAAAGTATCTGCTATTGGTTTGAAAGTCGAGAATTCCTGGGTACAGTTCGACATTCCAACAGATAAAAGAACTATTTTGCCTTGTTGCTCGTTCGATTCCCCTGTTGTATCGAGTGGTATAATTTCGATAGATTTCTTTTTCCCGGCATCGTTATGGTTCGTAGGGCGTGTATTTGAGCCTTCGGGATAAAGTCCTCCCGGAAATGTTTTATATAAATTCGTTCCTAATTCGGTTATCGGAGTCAGATTGAATGTATCTTTTACGGTTGTTTTGAAAGGAAGATGAATATACTTCGGGTTCTTCATCTCTTCTTTATATTTTGAAATAATATAAGGACTGTTCTCTATTCGGGCATCGCCCCATGCAGCCCAGGTCGGGTACTTACTCCAATCCCAATTGATATAATTGAATCCCTTAATTTCAGGATGATCTGAAATAAATTTAAAAAACGGAACAAACCATTTATTCCAGTCATTCTGGCTGTCGGATTGATTCGAGGAAATATTAATCCCCTGGGCAGTTGTTTCGGATAAATAAACCGGTTTTCCTTTCGCGCGTGCCATCGATAAAAACCTTTCGGATTTACCTTTAGTTGTTAATTTACCCCTAAGCATTGCAGCAGAATCAGGATGAAAATCAGTTACATTGAATACATCCAAAGAAAACCAATCCACAGCGGTATCACCCGGATACCAACGGTAGCCGCGGGAATCAATAGAATCAAAATCATTCGGGGCATTACCGCCGGCATAATAGCACCATTCGAAAGCAAGGGAATCTTTATTGGCAATTGTGCGAAATCGATTAACTATCTTTTGGAATGCTTTCGGATACAAATACGGATGATATGGATTCCATGAGCCATTGAACTCGAATCCGGGGCGAATGAACATCTTCAATCCGTAATCTTTGCAGATTAGAGCTAATGTATCGATGATTTTATCATATAGACTGCTGGTTGCGATTATGCTGTCCGTCCATACTTTACCGTCTGTCATTGCAATGCTGAGTTCGGGAATGCGACCGATTTTCTTTTCATTGGCTAATGTCTGCCGTAATTCGATAAATTTATTTCCTCGAGTTCCGGGAATATCATAATAATATTTTACCACAGCAGGTTGGATTGTGGAATCGCCAAGTGCAGTGCAATATTCATTTACACCCTGACCTGCCTGACCTACACCGTGATACACTCTTCCGTTTGGAGGCTCAAGGGTTGCAAGTTTTACTCCGGAATCCGGGGTACCTTCCTTGAGGTTATATGGTGTATTTTGTTCGGCAAGTACGCTTATACTTAAAAATGAAATTGCTAAAAAGATAGTATAAAAAATTCTCATAATTTCTTCCTTTATTGTCTTTCAGCAAAAATAACACTTCAATAGAAATTTAGTTACATTGATTATAGGAATTACTCAAAGAACTTGATGATTCATTATCAAAATGATAATGATAGGGATGAATGAAGTTAGATGAGAGGATGAATTATTTCCATAATTTTCAATTTTATTATTTATCAATATTGAAATAATTAGAATAAATAAATTGCGAGATACTTTTGACAAATTCTTTTGTTAGATTAATCCAAGGTAAAACATCGGATGAATCAAATTCAACAAAATCTTTATAATCACCTTCTTGTCTTGCATCAAAAAGAATTGTTAATAATTCACCAAATTCGTATTTAAATATTCCAGTGGCAATAAAATGCTGATGAAATAAATTCCTTGCTCCTTTATGAGTTTTTGGCGATTGTTCAATACAGAGAAGCAAAGCAATTATGGAATAATAGCAGGAATAATATAAACGATTAACGGTGAGATTCCACATATTTCCATTTATTAAATATTCAGCTTCATCTAAAGATTTAATGGCTTTTTCGATCCTATAGTTTATGATTATTTTAACATCTTCGTTCATAATTTTATAGCATCCTTCGATACACTCTGGTAGAAAGGGGTTGCTTGAATTAACTTGCTGGAGTGCCATTCATCATAATTATAATAAATTCTATTGAAGGTCTGATTTTCCGAAATTTCAATTTCCAGCAAATTGTGAACAATCCTTTTTTTAATATCCATATTTATAACGGCAGATAATAAAATCAGTAAATCCCAATCAGAATCTTCCTTAAAATCATCCCGCGCTCTGGAACCAAAAAGATATACTTCAGCAGAAGGTTCTACATTCAATATTGCTTTTTTGATTCTTCCAAGCAAATATGCTGAATAATCGTTTTGTATTCTATTTTCCATAAAATCATATAACGAAAATTTGAATGAATTATTCTACTTATCCCTAACGCAACGAACCGATAACCCTTTTGTCTTTACGTAAATTTGCCTATAGACAGAAGGGAAATCGTAGGGTATGTCCCTGTACCATGCATCCGATGCAGAGAACTCTGTAGATGTCCACCAACGGCCATTGCTTCCAATAGCATAAACTGTATTGTTAGAGAGGGTACCACCCGGAAGAGCAGTAAAGCCTGTCTCATTTGTTGCTCCTGCGTTTGGACTCCACCAATGGGCAGTTCCTGTTTCTTTCAATTTACCACCTGGTGAACTGCCAGGAAAATTTGTTAGTGTTGACCATTCTCCATCTGATGGCACATGCCACCCAGCCGGCGCCAAACCACGAGGGTCGTTTACAGCATACCAATTGTATAGTTTGCCATAGATTTCTCCCTTTGGTAAATCATTATTATAGTTGCACCATGCCCCGGTTGTCAATTTTGCCCATTTGGTAGCGTCCCTTACTTCAGGTATAGAATCTCCATTTCTATAATGGTCAACATCAAGGTTTTTAAGCATCCAAACTTGAGTACAAATCTTTACTGTATCAAAATATTTTATGATTTTAAAATCAACTTCATTGCTCATAATTCCATTGACAGTAATTGATAATTTCCCACTTTTTGCTCCTTTAGGTACTTTTACTTTTATTTGAGTGTAGTTCCAGCTTGTGTATTCATTTGCTGTTACTCTATTGAATGAAACAAAACTTGTACTTTGAATAGAACCAAAACCAGTACCGTAAATGGTAACTGTATCTCCAATTGCAGCAGAGTCAGGGGAAATAATGGTAATTATTGGAATAGTAGATACATTATCCTTAATACACCGAACTGAAAAACCATTCACTTTATCTTCAAAGCTATAGTTGACATGGCTGCCATCTGACCTAAGTCGCCAGTACCTTCCTAAATTAGCAGATTTCTCTGTTGAAGACCACCAATGGCTTCCATTTCCAATGCTTACAAAAAAACTACCATAAGAACCAAAGTTGAAACGACAGCCACCCGGAAGAGCTGTAAAACCGGATTCGTTTGTAGCTCCTTCATTAGGGCTTTGCCAGTGTGAAATTCCTGTTTCTTTCATTTTACCACCAGCTATACCTGGTCCTCCAAGATAGTTAAATAATATATTCCATTCATCATCAGTTGCAATATGCCAACCATAGGGAGCCAAACCACGAGAGTGATTAACAGCATACCAATTGTAAAGTTTTCCATATATTTTTCCTAATGAGTCATTATTATTATAAAAGCAACAAGCTCCGGTTTTTAAATTTGACCATTGGCTCGAATCTCTAACTTCCGGTATTGAATCCTCGTTTCGATAGTAATAAACATCAAGATTCTTCAACATCCAAACCTGAGTACCGATTGTCAGCGGCTGGTAAATATCAATATAAAAATATATACTATCCACTTCAAATAATTTATAGCCTTTGGGATAACCGTACACGTAAACATTTAAAAGTTGGTTGTTTATGCTATCAGTATTGAATTGAATCTTGGTGATTACTTCTGTTGGATAATATGCTTCCAAAGAATCACGATAGAAAATCTTCATTACATAATTGTTAGTTGATTTGATTAGATTTATACTATCTATGTCATTGATATTATAAGCCTTGAAGGTGTTATCATTCAGAAAGAATTTGATTTGCTTATCTTGAGAACTTAGAGTATTACAATGAAAAAAAAATGATAACGCAACAAGAAACAAAACTAAAATCCTATAATTCATAAAGACCTCTTGCAATAATCTGCTGAAACTAAATCGTCCTTAAATCCAATTTACAAATATTCCATTTAATTTCATAATAAAATATAATTGTTCAATAAACGTTAGAAGCAAATTCATGGGGATGAAATGGCTTCGACGGGGTGAATGATGTCGAAGGCTGCATGTCGTGCTATGCTGGTGGAGCACGTAAATACAACTGGCAAACAAAAAATGCTAACAATAGCTATGCAATGGCAGCCTAATTAAAAAAAGGTAGCCACATCGACCGAAAAGCTCGCCTGATGGTATTTTCGGGGGTGTCAAACAAGAGTCGGGCTGGCTTGCCGCATCGTTCCCGGGTTGCAGGTGAGAAAACAGGGAGCTCGGAGATTCGCACCTGCCGTTTGGTAAGCGAAACTACTAAAATGATAAACCGGCTAAACATGTAGATGCCCAGAAAGAAGCGCTTCGGACGCGGGTTCGACTCCCGCCATCTCCACAAATGATTTATGGAAACCCTGATTTAGTCAGGGTTTTATTTTTAAGAGCTGAAATTTGTGTCAAATGCGTGCCAAATTATTTGCATTTTGTTATTTTGATGAAAACATTTTTCTCCTCATTAAGTAAAAAAAATGAACAAGAAATTTTAGGTTGAGTTATTCTATGATAAATTTAATGGATTACTATAACGAATTATCTGATGAAGCTGCAAAAAAAATTTTGAAGTGTACTGTTCAAATTTTTAAAAGGATCACGATCATTGAACCAATTGCATTAGAGCCATACGCATCAGGTGTTCTAGTCCAATTATCAGATCGTTTTTTTATGGTAACTGCTTCCCATGTTATTGATACAGAAAATCTAGAGAATTTGGGTATTTTAATCGATTCTTCATTTACAATTTTGAATGGTAAAGTAGTTTTTTCAAAGTCAGAAAAGGATAAAGAATTAGATCAAGTGGATATTGCGGTTTGGGAATTAGCAAAAGAAGTCGTTGTAGACTTACAATCAAAATTCACTTTTTTAGATTTAAAATGCATAGATATCAATCATGCAATTGTAACCGATAGACCGTATTTGTTAGTTGGATATCCAATAAGCCGAACGAAAATTATTTACACATTAAAAAAAGTAAAATCCGAACCTTTTGTTTTTACGACAAAAGCATCAAACATAGAATATACCCGACTCAATTGTAACAAAAATATTAATATAGTTCTTGATTACGAAAAAGAGAAAATATTAGGTGAAAAAACCAAAGGTGTTCATACTGGTCCTGACCCCTATGGTATTAGTGGTTCAGGTATTTGGTACCTTCCTAAATTAATTTATAAGGATATTAAAAATGTTGAGCCGCATTTAATTGGAATTTTACATACTTGGGTTGAAGCAGAGAATGTAATTATTGGTTCGAAGATGAACATTATAAATGAATTAATAATTGAGAAATTTAATATTGACATTCCACATTCCTCAACAATCGGTTTAAGTTAATAGCTTCTTTTACCATTATTTAATAATGTCCTCCTCAAAGCTATATCAATATCGCTTCCTCTTAGGGTAGCCTTTAATACTTGCGAAGCTAAAAGCATTTCAACTTTATCAAGTTTGGTGATAAGCATGGTATTTGAATTTGCTCCTGTCATTTGAACTGTAGCAATCAATTGCGAATCATTAAATATCCATTCTCGGTTTCTACCTCCCAAACGTGAAGCATCTCCAATTATCGCCAAAGTCGGTTGGTCAATTCTACCACCGGTTGAAAAGCTGAGTATCGCTGAAATGATAGGATTTGTCCTTATCCAGTCCGATTCATAGTTTTTTATCTCGATTTATGGTCTGCTTCTTAAATTAGTAACTGCTTTATTTTCCCAAATTATTCTTTCTTACGAAAATTCCTTTGAATTAAACCTTACACCCTTACATTTCAGCTTAATATTCATGTTAATTTTCAATTTGAAAATTATGATTGAATTTGTGAATATAAATCTATAACAAATATAACTATATGATATATATTGCCTTACAGATAATACAATTTCTTGTTCTTTCTGATTTGATTCGATTGGCACGATAATTTTGTATTCTTTGTTTGTATTTGAAATTTGAAATAAAAAAAATTGAATTATTAATTTGTTAAACTTTTTTATGGGTGAAAAAAATGAGTACCGAAAATTCAAAAAACAATGACTTCAATCTAACCAACATTGAAGAATCGCAACGTAAGAATGGAAATGCAAAACGACAGATCCTCAGCAAAGTTGCAATCGATAAAAATCCAGAGCGCATGAAGAAGCGACTTAATAGGGTCGACGAAGAGTTGAAAAATAATTTTGAAAGTTATCTGCTTGTCGATGTAATTGAAACACCAATTCCTCCACCTGACATCAATGCCCGATTTAGGGCAGCACAACTTTTCAACAGGTGTGTAACTAACGGGAAAGCAGTTTACGATCTAATCGAAAATTCTTTTTCCAAATATGTGTCGAGAAAACCTTGGTTGACTTTAGTTTTGATTTTGTTGGCTTTTGCAGAAACGGCAATCAGTTTCCAAGGTATAGTTTACTTGTTACCTGACATTCTTGCTTTTGGGAAATACATTATCGCATTTTTCATACCTGCTCTACTCTCTTATACAGCAGCAATGATGTCCTGGCCGTTGATTCATGAACTTTTCTACAAAATCAAAAGATCCGATTATTCCATTTGGTATAAAACTTTTGTTCTAATTTTGATTTTGATGGTTACAGGTATTGCAGTATATAGAGGGTCGTTTTCTTATGGGAGCACAATGCCAAGTTGGTCTAGTGGCCTTTTCTGGGGACTTCTCAGCCTTGTAATTTTAATCTTAATGTGTGTGTTCGAGGGTATGAGGCACACTTATAATGAATTTACGATCAAATGGGAATCATCTATAGCTGAAACAAAACAACTGCAGGATCTCTATTATGGCACCGAGTCTGAACTCGGCGATGAAGATGAAAATTATACATCAGTTATAACAAAATAAAATAGGAGTAAATTATGAAACCGTTTTTTGTCTTTTTGGCTCTGTTGGTTATATTGGGTAGTTGTTCACCGGATTACAAACAGATCGATATTATTTTGCTTGACGTTTCGCCCTCACGTACTGAATATGCAAATAATTTATCTTTAAATTCATCAGTCAGGGCTGATTCGTTTCCTGGATCGAAAAAAATAATTTGCTTGGTCGGGCCAACGCCCGACCAAAGCATTCTTGAAATTGAATATCCATTTACTTTGGATATACAAACCGCCAAAATTCTTGAAGATAAAAGAAAATTTGCTGATGATAGCTTGAAGGCAATTACAAAGCACTTCATTGAAAAGAAACAAAATTTCAGCAACTTAATTCAATCAATAATTAAATGTGTTGATAAATACAAAATTCTGTACCCATTTTCAAATTTAAGAATTATCCTGTATTCAGATGGTATTATTGAAGAACCGGGTGAAATCGATTTAAATCATAATTTCACTGATAAATTTCATAGTTCTTATAAAGCTGATTTAAGTCGTTTGAAAGGTTGTGAACTGCAATTACGAACCTTTACAAACAGTTCCGAATATACCACATTCTCAAGTAAAGACTTTAAAAAAGTTGAAGCTTTTTGGGTTGATTTTGTTTCAAAGACAGGAATGAAACTAACTTATATAGGTTCTTCCAAAGATTTCAATTAAAGTAGAGAGGTTTAAAATGAAAAAAATATTTTTAACATTCCTACTTTTAGGAATAATATATGAAAATTCAATATCGAAATTGGTAGATTCAACTTCTAATTGGCGAGATAGTAAATATCTTAATAGTCTTCAGGTTTCACCTTTCTACAATGGGGACGATTTACCAAATTCTGTAAGAAGTTTAAGCATTATGATTGAATCAATGAAATGGGCTCTGGGAGGAATGTCTCTTGGCATTTGTACAAACCCTTCTAAAGAAGATTATTTTAATCTCCTTGTACAGGCTCTGTCAATTGGAACTTTGGACAATGCTGAGACGACAAATAATAATATCAAACTAATAGATGATTTCTTTGAAAATGCTCCGGAAATGCTTGGTGTTGCTTCTGGTTCACTGGAACAGATTGAAAATATCCTCCGTTCCGCTCAGATGAAAAGTGTCCGTTCACGTAACGGAGGTCAAGCATCCTTTTATTACCAAATGTTTAAAAAAGTTAAATCCCTTAAAGAATATTCCAGCCGATTTGGCAGTTTGTTAAGTTCGGCTGGAACGATCAAGGATGCATTGAAACTCATTGCTACAACTTCACAGCCATTGGTTTATTATAAAGACGCCGAACTCGCCTTCTCTTCTATGCTTAAATATGGAGACAACCTACCTCTTGAACTCAGGCAAGCTATTACGGATTGCCTCGGTTTGATTAGACAGGAAAAAAATAATTATATTACAAACATTTCAATAAAATTGCAAAATAATCAGAAAGAAATATTAAATTTGGGGATTAATCTCGGTAAACAGATTTTGTCAGATAATCAAGAAGCTTTGAAAAAATATGCAGTTAAGTTTCTCGGTATAAAATCTGTGCGATTCTTATCTGACTTTATGCTGGCAAGGGAAGTAATGTATGGTATTAGTAAGTCTTTTCTTCCTTTGGATGACATGAGTAAATATATTCCCGGCACTTTTACAGCAGCATGTACTGATGTCTGTTTTCACAAAATTATTTTTGGAGCGATAAGGGCGGCAGGCTCGCAAGAAGAATTTAAGGCATCCTTACGTATGTTGCTACTCATTGAATCAATTGTAAATTCAAATGCTGCTTCCTTATTATCAGCAGCATCTAAGATTCAAGATTTTTCAGCAGTAATTAACGAAGCAAATAACGCTTCCAAAGAATGCATTGAGGCTTTCAGTGAACTTGATTTGTGTGGGAATAAGTAAATAATTTAATTTAGAACAATATTCAAATTCAAAATAAATTTTGAATAATTCAAAAAACGAATATCTATAGAATGAAATAATTTATTTACTTCTTATAGAATTATTATACTGATTCCTCCTCAACGCAATATCAATATCGCTACCTTTTAGTGTGGTCTTTAATTCTTGCGAAGCTAATAGTTTTTCAACTCTATCAAGTTTGGCAATAAGCATAGCATTAGAACCGACACTTGCCATTTGAACTGTGGCTTGTAGTTGTGAATCATTAAAAATCCATTCCCGATTTCTTCCGCCCAAACGGGAAGCATCGCCAATAAGAGCCATTGTCGGTTGGTCAACTCTGCCTCCTGTCGAAAAGCTAAGAATCGCTGAAATGATAGGGTCAGTGATTGCCTTGACACCGGAATAGACAACTGCACTGATTACCGGAACTGCAATAATATTAGCTGGAAATGGTAAAGCAGATAGATATTCCATTGTTCCCGGGGAAAGAATCAAATCCAAAATAAATGCTGAAGCTTTTGTCTGTAACATTCCGGCAAGTTTTCCAAAGAATTTACGCCACGAATCCGCGGCGGCATCCGGATCACCTGCAAAAAGATTATTCAGACTTTCCGTAACTGTTGCCTGTAAATCTTTTGTTGTTGTTCCAAGTATGTCCCCCTTTTCCTTTATCATTTTATCGGTATCATCAAGTTGCTTACTAAGGTTCTTATAGGCTTCCTGGTCTTCCTTTGAATCAAAGATAGGTTTACCTTGAGCATCAAATTTCTTTGCCTTTTCTTCAAGTAATCGAAGTTGCTTTTCAATTCCTTGCTTTTGAATTTTAAGAATATCAGAATCCTTTTTCCTTTGCTGTTCAGCTTCCACTCCTTGTTTCTGGGCATCAATCCTTAATTGCTTCTTTCTAAATTCTTCTTCCTTTTTCTCTCGTTCCTTCCGGGCATCGTCTTCAATCTTTGTTTTCTTGTTCTCATATTCTTCCTTACTTATTGTTCCCATTTCCTGCCATTTTTCCAACTCTGCCAATTTCTTTTTTTCATCATCAGAAATCTTTTGAATAGCATCGTTTTTATCCGAATCATTTCGTTTCTGCATACCGGAAAACCAGACCTCATTGAATTTCTTGAGCTGTTCTTCTTCTTTTGAATATTTATCTTCAATCTCCTTTAGTTTTTCCTCTTCATATTTCTTGATTGAATCCACCCTCGACTTATAGATTTTATCCTCAATATCCTTGACTTTTTGAAGTGTCTCGAACTCCGTCTGCTGAAGTTCAAAATTCTTTTCTTTTGTTTCCTTGATTCTTAAATCATAGCGAATTCTGATTCTCTCTTTTTCCTCCTCTGCATTATCACTACTCACTCCGGCGAGCTCGTCCACCATTTGCTTGGATAAACTTACAATCTTGGCATTACTACTTTCGATTTCAGTTCTTGTTGATGAAAGCTTATTTTTATATTCATTGACAAAGGTTTCAAGTGTTGTTTCCTCTTTAATCCCAATAGAAATTTCCCATTCAATTTTTCTTTGTTCGAGTTCTTTCAACTTATCTTTCAAAGCAACATCGTCGGCTTTTAGTTTCACTTTCAGCTCAAGTGTTTTGGATTGTTCATCTTGTATTTTGAAGTTAAAGTCCTGAATTATTGACTTAATTTCGGTTTTATCTGTTTCTTTTACTTTTGGATGAAAAATAATTTCACCTTCTGGTGTGATTTCCTTTGTTAGTTTCTTTGCTTTCAAAGCTTCAATCCATGCAATTCTCTGGCTTCTAATTGTCTCGAGTTGTTTCTGATTAATCAGAAGCTCATCGTAATCATCTTTTTTTCTTTCTTCATTCAGGATTCCTCCCTTGAGAACATACTCATAATTTTTTTGTTCTATTTCAAGGCTTTTATTTTTCAATTCCGCTTCCTGCCTTGCAAGCTCAAAGGCTGATTTACCTTCTTTAGTCTTCAGTCCAGCCCTGATTTGGTTGAGTTCGTCAATCTTATCCAAATTCTTCTTTTCTTTTGCCTGTTGTCTGAGATTAACGATTGCCTCGCTATACTGTTCTTGAAGCTCAGTTCTTTGTTCCTTTGTGATGCTTTTATCTTGAAGTTTTTTATAGATTTCATTAGCGGCACCAAGCTGACTTTTAATATTCTTTTCCACTTCGGCTGTTGCCGTACTCCAAGCTTCTGCAAGTTTATCAACTGCACTGACTTGCTTTTCTGTTTCTTTCTTGCTCTCTTCCTGCTTTTTTATTATGGCTGAGATTTCATCTTTCGATTTTCCATATTTCTTTGACAACAAATCAACAATCTCGTTTTCCTTAAATCCAGCGGTTTTAAAATCTGCAAGGTCTTTCTCGAGGCTTCTGTTCTGTTCCTCAATTGCTTTCTTTTTGGCAGAAGTCATTTGTTGAATTGTCTTTATTATTTGTTGCTTTTGTTTATTATCAAGTCCCTCGAAATTCTTATCATTGAAAACTGCCATTTGAAAATCAAGGTTTGCCCTCTGTAGTGAGGCATCATCTTTTGCACCATAAATGCCTTTAGTATATTTTTGGATTATTGATTCGGCAAACTGTCTTGGTGCCGATGTTCCCAACACCCATTCATCAACACTTGTCGCCCAATTTCCGAATGCATCTGTAAGCTGATTTTCAATTTCTTCCTTTGCTGTATCTACCTCAAGATTAGCCAGTTTTATATCAAGTTTGATGGATTGATTTGCTAAATCCAACATTTCCTTGTTTAGCTTACCCAATGAATCAACATTTTTCTTTGAGGCTTGTTCCAATGCCGATAAATTCTGTGCATAGCTTTTGCTTAAATCAATTACTCCGGGATATGCACTTGCAAGCTTCAACAAGAGTGCTTCGTTCTGCATTGCAGATTCTCCCTGTTTTCTAAAGGAACCAACAAGGTCAATATTTGATTGAGTGAGTTCTCTTTGTTGTCTGTTTACTTCTATCTTTGACTTTAAAAGTTCGTTATCCGCTTTTGCATCATCAAGTTTTTCGATGGCTGTTTCATGCAAAGCATCGTTTAGGAAATGCAAGCCGGTTACAAGTGCGGCTATACCTGCTATTGCAAGAACATACGGATTAACCATCATAACTGCATTTAATACGCCCTGACCAGCAGTAGCTCCAGCCAAACCTGGAACTAATTTGGTTAATAAGCTTTTTCCAAGCTCGCCAACTTTACCAATTGCACCTTCAGGGATGAGATTGGATAAACCTGCGAATGAAGTTATGAGCGGGGCAACTTGTGTGGCAGTTGATAATGCAGTTTGACCAACTGTTCCCAATGAACCCATAACATTATTGAATCCTGCCTGAATTGAGTTCATCATCATCTTGGATTTATTCCCAATGCCTTCAGAAGCAACTGCAAATGCGGAGTCTGTTGAACCAATTGAATTAGCTACTGCATTATAATCATCAGAAGCCATTTGAGCATTCTTTCCAGATAAGAGCATTACTGCTCCTGCCGATTCAACTGATGAAAAAATTTGTGTTGCAGATTTGCCGGCACCTTCAATAGCAGTTCCGATTTTCTTTAAGGACTCCTGCAGACCTTCCTTGCGTAATGATTCGAGTGAAACACCTGCTTTCTGCATTATTGGAGCTAATGTAGAACCCGGCTTTGCAAGTTCTGTCAATGCCGCTCTTATTTGAGTTGTTGCTTGTGCAGTTGGTGTACCTTGTTTTGTCATTGTCGCTATGGCTGCAGCTACCTGAATGAATTCAACTCCAAAAGCTGAAGCAGTTGGAATAACATTAGATAAAGAAGCATTTAGCTCAGGAATCGTAGTCTTTCCTACATTTACAGCTCCAAAGAAAATATCTGCTACCTGCCCGGCTTTACCAGCCTCTATACCATAAGCATTCATAACCGAAGTCAAGCCGTTAATAGAATCCTGTGTTGAGGTCAGACCTGCAGTAGCCAGCTTGGATGACGTTTCAACAAATATCATTCCTTCGGAAATATCAGCAACACCATCTTTGACTTTTATAGTACCAGCGGAGATTGCGTCATAAACACCTTGGGCTATAGCACCAGCCGAATCCGGTACTTTTTTAGACAATTCTGTAGCTGCATTAGCAAATTCCTGAAAATTCTTGACTCCAAGCGTACCTATGTTTCTTACTTGCTTATCTAACTCGATAAATGGTTCTTGAAACTGATTGAGTGTTGATGTAACCTGTTCAATACCCATCGTTATCATACCGAACTTTGCGAATTTATCACCAAGTGACGCTGTCTTTTCTGTCGTAGCACCCATTTTTTTCAATTGCACTTCCGCTTCAGCAATCTCCTTTTCTATTTTCTGATATGCTTCAGAACCTTCCTTGCCTGCTAATTTCAATGCCTGCTGTGCTACCTTTTGCGTTGCTATAAGTTCTTCTGTTTCCTGCTTGGCTTTTATAAATGATAATGCAATTTTTTCTACTTCCTTGTCAAATTTGGTTCCATCCATGTCCTTCAGTGCTTTGTCAAGATTCAGAATGTTTTCGTCGAGTTTTCCATTCTCCAATTCATTGAAAGTCCTTTCAAGTTCTGATAAATCGGTTTTATTAATTTCTTTCAAAGCGGATTCAATTTCATTTAGGGCTTTCTTGGATTCTTCGGTATCCAAATCAATATCCAAAGCAGAAAGAACTTTCTCAAGCTCTTTTGCCCCTTCTTCGGCATCCATCAGGAATTCGACTAACTGTTTAATTCCATTCTTGACTTCATTGCTATTGAAATCAATGCTTGGACTGACTTTACCAAGAATATTTTCTACTTCCTTTGCAAGTTTCTCAACTTGTGATTTATCTGATTTCAGATTAACCAGAAAATCTAAAACTACTTGAAAGTTCTTTGCCACAGCTTAATCCTTGCATTTCAAAAAAATGCAAATTAAACTGATTTGTATGTAAGTTTACAAGTATTGAGTGTAGGTATTGAATGCATGTAACGAGTACAGGTATTAAGCACGTGTAATTAGCACCTTTTCTTTTTAAATTTCAATATTGTTAAAAATAAAAATTCAAACACAAGCCAAATATCTTGTTTATTTGGCTACCGTTTGTTATCTTTGTAAGGAGGAAAATTGCTTTGGATGATAATTTAAGTATTTTAGCTTTAAAGAAGAGATTTGGAAATAAGTTTTCCTTTACTAAGGAAGAACTTTTTCAATATTTTCAAACTTTTAAACCTGATATCAAGGAAACTAATTTCAGATGGATAGTCTATAAATTAAGAGCCAACGGTATCATAGGTGATGTAAAAAAAGGTATTTATTCCTTGTTAATCAAACCTAAATATTTACCTCGTCCGGATAAAGGAATTACCAAAATTACTGTTGATATACTAAAAGATCACAATACCGAGAGATATTTAATATGGAATAGTTCTTGGTTAAATGAGTTTACTATTCACCAAGCAGTAAATTCGATTACGATATTTGAACGAGAAAAGGAATATGTGGAAGACATCTTTTACTTATTAAAAGATAAAAAATACCAAAATCTCTACATCAATCCTACCAAACAAATCATTGAAGCTTATATCTCTGAAAATCAAAGCTCAATAGTAATACTTCCTATGATTTCAAGGTCTCCTATTCAGGTTGTCGAAGGAATTAATTTCCCTACTTTAGAGAAAATTTTAATAGATGTTTTCACTGAAAGAGATTTATTTCATGCCTATCAAGGTGAAGAACTGAAAAATATTTTCAGAAGTGCCTTTAGCCTTTATTGTGTTAATTATTCTAAGCTCTTCAACTATGCCAAAAGAAGAAACAAGTTTAATGAGATAGTCGCCTTTCTACAGGAATTGGGCATTATTGAAGATGACTTTTTTGAACAAAACAAAAGAATATGATAAATTTTGAAACTTATAATCAAGCATGGGTTGAAAAATTCAAATCTAATAAAAATGAAACCATCAATCCACCTGTCCTCGAAAAGATGATTTATGCTTTATCTTTTGTTGAACAGCTTGTCCAAGAGAAGCTAAACTTTATTTTTAAGGGTGGTACTTCTCTTATTTTGCATTTCGACGATTTTAACAGATTCTCAATTGATGTGGATATTATAACCACTGAAACAAATACTAAAATTGAGCAGGTTATTAGCAAAATCTGTAAAAAAGGACTTTTCACGAGTTTTAGTTATAAAGAGAGGAAATCTAATACTGGTGAAATACCAAAAGCTCATTATCAAATCAATTATAATTCAGTTCTGAATAATCTAAGTTCTTTCATTTTCCTTGATGTGCTATTTGAAGAATCATCTTATCCTGAAATCATTTCTTTGCCAATTAATTCCAAATGGTTAAATGCCTCTAATCCTATGATTGAAGTCAATGTTCCTACAATAGAATCCATTCTTGGAGACAAATTTACTGCATTTGCTCCGAACACAACTGGCATTCTATATGGAAAAGGAAAAGAATTGGAAATTATCAAACAACTCCACGATATTGGGTATTTGTTTGACAGTATCAAGAATATTGAGATTGTAAAAGAATCATTTGAAAGAACTGTGAAGCAAGAAATGAAATATAGAAATCTCGGTGAGAATTCCACAATAGTCCTAAACGATATTGTTGATACTTCTCTAATGATTGCAAAAAGGGACACTAATAAAACTGAGCCGGATAAGAGTCGATTTGAAGAATTCAAAAGAGGATTACTTTCATTTAAAAGTTACACCATTAAACAGAAATTTAGAATTGAAGATGCAATCCTAACTTCTGCCAAAGCAGCTTATTTAGCTTCTTTATTTTTGACTAATCAAACCGAATCTTTCGTTATAATTGATACAAACAAGGCAATTGAAAGTCTTATTGAAAACACTGAATATAATTTTCTAAATAAATTGAAGAATACCAATAAGATAGCATTTTCATACTGGTATTTAACATTAAGTATTTTGGGGAGAATTTAATAGCCAACGATAGCCAAATTTTAGTCTATTATGGCATACGTTGGTTGTTCTTTTGAATGAAATGAAACCGGTTATTGTATGGGATAAATTTCTGACACCTAAGTAAACGAATAGAATTAGAAAAAAATCTTCTCACCAACATTAGTGCAAAATTAGCTGATATTTAGGGATCAACCTATGTCAAAAATAAATTCTCATTTTTTGCAAATCAATTACTTGTATTTATCAATATCTCCAATGCTTTCAAAGCATCAACAAACAGAGACATCCTCACTTTCTGATACTTCGTAATATCATTAGTAGCCAAGGCAGGTAAATACCAAATATCTATTTGGGCATTGGATATTCTTCGCCGAAGCTCTCCATCACGATAACAGTTTTCTATTTTCTCCTGCTCTTCTATGAACCGCTTTGATCTAAGCTCCCTTGCATACTCTTCTGTAAAATCGGCAATAACATTTCTATTCCGCTCTTCTTCTTTTCTCCTTGCAATATCACTAATGCGAGCGGTTTCTTGCCGATACCTGTAAAAAAATCGGTTACGCACTCCCTTAAATCATTCCAATTAGATACCGGAAGTGTTTTGACAAAATTCTCTACTTCAGATTCTGCCTTGTCCTTACTGAATGGCTGTTGAATGTCATTTTTCACTTCCCTCAGAAGATAGCTTAAAACAATTGATAGCCACTCTGCACCCCTAGACTTTACAACCTGCCGGAAATTTTCCGGTTCGTTCTGTAGCTGGTTGTATTTGAATTCCCCAGCCTCCCGAGCAAGTTCAGCTTGTTCAACAGTAAGAATATTAAAATCATATTTGTATGTTTTGTCACCAAAGAAAAATGTCTTAGGCTCAATCGGCTCAAAGTTTGTTTCTTCGTTCATAGTATTACCCTTGATAAAATGGATTGTTTAGATTTTTCATAAAACCGCTTGTTCTTACTATACATCTTGGTCTGTATTCAACAGATTCGATTTCAATTTGAACTTTAACACCTAAAAAAAATATTTCCTGCTTTGAGTTAAAATTTATTGATGGCATTGGTAATGGTGGTACGTAACTTCCTCCAGCACCGAGTACCAAGTATAAATTTACAAGCTCTTTTGAATTGAGAGTTTCGAGTTCTTCCAATAGGTTGTTCGACCCATATAAATTATGCGGCACATATAGATTAACATCGTAATTGTAACCAAGAGTCTTTTGCTTTCCAAAATGATTTTTTCGCAATATGGGACTGATATGGTATGAGGATTCAGCTTCAAGCTGGTCAATGATAATATATCTCTGCTCATTATAAATATAAAACAATGCCCTTGTAATTGGCATTAGTTTTACACTGTCTTTAAAACCATTGAATACTAAATCGCTCATATCGGATTCGCATAACTTAGGTTAAATGAAACTTCCGGTAAATCTCTAATATCATCAATATATGACAAAGGAAACTTTCCTGATTCAGTCATAACTTGCACATAACTTCCCCAGATTGAATCTTTATACATTGAAATGTATTTGAATCTTGCCGACCAAAAGGCTTGCAGGAATGCCAATGTATCGCTGTCAATTTCATCAGAACTGATTACTACTTCAATGTCTTTATGCTTGTAAAGAATATTATTGAACTTCCTGCCATTAAGAAGGATTCCTGATTCTTCTGTGATGTTTAGAATAGGATCAGTACATTTTACCGTTTCAAATGTCAATTGATCCGAAGCATTCTCTTCAAATGTCAGGTTTGATAATTTAGAAATACTATGTCTTAAAGCTATTTCTTTCATGCTTGCTCCAAAACACCAGATTCAAAAGGAAATTCAACAATGCCAAGAATAAAACTCTTATCGGAATCAATTTTACCAAGACAGATAATCATGTCTTCTGTATAGTTTGGAGAATCAAGAATTGTTTCGGTAATATTCAATCCTTCAGAATTTGTTCTTGCGAATACTTGACCGCTGAAATTTGTAAAACTATAATCATCGCTACAAACCCTTCCTGAAATCTGCACTAATATTGTTTCACCACTATTCCCGCATTCCTTAGCTATACCAATTGTTTTATTTTGATAATTGCTTAAACTTTTTGACTTGGCAATTTTACCTGAGTTCAATAACATAACTGCATCACCGGATAAAATCGTTTGATTGTCTTCAACATCATAGCTCTGAACTTTTGTTGAATCATCGGCAACAAAGCTCTCCCTTTCGGAAGATAACATGAACAAAGGTAAAAGCCCTTCATCGCCTTCCCACCAACCGAAAGCAAAGCGTTCAAGGCTATGAAGTTTTAGTTTGGTTTCAGGTTTTTGTAGATTAATTTCGATACCAACAACCACATAATCCCTTTGAACTTCTTCCTCAATCCAAGTTCCGTTATCATATCTTTTTACTGTTTCGGCAAGCTTAATCTTAGAACCAAGTTTAATATTTTTCCATGAAGGATTAGAACCTTCCTCGTTTTTAGAAAATCCATTCCAGAAAGGAACAGTCAGGTTATATTCGGTTTCGTAGTAATGTTTATCTCGAGAGAGAATATAATTTACGTATTTTGCAAGCGAATCGAAATCAATATCAGTGCCATTTACTTTCGTATAAATTCTTGCGGCAGGTCTCCAAATATCAACCATTCCAATTCTTTGAATTTGAGTGGCTTCCATAGGTTTTGTAATTACATACAAGCCGGTATTAAGATGTTCCAACGAACTACTGCTTCCATTACCGGGAGCATTCGCAATTGTTTGTAAAGATAGAGTATTCCAATTACTGATGTTTCTCGAAACATTCAAAGGAATGATGTAGTAAGCATGTCCACCATAGTCATTGACAGCGCAAATGACAGCTCTTGAAACTGAAGTAGTTAGTAAAAGTCTTTCAGATTCTATTCCTTTCTTTTCCTTGTCATATTTCCTTTGCTTGTCTGCATCCTGAAATTTTTGAGAAGGTTCAGCTTCATTGGTATTCGGTTTATTTGAAACATCATCAAATTCATCAACAGCGAAATTATTGGCAAGTCCATAAAACTCATTTGAATCTTTTGTTATTATCGAACTTGTGTCAAAACTTGCATCCTGAGCACCGATGATATAAGTGTATTCATCTTCAACAAGTCCTTTTCTTGATTTAAATTCAAGATTTATTGTATTTCCAGAAGTATAATTGATAAAAAGAAAGCAAGCAAAACTTCTGGCAACTTCAAATAAAAGGTCTGAAATTGTTTCGAGATTCTTAAATGAATAGACAGTTTCACTTGAAACTTGATTCTTTTGCCAATCAAATTGTTGCGAACTTCCAAGTGCAGGATCAATCATTTTTCTGTGAATGAATGGAGCACTCCAATTTGTGCCACTATCTGAATAGGAAAGTTTTAATTCAATTCTTATGTTTTGTTCTGCCTTGATTTCCTTGACTTCTTCATTGAATTCTTTTTTTAAGGTATAAGAAACCGGACAAGTTTGCAGTCCCAAAGTTCCTTCGACAAGATTAAAGGAAATAGCAGTGTTGGACAGTTCGGAAATAATATCCTTGGCTTTTTTTAAATATTCATCAAGAACTCTGTATAGGTTTCCCAAAGGACAATTGTAAACTCGATTATTAGAAATGAAATCTATTGAATATGAAAGCCTATATTGGAAGATGTTCTTAATCGAAGTCCAATTCTCATTTTCAAATCTTGTATAGACATTATTTATTGGTGTGCCTTCAAGGTTTTCAATCTTTCCTATCAGCTTCACCTGGTCAAGAATTGAGACATCAAAACTATAAGCAGAAAACTTATATTCTCTTTTCGGATTTACGTTAAATTCAAAATCATCACCTTGCCATAGCTTATCTGTCCCCGAAACTTTGCTCCCAATTTTACCAATGAATAACATATCAGACAAGTTAGATTCTTCACCGAAGAATAAGGCACAGTAACGGTTTACTTTGATATTGGTTGAATCAAGAACAAAGAACATAGCTTTTTCATCTTCCTCACTTTGACAAGCAAGTTGATTAATTGTAAAAGGCAGTTCGTCAATTGCATAACTGCCTTCTTCGGTATTAAGGTCTTTCTTTACAGATTCGAGCAAGAAAATATCAGTCTGAATGCCGATATTTTGAAACAATTCAGAATAGCTGTCCGATACAGCAAAGATAACGGACTGTTCTCCGAATAAATATTCGGTATAAGAATATTTCTGCCAAAATCTCATACTTCATTCTTAACTATAAGTTATGTTTGTTACAACAACTACCTCGCCCAAGAGTAGATTTTGAGCGTCTCCGGAAATAATATCCGGTGGTTTGATACCATCAACATCTTTACCCGTTCCACCGAGTTTCCAAGTGATAGCTGTAAACAAGCTTGTTGCAGTCAAATCAGTTTCTTCAATTGTAGAATTCTTGTAAGATACAAAAGTCATTGTTAAACTTGTAGGACTGTTGTTTAACTGTTGTTCCAAATCATTATTGATTTTTCCTATCATGTGAATGAATCCGTCAGGCTTTCTCAGAGTTACATCAGTTCTTGCCTTATGAGAATAACCTGTTCCAATGGTTATCATGAAGATAGAATCCAAATTATCCTTAACAGATTTGATAAAAGCAGTCGGAGAATTTGATTCAATTGCGGCTTCATTGGTTACGAGCGTTATTTCTCCCTTGTTGGTTGCATCACTTGAAGAACCAGCAGGAGTTATATCAGTTTCATCAACTCCGGAAAGAATAAGATTAGTTTTTGGGAATCTCCATATAGCTCCATCAGCTCTGTTAATATCAATATTTTCAGAACTCTGAGCACTTGAACCCGGTTTCAAAATCTTATATGTTGAAGATTGCAGGTTGTTGAATTTCCATAATTCAGTTATAGCACCGGCATCAATCTTGTGTACCCATGCAAAAGGTGAACCGGTAAGAATTATCTTTTTATCTGTTGAAGTTGGCATTATAACTCAATTTTATTTCATAATATTCATTTATGCCATTTCCCCCTAACATTATTCCACCCCATCCTAACATCAAATCATTCAATTCTGATAATAAAACATATCATTCTAACCTTACTCCAATATTTTTTCTAATTACATCAAAATATTCTATTGTTATTTCAATTTCTTTTATTATTTTGGCAATGTTATTTTATGTTAAACTGAAATAAAAGGAAAATAGAATATGCCCGCAGGTGATTACATCCCGCAAAAAGAAGGAGATTTGGTTCCTTGGCTGGAAAATTTTATTGCAATAACTAATGCTAATCTTGCAACATTAGGTATGACCACTACGATTGTAACTAATTTGACAACGCTGAAAGCCGCTTTTGCAACGGATTTGAATTCTGCCGCCGCAAAGCAGGCAGAATCTAAAGCCGCCACTGAAAAGAAAAATATCTCGAAAAAGAATACGATTAAGGAAGTTCGTATAAACGTGAAGCAGATACAGGCAAAGCCAGGAGTTCCAGATAATTTGAAGGCGCAACTTGGCATTACCGTTCCGGGAAGCCAGCCGGCGCCGCAGGTTCCACTACCGCCAACAGAACTAACTGCTTTGGCAGAGGCGAACGGAACAAATACAATGAAATGGAATCGTAACGGAAATCCGCAAAATACCGTATTTATCATCGAGTACCGTCATGCGGCAACCATGCCATGGCAAATTGCCGGAACAACGACAAAGACTACTTTCGAGCATTTGAATCAGGTTCCCGGCTTTACTTTATTTTATCAGGTAAAAGCCCAGCGCAATGAATTTATTAGTCCGCCGAGCAATGAAGCAGTTGTGTATGCAGAGGGAGTTGAGTAAGACTATAAATTTTATAAAAAGAATAAATATGAAAGGATTTAAAATATGAAGGTTATATTTACTTATTTTAATGTCAGCTTTTCAATATTTGCGACATTGATTCTTATTTCTTGTTCAACTTATAAACCGCCATACCAGTCTGAAACGGAACAACAAGGCTATTTTGAAGGCATTGAAAATAAGAAAATCTCAGCAGAAATTGATTATGGCACATCAAGTTTATTATTCTTAAACGATAGGTATAGCGGTGCTTTACCAAGCGATTATTCAGTTAATCTGAAAATATTCCCCGTAAACTGGGAGAAATATAATAAAACACAATCAAATGAACTTTTGAGTTTCTATTCATTTTATTTCCCCTTAAGTTTTTCTAAATCTTCGATAAATAATAGGATAAACGATAGTGCAGATAAAAAAGTTGATATTTATGGATTTAGTTTTGGTTTTGCTTTCAGGGATGGTTACTCATATAAAACTGGAGATAAATCAAGGCTTGATCTATATAACTCAACCGGTATAATACTAAGTGGACAAGGAGATTATGAGAATGACTCGCTCCTTAAATCAATCTCTCCAAAATTTCAAAACTTTATGGATAATATGTATGGATGGAGTGTTAATGATATTTTTGAATCAGGCATGAGATATAGATTTAGTCCAAGATTTGCTTTAAATCTGAATTATGAATCCAAAATATTATACCCGAAAATATTATTCTGGAATTGGCTTTTAGAAAGAACTATCGAAACAGGTTTTCATTTTGGACTTGATTTTTATATTAAAGAAATTTTTAAGCAGACACCTGAATTAATTCCCGTGGTTAATTTTGTTTTCAATTCAGCAATCTCTTATGGATTTCAGGAACTACGTACACGCAATATGAATTGGACAAAAGAAACAGAACCTGCTTTCCAGATGTATCATTTCACTTTCGGTTTTACTTTTTAATTAAATATTATCATAAGGGAAAAAATGAAAATATCAATAATTATTTTAGTTTTATCAGCACTGATTAATAGTTGCACTTTTCATAAATCAATTTATGAAAACAAAATAGAAAACCACAACCAGGTTGCAGCTTTCAGTAATCCAAAAGCAGAAATAGAAGCCTCTGCAATAGGTGAAATATCTTATTATGCGGCGCCGGTAATTGGTGGGGCTTTGGGATATTATCAAAATGTTATTAAGTTCTATCCTAACGATAATAAGGCAAATCAAATTTCAGGTGCATTATTAGGCGGAATTACCGGAGTTATATTTAGCTATTCTTATAATAAAATAATGGGGCATGGAAATATTTATCCGATTATTGATAATGTTGAAATGCAAAAAAAATGGCTTGATAACTTGAATACAAAACAAAAAAGCAATTATACGTTGGTTACTTTGGAATATAACAAGTTATTGGCTATTCCAAAAGCTCAAGAATTTGATTATAATATTCATTATAAAAATGATTATCAATATTTTGCTTTGGCATTCCCTAATTCTCAAGAAAATATAAAAATTATTACAAAGTCCTTTGAAAAGCTGGGTGTTTATATAGCTCCGGATTTAAAGAAATATTATCCTAATGATATTCCATATATTCAAATGGAGCATCTGAGGACATGTAATACTGTAGAAGATTGTTATGATTATGCCGAGCAAAATAAAGAATTTTATTCATTAGCTGATGCAAAAGCTGATTCTTTAGCCGTTGATAGAGTGAAGAAAGATACTTATTTACGACTTTTTTCAGAAGGTAAAAGTCAAATAGAATTTAAAACAGCAAATGAGCAGGAAGATTTTAATAAATGTAAAAGTATTCCCGATTTTGTTGCCTTTATTGATTTTTATAATGATAAAGACATTTTAACTATTGTTAAAGATGCAAAAGCAAGAATTATTGAAAATTTGGAAGCAGTCTTAAAGAAATGTGTAACAAGCGAGAATTATGAAAATTATATTTTAAAATTTAAAGAACAAAAATTTGGTTCAAATAGTTTACTACAACAAGCAAAAGAAAGTGCTTATAAAGTTGCATTCAATGAATGTAAAACTGTTGAAAATTATGAAAAATATATTACTGATTATGAAAAAAAGGAATATAGTAGCGATATATCACTTATAACTAAAGCCAAAGAGAATGCTTACCGTTTAGCATATCAAAGATGCTCTTCAATAACAGATTATGAAAATTTTCTTGTGGGATATGTATCCAAAAATTACTCAAAGGATAATAGTTTAATCGAAAATGCAAAATTAAATTCCTATCAATTAAGTTTCGATGCTTGTTCTACTATTGATAATTACCAAAATTTTATTAATAAATATACAACACTAAACTATGACATTAAAAAACTAATAACCAAAGCTAATAAAAGAATCTCAGAAATAAAATTAGACGAATACTCAAATGATTTCAAAAATTGTAAAAACAGTTATTCTTGTAATCAATTTATTTCAAAATATACATCATTGAATTATGACCCCAAAAATTTGATTGCTAAAGCAAAGACAAAATCTGATCAATATACAAATAAAGAAAATGCAGATATATTAAAGCAGCAAAAAGAAGAAACTGAAAGAGAAAAAAGAAAATATGATTGGATAAAACGTGGTGCTGTCGCTTATGTAAGTGCCGGTGCTGGTGGATTAATGGGAGTATTTTTTGAAGCTAAAGATTGTCGTGTGATAATAATTTCGGTTGGTGATGATATGGCAGAAATACAATTTACAGATGCTTGCGGTGGGTTTGGTGGTGTTCAAGAAAAGAATAGTACTCATTGGGTCCAATTTAATGAATTAAAGAAAAGATAATAGCTCATATTATTTGGGAACACTGGACTCAAATATTAACACTGATTTGATTAACCTGTTTATCTAAATCAAAATATAGTTTTTGATTTATTAGCATATTTATATGATTGGTTAACCATAATATCTAAAGTTTCTTCAACAGAAGAAAGCAAGGATTCCGATAATAAACCTGAATACTGCAATACATTAAACCACCGTTGCTGAAATGATAGCGTTTGGCTCGTGAATTGTCGGCAAGCTCTTTTGTTCTACCTTCCAATCCAAAGCTGTCTTGTCTTCGTTTGTGTTGGTTTCTACCAATAATTCATTCTGGTAGATTTTCAGATTTCCGTTTTCAATTCTGTAAATGGGACCGAAATGAACTCTGAAACCTGGAGATTGACTTGCAACCAAGATTGCTTTCTTCGGATTAATCATATCAACCGTTGTTTCGTCCTGCTTTGTGTATTGCTGGTTATATTCGTAAATATCAACTCCCATAATTCTGCCGATAAACATTCCTGAACGTGTGGCTGACTGTGTTAAATCAAGAACTCCTACCCTGTTATTATTTGTGTCAAGTTCTTTCTTTACTGACTCATTTGCAATGAAAGCATCAGCGGATTCACTTCCGAGAATCAGTATATCAGCATTGATACCACAACGCTTCATAATATCCCTTTTCCAGTTTCTTAGATTAGTTAAGGGTTTTGCTGTTGCTTCGCTCCATTTAACATTCGATGCAAGAGAAATCAGGTGGATATTATTCTGAAATTCAAAGTCAACAGAAAAATCTACATTATCCTGGCTAACTATTATCTTCCCTGTCGAAATACCTTCGCAAGCCATCTGTTCTCTTCGTCTTATGATTCTGTTTTTCAATTCTTCGAGTTCTTGGAGAATCATTTGATTAGCAAGCCTTGTTCTTTCTTCGGGACTTGTTACATAGATATTCCCGATTGACTTGTAGTTGGCAAGTTCCAATGCAGTGAATAACTTCTTCTCAAAGGTTCTTGGAAGAGAAAGAGTCTTTACAACTTTTGATAATTTCTTTATCGGCAAAGCTCCTTCGTGTTGGTTTACAAACTGAGCCAGCTTGTCTGCCCCGGTAATGATTTCAATATCAATCTTGTCAGCGGCATGATATTGAGTTTTCTTGAAAAATGTATTCAAAACAAAAGGTTCAATTACCTTTGTTCTGTTAATAGCATTTGTAAGACTTCTTGATTCAAACATATCAATTAATGCACTCATGCCTTTTCCTCCTTGATTACTATTGCACCGTTATTGTAAACACCGGCAAGGATTGTATGCCCTGCGGTAAGACCATCTTTCAAGAATTCACCGTGAACATAGATAAATCCTTTGCCGTCTGCACTGGTTGCGTCAACATCACAACCCAAAATTCCTACAAGGGCTTCTGAACCGTCTGTTGAATCCTCATCCCAAAGTTTGTACTTTCCTTTATCAGGATTTGCTTCTGCCGTTATTAATCCAAGACAAGCTCCTCTTTTCAGATTCTGCCCTGTAACAATAACAATTTCAGTTACTTCCATTGTGGGATGCAGACCTGCAAAGATGTCATTGTAAGGATTAATTTCAGTTAAATTCGATATTCCGAGATTTATTCCCATGATTTTATTCCTTATTTATTTTTGTTGTATTCATCAATAAACTTGTTCTGTTCTTCGAGTTCTGTTGAGTCTGAAAAAGAATCTTTTCTTGCGATCTCGTTGAACTCAACCTGTAATGGAAATGATTCAATCAATCTCTTGACTAAGTCTTCACCGTTAAGGCTAACGGTCTTGCCGTTTTCTGAAAACTGAAAACCGGAACCATTATTCCTAATCGCTTCAAAAGCAAGTTTTACAATTTGTTTCTGAGCCGGAACCAAACGACCTGACTGAGATTTGAAGTATTCGTTGAACTTCATTTCATTATTATCTCTTTCGAGTAATTCAAGTTTCTTTTGAAGTTCTTGGAATTCTTTGGATTGTGAAACATCAACGCCCTGAACTGAATCATTTGCTTCAGTACTTTGCTTTGAACTGTCCTGTTTTTCCGAACTATTCAAATATTTGGTTTTTATTTTCTCAAACTCTGCTGCAGTTTGGTTTGCTATTTCTTCATTGAAAGTCTGTCCGAGCCACCCCAGAAGTTCCTGAAATAGCCTTGTGTAGTTCTCTGGCATATTGCCTCCTTTAAAATTTATTGATTTTAGATTGGTGTCAGAATTTTTACTTCCTTCTTCAAAATTTTCAAATTTTGAGGGAGAAGAATTATATATATTTCTTTTACTTTCCTTTCCTTTAATAGCATAAGATTCGCTATGCGTTTGTGATGCGTTCGCATAAGAATCGGATAAGATTTTATCTGCGTTTTTATCCAAGTCAAAAGAAATGAATAGCTTATCCTCGCTGAATTGAGAATCTTTCAAACCTTTAACAGCCGGTGGAATAGCTCCAAGGAATCCAACATGCCTTAACATCATATCAGGATAGAGGGCAATTGAAACTTTCTTGAATCTTCCTTCCTTAATTAAATCTTCAAACTGCGGGTCTATCTGAGCGAACTTTGCAAGAAGTGTTTCGCCGTCCCTTTTAAGTTCCTCAACCCAAGCATAAGCAGGCGAATTGTTAACCGGATGTCCGATTACAACAGGAGCTTCATGTTTATCATCTGGAAGTTGATTGTTGTATTTTTCAATAATGCTATCCAAATCCTCTTGAGTCCATTCACGCTCGTTCCCGTTAGCGTCTGTATGAACACCAGCTTTGAATACTTCTTTCCATATTTCCTGTTGCATAGTTTTTTCCTTATTTCAATTCCTACAAATGCAAACTTATTCAAAGCTTATGCATTGATAAATGCACTGAGTACAGGTATTGAGTGCCTGTATTCGATACTTGCATGTTTACATGTATTGAGTACGTACCGATTTGCATGTATTGAGTGCATTTACCATTACATGGGATTTGGTTTGTTTTGCAATGTTAGAATTGTGAAAACAGCAAATTTTGATACAGGATTGTAGCTGTTTTAACACTTTATCAATACAATTTGGGAACTGATAAGAATGAATGATATAACGCCTAAGCAAATCTATAACAGATTAAGCAAGGTATATGATAGGAGCTATAAGGAACCGATTCATAAGATTGAAGATGAATTTGTTTACAAATATTTAGCTGAAAATGGCTTTACTGATGGAAAGATTCTTGATATTGGAAGCGGTACAGGAGTTTTACTTAATCATATCGGAATTAAACCTGATAACTATGTCGGTTTAGATATATCAGAAAGAATGATTGAGATTAGTACCGAAAAGTTTCCAAATCATGAGTTTATCAAAGGAACAATGTCAAATATGCCCTTTGATGATGAAAGCTTTGAATGTGTCATTTCTCTTTTTGGAAGTTTCTCATACTCCCTTAATCACCGCAAGACTGTACTTGAAATTAAAAGGGTTTTAAAGCCAAACGGAAAATTCTTGATTATGGCTTACGGAACAAAGTATCAAAAAAGGGAATCCTACATTCTGAATCATTTTAAAATCAATTCTCCGGCTAAGTTCTTTAAGGGAAAAGAGCTAAAAAATTTATTCCAAGATTTTGGAAATGTAAAGATATTAGGAATGACTTGGTTAAGTGAATTAGTATCCAAACATTTCTCATATACACTTGCGAAAAATTATCATTTCTTAGAAACCAAGTTTATTGGTTCAATTATACCCGACAAATTTTATTTTCAAATTATTACAGGACAAAAAAATGCCAAGACACTATTGCATTGACAATGTCTTCGATGCCGCTCTTGATAGAATGATTAAGCTTTATCAGGAAGGACACAGAGTAGTTGTTTCTTTTTCTGCTGGTAAAGACTCGGGAATATGTCTTGAAGTTTGCATAATTGCCGCTACAATGACAGGCAGACTTCCTGTAGAAGTTGTTATGCGAGACGAGGAAATTATGTATCCGGGTACTTTTGAGTATGCCGAACGGGTAGCTCAACGTCCAGAAGTCAAATTCTACTGGTTTTATGCCAATCAACCTGTGGTTAATATCTTTAACAGGCATAACCCTTATTTCTGGGTTTTCGATACTTTACTTACTCCTGATAAATGGGTTCGTACACCACCTGATATTGCAATCAAAATTCATGAGCAGAATATTCAAGGACTTATTAGCGAAGAAAAATTTCCACCTGCCAAAGGTAAGGATTTAATTGCTGTCTTAGGGCTTCGTACTGATGAATCCATGCTCAGAAAAATGGGTTTGATGTCAAGTAAGGGATATTTAACCAAAGGTAAAAACAGTTATGGAACTTTTTACGCAAGACCTATTTACGATTGGTCTGACGGAGATGTTTGGAAAGCTGTCCAGGATAATAAGTGGGACTATAACAAAGCTTATGATGTTATGCACAGATTAGGAGTTCCTCGAAATAAGTTAAGGATTGCTCCACCAACTTTAGCTCCTGCCGCTATTGACGGTTTAATGGTTGCCTCAAAAGCATGGCCTCAATGGTTCGATAAAGTATGTGAAAGACTACCGGGAGTAAGAACTGCCGGTATGTTCGGAAGAAGGTCTGTCGAACCAATTAGAAGACTTGGAGAATCTTGGAAAGAATGTTTTTATCGAACATGTATTGAAGAAGCTCCCGATTGGATTGCCGGAAGAGCTCAAAAGGTTGTTAATTACGTTATTCGCAGTCATTCGAGACATTCAACTGAAGAGTTTCCTGAAGTAACCAAATGCCCAAAATGCCAGATGCTTTCTTCCTGGAGAAACTTATCCAAAATCATGTATATGGGAGAGCCTTTCTCAATGAAGGTAAAAGTTGATGTTTTGCCTTATGTGGAACCTGAATTTTTCAGGGATGGAGCGGGAACTTGGGGAGGAAAGCCCACGTGGTGATGTGGAAAAATTTATTGCAATCTATTTTAATCTGTAACGTCTTGATATGTATGGATTTAAACAATTTTATAGAATTTATTGCTTGCCAGAAATGGATTGTTGCAAAGACTTATTCTGAGACAGCACCTCATGAATACTGTCTAAAGAAAAATTGTACAGAGATTGAAGATTTCAATCAAGCTGTTCAATTTATCCGGAACAATGGAGTCAAAGAATTCTTCTTCAAAAAATCATTCATATATTTCTATCATGACGGTTACAAGTACTGGACTATGGGAGCTCCCATACCAGCAACAATTTTAATTAACCGAACAAATGATTTGAAAAAATATGAGTGATTTCTATGAAAACATTTGAAGATGGAAAATGGCTCTATGGTGATTCATGGGAAAGATTTCCTATTAATGATGGCGAAGTATGGCAAGCTGGAAAAAATGTCATAGCGGTCAAGGATTTGACAAATTTAGCCCAATTAGACTTCTTTGGTCTTCCACAATTTGATATGTCTTATGTTGATCCCCCATGGAATACTGGGAACATCAATTCTTTTTATACCAAAGCAGGATTTTCAGAAAAGAAGGAATTTGATGCTTTCATTGAAAAGCTATTGAATTTACTCAAAACTTATTCTCCAAAACTCAATTATATCGAAATGGGAAGTCAGAATCTCGACTTTTTAAAAGATTTGATTGTTTCCTTAAACGGTATAGTTACTAATGTTTGGAAAATAAAATACTATCAGAAAAACCCATGCTTTTTGATTCGATATACCTTTGAAACTCCTTCAATTATTGATTTTGATTTCACTGGTATTGATGATGATTACACACCCCGATTTGCAATGCAGTTTGAACCAAATGTTAATTCTGTTCTTGACTTGTGTACCGGAAGAGGATTGACTGGAAGAACAGCATTTTCATTAGGCAAAACATTCTTTGGAACTGAATTGAATAAAAGAAGACTTGCCTGTTTAATAGATTATTATAGCCAACAAGGTTTAACTATTCAAAAATTATAAGGATTTAAAAATGGAAAATTTCAACACAACACCCGAAGCCACTCAAAAGGCTGTTACTGAAAAAATTATAAAAAAAGGTAAAAAGGAAATTGAAAAAAAGAATGTTTCCTTGCAAGAACTTGCTATCGAATATGTTTCGATAGATTCTATCAAACCAAACAATTATAATCCAAACAGACAAAGTGAACACGACTTTGAGCTTTTGGTAAAATCTATGGAAGAGGATGGCTTCACTCAACCTATTATCGTTCAAAAAACAACCAAAATGATTGTTGATGGAGAGCATAGATGGAGAGCGGCAACTGTTCTCGGTTATAAGGAAATTCCAGTTGTATATGTTGATATGACACCTGAACAAATGCGAATTGCTACTCTTAGACACAATAGGGCAAGAGGAAGCGAAGATATGGAATTATCGGTTCAGGTATTAAGAGATTTACAGGAACTCGGAGCTTTGGACTGGGCACAGGATTCGCTTATGCTTACTGATGAAGAAGTAAACAGATTATTGGAAGATATACCGGTACCTGAAGCTCTTGCCAATGATGACTATTCTCAGTCTTGGGAACCTTCCGAGCTATCAGACGAAGATAATCAAATTACCAACACCACTTCAAGACAAGTTGACGGAACTACTCACGGTGGAGAGATGATAACAGCGGCATCTACCAAAGCTGTTGAAACAATCAAAGAAAGACAGGCTTTGATTCAAATAGCAAAGAATGAGGAAGAACGTGAAATGGCAAGACAGCAAACCAAACTCTACAGGGTAAGCTTAATCTTCGCTAACGAAGAAGCAGAAATCATAGAAAAAGTATTGGGTAAAGAACCAGCTTTGAAATTACTTGAATTATGTAAAAAGGAATTGAGTACTGAATAATGTCAGAGTCGCGGGAAAATCTTCCTTGGGAAAGACTTCCGGGAGAAACAGATAAAGCCTTCAAAGCTTTCTGTGTCTATCGTGATCTTCGTCAAAATCGAAGTTTCAGCGCTCTTCTTGACAGACTTGGGAAAAGGAGTAAAACTCAATTTGCTGTCTGGTCAAGAAAAAATAACTGGCAAGTTAGAGTAAGAGCATTCGATGATGACGAAGACCGAAAAAATAGAGTAAAGCAACAGGAAAGCATTCAGAAAATGAATGAAAGGCAGGCTCAACAGGCAGAAACTTTTCAAAGAATTGTATTTCTGCCTGTTACCGCTTTTTCCGAAAGGCTTAAAAAAGACAAAGACAATAAAATGCCTGCAATTGAGGATTTGAATAAGCTTACTACTGTTGAGCTTATAGATTTGATAATTCAGGTAAGCAGGACTTATGGAAATCTTGTCAACATCGAAAGAATAGCCCGCGGAGTGCCAACTGAAATCGGTAGGAATGAAAACACAATTCTTTTACAACCACAGAAAGATAAATTTGGAGAGTTAGTTGCCAATGACGAAGAATCAACAGAAGCTTTACTTAAATTCCTCTCTGCCGTGGGAGATGCTCAAAACGGCAAGCCCGGCAACAATGGCGATGTATCTGTCGAAGGGGAGGTACCAGATAGCTCCGCACATTAACATATTGAATAAAAAACTTCTCGATGTTGCAGGTGGAAGAACAAAAAGGCTAATTGTTAATATGCCCCCAAGACATGGAAAATCTGAACTCATTTCGAGATATTTTCCTGCTTGGTATCTTGGAACCTATCCTGAAAGAAGAATTATTCTGGTTTCTTATGAAGCTGGTTTTGCGGCATCTTGGGGAAGAAAAACTAAAGAGTTATTGGAAGAACATGGAGAAGATTTATTCGGTATAAAGTTAAACAGATTATCAAATTCTGCTTATCGGTGGGATGTTTCAGCTCACGAAGGTGGATTGAATGCAACAGGCGTTGGTGGTGCTATTACAGGCAAAGGAGCAAATGTTTTAATAATTGATGACCCTGTTAAAAATGACGAACAGGCAAACAGTAAAACATATAGGGATAAGACTTATGACTGGTTTAGGGCAACAGCATATACAAGGCTCGAACCTGATGGAGCAATAATCGTTATTATGACCAGATGGCATTTTGATGATCTTGCTGGAAGACTTGTCAATGATCCTGATTCTGATGATAAATGGGAAGTTCTTAGCTTTCCTGCTTTAGCCAAAGAAAATGATGTTCTTGGAAGAAAAGAAGGAGAACCGCTTTGGAAATTCAGGTATCCGGAAGAAAAGCTTCAAAACATAAAAAATCAAATTGGCTCATATTGGTTTTCTGCACTGTATCAACAACAACCGATTGCCACAGAATATCAAATCTTCAAAACTGAATGGTGGAAAGAATATTCGGAAATTCCTGCTGGAACAATTCTTATTCAATCATGGGACACAGCTTTTAAGGAAAAAGAACAAAATGATTTTTCAGTTTGTACTACTTGGTTGCTTTCTGAAAAAGGTTATTATCTAATTGACTATTGGAGAGCTAAAGTTTTATTTCCTGACCTGCAAAGACAAGTTATTCTACAGTATCACAAGCACAAACCAAATGTAGTACTGATTGAAGATGCCGCAAGCGGTCAGAGTCTAATTCAGGTTTTGCAAAGGGAAACAAAAATACCAATAAAAGCAATTGCTGCAATAAAAGATAAGGTAACAAGAGCACATTTGATTACACCACTACTCGAAGCAGGAAAAGTATTTGTTCCAAAAAATGCTCAATTCTTAGCTGATATTATCAATGAATGTTCAGAATTCCCTTATGGTAATCATGATGATATAGTTGACAGCATTACTCAGGCTCTCGATTTCTTGAGAAAAAGAAGTTCTTCCGACAAAAATTTCAGTTACTTGACCAAATTAAACAAGAAACAAGATAACTATTTTACAAGCTATTAAGGTTTGAATTATGGGATTTATTAAGAATATAAAAAATTTGTTTTCTGATTCAGCACCAATTAAGAGTGGGAATAATGAGAAAAGACCTTATCCACTCGGAGTGATTGCTACCAGACAAGCTTTTCTTTTCAGTGCTATGAATGAATTATTACCTAATCCGGATGTTATTCTTGAAAAGAACAAGGAAACACTCGAAACATACAGGAATTTCTTGTATGATGCTCATGTGTCAAGTTGCGTTCAATCAAGAAAATCAGGTGTTCTAAGCATGGATTGGGAGATAAACCGTGGAGGTCAGAAAAGCACAGAAGCAGAATTCATTGAGCAAGTATTCAAGGAACTTGATTTAAGGCAGATAATCAGTGATATGCTCGATGCTCCATTGTACGGATACAAACCTCTTGAAATATATTGGGGAGAAACCGATGATATAAATGGATTTATTGTACCAAAAGACATCAAAGGAAAGCCTTCATGGTGGTTTGAATTTGATGGAAATAATATGTTGAGATTTAAAGACAAGTACAATGCTAATGGACTTTTACTGCCAAATAAAAAGTTTCTGATTGTACAGAATAATGCAACTTATGACAACCCTTATGGCGAAGCTATTCTTGCAAAATGCTATTATCCGGTGATTTTCAAAAAGGGTGGAATGAAGCTTTGGTCTATCTATACACAGAAATATGGAATGCCATTTCTTCATGGCAAAATAGGGCTTGGGAAAGGTCAGGAAGAAGCTCTTGAATTATTTAATGTGTTGGAAAAACTTCAACAGGACGGAATCGCAGTAACAGAGGAAGAAGTAAACATTGATATTCTCGAATCGGCTAAAACAAGTTCAGCAGACATTTACAAGAGTTTGCTTCACTTTTGTAATGCTGAAATATCAAAAGCCATACTCTCTCAAACTCTGACAACAGAACAAGGGGACACAGGTTCTTATGCCATGTCCCAAACACATCTGCAAGTAAGAAAAGATGTGGTTGATTCAGATAAACAGCTTGTTGAATACTGGCTAAACAAACTTATTGAATGGATTATTGAATATAATTTTGAATCAGTCTCCGAAATGCCACGCTTTGTTTTGTTTGAGGAACAAGACGTGGATATGACTTTGGCACAACGTGACCAAGCTCTTGCATCTACAAATCAAATAAAATTTACCAAGGAATATTTCAAAAGGAATTATGGTTTTAAAGATGAAGAAATTGAGATTACATCTGCAATACAACCAATTTCCCCATTTAGCGAAAATGGTAATCAAGTAGCAATTCAAAAATCCGCCTTTGATATTTCTCAATTCGATGAACTTACACAGGCAGTATTAAAGCCGGTTCTTGATATGATTGACAAAGGAGAAAATTATAATGAGATTCAAGATAAAATCGTTGAAATGTTTCCGGATTTGGAAACTTCCGAACTTGAAGATTTTCTTGCAAAAGGTATTCTATTAGCAACTGGAAGCGGTTTAATCAGTGGAAAGAAATAGATATATAATTGAATATTTCAAAATGAATGGAAAGATTCCTAAACTAACTGGTTTTCGTTTTGAAGATCCTTTTCAAACTGCATTTAAACTTCCCCCAGAAAGAGCCTTGGAATGGCTTAAACAAAGAGGGAAGAACTTAAAACTTACAACTGATTGGGATGAACTTGATACCGAAGCTCATGATAAAGCCTTTACTGTGGCTAAGGTTATGAATGCCGATATTCTTCAACTTATTTATGACTATGTTGAAAGAGCAAAAACAGAAGGATGGACATCTAAAGAATTTCAATCGAGGTTATTAAACCGAGTTCAATCTGCTGGTTGGACTGGAGCAACTCCATCCAGGCTTAAAGTCATTTATGATACTAATATGCAAATGGCGTATGCAAACGGAAAATATCGTCAACAGAAACTTATAGCTCAATTTTATCCTTATTGGAAATACACCCAGATTGAAAGACCTACGAAACGGCATAATCATAGCTTACTACACAATAAGATGTTTTGGCACGATGATCCTATTTGGGATTTAATCTATCCACCTTCAGGATTTGGCTGTAAATGTTCTGTTACTCCGATTAAGGATGGAACAAATGCAGAAGACGGTTCAACATATTTACGACAACTTAGAAGAACTAATGATTTTTCTTTGCACCCTGCTTTTACTTGGAAAGCAGACACTTCAAAATATGTAAAAGAGTTACGAACTAAACTCGACAAAATGCTAAAAACAAAAGTCACTTTATTTGATAAGATTTTAAAAGATGAAATATTATCAAAAAAAATAACTGAGAACTTTAAAAAACAAACCGAAGAAAATTTAGGGCATCATCAAATTGCCGAAATGTTAGGATTTACAGAAAAACCGCAAATCAAAGCTAAGACAGAAATTGACAAGTTGAATTCATTAGATTATTACGTATGCTATCGTGGACTAAATGGTTTGGAATATTATGAGCAATTCAAATATGGGGAATATTTTTCAGGCAGAGGGATTTTCGGATGTGGAACTTACGCAGCCGTTGAGGACATCGATTTAACAATACCCTACACAAATCAGAAGCAAGTAATGAAAATTTTATTCCCAAAAAATGCCAATATTGTATCATACAAAGATGTAAATGAAGATTTTGCAAAAATTGATGATGAGTTAAATCTTATAGCTTGTAAAAATTTAGGATTAAGACCTAATGAGGATAAAATTCTATTAGAAGAAATGGTAAATAACATTGCAAAATTATCAGACAAAGAGAAAAAAGAATTGTCAGAAAAATATACTGAAATTTATCATAAAATATCAGATGAAGTTCGGAAATTAATGCGTGATGGATATTTTCTAAATGATGTTGGTAACTACGCTTTATTAAAGGGTTATGATGCAATCATCGTTGAAGACAGGAAATATATTGTCATAATGAATCGTTCTAAATGTATTGTTCAAAAAGAAAATGAGAAACTCGTAGCTGTGGAATTTAGTGAAAAGAAAGTTGTCAATATGCCTGCTGATTTAAGCAGAAGACTTGGTAAGGTTTGGGGACTTATCCCTCATTATAATAATGTCAAAGCTATTGAAGTAGTTAGAATGGCTTCTAAAATTGCCTCAATTCAAAAATTTGAAGACCTACCAGAAGAAGTCCAAAAATGGGTTGTTGTTGCCGAACAGAATATTGGAGAAGATAATGATTAGTGATGACATAATCAATTCACTCTCAAGAAAGTTCATCGAATTTCAAAAGCAATACGATGATTTAACGCCGGTTCTTGAATTAGTATCTGCACTTATTGATAGAGCTATTTCAGCGAATTTTGATGAAAGGGGACGATGGGATGGAAATGAATCAGACATTACTATATTTTCCGGTGGTTCTCAGAAATGGAAAGCTCTTGCTTCATCTACAAAAGACAAGTATCAAAGACTTGGTTGGGAATTAGAGTCAACTTTGAACCGAACCAAAGGTCTGATGTCAACTATTGAAGTAAGACCGCAAGGCAAATCATCAATTGTTATATCTGCAAATTCTCCTTATGCCACAATACATCAGTTTGGAGGCACATTAAAACCAACAATACCAATTTCTTTAAAAATGCGGAAATTCTTTTGGGCAAAGTTTTACGATACTGGACAAGAGAATTGGAAAGCTCTTGCACTTACTAAAAAGAAAGAGCTGAAACCTGTTATTCAGATTCCAGCTCGTCCTTATATAACTTTGACTGAAGAGGATGTTTGGGAAATTATTTCTTCAATAGATCCATTTTCATAAGTATATTAAAATACTTTTTAAATTTTATCATCAATTAATTGCTTCTTAAAACCCTTTGCTATGTTATCTATCGATTTTAAAATAAAAGGATAATCATTTTTAGCTTTCTCTTCCTTTAAAAGATATTTTATTTCTCTTGGATAGTCTTTATGGAATAATTGTGAAATTCTATTTCTGGACTTAATATTTTCGCCATCAGGTGAGAAGAAATATTTAGTTAAATTTTCCTGATTAATATCTTCATTACTTTCCAAACATTTAATGACTGATAATTCTAATGATTTCAACCATTCTATAGCCTGGTTTAATCTCTTTTTATCGAGACTTACTTCATCCTGTCTATATAATTCAGTAGGGAAACTTTTAATGTATTCATTAATGGGATTATTCTTTTGCCAAATATTTAGAAACGAAATAATTTTCTCTTTTGTCAAACTCTTATATGTTTGTGCCAGTAATTCAATTTGACTAATAAATCTTATAAATTCTCTAACATTACCAGGCCATGAATATTGTTTTAGTTCATTTATAATTGAATCTTTCCATAAATTATTGTTTTTAGAGTAATGATTTATTAAATCTTTAATATCTATAATCCTATCCTTTAGAGGTGGTAATTTAGGAAATAAACTACTAAATCTAAAATAAAGATCTGATCTGAATTTATCCTCTTCTATTAATTTAAGCAAATCTTTATTTGTCGCTCCTATTACTCTTATGTCCAATTTTGAAGTTTCAGTACTTCCTACTTTCATGATTTCTTTTTCCTGGAGAATTCTTAAAATTTTTGCCTGAGCCGATAATGATAAATCTCCAATTTCATCTAAAAATAATGTGCCGTGATTTGCTTGTTCAAACAAACCCTTTTTCCCATCTTTGTTTGCACCAGTAAATGCACCTTGTGAATAACCAAATAGTTCTGTTTCAATAAGTGTGTCAGGAATTGCAGCGCAATTAATTGTAACAAAAGGACCATCTTTTCTTGAACTTAATTCATGAATATGGTTTGCCACCAATTCTTTTCCGGTGCCAGAATCCCCTCTGATTAATAAATATTCATCAGTTTTAGCATAAATTTCAATAAATTGTCTGATAAAATTCATTTCTTCAGAATTTCCTATTATTTTGTGCGATTTTATTTTATTAAATTCATTTGAAGGTTTATAAGAATTGATATCAAGTAATTTTTTTAATTCCTCATTTTCTGATTTTACTTTTTTAAGTTCTATTATTATTTCTTGATTATTTTTAATAATTTCGTATTCATTTTTTAAAATATAAGAAAATAAGTTCATAAATTTAAATTTATCATAAACACTATCTTTATTACTCCTAATTAATTTTTCTAATTTGGTTACAACCTCTTTACCTTCCCAATTCGTAAATCCGATTATAAAAGATGTCCATGTATTTTTAATCTTTTTATACAAATCAATAGTATCCTTTATCTCAGTACTCTCCGAATCACGATTTTTAGAAAGTTTAAAATCTAATGAAATGATTAAAGGACTATCTATAATATTATTTTCAATCAATTTATTTACTGACGATATTGAATCGCAAGCTATAATTTGTTTTGGAATTTGGCTCTTAATTGCTTGTTCAATGATATCACAAAGAGTAGGAATGTCATCATCAATTATTAACAAGTCAATTTTGTTTAATTTTGATTTATTAATTTTATCATTAGAAATAAGGCTGATTTTAGTTAATACACTATCTATTCTTCCAAGTTTACTATTTAACACAGACCTAAAATTATTACGATACTCCTCATAATCATCCTGTTCATTTTTAAATTCGACAATTGATTTGTGTATAATAAGAAAGGTAGTATTTTCTATATCATTCATTTGTTTTCTCCTATAATACTGAAAGTAGTTTTAAATATTTTATTTTCTTTATCGTAATTAACTTGAAAATATCTTCCGTCCTCATATTCAATTGCATTTGATATTTTTAAATAGTCGTTAATCAATTTGTAAAACGATCCATTAGATTTACCTGGAACAGATACAAGTCTTTGATAACCAAGATTTTTCAATTTATTTGATGTAATATTTGAGGCGTTATCATTTTCAATACAGATACTTATGTAATTCTTAATATTATAGTTATACACATCCCAGCTTAGATTTATCATAGGTTTTGTGTCTTGTTGGCAGTACATTATTGCGTTCTTCAGTAGTCCCTTTAAAATAAATTTTAAAACGGGAAAAGAAAAAGATATCCAATATTCTATTCCCTTTTTGGCTTGTACATCATAAGTACCAAATTCTTTTGCAAAACATTCCTCCTTAAATATTCTTGCTAAGTCTTCATATGTAACTTTATCTTCCTTTTTGTAGGAATTTAAATAATTTTCGTAATTATCTACTAATGATTGAATGCTGTTATAAATCATTAAAGTTCTATACTTAAGTTTATCATCTTGCTCAATTTCATTAAGGTTGTAAACCTCTCTATTGATTTCCAATAAATCATCTTTAAGATCATGAATTGAAATAAGTTTTGAAGATACAAATCTTTTTTCTTCAAACATTAATTCTTCAGGGGTTAGAATTTTTTGCTTCCCAATTTCTAAAACTTTTATTGAATCTAATGACCAGATTTCATTTTCTGATAAAAATCTTAAAGAATCGTTAAAATTAAAATTCAATATATATTCTGAGTTTATCATTTTATTCATTTTTAAAAAAGATTCTTTTGCATTATCAACAAAAATATCACGCTCATTTGGTAATATCCATTCATATCCAGGAATCTCAAAATTTTTATAGATGTTTTTTACACTATTAGCCATATAATTTTTTATCTTAGTAAGTATTTTATTTTGATTTTCGTTATAAAATACATACTTTGGTGTGAATAAGGCAGTAAATCCAAGAGGTGCACGAGGCATATTCATTAAAGCAACTATATTATTGTATTGTGCACTTTTCCAAAATTCTAAAGTAATTGCAAATCTTACTGTTTTATTTTCGATCAATTCAAATTCTTTGCCTTTACCAAAATCTACAAACTCAAAATTTGACTCTTTTAAATTTTGGAAATATTTAATTTTCTTAGTTGAAAACCAATATGAAGTTGATCCAACTGGATATGATGCAATCTTGGATTGCTCGAGTATGCTCAAATTTTCTGGAAATTTACTAAAGAATTCAATATCACTTTTATCACCAATGATACATATTGGTATTTTATCAATGAGCGTAGTCCAGATAATAAAATCTTCGTAAAACTGCAGAAGGTCAATTTCTTCAAAGTCATTTATTCTTTTTTCTAAATCAATTGTACTTGTTAAAAGTAAATGAATTTCATTACGCTTTTCTTTTGAATCATTGATAAACTTATCAATACTGATTCTATCACTGTTGGTACAATGCGGGATAATTTCGAGCCTTATATTTTCTTTTAACATTTCATTTCTAAGTTCAATGATTGCCATATAGATAGGCAAATAATGAATTAGTATGTCAACAAGATATAAATTAATTACCACGATTTGTCTCCTCACATTTTATTTAACATTGGTCTTTTTAAAATATTTTCAACTCTTTTTATATCAAAAGTATTCTCTAACACATTTAAATATAATACTTCTTCTTTTGTCGTTGGAAAAAATTTGCTATATTTTTTTTTGCTAAATTTAAAATCCTCATCAGTCATCTGTGAATTGGAATGTTCATAAAATGGACCTGAAAATTTGCTATTATTACCCATACCAGCTCCTTCTACAAGAACTACTTTATCTCTCAATCTTATACTTTCCGGAATTTCTGGGAATAGTTTAAATAATTCCCTAAGAATGATTTTGTTCGTAAATGTACCTTCATATTTCCCGATTTTTTGACTTATTGGAATATTCTTTGAAAAGAATACAATATTCTCATCAAGGAATGGTACCCTTGTTTCAAGGTGAAATTGCATAGAACATCTATCGACCCTTTGCAATTGTGTTCTATACAAATCTTTATAGAATATTTGGTAGTCCATATTTTCTTTATAAGATTCCATCTCTCGATACCCTAAAAATAATTCATCTGCACCTTCTCCACACAATGCAATTTTTATTCCATCATCACTTATCCTTTTTGAAAGGAGGAATGAAAATATTGAATTTCTTACTAATGTTGGCTCAAATGATTCGATGGTAGAAACAACTGGTTTAATTAGTTTGTAAATATCTTGTTCACTAAAATTAATAATGATTGGGTCAGCACCACATCTTTGAGCATACTCAAGTGCATATTTTTTATCTATTCCATTCTCATTTGAAATCAAATATGATTTAATATTTTTTGAATATTTTGATGCAAGATGTAAAATTAAAGTACTATCAATTCCACCTCCAAATTTTATTGCAAATTCTTGAGTGGAGGGTACTTGTCTAGCAATTGAACTCTCAAGCAATCTTGCTAAATTCTTTGCATTTTGTTTTAATGAACCTACTCTGAAATCTGAAGTTATAGTTTCATAATGAAAATTTCCATTATTTGATATTATTTGTCCTGGTTTTACTTCTTGAACTATCCCCAAATCGGTCACAAATAGAAGAGGTTTAATTTCTGATGCAAAACAAAATCCATGTTCGTATTTTATAAAATAAAGTGGTTTAATTCCAGCTGTATCCCGTGATGCGATAAAACTATTTTCTCTTAAATTATAAGCAACAAATGCAAACATTCCATTTAACATAGGTAAAAAACGTACTCCATAATAAGCTAACCCATTTGCTAAAACTTCTGTATCTGATTCAGTGTTGAATTTTATACCTTTTTTTTCGAGGTCGATTCTCAAATCTTTGTAATTGTATATTTCACCATTATAAACAACAACAAATTGATTATTGTACGAAATCATTGGTTGAATTGCGTTCTCCCAGTCTAATATTCTTAATCTTCTTGTGCCTAATGCGATCTTATTTGATACCTCATAAACAGGATCACTTATATCTCCTCGATGCTCTATTTTTTTTAGAGCTTTTACTAATCTTTCTTTAGCAGAGCTAACATTTATTATGGCTACAATTCCACACATAACGCCTCTTCTTTGTTTTCAATTAAATTCCATGGTTTGTGATTCTTTTTAAAATCAGAATCATAAATATATAATCTGGGTAAATCGAGTAATAAAAAATCTAAATTCAACCTTTCTCCTGCTAACAAGATTGTATCTTTAAACTGAGAAGAAAGGATGGGTTTTTCTTTTATCCGAGTAATAAAATATTTGTATGCGCGTGTCTCGGCAGTATCTTTAATTCCAGAATTAGAAGCATATTTTATCAATATTTCTTTTTTCTTCTCAAATAGCTCAGAATTTTCATTTTCGGTTATGTACAAATTTTCAATTTCTTTTTCAGAAAAATATGAAGATAATCTACTCAATGAGAAATTAAATAATTTTGCCAGTTTATATATGTCCTGATAGTATTTTTCAATATGTTCAATATTTATTTGATTTGCAATTCCATGAAGATCGGTGTAAATGATATGCAAATTAATAGGTGAAGAAAATGTTAAACCAATTTTAGAGACCAAAAAGTTAAGATAAGACATGCTCTTTTGTTCATAAATATCGATACTATCCTTTTTAAAGGAAACTCCCCATAAATATAAAAAACTAATTCTTTCAGTATTTTTCAACGATTGAATTACTGTTTCAAATATCCTATCATATTCAATATCTGATTTTCTCAAATATTTTGAGCTTAATCCTAAATTTTCCGGAATATGTGTTAATAATTTTATCATCTTGAGTTCTTTAAATCTGATTCAACATATTGCCACGGAAGATATTTTTTTTGAAAATACTCTATAATTCTATTTAGTGAAAAAGACATAATTGAGATAACCACTATACCAGAAAAAATAACCTTTGTATCAAATAAGCCCATTGCAATAATTATCATATGTCCTAAACCCTGGTTTGAAGAAATAAATTCACCTATGAAGGCTCCAAGAATAGCAAATCCTATATTCAACTTAAATCCTGTAAATAACCAAATTAAACTTGACGGTAATACAATTTTTCTAAAAATTTGTAGCCTTGTTGAACCAATTGATTGCAAATACAATATATATTGTTTGTCAGTTTGAGTTGCACCTTCGTAAGCTTGTATTGTAGAAATAACTACAGTTGATAGAAAGACTATGATGATTTTTGATAACATCCCAATACCAAAAAAAATTATTAAAATTGGAGCAATTGCAATTATTGGAATTGAGCCTAAGACAGTTAAGTAGGGTTTAATTATTAATGAAATATTTTTATTATACCAAAAGATAATTCCGATGATTGTCCCGATTAAGTTTCCTAAAATAAAACCTGACAACACTTCAATGAGCGTAACACCCGTATCTATAAGTAGTTTCCCGGACATTAACTGATTGTATAAAGTAATGGCGATTCCAGAAGGTGAAGCAAAATAGAAATCTCCATAATCAATGAAATGAACAATTATTTCCCAGGATATTAAAAAAATCAGTAAGGGAATTACTTTTATCCATTTAGGTTCATACTTTGTTTTAGTGGTTCCCATTACTTATATCGTTTAAAATTGTTTTAAATAAATTTGAAAATTCTTCGCTTTTACGCACTTTGCTTGGTGAAACATATTTTCGAGTATAACCGGATATATATTCTTTTCTGATTTTTGAAGGTTTGTCAGTTAATAATATTATCCTATCTGATAATGCAATTACTGTTTCAATATCATGTGTAACTATGATTGCAGTTTTCTTATATTTAATCAAAAAAGAGAATAGCTCATCCTCAAGTTGAATTCTCAGCATATAATCCAAACCAGATGTCGGTTCATCAAACAAATATAACATTCTGTCTATACATAAAGTCCTAACAAAAGCTGCTCTTCTTTTCATTCCTCCAGAAATCTGGTGTGGATATTTATTGAATTCTTTACTTAAACCGAAATCTTCCAAAATTGATAAAACTGTATTTTTTTCTTTTTCAATATTTAAATTTTTATCTAATTCAAGTGGCAAACAAACATTATCGAGTATATTTCTCCAAGGTAACAACAAATCATCCTGAAACATATATGAGGACTGAATTCTGCTCCCTAATAATGAATTTTCATTTAGAATGACATCTCCATAATTTGGTTCAATTATTCCACTCAGTATATTCAAAATACTTGTTTTACCACAACCGGAAGGCCCTAGAATCCCTAAAATTTTCCCTTCTTCAATTTGGAAAGATAATTTATCAAAAACAAGGTTCCCATTATATGAAAGGGTCAAGTTTTCTAAAGTAATATTGTTGGATTTTAACATTGGATCTATTTCTTATTAAATTTTTCCACGGATTTTTTGGCAAAACTGTCATCAATCAATTCTGATGTATTCTTTTTGTCTTTTAATTTCCCTACTTCAATACAGACATCAATTGCTTTTATCCATCCTTCCTTTGAAGGAGTTATATTTTCGGGAATAGTTTTAGAATTAATCATCCTTTCGACTGCAAGTTTAATAACAGATGTATCCAAATCGGGGAAAATAATATTCCCAACTTTAATAGCTCCATTTGGATCTTTTCTGATAAAAATCATTGCCCGTTCTAACGCATTTAAAACTTTTTGTACGATTTCTGGATGTTCCTTAACATATTTTGAAGTTGCTGTAAGTCCAGTAAAAGCAAATTCTCCCCATGCCTCAGGATAAGAATATACTATTTTGGCTCCTCCATGAACAACTGAATTTGAAGCTGCTGGTTCTAATAGCATTGCCAAAGTAGCATCACCCCTTTTTAATTGTGCTAAAACGGCAGAATAATCTACTTCTACCATCTTCACGTCAGTCCCAACTTGAAGATTCCCAAGTTGAAATGTTCTTAAAGCTAATGCATGAGCAGTATTTGGAAATTTAAAGCAAGCAATGGATTGACCTTTGAAGTTTTTTGGAGAAGTAATTTCTTTCAAATTTGTATCGAGACTGACTGCCCAGAAGGCTACTCTTTGAACTATATCTCCTAATAGAACCCCTTTGGGTCCTCCTTTTTCTCTTTGAATTGCAATCATTGTTGGGTCAGAAATTGCGAATTGTGCACTACCACTTTGAACTGCCAACCAAGTGTCTAAATCACTGTTATTCCCAGAGGTTATATTAACATCAAGACCTTCGTCTTTAAAAAATCCTTTCTCGTTTGCAACGTAAAGTGGAAGATAAATTAAGGCTTGCCCCCACTGGCATATGGTAATTTTTTCATTTTTGTTATCTTTTTGGTCGCTGTTTTTATAACAGCCAACATTAAGCATGATAACAATTGAAAAGATTAAAATCCCCAGCATCAATTTTCTCATGTTTATCCCTTTATTTTAATTAAACAATTTCAAATTTCTTATATCAAAAGTTCTGCCAAAAATAATTAAATAATTTATCTTATTGATATTTAACAAGATACAAATTTCCCCAAAAATATTATCCAGCATTTTTTCATTATATAACCTTACATTTCAACTTACATTTCAACTTACAATTATTAGACTCCTCTCAAACTCTTAATTATTCTTGCAACAGCCCGCTCATTCATTCCCAATTCCCTCGCGATTTTTTTTATCGGTATTTCCTTTGCATTGTCGGCAATATATCTTTCAATCAAAGATCGCAAAGAATTAACCATTGGAATACTAACAGTTATTCCACCAAGTTCCTTAATCAAAAGACGTGCCGTTTCGATCCCACAAACTTCAGCCACAATTTGAAAATGTTCAGGTAAATCCTGTTCTTCGAGCATTTCAATAATATCTTCATTTCTCATAATTTTTCCTATATTTTTAAATGATTCTTCCATACTAAGACTGACAGATACAAGGTCTGCCAGTCAAATAAAAATTTAATATCAAGTATCAAAAACCTACATCTTCATCGTTCCGGTTCTCCCACTCAGTCATCCAAGAACTTGGATAACCAGCAGTACATAATTCAACATGATTTTCAAGTTCGTTCCTACCTTGTTTCCCAGCCTTTTCGATATACCTTTGACAAGAAACATCAAAGTCAAATTTAGCGAAACCTGTCTTACCAATGAATTTGTGCTTTACCTTCTGAATATAAACTATCGGGTAACTTTCGGTAAAATCCTCTGAAAACTGCCGGTAAACTACCATTCCATTGTCTGCAATGTTAAACCAATTTGCCGAACCTGAAATATCATAGAGTGTTGGCACTTCAAACAGTTTGCTATCCTTCTTTCGAGCCATCTTCCGTGGATGTGCCACCAGAATCAAGTGAATATCATGGATTCGAGCAAAATATTTAAGCTGATTAAGAACTTTTCCGGTATAAATCGTTTCCGAATCGTTCCCATATTGGTGTTCAAGTGTGTTCCAAGGATCGAGAATCAATCCTTTTATACCGTGCTTCAAAACAAGACCACTTGCGGCTTCGAGTATTCTTTCAAGTCTGTATTCTTCATTGTCTGGAAGAATAAAGAAAGTATGTTCGTTTATAAAGTCCCTGGCTCCTTCCATTTCATCAAAGCTCATTCTTCCGTTGTAATCCTTCAGGAACGGTTTTCCTACAAGGATTTCGCATAATCTTAACAAATGAATCTCAATTGTAGCATTCTCCGGAGAAAAAATTCCCCAGGACCAGTTATGGTTTATAGCAAGTTTTAACATCAACTGATCCATGAAATTTGATTTTCCATGGGAAGGTATTCCGGTAACAATTGTCAGTTGTGAACCAAAGAAAGTAATCAATTCGTCAAGATTAGAATAACCTGTCTTTGCTCCGTTAGGGAAGCCATTATCGTACAAGTCTTTGAGTTCATCTCTTCTATCATTGGCATAGTGGATACCTTCTATTGGATAAAGTTCAGATTTCTCAATGCATTCTTTAAGTTTTGCCTTCCCGTATTTGACCAGAACCTCATTAGCATCTTTACAGTCTTTAGGATACCTGACAATCCAACATCTTGTTTTACCAAGTCTTCTTGCAAGTTCTTCCCTTAACCGAATACCCGGTGCATCTGAATCAGTTGCAAGGTAAATCCTATGCATATTTTTGAAATATTCCGAGCAATTATCGAGATAGTCAAGCTTTGTTTGAATCTGCCTTACTTCCGGATTAATTCCACCATCAGGTACAGATACTGCATTTATCAGACCAGCAACTTCAAAGCTAAGTGCGTCAACTTCTCCTTCTGTGATTATTGCTTCTGTCTGATTCTCAAGGTCGTTGAGCTTATAGAACACTTTTGAACCGCTTTTAACCTGTTGAAACACTTTCTGCGGGTTTCTATACTTGATATTGACAAGCATATCACCCAAAAAATAGTTAAAACAAATACAAGTATCTTCTTTCTCAAGTTGGGAAAGAAAAACCTTTTCAATCGTTATTCTATTCCGGTCAACTACTTCTTTTGGTATCTTCCTTGATTCAAACCATTGATATACTTTTTCAGTAGGCGTAAGAGCATTTGATTTAACCGGTTTTGGTTCAAATCTTCTAAAATTCTGCTTTTCAAATAAACCTCCCGAATGACCACAATGATGACAGAACCATGTTCCTTTATCTGCATTCACTGATAGGCATTTGATATTCTTATGGGATGATTGCCGAGTTGAGGAACACTTAGGACAGGTAGTCCTTTGTTCTCCAACATAACCGGATTGTATTCCATAAATACCAAAATCTTCAAAATTTTGTGCCATTGTTATTTACTCCTAAAATGGCAAATCATCATCAGTTTCTACCTGTTTCAGGTAATCTTCTGAAAATTCCTGCTTTGGTTTAGGAGAATTTTGTTCCTTTTCTTCCATGTACAAATTATAATCCGGGTGATTATCCTTTGTTTTGTTGTTCTTGAAAACAAAGTATTTCACTCCGTCAATTGTCTTTCCTGAAAGATAGGTTTCATTTTTTTTTGAGGTTGCTTTATACAAACCTGTTATTTTTATCATTTTATTTGTCCTTTTGAATATGCATAAATTTTGGTTATATCATTAAAAGCAAGAGTAGCGGCTAATTCGGCTTTCATGTTACCATCAAATTCCATAATAGCCGCCCGCTCTTCAAACTCATAGAAATCTATTCCAAATAATAACTTTCTTCTGTACATTTCATCGAGTTCTTTGTATTTCTGCTCTTTATCTATTGGCTTTTTCATATCAGATTACCATTTCATTATCAGAAAATAATTTTCGTTTGAATTCAAGAATATTGGCAGGCATCCAAGTATTGTACACCCACTTCATAGAGAATTCAAGAAGTGTCTTTTCAAACTCTTCAACAGTCCATTTCTGTTTCTGCATCAACTCGTAAACGAAATCTGCTTTCTTCCTGTAAAGGCTCTTTTCATCAAGTAGTCTTTGGTCAGGAAAAAGAGAATCCAAGATTGCAAGCAGTTCATTCTTTTGCTGTAATCCAAGCAGGTCTTTGGACTTGATGTCCGCTTGCTGTTCCATTGGATTTACTCCTTTCTCGAGTGAATTTTTGCAAAAACATGTCATAGTAAAGAACTCCGTCTTTACTCTTGCTTCGTAGCTTGCAGGGTGAAAGGAAATTTCCCTGTTCACCCCAGAAAGAATCTTTGCGAGCCCACTCGGTAATCTGGTAGATTTCTTCTCCCGGTCGCTTGTCAATCCTGACAAGTTTGTCGAAAGTATCACCCCAGTTCTTCAAATCAGACTCGGTTACTTTCTGTGTGGGTGGTAAAAGTCCCTTGAAAAAGTTCGCATATTCCTTTCCTTCTTCCGAAATCTCGGATTTCGGAGGAGAAGAAGAAAGAATTTCTTTTTCTTTTATTTCCTTTCCTTTCTTTTCCTTTCCTTTTATAGCAGAACTTTCGCTATGCGGTTCTTCTGCGAATGCATAAGGTTCGGATAAGGAAGTATCTGCATTATTAATGCTAACCTTATCCGTAATATCTTCATTCGTATTAACAGGGCTTTGCTCTTGCTTTGCGTAATAATCTTCCCACCGTTTCTGAGCTGATTCTTTCGCTTTGCGAACCTTTGAATCAGCGAACCTTTGAATCACGTTCTTCCATTCTTCTAAGAAGGCTCTCACTCCAAAAGAATTCTTCATCGAGATTGAAAAGACCATAATTTGATATAATCTGATCCAACTTTTCCTTAGTAGTGGACAATTGCAAAGCAAGACCGTTAAGCCTGTTCTTACTGTATTTATAACCGGACGCTTCCCTTAAACATTCGATAATAGCCCAAAAGATACCATAACCTTCCCAGCCAAGTTCTGCCCTTAGCTCAAGTATTTTCTCGTCATGACGTGCATTTGCATCATGGGAAAAGTAATAGGCATCTTTAGTCATAACTTAACAGACTGTTAGTTTCTAAATAGTTTTGATATATATTTCCGAAGTATTCAAGTTGACAATCCCTATGTCCATAGAAAAGCCTGTCGATATTGGAACAGGATTTATCACCTCCAAGTTTATCTATCAGATATGAAATTGCTTTCCTGAATTCATCAGTACTTGAAATTTGCTTTTCGATGACGAAAACAATTCTGAACCTCTCGAAATCTGCTTTATGGCTTGGTGTGGTATAAATGAGCAAAGCATTTTCTTTTACAAAATCATTTGCTTTGGCTTCTTCATAAGTACAATATCCTTCCCTAGATGTCTTTATACGCTTGTCATATTTCTTGGTAATGCTGTTATATGACTTGATGTCGTTATCGATGTCTATAGCCAATATCTGTGCGAATTTAATGTCCTTTATAGCAGGTTTCCTGCCAGTAGCATTTGGTTTCAAAACTCCGGGAGAAAACGCAAAACCGTTTCTGATATGGTCAGAAAGCTCTTGACCGGAGAATTCGGCATTTCTCCAACCATACAGGGATGGATTAGCCTTGTTTATCATATTTTTATTTACACTCAATTGAAAATTCATTTTTTATTCTCCATTTTTAGTTTAAAAATGCCCCGGCTCTTCCTGCAGCATAAAGAGGAATTGTGGGTTTTTGGAATTGCCGGGGCTTGTTTTTTCATGCAACCATCTCAGTATGTATGTTAAGAGCAGAATCGCCAACTTTTGTAACAATCATCTGCAAACCGGATTCAATAGCCTTTGACTTGAATTCATTGAAAGTATCTTTGTCAAGTCTCTCAATTCCGTCTACGCAGATTATTCCAAGTTCATTTGCCCTGAGTTTTGCAACTTCCACTGCAATTTTAACCTGTTCCGCAGTATTGAGTTTGTCGAAGATAATATCCTTGCAATAGATTTCTCCTTCTTTGATTTCCAAACCTTGAATTGGTAATTCCCTTAGAAGATTTTCCTTTAGATTGTCAAGTCCTGTAAGAGCTCCGCTAAGTTTTTCGGATTCGTCTTTAAGTTTCTGACATTCCCGATGGAATTGTTCTACAAGTTCCCTTGTCTTTTCATGGGAAGTATATTGCTTCTGCTGTTCCTGAAGAAGTGTCAGCTCGCTTAGAAGCGGTAAATACTTTTCATCAAATTTCGACTGAATTTCGGTTTTCTGAATGTCAAAATGATTATGGATTTCCTGCTTGATTTCTTCATGCTCAAACCTGAATTTGTTAATCTCTTCCTGGAATCTTTCTTCTTCATCGTCGAGCTTTTTCATTCTGTGGTTAACTGCTTGTTCCAAGAACAGACTTTTCTTTGATTCCATTTCTCCTTTTTTGTTTTCAAGAGATTTGAGCTTTTCAGTCATTTCGTTTGGAGAATAATTGAATTCAGAAACTGATTCTTTTAGTTGTGTCATTGTAGCTGTCTTTTCCTTCAAAGCCCTGTTAATGCCTGTTCTTTCGTCATAGAATTGTTTGTAAATTCTACCAATAACTTCAAGAGCGTGTCCGGATAAATCATCTCTTACCCTTCCACTCATTCCGTTAAGGGATTTTTCAAGGTGATCATTTGTAAGTTTCATTGGTATGGCTTCGAGCAAATAATTTACTCTGTTCTTTTTATCTGCTGTTAGGAACTGCACCGGATTTACCGAAAGCATATCAATTAATTTGTCGATATAAGTCTGGGGCTTGTTAATCCTGTTTCCGTCCCTGTCGAGAATTTTCACATCAGATTTACTTGGTGTTACAGTTTTGGTTAGTTGAACGCCGTCATCGAGTATGAGAACGATTTCACCTTTGTCTGTGCCGTTCCTAAGCAGTCTGGCATCGTGTCCGCCATTTAGTGCATGTTTGATTGATTCAAGTATTGAAGTCTTTCCAGAACCGTTTCTGCCTTCAATTAGCGTAAATTTGCCCGGGTCAAATTCCAAATCTTCAATTCCGAGCAGATTTGCAATCTTTATCTTTTGAATATTCATGATTGATTCCTCTTCATTGTTTATTGATTGAATTATTTGTTTTGTTTCTGAATAAGTTGGTAAAGCTCTTTGTTCCTTGTATCTATAATCCGGAGCAAAGTATTCTTCAAGTTTTTTTGTGTGAATGAAATCAGTTAAGTCTTTTAACAGTTCATTCAGGTCGTCTTTCAAGTCAGGATAACCGTTGAAAGAGAATTGTTCGATGTTTCTAAGTTCAATACCATTTACTTTGTCTGACAGGCAGAATACATTGTAGAAAACCCGTTCAGCTTCAAAAATGTCAAGGTAGAATTTCCATTGGCAGGAACCGAAATACCTTTCAAAGTCGAACATTCCCCAACAGGTTTTATTTTCAATAACATAGCATCCATAAAGCTGGTCAACCTTTGCAACAAGTTCAACTTGTTCCTTACCAACATCATAGACTTTAGTGATTTTTACTTCAAATGGAGCTTCTGTATTGATTTTCTCATAACATCTGGTTATAACATTAGAATCAAACTCAATTCCATTTTTGGCTTTGAAAATGTTTCTTTCCTCGATGTATCTTTCCTGGTTTTTCTCCATAATATCATGGAAAGCAGAACCGAGATCCATGTACCGGGAAGGTGTAAATTCTCCCCGGACTCGCTTGAGAAAGTCTTCAAGTTCAATAGAGCCGTTCTGATAGTTCCGAAATGATTCGACTGTTGTTACTGCAATTTTAAGCATAACAATACCTCCGTTTCTTATTTCCGAGGTATCTGTTCACCATTGGTTTCACGTTCACTGTGTTTAGCCAGATTACCTTGTGTTTGCAAATCGAATCCTTATCATCAACATACCAAAGAATGCTTATGTACTCTGTCTTTTTTTCTTCTTCAAAGAAGATTTTGTAGTATGGTTTTAGCAAAGGTTTTCTAATTCTATGCTTTGTTTGGATATAATAGATTATTTCCCTTGTAAAAACCGCTAATAATCCATTTAGCCTTGTCTTGCCTGTCCATTGAGGCATTTCCTTTCTGAAATCAATTTGTATCATGGTTAGCCTCCTTACTCAAAACTGAAATCAGGTTCTTGAACTTCTTCAACTGCTTTTTTCGTAGCAGTTGTGGTTTTAGCAACCTTTGGTTTTTCTTCGGTTTTTGCTATATTTGAAAAGAATTTCTTTTCTTCCTTATTGAACTCAAAATTCAATTCTTTTGCTCTGACCTGAATCTTGTCCCAAACCTGCTTTTTCACTCCATTCTTCATCCCAGATAATTCACTCAGGAAAGTATTGATTTCTGGAAGGTCTTTTATCTTCAAAACTTTCTCTGAAAGTTCTTTTATCAGCTTGACCGTTTCAACTTGTGCTTGTGTTTGACCGTTAATAGCCTTTTTCATGTCCTTGATTAATCCTGAAAAGAAATCCGGAATAGAATTGAAATCAGGTATCATCATAGAATTGAATTTTGCCGAGTTCTTGCCAATCCAATAATCAGTTGGATTAAAGTCTATGGTTCTTTTGTTATCCTTTATGAAAAGATAACCTACGAAATCAGCGGTTTGTAAAACCCTGTCATAGCTACCACCGGTTATTGCCGGTCTTTTAATCCTGATGTCGCCTTCTTCTTTTTCTCTTACGTGGGCAATCATCACGACATCTTTTCCAAGTGTCTTGAGTTTGCCGACAAACAAAGAAAATTCGTCTTTAAGTTTGCCATAGAATTGAAGTTTGTTTCTTGCTAACTTAGGTTCCTGGTCAATTATCCAAGCTCCCATATAGTCTAATAGAGTGTCTATTGTGTCGAGTATTACTGTGTTATAATTGCCAAAAGTTTTGATTAACTCTGCCATATTATCGTTGATTTGTTTCCAGCTTTCGATAACAAGCACATCTTTTCTGAAATCGCTTCTGTGAACACCCTTGTCGAAGTCGAGTGTCAAGGAACCTTCGGCAGTATTCACAAGGCTTGTTTTACCAGCCCCGGGTTCACCGTAAATAAGAATGTTTACGGTGTCAACTACCAAAGGCTCGTCTGATTTTACTATTTTAAACATATTATTTAACTCCTGATTTGATTATTAAAGCTGTGATTAAAAGCAGTCCGATAGCAGTGTATAGCAATGCTACTGTAATTCTGTCTATCAACTTTTTCTCTCTTGGAGAAACATAGTGAAGATTCTTAAGCTTTACCGGTTTCATGGGAATTCCTTTCAATTTAGGGTTAATTGATTGTAGTTCTTAACTGCCGGTCTGTCATAGTTTTCGATATGATCGAGAATACTTACCGAAGCTGTTTCAAGTTCATATCTTAAATCCGGTTGAACTTTCTGAGCAAGATAAGTAAGACTTTGAACCGCACCGAATCCGGTTGTGTCTCCTCCCTGAACAAAATAGCTTAAAAGCTCGTTTTTCCGTTCATCTGAGAATCCTAATGATAGACTGATGTTATGGACTGCATCTACTGGGTGTTCCAATAACTTGCTTCCTTTCATTGAAAGCTCGTTAAGAACATTTCCAAGATAATCTGTGGAAAGATAGGCATTCACAGCATCTTTGACTTGGCACTGTATTAGTTCCAATTCCTTTTGCCTTGTATCTTCGCTCCAGTCGAATGTTCCTACGTCCATCTTTGTTCCAAGATGCCTTTCTGCAATTTTATCTTTATGGAATATCATCCCGTTTCTGCAAGCCAATACCGTAAGTCTTGGGGCTATAGTAAATGTGGCATGTCCTGTTTCAGAGTTTGAAAGTATGAAACCGCTACAAACTCCAAAACCTCCGTCATCATTTCTACCGTTAGGTACTTTGTAGTTCTTGAGTAGTTCCGGAACGGATTTAACTATTTCCGGGGCTATAAACCTTACATACATTCTTTGTTCTGTTAAGTCTGCACTTTCGATGATAACTTTTTTGTCTGACTGTCTAATGGCTTCCAAGGCTGTGATTAGAATGTCCAAATGGTCAATGACTTTGAATCTGTCGGATAGGAAAGCTCTGGCAATTCCATAATCTCCTTCATTTGAAATAAATGTTCTCAAGAAATAATTGCTTGGTTTCCTCTTTAGCCACTCTGTTACGTTGTAGTCGAGCATATCCAATGCTTCTTTTCGTAGTCTTTCATAATATCTGCCCGGTATTCCGAGTTTGTCTGAAATTTGAGCATGGCAAGATTCAGTGAGGTTGTACTCTTCGGTAACATCGCCATTTGTTTTAATCCCTGCTTTGAGAAGCATTTCCGACATCTCACTTGTTGATTGTGAGTACATCGCTATTCTGCCCTCATACATTGCTAATGCCGTTGAAGGAACTATCAAGTCCCTTTTCCTTAGCTTCTGACTTTCAAGTTCTTTTACCAAACCTGATAAATCAATTTTTGAAAAATTTGTTTGTTCCATAATGGATTTCTCCTTATTTTTGTAATGTTAAAAATGTGAATTTTTAGAAGCCTTTTGAGTACGAATCAAAGGGCTTTTTTCATTTTGATTCTTTGTTATGTATTCTGCTATGGCTTCCCTAACCTGCATTGTGATAGGTTTGCTGATGCCATATTCCTCCTTTAAGCTTTCTCTTCTATGGTAAAGCTCTGTAACCTGTTCAGGATCAATTTTCATCATGTACATTGTTTTTAGCTCCTGAAATTGTTAAACCTAATTTATTTATTATTGGCAGGATTTCAGAGTCTTTGGCAACTCTACCACCGTTAGTTTCCCAGAAGGCGTCGAACCACCATCTCATTCCTGGAAGTCTGAATCTCCAAATTGAAAATTGAGGTACATTTGTTTTTACCAAGAAAACGAATACAGTAATTCCATCTTCGGATTCAAATGTTCCAACCGGTTCTACAATGGCATTTGCTTCTTCCTTGACAAAACTGATGAAGTCTTTATATTCTTCTTCTTTGATTTTGCAACCATCCCAAACTGCAATGATATTTCCTTCCGGAGTGTTCCAGTCAGGTTCTTCGGAATACCATAAGGCTTTTTCTTCTACTTGATTTCCTAACCTTAACATACAACCTCCTCATAAATAGCTGCACGTCCATCTTTAGTATTTACCTTTGGCATTAACCAAACATGAGAACCACCATTACCGCAGATGAAGCTGGTTTGAATGAATCTCAAAATTTTTAGCTTTTTTAAAATTGAATCAGTCGTATTTTCTTCCTCAAAGATTTCCAGAACTTTGGCTTGGGTTTGACTGAAACATTCAGGTCTTTCGATTGTTAGCTTATACATATCATACCTCCGACTCGAAATGTCCCGAAATATCATTTTCATCTGCTATTCGTTGTATCTCAACCTCGAGCTTGTCTGCGTCTTGTTGGTTTGTGCAATTGAAGAATAAAGAGCGGAATTCATAGTTGATTGAGTCTGCATGAAACTTAGACTTGCTAATGATTATCTTAAAATTATCAAAGTCTTTCTTGGTACTGCAAGTGAATATCAGGTTCATTATTCTTCCTCCTCAGATTCTTCATCACTGATTTCATTGATTGTGTCATCCATTGTTACCAATGAACCGCCTAAATACTCATGCTCTTTTAAGAGAGCAGTTTTGATATGTGCGTACCAATAGCATTTGGCACGTTCTTTTGCCATTCCTTCTGGAATGATGTCTTTGGCTTCATCGAGAAGTTCGAGCATTTGCTCTTTAATCTCGATAAGCTTTTCTTTTGCATCTGTGTTCATAAAATTCCTTCAATTATTTATAAAAAAAGCTTCAAAGCACTTTGCTATGAAGCGAATATTTCAGTTCTAAAAAATTCTTCGATAGATTTGTTCGATAAAACTCCATGTCCATTTTTTCTTGGGGTTATCTTTTTGTTTTGCTTAGAAGTTTTCAGTTCGTCATCTCGATGTTCTATTTTTCTTTGATGATAAGTTAATACTTCCCGATATACAGTTTTTAAATACTTTCTTCCATCACTTGCGTTTGTATCAACCCAAGATCTAATCTCATTAGTTTCCATAAGTCTTTTTGCTTTTGAATAGCAAATCTTTAGCTCTTTAGCTACATCATTCGGTGTTAATTCTATTTCTAAGTCTTGCTTTAACATTACAAGCCCATACTAATTATTTAGTAGTACATTTTTTCTTAATTGTTGTATCTTTTTCTTGTTTTCTTCTATTTCAATTTTTCTCAGTTTGTAATCTTCAATAGCTAATTCGAGAAGTTTGACAGCTTCCGAATCACCACGCTTTAATCTTAGATATACAGCATGAGTAGTAATTTGCAAACTCCTGCTGATGTAGTCTATTATTCCGTTGGGCAACCTCTTCATTTCTTATTCTCCAAATTATTTTCACTTTTTTCAAATATCTGTTGTATAGTTATACAATTTTTCTTATATTTGCTTTGTATTTTTGTTACAATTTACTTTGCAAATATTCTAAAAACAAAAATACTAAAATTTTAGAATATATGCAAGTAAAAAGTTACTATTTCAAAAAATATTTTTAGGGAATTTTATGGATACGGCTCAAGAGAGATTAGAATACTTTATTAACAAGTACTTTCAGAGTAAGACTGACTTTGCGAAGGCTTTAGGCATTACACTTCCTAATCTGAATAAGTATCTCGGAAAAGATTCAAGTATTTTGGGTGCTACTTACCATAGTAAAATGTTAGCACTCAATTTAAACCCTACTTGGTACACAACTGGCAAAGGCTCGATGTTGTTTGAACCGGAATCGGGAAACAAGGATTCTTTAAATAGAGGAAATGCTGAATCGGGTAAGTCGCCTTATTTCTGGATGACAGCGGAAGCTCATGATGAACTTGAAGATATACTTAACATAACCTTATATCTTACTCCCGAAGCAAAGATGGGGCAACCTCTTTCTTTCAGTGATATACCTTCTACTGTTACTACTTTCCGAAATTACATTGCTCCAAGTGCCAAGAAGGTTTCGGCTATCATTGCTCGTGGTTCCAGTATGATTGAGGATGGTATTGAAGACGGAGACCTCATATTCTTTGAAGCAGGAGTTATGCCAAGGAATAATCAGATTGTTGTAGCAGAATTTGATAATTCCGTTCTGGTCAAAAGATATGTTGTAAAAGGTGATGGAATGATTTATCTGGAATCTTCTAACGCAGAGTTCAAACCAATTCAATTAACTGGAGAAGAACATTTCAAGGTAATTGGAGTTTTCAGAGGATTTTTCAGAAATCAGTATTGATAATTTGGGAGTAGTACAATGTTACTATTGTTTTTGTTTCATTATAAATTGTAGGTGTCAAAATGAGAATCATTGATTTAAAAGAAGTTGACACATCAGAGAAAGTTGAAATAGGCTTTATACCTAATCCAAACAACCCTGATAAGTTCGAGGAGTGGAAAGGTTTCAAGTCCTATTTCGATACTCTAAATAAAGAAAATATGTACTTAGGTACGATTGACCCTGAACAAGATCCGGAATACAACGGAAGTTATATCAGAAGACTGGCAATTGAAAAGGGTGCAACTTTTAAAGACAATGATTTGGTGGTTATTCAATTTGATGGTGAATACTGGTTAAAACGGTTTAAAACTCAAATGGATAAAATTGGCATTGAATATGTAACAGAGATAGAGCAACCTAACATCACTGATTATGATAATAAATATCATTTCGGAGTTGTGAGATTGATTGAAAAGGTTAAAATTGAAAAAAATTAGAATAATTTATCAGAAGTCGTATTGTGACGTGTTATCAATTATATTTGAAATTTTTGATGTAAAAATAAATTTTGAGAGTTAAGCTTATGAAAACATTAAGAGAATTATGTAACCCAAGAAAAAGTGTCTTCGATCAATCAAAAAGTGAAGACGTATTAGATTTAACAGATTTACTGGAAAAAAACATTAATCCTGAAACGTTTTTCAACGAGAATTTTATTACTGAAGGAATGGATTTGCTATTTAAAACAGCATTTGAAAGATTCCATAATAAGAGTGCTCGTGGACTGATAAAACTTACTCAGTCAATGGGTGGAGGTAAAACTCATAACATGATTGCTTTAGGATTATTGGCTGCTTTTCCTGAATACAGAAAAAAATTGATGGGAGAAAACTATAATGATGAAAGTTTAGGCGAAGTTAGAGTAGTTTCTTTTACTGGCAGACAAAGCGATATACCTTATGGTATTTGGGGAGAGATAGCCAATCAACTTGGAAATAAAGAGCTTTTTAAAGATTATTATACTCCTTTATCGGCTCCTGGTCAAAATGCTTGGATTAGCCTATTGAAGGATAAACCGACACTAATCCTTTTGGATGAAATTCCACCTTACCTTGAAAATGCTAAAGCTAAGACCATCGGTAATTCCGATTTATCTGTGGTGACAACTACAGCATTGGCTAATTTATTCAATGCATTGAATAGAAAAGAACTCTCTAATGTTCTGATTGTTATTTCTGACTTAAAGGCTACTTATGAAAGTGGGAGCAGATTGTTACAATCGACCTTTAAAGAACTTGATAGCGAGATTAGCCGGTCTTCATTAGATTTAGTACCGGTAGGAAGCAGTTCGGATGAAGTTTACCATATTCTAAAGAAAAGAATTTTTGAAACCTTACCTGCCGATTCTGAAGTTATCGAAATAGCAAATGCCTATAAAAAGTCGATTAATGATGCTCGTCAAATGGGGTTAACAAATATGTCTGCGGATAAAATCTTTCTTGGAATAAAAGATTCTTATCCTTTCCACCCATCCATAAAAGAGCTTTATGAAAGGTTTAAAGAGAATACAGGTTTTCAGCAGACTCGAGGTCTAATCAGACTTATGAGACTTATGGTCAAGCAATTATATGAGAGTAATAAGGTTGATGGGAAATTTCTTGTTAATGTTTACGAGATGGATTTAAATGATGGAGAAATGCATACAATGATTTCTCAAATCAATAACTCGTTAGTTAGTGCCATTAGTCATGATATAGCTAACAAAGGAAAAGCAGTAGCAGAATACATTGATACAATAAATCATGATGAAAGCATGCAGCATCTTAGCAAATTGCTTTTAATTTCTTCATTAGCAGATGTACCCAATGCACTTTTAGGTTTGACCGGAAAAGAAGTAATTGGGTATCTTACTGAGCCAGGTAAGGACATTACGGTAATTAAGAAGTCCTTAGACCAATTTATTTCTGAAGCATGGTATCTGCATGCTGATAAAGATGGAAGATTTTACTTCAAAAATCTTAGGAATCTTATTGCAGAATTGAATTCACTCGTTGATTCTTATGATGATGAAAGTGCTAAAAAGGAACTCAAACAGTTTCTGCAAAATAAGTTTAAAACAACAGTTGGTGATTGCTACCAGAATATACTTGTATTTCCTGCTCTGGATGAGATTAACCTTACTGAAGATAAAATAGCACTGATTCTATTTGAACCTTACTATAGGGGTGGGATCAATCCGGAACTTGAAAAATTATTTCAGGACACGCAATTTAAAAACCGAATTCTATTCCTATCCGGTCAAAGAAATACAATGGATAACCTCCTGAAGGTAGCTAAAGAGTACAAAGCTATTCAAGTTGTGATTAACCGAATGAAAGACGAAAGGGTTCCTGAAAATAACCCACAATTCGAAATGGCAAGCGATAAAGAACATAAAATTCTATTGAGTTTATTGTCATCAGCTCGAGAAACCTTTATGACTTTATATTTCCCTTCGCATTTTAGGAACGAAGATATTTTATCAAGTGCTGATTTTCTTATGGAATTCCAAGGCAATGATTTTAATGCTGAACAACAGATAAGAGATTTATTGATTTCTAAGCAGAAATTTACAAAGGAAACAAATTCTGATGTTTTCAAGAAAAAATGTGAAGATAGATTATTTACTCAAAAAGAAATGAGATGGGTTGATGTAAAAAGACGTGCCGCAACAAATCCTCAATGGCAGTGGCATCATCCAAAAGCTTTAGATGCATTGTTGGAAGAAATGTTAAAAAAGAACGAGTGGAAGGACAAAGGTAGCGGATACTATGAAAAACCACCATTCCCAAAAGAGAAAACTGATGTCTTCATTCAAGAGATGTTTAGAAACGATAAAGGAAATGTTACTTTAAAAATATCTCCAAAATACGGTGATACAGTTTTCTATGAAATTGATGGTGTGCCAACTTCTGCTTCCACCAAGATAGAGAATTTCGATAAATTTGAAACTCAGGAAATGATTATCAATTTCCTTTGTATCGATTCAAAAAACGAACATGAATCCGGAGAAGTTAAGACTTGGAAAAATTCAATAAAATTGAAATATAGAGTTTATGATAAAAATGATGAGAAATATGTTGAATTGAAAGCTTCACCAGAATCGGTAATCAAATACACTACCGATGGTTCAGATCCAAAGGAAAATGGTGGAATATACAATGGTGATTTCGCCATACCGAGCAATTCAACATTTGTTCTTGCTATTGCAGAAAAAAAAGGCATATACTCAGAACCATTGCAAATAAAAATTGACCATACTCAAGCTATATCTTTAATCATAGATAAGCAAAAACCATTAAAATATAGGCACAAAACACAGACTTCCGATACCAATCAGTCCTACAAGGAACTGCAAATGCTAAAGAAGTACGGTGTTGAAGTAAATGATTTGATAATAAATATAATAATCACAATCAATGAAAGTTCTGAAGAAAATTGGCTGATGACTACAATTGATCCTAAGCTGTATTTGAATTCGGATAGAATCGAAAAACAGCTTGAAATGACAAGGGATATATACTCTGATCTTGGTAATGTCAACTTGACTTTTGAATACACTAATATGAAATTCCCATCTGGGCAACATTTTGAAGATTGGATTGCTGAAAATAAAATTGATAAAAAAACTATCAACCAAGGGGACGTTAAACAATAATGGAAACAAAGCAAATATTTGGCTTTGGTTTTGACCCGGAAGAATCAGGGCATCATTTTCTTGTGATTATCCCTAAGGCATCCGACGGAAAAGTTGTTATTTATGAGCGTTTCGAGTGGGATAAGGAAAAGCAAGAACAAAATCTTGACCAAAAAATTGATCACCGATTTGACAGAGCCAAAGTTGTACTTTCAAAGCACAAATGGGATTTAATTAAAGACAATCTTAGGGAAGAGTTCAATGCTATGTTAAAGCTTAGCAACTATAAGCTTGGTGCATGGAGAATTGGGCAAGTTCCAGTTCAAAGATTATTTGGCAAGGAAATGGTTGTTCTTGCTTGGGCAATTGAAGATTGTGACCCATCGGTTATACCTAATGCTCTTCGGAATTGGAATGGATTACGCCAAGAAGAGAGGTGGTGGCTTTATACCATGACAAATGCTTCAACAGGAAACATTGACGATAAGCGTGGTTGGAGAATAGCTCTGAGATATGCTTTGACAGATAACCCAGTTGCTGAAAGAGATTACAAAACTTCTCTGTTCAATTTTGTATCTGATAAAATGGAAGAATATAAAGCTTAAAAATGGAGAAAAAAATGTCTGATAGTAAATCATTTATCGAAGTTCAATTCCCGGTATCGAAAGTATCGAAGGAAAGTTATAAAGAAAGAAAAGCTAATTTAGGTCAAACTCTAACAGGGTTGGGAAAATGGTGGGGACGTAAGCCTTTAATCTTAGTAAGGACATCACTTTTAGGTTTGTTGATGCCAGCAAGTGACAACCCTAAAAAAGATAGAGAAATATTTCTAAAGATACTAACAATGGATGATTCTGGCTTATGGTTAAGAAAGTACAAATCCATTGAAAAAAGCCTTGTTTATGATCTTTTAACCTTAAAGGAAAAAGAACTTCTTTTTAATGTTAATGATACTGGTCTTTTTGACTATAAGAAAAATTTTAAAGAATATGAAAACCAGCTATCTATAACATTTTCTGATGATGATATTGAAGAAGCAACGAAAAAACGAGATAAATACAAAAAATTAAAAGAACGATTTCAAAAGCCACAGGATTTAGCTCAATATTTAGCCTTTCACAAAATGAGTTACGACGAAAGGTTAACTTATTGTCGAAGACCTGAGGAAGTTGATTTAGAAGACCCAAAAGAATGGGCTATAATCAACAGCCATTTACACACTCACTCAAGTAATCTGAGAGAATTGATTCAAGAGTTGGGTATTAGAAAATTCGGAGAAGTCCCTACTGTTGGAGATTGTTTCTCAGGTGGTGGCAGTATCCCTTTTGAGGCAGCTCGTATGGGATTTAACGTTTTTGCATCCGACTTAAATCCTATAGCAATGCTTCTAACTTGGGCAAGTTTGAATATCAATGGAGCATCAAACGAAGAAGTTGAAAAGATTAGAATTTTTCAAGAAAAAGTTTATAACTCTGTTAAACTACAGGTTGAAAATTGGGGCATTGAAAAGAATGAAGAAGGTTGGAAAGCATTATCTTATTTATATTGCAATGAAGTTAGCTGCCCAGAATGTGGTTATAAAGTGCCATTATCTTCTACTTGGATTATTGGAAAAGGAACGAATACTATCGCTATATTACATAATAACCCACAGGGATATTTTGATATTGAAATAAAGCAGGGTGTATCATCAAAGGAATTGATTATTGCTGATAATTTTGTGACAAGTAGAGAAAACAATTTATGGTGCCCAAATTGTCTTGCAGAAACACCAATTGCTGTTATAAGAAATGATAGAAAAAATAAAACAGGTGAAATTCAATATGGACTTAGAAAGTGGGAAAAACATGAATTCATTCCAAGACAGAACGATGTTTTTCAAGATAGATTATATTGTATAAAATACGAAGAATTGAAATATGATGCAGTTAAAGATAAATATTATCAAATAAAGCATTATGTTGCACCTAACGAAAATGACATTATCAGAGAACAGAAAGTTGTTCAACTCTTAAACGAGAATTTCAATATATGGCAGAAAAGTGGTTATATACCTTCTGATGAAATAATTGAGGGGGAGAAAACAGCTGAACCTATAAGAAACCGAGGTTGGAAATACTGGCACCAGTTATTCAATCCGAGACAACTATTAATTCATGGAAAAATATCAGAAACTGTTTCTCATATTGCTGAAAATCAATTTGAGAAAGTTGTTGGTCTTTTAGGAATAAATAAATGTTGTAATTGGAGTTCGAAATTAAGCAAATGGAATCCTGCAGCTGTAATCGAAAAAGTTAGTGATACTTATAGTAATCAAGCTTTAAATACTATGACGAATTTTAGCACAAGATCTTTATCAGAACTTGAAAGTAGTTGGATTTTTAATATCAATAATTATTACACTGATATTATTGCTAAATTTAATCTTGGTGATGCGAGACATGTTTCTCACAACAGTACTTTTTGGGTAACTGATCCACCTTATGCTGATGCTATAAACTATCATGAATTATCGGAATTTTTTCTCTCATGGAATAAAATACACTTGCAAAGAGTTTTTCCTAATTGGTACTCTGAAAGTAAGAGGGTTTTAGCGGTTCAAGGAAAAGGAATTGAATTTAATCAAAGTATGGTTGAAATCTATAATAATCTTGCTAAAAATATGCCCGACAATGGAATGCAGATTGTAATGTTCACTCATCAAGATCCATCTGTATGGGCTGATTTAACTTTGATTATGTGGTCTGCTGGTTTGCAGGTAACTACTGCATGGAACATCGCTACCGAAACTGAGGCTACTGGTCTGAAGCAAGGTAATTATATTAAAGGGACTGTGCTTTTAATACTTAGGAAACAATCATCAGAAGCAACTGCTTATAGGGATGAACTCTATCCTGAGATTGAGCACGAAGTAAAAAGCCAAATTGACTCTATGCGTGATATTGATGATAAAGAAGACCCTAACTTTAACGACCCCGACTATTTGCTTGCCGCTTATGCCGCATCATTGAAAGTATTAACTTCATATAAAAACATTGAAGATATTGATATTGATTACGAACTTTCAAAACCAAAGGATAAGAATAATCCTTCGGTGATTGAAGAAATCATATATGAAGCTATTAAAATAGCTTATGATTATCTCATCCCAACCGGATTTGATTCGTTCATTTGGAAAAACCTGATACCAGAAGAAAGATTTTATATAAAAGGTATTGAACTCGAAAAAGACCATATTAAAGAGTTGTCTGCATATCAAGAATTAGCTCGTGGATTTGGTGTGGGAGATTATAAATTCTTTCTGGCATCTGTTAAAGCAAATCAGGCAAGAGTAAAAACAGCTATGGAATTCGGAACAAAATATATTGGTAACGATGATAAATTTAGCAATTCTCTCATAAGAAATGTTCTGATGGCTATTCATCAAAGTATAAAAAAAGAAGACGCACAGGTTGGTAGAAACTGGTTAAAGAACGAAATTCCTGATTACTGGAATTTGCGAACAAATATAATCGCACTACTCGAATATTTATCAAAATTAGACCAATTTGGGAATCTTGAACATTGGCATAATGAAGCTTTATATGCCAAATTCTTGACCGAATTAGTAGGAAATGACGGGGTTTAATTATGATACACCGCTACTCATCCTTACAAGATAATATTGGAGAAACATTATTAAAGAGCAGGCTCAAAGATGCTCAATGTTATGATAGGATTGCCGGATATTTTAGTTCGTCCATAATTGAAGTTGCCGGAGAAACTATAGATAGTGTCAAAGGAAATATCAGAATAATATGCAATTCACAGCTTCATATTGATGATGTCAGGTCGTTAAGTGCGGCTCATCAAGGAATGCGAATTGAGTGGTGTGGTATAAAACCAGAGGAAAAATTTTCTTCTATACCGGAGAGACTTCAGAAATTACATCAACTTCTGAAAACTGGGAAAATGCAGGTAAAAGTTATTCCAAATGAGTGTTTTGGACTTATTCACGGTAAAGCTGGAGTAATCACCTTAGAAAATGGGAGCAAAACAGCATTTCTTGGCAGTATGAATGAAACTTCTTCTGGCTGGAATTATAATTATGAACTTGCCTGGGAAGATGATTCTGAAGAAGCAATTGCATTTGTTCAAAAAGAGTTTGATTATTTATGGACACATCCATCAGCCAAACCTTTATCAAATTTTATCATAGAGGATATAAAAAGAATTTCAGTAAGAAAAGTAATCTATGATATTGAGTTATGGAAGAAGGATGAAAATCCGGCATCTCCAATCATTGAAACACCAATTTTTAGAAAAGAATACGGTCTATGGGAGCATCAAAAATATTTCATTGACCTTGTATATAGGTCATTTAAATTTGGTTCAGGAGCAAGATACATTTTAGCAGATATGGTAGGTTTAGGAAAAACTGTACAACTTGCTCTTTCAGCCCAACTGATGGCACTTGATTCTGATAAACCAATTCTTATAATCGCACCTAAAACTTTATTATGGCAGTGGCAAGATGAACTTCATAATTTATTGGATATGCCCTCAGCTGTTTGGAACGGAAAACTGTGGATTGATGAGAATGGTATTGAACATCCGGGAAAAGAAGAAAACGGATTTAAAAAATGTCCTAGGCGAATAGGAATAATTTCTCAGGGATTAATAACATCCAGATCTGAAGTAATTGAAAAGATAAAGAGCATGGAATTTGAATGTATTATTGTTGATGAATCGCATAGAGCAAGAAGACGAAATTTAGCTCCTGGGAAAGAAAATAGGCGTCCAGAACCAAACAATCTGATGGAGTTTCTACTTCATGTTTCAACAAATACCAAAAACATGCTATTAGCTACAGCCACACCTGTACAAATCAATCCGATAGAAGCCTGGGATTTACTATACATCTTAGCTCAGGGAAACGATTATGTTCTAGGTAACGATTATAATAGTAAATGGCGTTCTGACCCAAAAACAGCCTTAGATTATGTGATGGGTAGAGCCAATTGTGAAAACGAGAGTGAATACTGGGATTGGATTAGGAATCCATTGCCAAATAAAGAAGAAGATCCTAAAACTTTCGGCACATTCAGAAGACTTCTTAAAATTCCTGATGAAGTCCACGTAGTCGAGGGTAGTCGATTTGATTCTATGCAATCACAAGCAAAAGTATATCTCCAAAAAATGATTTCAGATAATTTTATCCAAAGTCACAATCCATTCATCAGACACATAGTCAGAAGAACAAGAGAATTTCTTGAAAACGAGATAAACCCTGAAACCGGAGAATCTTATTTAAAAAAAATCAAATTGCTTTTATTTGGAGAAAGTGAAGAAGAATCAATAAGTTTGACTCCATATCTTCAAGATGCTTATGAAACAGCAGAACAATTCTCAATATTATTAAAGGAAAGAATTAAATCCAGTGGCTTTATAAAAACACTTTTATTGAGAAGAGTTGGTAGCACAATGATTGCAGGTAGAAATACAGCTCAAGGAATGTTGAATAATAATATCAATGTTGCGGAAGAAGATGACGACGACGAGGAAAATGGAAGTTTCATCGCCACTAATCAATTCCGTGATTTTACTAAAAAGGAAGTTGCTTGCTTACAGAAGTTCGTAACCATTCTCGATGAGCATATTGAAGAAGACCCGAAGTACAAACAATTATTATTACTACTCATAAAAGAAAAATGGCTCGACAGAGGTTGCATAGTTTTCTCTCAATATTATGATTCAATAAGATGGGTAGCTGAAAAAATCACACTTGATATTCCGGGTGAGGTCATTGGATTGTATGCTGGTGGAGATAAATCTGGTGTTTTTATTGATGGTATTTATCAACGAAAAACAAAAGAAGATTTGAAAAAAATGGTTAAGAATAGACAACTCAGACTATTGTTGGGTACTGATGCAGCTAGTGAAGGATTAAATTTACAAACCTTAAGTACACTAATCAATCTTGACCTTCCATGGAATCCAACTCGTTTGGAACAAAGAAAAGGAAGAATACAAAGAATTGGTCAAGTAAGTGAAGATGTTTGGATTTACAATATGCGGTATCGTAATTCAGTTGAGGACAGAGTTCATGGCATTCTATCTACAAGGTTACAAAATATACACAGTTTGTTTGGGCAGATTCCTGATGTCTTAGAAGATGTTTGGGTTCAGGTCGCATTGAATGAAATTGATCAAGCCGAACAAATAATCGATAATATACCCAAAAGCCATCCATTCGAGATAAGATATGAAAAGAATGTCGGAAATATCGATTGGGAAAGCTGTTCAACAGTTTTAGACAGAACAGAAAGAAGAACAATATTGAGCAAGGGATGGTAATCGATGAAAAAACTCTTAAGGAATATTATCAGTAAATTCAAGAATCCTTTAGGAATTTTGTATTCCTTTTTATTTGTTCAAGTAATCTTTTTATTTTGTTTTATTGATTTAAAACTACCTGTTTTATTTGTTTATAGTGAAATTGTAGCTAATGAGCTTCTTAAAAGCAGATTATCTGAATTAATCACTGTCTTTAGTGGAGCTATAGCAATTTTTGCAATTATTTTCTCGATTATCCAACTTAAAAAAGACTATGAGGAAGTTATACCAATCCTTTTTTCAGAGACATTTTTATTCCCATTTCTTGGATTTACTGCTGGAATTATAATAGATTTAATTCTTGCTAACTCTTTATTCCTTGCTAATTGTGTTAAAGGCGACATATTTATTAGGATTACAGTCCTTTCAATATATTCAATTATTTTGGAAATGTTTTTCTTGATTTTTATACTTTATAGAATCTTCAAATTATTGACCACAGATTTTTTGTTTGACAAATTTTTAGAACTCATCAATTTTGTAGCTTTTGAGACAAAAAAAGAGTTCCAACATGATTACCTTTTTAAACTTAAGAAAAGAATGATAGATAGGTTCTTTCAATCTATACTTGAAGATGATAAGATTCTAATAAAGAAGATAACAAATTTGCTAACAAACATTTTGAACAAACAACCAAACTCATTCTTTACAAATGACATCAGTAGAAATATTTATTTGATTTTTGAACAGTCTGTTAATCAGGGAAATCGTCAAGCTTGTTATAACAGTTTTAATATCATAGCTGATTTCTGGAATTATGGAATAGAAAATAAAAACCCTCAATTAATCAATCAATTAATTTCTCATCCTTCATATTTTATTGATTTAATTGAAACTAAGGACTTTTACAAAAAAGAATTGTCTGAATACCTATTACTTCGACTTTCTGAAGTTTATAGTTACACACTAAAATTTGGGTATAGAGAAAAAAATGAAATTTCTGATTTGAAAGAATTTAACAATTTTAGTCAACTCATTATTTTCTCAATAAACCAAGCCTTAAAAAAGATACTCGAGAGAAAAGATTTATCCTTGTGGAATTATGGAATCAATACTTTAATTCAACTTGGTGGAGTAGATATTGAATCTACTAAAGAATACGAGCTAAGATTCAAGCTAAGTGACTTGCAGAAGGATATATTGCAAAATTCAAATGAGATTGAACTTCTGAAAGAAGAAATAGAACAGAAGGAGAAGGTCAAAAGAACTTTGTATTTGGCAAAATTCGGACTTTATTCATGGTCACTCGATCTTTATATAAGAAATATTTTCAGTTTAAATGAATTTGAAGAATTTTCAAAAGCAGTAGATGTGACTTTGGGTAATATGAATGAAGCAATTGATGTTCTGCTTTATCTTGTAAAAATTGACTTTGAGCAAGATAATCTTGGTTGGACAAGATGGACATTTCCTCCTGAAGATATATTGCCAGGTAAATCGTACTGGGTTCCTAGCACCTCATCATGGTTAGTATTAGGTTTTGTGATAAAATTGATTATGGAAAATTCTCTCAAAGACAATTTTCAAACCATCATTAATAGCATTGAAGATTCCGAACAATTTGATTTCCTTGATGATAATATCAAAAGTTCAATAGAGTTTATCAGAAAAGAGTTTGACACTAAATTTACGTTTATTTTAGGCTTATCTATTGATGAAACTGAAATTAGATTCAGTTCAGTTGAGTCTTTTTTTAAATCCTTAAAAGAGAATCATAATCAAATTAAGGAAAAAGCTATAGCATTATCACCTCTATCTCAATCAAAAATTGATAATTTCAAAAGCCAGATGTTGAAACAATGGAAAGAATCTCAATTTGTAGAAGTTTTGTTCCGACATTTTGATTTAATCCTGATACCTGATTTGGAAGTTGAACTTAAAAGGTCAATTGCTTATGTTAAGTTAGAGAATTGTAAACGTATGTTTATTGATGAAAACTATCAAGAGATTTTTGGAATAAATTTTGGTCTTGAAGTTTCAAGAACGGTAGATAATTCATTTTTTATTGAATTATTCAAACATGCTAAATTTGCAAAGAATCTAACTAAACTTAGTGAAGCTATTGATGATTCAATAAACGATATAAGAAATAGAAATTTTATACCAAATTTGATTCTAATTGATTCAATGCTTCTTTATAAAGAAGAAGGATTTTACCAAAAGTTGAAATATCCCAATGGGTATAATAAATTTATTGGCAACGTATCCGAATCTTATTACGATGAAATATTAATTTTGCCCCTCCATAATCATTTTATGACTAATAAAGTTATTGTGGCTGATTTTAGTTCATCGTTTGAAATGCTTCAAAGAAACGACCCAATATGGTTGGATTCTATTCTTAAAGTGGAAGTAACGGAGTTTACAAAAGAAAAAGCTCAAGAAGAATTGTTAACTAATAAAGATAAATATAGTCAAATTGAAAACTTCGATGAAGAGAAAGAACTAATCAAAATCATGAACGGAATAATCGTAGAAGTATCTGAAACACTTGATTTCAAAGTAAAAAACAACGACTCATTTGAAATTATTCATATTGAAATAAACTGATTAAGGAAATTATGTCAACAACCGGTAGTACTTTTAAAAATGATGCACCACTTTTAAGTGAACTTTTAAGTGACATACATTTAGGAAAAATCCAACTTCCAGATTTTCAAAGAGGATGGGTTTGGGATGACGACCATATTCGATCATTAATAGCAAGTGTAACTCTTTCTTATCCAATTGGAGCTGTCATGTTATTAGAAACAGGAGGTGAAGATGTTAGATTTAAAGCAAGATTGATTGAAGGATTAAAACTTCATCGCATTCCAAATCCTGAAAAACTTATTTTGGATGGTCAACAAAGATTGACCTCTTTATATGCCGCAATAATAAATAAGGAGTTAATCCTAACAAAAACTGATAAGAACAAGGAGATAAAAGTATTTTATTACTTGGACATGGAAAAGTGCTTAGACGAAAATTCTGACAGATTAGATGCTGTTATATCTATACCTTCCGATAAGAAAGTGAAAAGTGATTTTGGTAGAGTTATTGAACTTGACCTTAGTACTCAAGATAAAGAATTTGAAAATCTCCATTTACCAATAAATATCTTACTTGATACTGTCACTTATTCAAACTGGAAAAACTCTTTCATGGAATATTTTGGATATAATGCAGAGAAAATAAAGTTTCTCAATAAATTCGATCAGATGATATGGTTGCCAATACAGAAATATCGGGTTCCTGTTATTGAACTTTTAAAAGAAACACCAAAAGAAGCAGTATGTCAAGTATTTGAAAAAGTCAATACCGGTGGTGTTAGTTTATCAGTTTTTGAATTAGTCACAGCTACATTTGCGGTAGATAATTTCGAGTTAAGAAAGAATTGGGAAGAAATTGAAGGCAGATTGAAAGAATATAAAGTTCTGCATGGATTTGATAATACCTCTTTTTTAACATCAATTACATTACTTAGTTCTTATTATAAATCTCTCACAACTGAGAGTGGCTCTGTTAGTTGTAAAAGAAAAGATGTTTTGAAAATATCTTTACCTGATTATTTGACTTATTCCGAAAAGATTGAAAAAGCATTAGTTGAGTCTGCAAAATTCTTAGCAATGGAAAAAATATTTGATGCTGCAAGTTTGCCATATTCTACTCAATTGATTCCTCTATCGACGATAATTGCTTTTCTTGGAGATAAATTCCATAGTATTTCTGTTAAACAGAAGGTTCAGAGATGGTTTTGGAGTGGTGTCTTTGGAGAACTTTATGGCGGTGCAAATGAATCAAGATTTGCTTTTGATTTACCAGAAGTTATCAAATGGGTTAATTCGGGAGATGAACCAAGAACGGTGAAAGATTCAAGTTTCAATCCAATGAGGCTATTAAGCCTTCAATCGAGATTAAGTGCCGCTTACAAAGGTTTATCAGCACTCATTTTAAAATCAGGTAGTAAAGATTTTATAAGCGGTGAAAATATTGACTTGAATTCCTACTTTGATATTAACATTGACATTCATCATATTTTCCCGAGAAATTATTCAGAAACGAATAATTTAAAGAAAACAAAATGGAATAGCATTATAAACAAAACTCCTTTATCTGCTCGTTCCAATCGAATTATTGGAGGAAAATCTCCTAAAGAATATTTAAATGGAATAGTAAGAAATCATAACATTATTGAAAATGACTTAAATGAGATTCTCAAAACAAATCTTATAAATCCAGATTTTTTATGGAACAATAACTTTGAGGAGTTCATTAGTAACAGAGCCTCAAATCTTCTTAACTTAATAGAGAATGCTACAGGTAAAAATATTCAGGGTCGAGAATCAGAAGAAATTATTAATGAATTTGGGGATGTAATCTGATGAAACCTCGTGTATTTTTTAGTTGCTCTCTACACGAAAATGATTATCCTTTTAATGCTATTATCGAAAGCATTATTCTAAGATATGGTTTTGAGATTCGTGGTGGTATAGGAAGATACAATTTTTCACCCTCACCAATTCCAAATCAAATGAAGCATGAAATGGATATGTCTGAATGTTTGGTTTTAGCCGGAGTTGGAAGGTATCATCAATTAAATATTCATAACCAACAAAAAACAATGAGTATGTCCGAGACAATGCACTCTGAAATTGGCATGGCTTTTCAGAAAGGAATTCCAATAATAGCTTTTTTAGCCCCCAATGTATCTCCAGGAAACCTTTTGCCTAACATAACTCAATACATTAATCCTATACTAAATAATATAAGTAAACAATACTACTATGATCCATATCAAATTGACAATGTAATTCATAGTTGCTTGTCAATAATCAACGAAAATAGAAAAAAGACTGAGAATAAAGAGCTGGTTGATAATTTAGTAAAAATTGGTGCTGTTATTGGGGTAAGTTCTATTGTTTTATCTCTTGTAAATAGCGAAGATAATGTTCAAAAGAACAGTAAAAATAATAAGAGTAAATAAAATTAAGGGAATTACTTATGCACGAACATCAAAATATAGAATGGAAAGAATCTTGGAGAGATGAGTACCTGAAATGGATTTGCGGTTTTGCAAATGCTCAGGGTGGTATCCTTGTAATTGGCAAGAATGACAAAGGGAAGGTCATTGGTATTGAAAACGCTAAGAAACTTATGGAAGATATTCCAAACAAAGTTCGCGACATATTAGGAATTTTCGTTGAAGTAAATTTAAAATTTGAAAAAGAGAAAGAATCCTTAGAAATAAGAGTTGAGCAATATCCGTTTCCAGTAAATTACAGAGGACAATACTTTTATCGAAGCGGAAGCACTAATCAAGAATTGAAAGGTGCTACACTTGACAAGTTTCTTTTGAGAAAACATGGTAAGCGTTGGGATAGTATTCCGGTTCCAAATGTTGTATTTAGTGATTTGGAGGCACAAACCTTTGACAAATTTAAACGAATGGCTTCAAAAAGTGGCAGGATTAGCGATGAAGCAATATCTGAAAGCAATGAAATCCTTATTGAGAACCTGAATTTAAAAGAGGGAGAATATTTTAAACGAGCGGCAGTTATGCTGTTTCATAATGATCCTGAAAGATTTGTTACAGGAGCTTTTATTAAGATTGGCTTCTTTAAAACTGAAACTGAATTGATATATCAGGATGTTGTAAACGGTAATCTATTTGAACAAGCGGACAAAACGTTGGATTTACTGCTGACCAAATATTTAAGGGCAAATATCAGTTATGAAAGAATTAATAGAGTAGAGATTTATCCTTATCCAAAAGCTGCTCTACGTGAAGCTCTCCTTAATGCTATTGTTCATAAAGATTACAGTAGTGGAATACCTATTCAAATAAAAGTCTATGAAAACAGGATAGTTTTTTGGAATGATGGCAAATTGCCTGAAAATTGGACTATAGAACAGCTTCAGAGAGAACATCCTTCAAATCCTTTTAATCCCGACATTGCAAATTCTTTTTTCAGAGCTGGTTTAATTGAGTCTTGGGGGCGTGGTATTAAAAAGATAACCGATGAATGCCGGATTGCAGGATTACCTGTGCCAGATATAAGATATGAATTTGGTGGTTTATTGGTTGAATTCAAAATTAAAATTCAACATGATTCGGAGAAATCTTCACCGAAACTTTCGGAGAAAACGTCGGGGAAAAACGTCGGGGAAAAACGTCGGGGAAAAACGTCGGGGAAAATAATTGAACTCATCAAATCGAATACACAAATTACTATACCGGAAATAGCTGTGATTGTAGGTGTTACCGAGCGTTCCATCGAAAGAAATATTCAGAAATTACAGAAAGAAAATATTTTAGAGCGTGTTGGTCCGGCAAAAGGTGGTTATTGGAAAGTATCTTTGGATAATACCGGGGAACATAATGAGCAATAATTGTTATATTTTAAAGGTTTAACAAGGATATGGCACGCCCACGTTCAAGAAAACAAAGATGGGATCATCCCTTATATAATATCGGTTTCTGCATAAACCGAAAAGGGATTGTATATACTGAACTCAATGGAAATCGTTTAACAACAAATTTGAAATGGCATCTGAATAATAAGGAAACGGCTTTAGCTATTCTTGAAAAAAGGATTTTGGAATATTTGAGACCAGTAGAAGAACAAAAGCAGGAAGAAAAAAGAAGTGCCTTCCAATTAATCAAAGAATTCAGTAAGGTTCACTTCCCAAATGTTTCAATAACAACTCAAAGAAAGTTCAAACAATCTTGTGCTCATTTCCTAAAGAAAGATTTCCTTCTCTATGATTTTGAGAATATCAAAAATCATATTCACGACAATATCCAAAAGAGTAAACTTCATCAGAACACAAAACAAAAGCTTCTCCAAGCTTTACGCCAAATATTTAATTATGGTATTGAAGAAGGTTATCTTGTTCGTAATCCGGTAAAGAAGAATATCATTCCGAAGCCAGTAAAGCCAGAATACGTTATATTTAGCATTGATGAAGTGAATAAACTACTTGAATATTTTGATAAGCAAAACAAAAAAGAGTTTGCATTATTCATAAGATTTCTTGCTGTAACAGCAGTCAGAGTCAACGAAGCTATTCAAGTCAATTGGTCTGATATTGATGAAGAAAAGATTCTTATCCATGGCAAAGGGAATAGAGATAGACCTTTTCCGATTAATGCCTTTCCAGAGATTATCCCGATTCTTGAAGAATTGAAACAATTCAGGGAGATAAATAAGAATAAGTTGTTTAAATGGAATTCTTATGCCAAATTAGAAAAATGGATTAGGGACGCATTGAAGGAATTAGAAATAGACAATGCTGGAAACTTTCATGCTATCAGAAAAATGAGAGAAAACCAACTGATTCAAGATGAAGATTTAGATTTGAATATTGTAGCTGAAATATTAGGACACACAAAACGTGTACAAGAAAAACATTACCTCGAAGTTTTAGGAGCGAAGAGGTTAACTGAAATAATATTGCGAAGAAAAAACGGTAGAAAAGGTGTCCTAAATATGTCCTAAACTCGTAAGGATATTTACCGTAAAATCTTAAAATATGTAAAAAGTGATTATACGGTAAGTTATTGAATATAAATGGTTTTAATTGATTTTTAATGAGATGTCGGATTCTGGTATGCACTCCCGCCATCTCCACGGTTTTAGAAGTAGAACATAGAAGTAGAAATAGAAGTAGAAATAGAAGTAGAAATAGGTCGATTTTTTATTTAATCTAAGTCACATTTACTTCTTAAAAGGAGAAATGAATTTGAAAAAAATTATACTGATTCCTTTCTTTTATATTTTTTTATATAATAATACTTTATTTTGCCAATCAGTCTGGGAGCAGACTAATGGTCCTTGTTCAGGACAACTAACTATTATAACAAAGGATTCTCAAGGCTTTTTATATTCAATAACATATTCCTATACACTTTATCGTTCAAAGGATAATGGGGAAAATTGGGAAAAAATTTTAACTAATGTATCTGCTATTGCTTTCGATAAAGACAATAATTGTTACATTGGAACCGGTAATGGAGAGATTTTGCTTTATGATAAAAATATTAAATTCGTAAAAGTACTGAGAAATTCCGGATATGGTGACGGACATGTTAAAAATATATATATTGATGCAAAATCAAATATTTATGCAAGTATTTTCTGGGGAATTCTCTGCGTTTCAACTGATAAAGGCAAAACATGGGAATATATTCCATATATTGAAGGATTTGACCAAATCAGTCTGGATTCGAATAATGTAATTATTATGACTTTCGATAGTGGAATTATTCTACGTTCAACGAATTTTGGCAAGAATTGGAGTTACATAAAAATAAATGATGCCGGATTTAAAAACGGATTTTTTTATTCTGCTTATAATAAAAAGTTCGATTATTTTATTGCAGTAGGTATGGGAAATGTTGTTTATATTTCAAGTGATGAGGGATTATCATGGAAGCCTGGTCGGGACTCCATACCAATTAATTATGTTGAAGCATTGTTTGTTGATGAAAAAGGTACTATATATATAAGCGGAGATAGTACGGTTTGTTATTCGACTGATGGTGGATATAAATGGGCTATACTCGGCGGATTTTCAAGTTATCGTATCTATTCAATTGTAAATAAAGATAATTACATTTTCTTTTCAACATGGAGTCATGGAATAATCCGGTATGATATTATTACAAAATCAGTTCTACAAAAAAATAATGGAATTATTAATTCATCGATAAATCAATTATCAATAAATCAAAAGGGTTCTGTCTTTGCTGCTGCGAAAAGTGGAATTTATCGCACAACCAACATTGGAAATTCCTGGGAACAATTAGTTTTACTGGTTGGTACTGATGTGGAATGTTCGGCAATATTATGTTCCAAATCGGGTAATATTTATGCAAGTAATCAATATGGTGCGCTGAAATCCACAAACAACGGTCAATCATGGATTGTTGTATTTCCAATTTATCCAAATGATAGAAATACTAATTTAATTCTTGCTGAATCCGATAACGGAAGAATCTATGCCGGTAATACAACGCTATATATGTCTGATGATAGTGGTAGAACATGGCAATCCAAGGATTTGAAGGTTAGAGAAATTGTTTCCATTGCTATTTATCAAAATAAGTATTTATTAGTTGGTTCATATATGGATGGTGTTTACTTTTCTGAAGATGAAGGTACTTCGTTCAGGAAACTGCCATTAAGTGTTTCTGAAAATTATGGTACTCATGTAGCTTTCAATCAAAATGGAGATTTATTTATTGGAATGAATGCCTGGCAAGGTGGTGATGGAGTATTCCGTTCAACTGACGGAGGTAAAACCTTTACCATACTACCTAACATTGATTATGGAATAAGATTTCTAAGGATTAATCAAAATAATCATATTTACATTAGTTCAAGTAATCATGGCACTATATCTTATTCAACGGATAACGGCGACAAATGGGAATCATTAGATAACGGAGCTATAAAATCTGTATTTTCATCAGATATTTGTTTCGGAAATAATAATGATGCTTATTTAGGTACACTTTATGATGGAGTTTATAAATCCGATAATTTGAACAGTTTAATTAACATTCATATAAATCCGAATGATTTGGTAATATTCCCCAATCCTACTTCTGATAACATTACTATTTCATTTGAAAATGGAGCAAGTTCCATTGTTGAATCAAATAGTTTATCAATATATAATTCTCTGGGTATAAAAATAAAAAGATTTGGTGAGAAGGAATTATTTGGGCAAAGTTCAATCAAGATTTCAATTGAGGATTTCCCTTCTGGAATTTACTATGTCACTTATGATTCCGGTATGAGTATAATAGCGAAGAGTTTTGTTGTTTTGAGATAACATCTTTGGGTAAAATTAATCAATTAATAATCAAAAATGAATAAAGAGCAAAATACAAGAGTTTGTCCGGTAGAACATGCCGGATGCTTGATAATTTCCATTATAGAAGGTAATGTTTTGCACCAGATGAAAAACAACAAAATATGGTAAGAATTTTGTTAATAATCATTTGGAGGTTAAATGAAAAAGAAAAAAGTTTACACAGCCGA
>JAERMQ010000094.1 GCA_016844745.1 Ignavibacteria bacterium | reverse complement strand
AAAGAATAAGGAAAATTAGCACATATCGCTGAAATTAAAAAATTTGTATAAAAATCAGGCTAATTCTATCATCTGATTTTTACTCACTGATTAAGGTCACTAATTAAAAAGAATTTTTTTTTAAATTAATATTGGATTAATCTAATCTTGAGAATTCCTTTCTTTACTTTTTTCATCAGGTTCGAATTCTTCAAAGTAGCTCCTTATATTGTTTTTCTGAATAACACTTTAAAAAATCTGATACTTAACTTATTAAATCTTTTTATTTTCAATATTTTTTCATAAATATTTAAAGTAATTTATCAACTGAGTCGTCTAATATTTGTTTTTAAAAAAATTAAGAATTAATCACCTAATTTTTGGTTTTTTTGATGGATAAAATTTATGATTTTGGGAAAAATATATTTAAATGGATTCATTGAAAATTGGAAATTTAGAAATTCCTGTACCAATAGTACAAGGCGGAATGGGTGTTGGAATATCTTTATCAGGCTTGGCGGGTGCTGTAGCTAATGAAGGTGCGCTTGGAGTCATCTCGACAGCAGGTGTGGGATATATGGAACCGGATTTTTCAACTAATTTCGAAAGCGCCACGAAAAGGGCTCTGGAGGCTCAAATACGAAAAGCCCGAAAGGAAACAAATGGTATTCTCGGCGTAAATATCATGGTTGCCCTTACAAATTTTGATGATTTGGTGAAGATTTCCATTGATGAAAAAATTGATATTATTTTTGCCGGAGCAGGATTGCCACTCAATCTTCCTAAGTTTTTAACTAAAGATTCCCAAACCAAATTAGTCCCGATTGTATCATCAGCCAGGGCTGCCGAAATTATTTGCCATCATTGGAAAAAACATTTTGATTATCTGCCGGATGCAATAGTTATCGAAGGTCCAAAGGCAGGCGGACATCTGGGATTCAAACAAAAACAAATCGATGACCCTGATTATTCTCTTGAGAAGCTACTTTTCGAGATAAAAGCTATTGTTATTAAATATGAAGAGAAATATAATGCAATAATACCGATTATTGTTGCCGGTGGAATTTATACCGGTGAAGATATGTACAAATTTTTAAATTTAGGCGCTTCGGGTGTACAGTTGGGAACCATTTTTGTCACTACCCATGAATGTGATGCTTCCGATGAATTCAAGAACATGTATATTAATGCTATTGAAAAGGATATCAGGATTATCAATAGCCCGGTCGGATTACCCGGCAGGGCTGTATGGAACGACTTCCTGCAAAAAGTAAAAAATGGGGAAAAGCATCCTATTAATTGTCATTTCCATTGCCTGAAAACCTGCGATTATAAAATCTCGCCTTACTGTATCCTTTCAGCCCTACTTAATGCCGCTAAAGGTAACATGAAAAACGGATTTGCATTTTCCGGAGCCAATGCTTACAGGGCAACTAAGATTATCTCGGTAAAAGAGACCATTCAAACACTAATTGATGAATTTGTAACATTCAAAAACCAGATGCTATTGGCTTCGGTGGCATGAAATAATTTAATGGCTGCTATTACCCGGTCGGAAGGAGTACACCTACAGTCAGAAGTTCCTTCTGACAGCCTGACCTCGAAATTGTACGAATCTATACTTTATATATATCGCATTTTTTATCAGTTTTACACCAAAATCAGGATTCCGTTTATTATTCATAATGAGTCCACATTCTTAGCACTTTAATTAACTTTTCTTCCTTTATAATTTGATAAACTATTCTATGTTGAAAGTTTATTCTCCTTGATAACGCTCCTTCCAAATCGCCTTTTAACTTCTCAAATAATGGGGGTGATTGGTAAGGATTATCTTTGAGTAAGGATAAAATCTTCTCAGCCTTTTCTTTTAGATTTGCTGAAGCGAGCTTGGTAGCATCTTTCTGAGCCTGCTTTGTATAAACAATTTTCCACATTACCAGCCGGGTTCCTCGCTACACTCTTCAATTGGGGTATTTATCCCATCAATAATAGATTCGCGCAATCCGGGAATTGATAATAGGAAAAGAGTCTCTTCAATAGCTCTCCAGTCATCTTCGGAGACAAGAATGGCATTATTTCTTTTACCGATGATATGAATAGGTTCACTTGTATCAGCGGTTGAATCTATCAAATTAAATAATTTCGCTCTTGCAGCCGTTACATTTATTGTTCTCATTTTAACTCCGTACCAAATAATGTACGCAATTTATCAAATATTATTTTATTTAGGAAGAAAATATTTGAATAAATAATAAATAGAACACCTACAGCAAGAAGTTCCTTCTGACTGCCGAACCTCGAATTTGTCAGAAACAAAAATGGTAGCAAAGATTAGCCCCACAGTCAGAAGTTCCTTCTGACTGCCGTGCTCAAATTTATCAACCGCCACAGCCGTTGCTACTGGCGCTAATCCTGCTGGTAAAGTTATCGGTAGAATTGCTACAGGCACGGCTATCGGTGCTTCAAGTGCTGTTTCATCGGCTTTACAAGATAACAAATCTGCAGGCGAAATAGTCAAAGAAGGTGTTGGAGGTGCTATTACAGGAGCGGTTATATCAGGAGTGTTTGAAGCTATCGGCGTAGGTTTACGCAGAATGGCAGGTTCAAAAGCTGTTCAAAAGATTTCAGGGAATATCTATAACAAAGAATTACAACCCAATATTAAAGAACTTGAAAATCAAATTAAAAATAATTTTCAAACTTTCGGGCAGAAGGCTCGCGATGTCATAGATGAAGCTGGAAAGCCGGTTTACGTTGGAACATATCAGACATTACTTCAAAAAGCTAAAAATGAAGTTTCAACGCAAGGAGGTATTTTGAAAGGTCAAATTTCAAAATATAATAATATAACTTTTTCTAAGAATGAAGTTGTCGGTAATATTATTTTAGATTTAAAAGATGAATACGGAGCCTTAACCTCTAACCAGTTAAAGACAATTACTTCTTATATCAAGAAAATGCCGGAAATAATGACTCCCGAAGAAGCTTTGAAAGCTAAACGAATGTATGACGGCTTGATTGCCAATACATCCTGGTCAAAAATTGTAGCCAATGCCGATCCCCAGCTATCCTTTGCCACGCAGGTTAAATATATTTTAAGGGATAATCTGAGAAAAGCTATAAATGAAAAGACTGGCAATGCGGCAATTCAGCAAATCAACAATCGGATGAGTATTGCAATGGAAATGAGAGACTTGACGGCTACTCAAATGGCTCGTAGAGCCAAAGAAAAGACAATATCCGGTAGTAATCCATTTGGTAAAATTATTGGTAAAATCTTTGATGATATAATTCTCAATCCTGCTATTACTACTCGGACATCACAAACTTTAAAATCATTGGGAAGCAAGACTGGTCAAACTCCGCTAAGGTCAGTAGGTAGAAGTGTTTTGATTAAACAAGTTTCAAAATAGCGGAAAGGTCGCAAGGTGTATTGCGCACCCCGAAGTCGCCTAATATGCTCTCTTTGTCCTTCTCCTAATCAATATTTTAATCAGCATATCGATTAAATGGACTACCTATGAATAAATTATCAAAAATTATTTCATCGTAAAATCTTCTCTCAGATATATTCCTCCATGATAATATTATTTTATTAAGATTCTTCTTTATAAAATTTCCCTTAAATTCTTTGAATAAAATTTTAACTATTTCTAAATCAAGATTTGAGTACAAAGTATCAGTATCTTTGCATATCTCCCAATTATATATGTATTTTCCATCTTTTGTTGAATCTGATGCCTTGTTCATCCAATATAAATAAAATGCTTTGTTTTCTTTGTTTATACCTATCAAACACTTAACCCATCGCCATGGTTTATAAAATTGAAGTCTATCAAATTCAACCTCAATATAATTTCCTGAAAAATAATGATCAATAGTATCTTTTGAATACATTAATCTATGTTTAAGATAATTTGTATTTAAGAATGTTCCAGGAAATGTGGAACCAATGGTTGCTTTAAAATTTTCACCAATAATATTATCTACAAATATATATTTTGGGTTTAACAAATATTCAACTTTAATATTAAAATAATTTTTTGGTATCCTTTCTTTCTCAATTTTTTCTTTGTTACAACAAGAAAAAAAAGTTATAAAAAGAAATAAAACCAATATTTGAAAATGAATGTAAATTATTTTATTTATAAATTTTTTATTCATTTTACTTTTGCTCCAGCAGATATCATTTGATTAACAACCTCTTCCGTTTTTATTTCTTCCTTCATCCATTTATCCATTAAATCTTTCTTACCATTAAAAACATCTACTTGTATTCCAGTTGAAAGATCATCCATCATTTCAATTAAATGTTCCTTTGACATATAACCTGCTGCCACCATAGCACCATAAGCTTCAAATTCACCATATCCCATTGAATGCAAAGCTTCATGTAGAACTGTTCCTGCCAAATTTTTAATAGCATCAGTCTTACTAAGATCAAAATCCATAGTAATCCCAGCAATTGGAGCCTGCCCATAAACATTTTCAGGAAGAGATTTCTGCATTACGAAAAGTGAATTGTTTTTTATATAATCTGCAACATTAGGTGCTTTTATTTTAAATTCATCATAGAATTTATAATTTATAGCATTTGCAAGATAACCATCCTTGTTTCTCGCAACCATATTTTTATCAACATGAGATTCTTTTGAAATCTCTTTAACCCATTTCCCATTATTATCCAACGAGTTTACCGGATTATTAAAGCTGTACTGATATGGACTCAAAGAAATATACTTCTCCCACATCCTATCCACCTGCATAAACCTACCCAACCCATCATCATACTTGCGCACTCCGAAGTCGCCTAATATGCTCTCTTTGTCCTTCTCCTTATCAATGAACGAGAGTCGGTTTGTATTGCCCACCATGGCTAATGGTTTGCCGAAAGGCTCATAGTCAAGTTTGTATACCGAAATCAAAATTTGTTGAATAAATTTATTCCTTCCAACTAAATATAACAATTTAATAAATAGTAGTAACTCCTTATAATAAATAAAGTATGATTAAACATTTATTTATTCTGAAACCTTAATTAGATATAAAAAATTAAAATCGAAATGATCAAATTCATGATGAAAGGAAAATATAACTAAGTGCGTTTGCCTTCCACCAAAAGGTTTTACCTTTTCTTTTAATAGAATATCCCTTCTTATTAAAGAGTCCTTTGTTTGCTTGTTTAGCCATTCTTCGGGGATTTTCCACTTAATAGGTTTAAAAATCCAATTTTTACTTGCCTTTATAATACTTTTTTTTACTTCACTCCAAACTTTATGGTTAGCCGGTATAGTATTATGTAAACCTATCAATGGGAAAAAATCAATATGTTTAACCTTATTATTAGTATCTACAATAATATATGTCGCAATTTGAATATCACTTAATCCTATCTTGGTTCTTCCAAAACTCAATTTCTTCATCTCTTCAGGAATTTTGGGATACTCAAATTTATAGAATATAGAATCAATTTTTATTGAAATATCCTGATGTAAAGTAGAATATAAATAAGTCTGTGATGATAATTCTTTAATAGACAGAATTATAAAAATAATTACCAAAAAAATTTTCATTATAAAATAACTTTTTTTCATTTTGGTTGATTTTCTAATTGATAAATTACCTCGCCTTTTATATAGTCCTCAGTATTATCTTCGGAGCAATCGAATATTCCTCCAACTAATTCATTAACTATTTTATCAAGAAGTTCAATATGATCATCTGTTCCTGTAGTATTTTTATTTTGAGTAGCATGATTAAGTTCGTCTAATATTATTAAAGAAGCTCCAAATTTATTAAATCCATTTTCTGTGAATGAATCTTCCAAATTACCCTTATTGATAATGACGTCGGCTTGCATATTTCCTTTTGGATTTTGTAGTGTTAAACCTCCAGCATCAGGTCTTCTATTCCATTCAGTTTCAAGTGTCTCGCTTCGTTTTATGTTTGATTCTGTTTTCGTTTTAACATCCCTGCCAAGTGTATTTATATATATTTCTGATTTAGGTCCTTCAGCTTTTTGTAGAATTTTTGTTATTGAAGGACTGTTCAAACTATACAGAAAGTCAATATTTGCTTTAAAGGCTTTTATTTGAGCATTATCCATATTTTTATAGAATAATTTATAACCATTATTATCCAAATAAAATATAGGATTGTTTTTACAATATTGATATGGTGTCCAACTGTAATATTTATCAGCCATTTTATCGATCTGCATAAACCTCCCCAGCCCATCATCATACTTGCGCACACCGAAGTCGCCTAAAATGCTTTCTTTGTCCTTCTCCTTATCAATGAACGAAACACGGTTTGTATTGCCCTGCATAATAAGCGGTTTGCCGAAAGGCTCGTAGTCGTACTGGCTGGCAATTGTGGGTGGCGCTGGAGTTTGGTAGTCGAACTTCATCTCAACCCTCACACTTCCCAAGTGGTCGAATATTTTGTAATATTTGTTCCAATTTCCATTCTCGTCCGGTTTATACGATAAAGGAATTAACGAGCCTGCTCCGTAAGTATTGTATTCAATTGGGAAAAGATAAACACCCTGTCCGGCAGGTTTGGTACAGGCAGCGGCATTGTCTGAAATTGGAAATTGGTCTGTGAACTCCATACCGTTATACACAGCGAACTGCTCATTCTTACCGCCAAGCAGATAATACACCCAGGGATAAACTCCACCGTTAGAATTTCCGGTTAGTATAAGTCAGCTCTTTTGCGCCCCATCGTTCATAGAATTGTACCAATACTTTAAAAATTTCAATTAATTCCCTTTTAAATCATAAAATATTTTCGTAATTTAATCGTTGTTTGGATTGCATTATAATATATTTAGGATTGACTAATAAAATACTTAAGGAGTCAGAATATTGAATAATAACGGCTTGAATACCGCCGCATCAATCAGGAATTCCATGGGAATCCGCAAGTATGATTTCGTTGAGTTCTATGTCGGTTCAGCTAAAATGGTTGCATACTGGCATGCAAAGGCTCTCGGACTCGATATAACCGCTTACAAAGGTCCCGAAACCGGCGTCCGTGACAGATGCTCCTACCTTCTGCAAAGCCCGCAAGGTATGAAAATGGTAATTACCTCTGCAATCCATCCCGGCACTTACGATATTACTTCATTTGTGCAGCGTCATGGCGACGGCGTTAAACGCTGGTCTATGCAGGTCGATAGCGTCGAGGACTTCTATGAAAAAGCTTTGACTAACGGCGCTATTCCTGTTCGCAGACCACATAAAATCGAAGATAAGAACGGATACGTAGAAGAATCCGCATTTCGCCTGTATGATGATACCGAGCTTGTTGTTATAAACTTCGATAATTACAATGGTATTTTCCTGCCCGGCTTCGACTCACCCGTCCAGAAAATCAATATCAGGCGCGATGCAACAGGACTGCGGCAATACGACCATATTGTTGGCAATGTTCATGTAAATGAAATGGACCGCTGGGCAAACTACTTTATCAAATCATTCGATTTCGAGCAGCATTTGCACTTCGGACCTGGCGATATAGCAACTAAATTATCTGCGCTGGTTTCCAAAGTTGTCCGCTCTAAGGATGTGATTATCAGGAATCCAATTAATGAACCTTATGATGCTGAACGAATGTCCCAGATTGAAGAATATACCCAGCAGTATCACGGAACCGGTATTCAGCATATAGCTCTCGAAACCGGCGATATTATTTCGACAGTCCAATCAATGAAAGAGAACGGCGTGGAATTCCTCGATGCCCCTCCAATGACCTATTATGAGACAATAGCTAACAAGAGCTTTGGATTAACCGAAAACTTAGATGAATTGAGCCGTCTGGGAATTCTCTGCGATATTGAAGGCACCGGATACCTTCTTCAATTATTTACTAAACCCGTTGGCGACCGCCCCACTTTCTTCTATGAAATCATCCAAAGACGTAATGGCGCACAGGGTTTCGGGCATGGCAATTTTCTTGCTCTTTTCGAGTCTATAGAAAGAGACCAGGAACGGCGTGGGAACCTGGTTAAAGTGAGATGAGAATTCTGAATTCTGAATGCTGAATTATGAATTATAAGTTGATTATTAATATTGTAATTGAAAATGAAAACTGAAAGAAAAGATGAATGTCATTCTGAGCGTAGCGAAGAATCTTCTTGAATACAAGATGAATGTCATTCTGAGCGTAGCGAAGAATCTTCTTGAATTCAAGATGAATGTCATTCTGAGCGAAGCGAAGAATCTTCTTGAATTCAAGATGAATGTCATTCTGAACGAAGTGAAGAATCTTCTTGAATTCAAGATGAATGTAATTTTGAGATTCATATTAAAGATTATTATTTGAGAATTGCATAAGTACTATGTTCATTAAAATTAATTCTAGATTTTTTGGAAGACAGAAATAAATGATTGTATCAGAATTAACTAAGAGATTCTTCGCTTCGCTTAAGAATGACATCCTTCACTTATAATACTCATTCCAAAATTCCGATTTTGGAATGTCTTTTTCATAAAAATTGTATTTTTATTTGAAATAAATAGGAACAAAAATGTCATTTTATCATAAGCTCGGCATATTGCCGGAAAAGAAGCATACTACTTTCTTCAAAGAGGATGGTAAATCACTTTACAGGGAGGAACTATGCAGTACAAAGGGATTTTCCGGTATCTATTCAACAAAATATCATATCAATATGCCGACTTCAACTCTGAAGGTCGAGGAGTTAGAAAGTCTGAGTGATAAAAACTGGCAGAATGCTCCATTGTCTTATTACCACTTTTTTACTGATAAATTGCAGACAAAAGGCAATTATTTTACTTCCAGGAATGAGTTTCTTCATAATAGTCATTGCGTAATTTCTACTTCTCATCCAACTGAAAATACGGATTTCTTTTTCAGGAATTCTTACGCACACGAATTTGTTTTCGTACATTTCGGTAGCGGCAGTTTAATCAGTGAGTACGGCATTCTTCCATTCATTCCAGGCGACCAGATTGTTATTCCCCAGGGAACTACCTATCAGATGGAATTCGACTCTTTTGAAAATAATAAGCTTGTTATTATCGAATCCGATACTCCTTACGATATTCCGAAACATTACAGGAATGAATATGGACAGATTCTTGAGGATGCTCCATATTGCGAAAGAGATTTTAAAATTCCCTCTGAACTAAAAGCCATTGATAAAAAAGGAGAATTTGAGCTGATTATTAAAGCCCGGCATCGCTTATTCAAACATACTATCGACCATCATCCTTTTGATTTAGTGGGCTGGGACGGGTATTTATATCCTTATTCATTCAATATAAAAGATTATGCTCCCAAAGTCGGCAAGCTGCATCTGCCGCCGCCGGTTCATCTTTTATTTACTACCCAGCATTTTGTAGTTTGTAATTTTTGCCCCCGATTATTTGATTTTCATCCTCAATCAATACCGGCTCCGTATTTTCATACAAATATTGACAGTGCAGAAGTGCTATATTATATCGAGGGAGATTTTATGTCCCGGAAGGGTGTCGGCACTGGTTCGATAACATTACATCCTTTGGGATTGCCACATGGACCTCAGCCCGGGAAAACAGAGCAGTCTGTCGGCGCCAAAGAAACTTATGAATACGCATTAATGGTTGATACTTTCGACCCGTTTGAATTGACTACAAATGTGAAAGAGACAATGGATGAAAATTATTTTTTGTCATGGATTGAATGATGAAAAATAGAACCCCCTCCCTAACCCTCCCCGAAGGGGAGGGAGCTTAGATTCCCTCCCCTTCGGGGAGTAATGGCACTTGAATAGTGTTATAAAAAATGTTATATTTGTAAAATAAAAATTTACAAATATAAAGGAGGAAGAAACGATGACATTGAATTATTCAT
>JAERMQ010000093.1 GCA_016844745.1 Ignavibacteria bacterium | reverse complement strand
ATTAACCATTAACCATTGACCATTAACCATTGACCATTAACCATTGACCATTAACCATTGACCATTAACCATTAACCATTAACCATTAACCATTGACCATTGACCATTAACCATTGACCATTAACCATTGACCATTAACCATTAACCATTAACCATTTTCTAAAGAATCTTTTATTGAACTGTAAACATCGTTCATAAGTTTTTTTTCTGAGTTCCTATCTAAGGGTAGAGTGAATCTAATCGGCGAATGTATAGTAATATCAACAACTCCACCGGAGAAAAACAATTTCTTATTAGGCATTATTTTCCATGAACCATTGATGGCAATAGGAACAATCGGCATTCCCGAACGCGAAGCCAGTAGAAAAGCGCCGCGCTTGAATTCACCTACTTTCCCATCTTTCGAACGTGTTCCTTCAGGAAATACTAACACGCTTATGCCTTTGTTAATTGATTCAACAGCATTTTCTATACTTGTCAGGGATGAGCGCGGGTCTTCCCGGACAACAGGAATAAAGGGCGAAGCCTTCAGTCCTATCCCAAAAAACGGAACTTTTTCCAGTTCTTTTTTATAAATTATAGCAACATTATAATTAGTCAGGGTACCTAATATTATTGGGATGTCGAAGAGGCTGGAATGATTTGTTATAAAGATATAAGTTTCGTTAACATACAGGATTTCTTGCCCATTTACCTTTACTTTAACACCGGTAATAAATAATAGAATCTTTGACCATTGACGCGAAAAGGGAAAGAATAAATGCTTATTCCGGAAAATGAACATAGCCAATGCAACTGTTATCGAATAAATAACTGTAACGGATATTATAACAAAAAATTGAACAGGGAAGAAACAGGTTTTAAGAAACCGTATGAGTTTAACTAACACATCCACCTCATTTAATTTTTGCAAATTGCATTGCAAATAGTAAATATTTCCTGGTCTTTAATTTTATAGAATCGCTGCAATCCTTGCTGGCGGCATGTTATAAAATCGTTTTCGCAAAGAATTTTAAGCTGTTTGGATAAATTTGCCTGGAGCAAACCTGTTTTACTGATTAATTCGGTAACGCAAAGTTCGCCATGGGACAGAGATTTTAATATTTTCAATCTTGATGGTTCGGATAGTATTTTGAATCGCAATGCGATGAAATGCAAATCTGCATCGGAAAATACTTTGGTTTGACTCTTCATTTTGTTACCGGAATAAAATTAAAAAATTTTAAGGAGGTTCCATAAAATATAGAAATGTCATTCCTGAAATAAAGATTGTGTTAAAACTCTCAAAATTGGAAGAATGTCATTCGTAAGCGAAGTGAAGAATCCAGTACCAATGCTACTTCTGGATTCTTTACTTCGCTTACGAATGACATTCTTCTTGTCTTTTCACACAGCTTCATTCATAGAAATGACAATTTTTTGAACTACCCTATATATTTCAATTAATACTGAATTGCAAATATAAAAAATTTTTAATTCTTTTTCCCACCGTTAGCTTGAATAGTTTCAAAATACTTACGGATAAACTGTTCATAATCTTTTGAATAACCCTGCTGAATCGATTTTAATAATTCTTCCAGGGCGCGATTCCTGCCTTCCTGGGTATTCAAATCAATTGCATTCGGGCTCGATTGATATATATCTTTTCCTGTTTTTGATTCTCTTTTCTTTTCGAAATCGCGGTCATTCATCGAACGGGTTGCATCCAAAAGTCGGGAAAGAATTCGCTCCTGCTTATGCAGAGTTTGTTGATTTACATGTCCGGATTGAATTTCTGCCATCACTTCTTTCATTTCTTTTGCGATTTGTTCGAGACTGCCCAAAGGCTTTTTATCGCCTGCCATTTGCTTTTGCTCTTTGGCGAGTTCCTCGACGGATTTCATAGCTCCGCCCTGCTTACCGGCAAGTTTCCCCATTTCTGCCTGCTGGCGTTGGTCGAGTTTGCCGGAGTTTTGCATCATCTGCTTCAATGCTGAATTGATTCCCTGCTGCTGCGAAGCTATTTGCTGCAATCGCTGCATCATTGCCTGTCCGTCTCCACCAGGGCTGCCTTGTCCGCTGCCACCGGGATTATTGCATGAACCACTTCCCGGCTTTTGAAGCGCAGAAAGAGATTGCTGCATTTGTGAAATTGCCTGGTTCATAGCAGACATAGCCCCGCTTTGACTTTTAGCTGCCTGCTGAGAGCGTCTGTCGGATAATTGTTCTATTGCTTTCTGCATTTCCTGAAGTGAATTGCCAATCTGATGGCTCATTTCAGGAGTTACGGAAAAAGATTTTGTGCCTAACTTCATCAAGCCATTAGCAGTATTTATCATAGCTTCTAATATTTCTGATTGCTGCTCTGCAAAATCCGAAAGTTGCATCGAGTTATTATCTGCCGACTGGGTCTTCTGCTTTAAACTTTCCTGCTTTTCCGAAAGTTTCAACATATCGCTCATTGATTTCTGCAACTGCCTGATAGCTTCTTTCTTGGATGCCTTTTCCATGGCTTCCTTTAACTTTTTCATTTGGTCGGCAAAGTTTTTCAGGTTTTTCGAGGCTTTCTTCTGGGATGCCCGTGCTTTATCGAAATTACCGCTTTTGCACTGGTTTTGGGCATTTTCCATAGCCTGTTCTGTCTCGGAAGAATTAAGCTCTTCTTTGGCTTTTTCCAATTCCGACATTGGCATATCTTCGCTCAAATCCTTCATTAATTTATTTAATTCGTTCAATTCCTTTTGTAAATATTTCAAATCTTCTTCCAATGCCTTTTGCTGTCTTGCTGCATCCTGCTTAGCTGCATCGGAATTCTGATTGCTGTTCTCCAATTTCTTCTCAAGCTCCTCCTGCTTTTTGGCAAGTTCTTCGGCGAATTTGGAAAGAGCATCAACTTTTTGTTCGGCTTTGATTCTCTGTAATAATTTTATTGTTCTTTCGATACTTTTCTTGAATTGCTCTTCGCTGAATTCGGCTTCCTTCATTGCTTTCTGGAGCTGCTCCGGTGTTGCCTTTTCAAGCATTTGATTTATGCGCTGCTGCATTTTATCCAATTCGGGAGATTTAACTTCCTGCATGAGTTTCTGCAATTCAAGAAATTTCTCGACTGTTTCCTGCGAAAGAGCCTTGCTCTCCTGAAGATTCTTGGTCATATTTTCAATGTTTTTCTGCAAGTCGGCAAACTTGTCTTTGAGTTCTTCCTGCTTGCGCATTACGTCTTCGGCTTTCTTTTTTTCCTTCCAGTCTATATTGGGCTGGTTCTGTTTCTTCATCAGTTCGCGATTCAACTCATTCATTTCCTTGCGGGTTTCTTCGGCTTGCTTCAATATTTTTTCAAGCTCCTTCTCGACGTGAAGCTGCTCTTTATCAGTCTCTTCCAATACTTCTTCCAAGGATGGAAGACGAACTGATAGAATGCCGGTTTTTGCTGTTTTGGGTCCGGTTATCCTGTCGTTATCGGCGACTTCTAAGTAAAATTCGTATCTGTCCGATGGAGATATTCCCAACTCATGAAGGTTCCAGAAGTATGGTATCTCCGACGATTGAATTCCTGCTGCAATAGGAATGTTTTTTGATTGAAATCCTTCGTCGGGCATTGTGTAACGCGATTCGGCTAATCTGTAATACAATTTCAAAGATGAAAATCCGTAATCGTCCGATATTGCTGCTCGTATAGGTAGTACTGCATTTTCAGACACTTCTGCATCTCCACCGGGAGAAAGAAGAGAAATTGAGGGATAAGCATCCGTCAGGGCAATGATGCCATAGCGGATTGGCTCTACATTCTCTTGATTCTCTTTATCGGAAATTCTAATGAAATAAGTTCCGGAATAAGCTACTTTAAATGTACCGAAAGCTTTGCGACCATCGCAGTTCATCTTGATTTTCTGGGTATCGGAGGTCGTTCCGGATGATATTTTTTCTATGATGATTTGAGCGTTTTTTAAATCTTTATTCGAAAGTAAGCGTAGCTCCGCTGTAGAACCTGTCAAAGCAGAAATATCGCCGGTTTGCTCATTAAAATCCTTTGGCGCTAAACCTGTATATGCAGGATAAATAATTCTGCCGCTAAGAGAGCGTACAAGCGGTTTATCAATTACTAAAATTTTTCCGGTTTCAGTTGTAATTGCAGATGATAACCAATAAGACTGAGCATAAAATATCAAGGAATGTTTGATTACAGGTATCGAATAACGAAAAACATTATCGGAATCGGGCTTTAATGTATATGAGTCAAATTTTTCCTGCTGCTCTTCTTTTACATAGAGAGTAACGGTTTGTGGAGTTTTACCAGTAGCCTTAACGACTATTTCAGCCGAAGCGCCGCGTAGAATGCTTGCTTCACGAGGTTCAATTGAAAGTGAAAACGGAGCCGGAGGAAGAAAGGATTTGTTGTAATTGGCAACTCTGTACAAAGCTGCCGGCAAAGTTTGATTAAATGCAAAAAAAAGAATTACACTCAAAACCAATGCAATCATTAATCTTAAAAAAGCTCTCTTGATATTACCATAGTCAATAATTTTATTGAATTTTTTTGATTTAGCGCCTTCATAAATTGCATCGAATGCTGCAAAAGCCATTTCGCGTGATGTACCGTAACGATTTTCGGCATTTGAAACAAGCTGCAGAGAATTGCATAATCTATCTTTAATATCGGGATATACAAGTCCTGTACGAAGTGCAATCTGCTCGATTGTAGGAAAATGCCTAATTCCGAATGCCCGCAGAATGTGACTGAAAAGGAAGTAACCGGCAAATGAAAGTGAAAATATTCCGAATGAAGCTACCAAAGCCTGACGGAATGATTCATTGCCTTGTCCTATTGCCTCAATACATGCAACTAAAAGTACAAGCACAACCATTGCAGTTAATGTATTTATAACACCGGTTGTAATAAGCAGGGAAGTTTCAATCCGGCGAACGGCAGCCAAACGGCTTATTATCTTTGAATATAATTTTTTATGTTCAGTCATTTTTATTATTAAATGTTAATTCTCCAAACGTTAGGTAGGGACAACAATTCTTTGATTTTATTGTAAAATTTCTTCTAAAATTATGGATTATGGATTTTTCATGTTAATTAAACTTTAATTTATTAATAATAATGACTTATTCAAATTTTATTCTTTAAAAATATAGTAATAATCAAAGTCAATGAAAATGTCATTCTGAACGAAGTGAAGAATCTTCTTGAATATTGGATGAATGTATTTTAAATCTATGAAATTATTATCAATCGAAATGCAAAACATAACTAAATTCTTTCAAATATAAACAAGGGCATGGAGTATCTTTGAAAAATGAATTTATCAGACTTAACAAAAAGATTCTTCACTTTGTTCAGAATGACATTCTTCTATTTGACTGGACTATCACAAAATTTTATTAATAGAAAAGACAGTCTGGCTTTGAAGGGAATTCCTTTAAATCATAATTTACTTTGAAAACATCCTATCATCCATTTATCCTAAAAATCCTAATTCAGACAAATAACTTATAACTCATAATTCATAATTCATAATTCATAATTGTTTGAAACTTTTTATCAATTTAAATTAAAATTGTAATTTACTTGGATTTATTTTTCAATAATTAAAAAAGAAATGCAAAAAAACAGAACCGCTAAATTAATACTCGAAGACGGCACTACAATAACCGGGAAATCCTTCGGAAGCGAAACATCACAAAGCGGCGAAGTGGTCTTCAATACTGCTATGACGGGCTATCCCGAAAGCTTGACCGACCCTTCCTATAAAGGACAAATACTTACCTTGACTTATCCATTAATTGGAAATTATGGCGTTCCTGACAACACTTATTCGGATGAATTGCCGGACTTTTTCGAATCCGAAGATATACATATAAAGGGGTTGATTATTGCCGATTATTCCTATAAATTCAACCACTGGAATGCAGTCAAAAGCCTGGGCGATTGGCTCATCGAACATAATGTTGCCGGGCTTTACGACATAGATACACGAGCGCTTACTAAAGTACTTCGCGAAAAAGGTACAATGTTAGGTAAAATCGTTTTTGATAATGAGAAAATCGATTTTTATGACCCAAATAAGGAGAATCTTGTATCTCAAGTTAGCATTCCGAAAAAAAAGATTTATGGTAACGGCAGCCGAAGAATCCTGCTTGTTGATTGCGGCTGCAAAACAAATATAATTCGTTACCTTTTGAAATTAGATACAACTGTAATGAGGGTTCCCTGGGATTACGATTTTTCATCCGAAGAATACGACGGACTCTTTATTTCGAACGGTCCCGGCGACCCAATGGTATGCGAAGCTTCCATTAATAATATGTCAAAAGCACTGCAAAAAGAGAAACCGGTTTTCGGGATATGTCTGGGAAATCAATTGATGGCTCTTGCCGCAGGAGGAAAAACATATAAACTGAAATATGGACATCGAAGTCACAATCAGCCTGTTCTCTGCTGTGGTACTCCGAAAGCATATATTACATCGCAAAATCATGGATTCGCTGTTGATGGCGATTCTCTTCCCGAAGACTGGGAGCCGTATTTCATTAATCTAAATGATAATTCCAACGAGGGAATTCGTCATAAAACAAAACCATTCTTTTCTTCCCAGTTCCATCCGGAGGCATCGGGAGGTCCGACTGATACTGAGTTTTTATTCGAACATTTTATTGATATGGTAAGTAAATGGAAATAAAAATAAAAAAGATTTTATTATTAGGTTCAGGCGCTTTGAAAATTGGCGAAGCCGGGGAATTTGATTATTCCGGCTCGCAGGCGCTCAAAGCATTGAGGGAAGAGAATATTCAAACGGTACTCATCAATCCAAACATAGCCACAGTACAAACTTCTGAAAATGTTGCCGATATAATTTACTTCCTGCCGGTCACACCTTTCTACGTTGAAAAAGTAATCAAAAAGGAGCAACCGGAAGGAATAATGCTTTCATTCGGTGGGCAGACTGCGTTGAACTGCGGATTGGAAATGTATAACAAGGGTATTTTTGATAAATACAACGTTAAAGTATTGGGTACTCCGATGCAGGCTGTACTTGATACCGAAGACAGGGAGCTGTTTGTACGCAAGTTGGCTGAGATTGACGTAAAGACACCCCGAAGCATGGCAGTCGGAAATATCGAAGATGCAATCAAAGCGGCTGAAGAATTGCATTATCCGATTATTATCCGTGCAGGATATGCTTTAGGCGGCTTAGGTAGCGGCTTTTGCACGAATAAGGATGAATTGATTTCATTGGCATCCAAAGCATTTTCCTATTCACATCAGATATTAGTCGAGGAGTCGCTCAAGGGCTGGAAGGAAATAGAATACGAAGTTGTTCGCGATGTTTATGATAATTGCATCACAGTCTGCAATATGGAAAATTTCGACCCGTTAGGCATCCATACCGGAGAAAGCATTGTGGTTGCGCCTTCACAGACTTTAACAAACAAAGAATATCATAATCTAAGAAAATTAGCAATTAAAATAATCCGGCATATCGGTATTCTGGGAGAATGTAATGTTCAATATGCTTTAGACCAGAATTCAGATGATTACCGCGTAATCGAAGTAAATGCGCGGCTTTCACGCTCATCTGCATTGGCATCGAAGGCTACCGGCTATCCGCTGGCGTTCATTGCCGCTAAACTTGCATTAGGTTACGGATTGCATGAATTAAAAAACTCCATCACCAAAACAACATCTGCTTTCTTTGAACCTGCGCTTGATTACATAGTTTGCAAAATTCCACGCTGGGATTTGAATAAATTCAAAGGAGTATCCAAGCTGATTGGCAGCAGCATGAAGAGCGTGGGTGAAGTTATGGCGATTGGACGCACTTTCGAGGAAGCCATTCAAAAAGGCTTGAGAATGATAGGGCAGGGCATGCACGGCTTTGTCGGGAATAAAGACCTAGATGTAATGGACTTCGAAAAAGAGCTTGCCAACCCAACCGATATGCGCATTTTCGTGATAGCAATGGCTTTTGCAAATAATTATTCGGTAGATGACATTTACAATCTAACGAAGATTGACCCTTGGTTTTTGGAAAAATTGAAAAATATTTTCGATGTTAGAAGCAGGCTATTAGAATATAATTCTCTTGATTCGGTGCCTGATGAGCTTATGTTGCAGTCAAAAAAATATGGATTTTCCGATTTCCAGATTGCACGTTTCGTCCTGAAAGAAAATTCCCTGAATATGGAAGATAGTGTCGTGAAAGTGCGCAGCGAGCGCAAACGAAGAAAGATATTTCCTGTCGTAAAGCAAATTGATACCTTAGCTGGCGAGTATCCTGCCGTTACGAATTATTTGTATTTAACATACAACGGTACCGAAAATGATATAAAGCCTGAACGGGATAAAAAGTCCGTGATTGTGCTTGGTTCGGGAGCGTATCGCATAGGTAGCAGTGTTGAATTCGACTGGTGTTCGGTCAATGCTGTGAATACAATCAGGGCGAATAATCTCCGTTCTATTATGATAAATTTCAATCCCGAAACCGTCAGCACTGATTACGATATCTGCGATAAGCTCTATTTCGATGAACTCACATTCGAGCGCGTAATGGATATAATCGAATTTGAAGACCCGCTCGGAGTCATTGTTTCGATGGGCGGGCAAATCCCGAATAATCTTGCTATGAAACTGTTTAATCAGCATGTCAATATTTTAGGCACTGCGCCCGTTTCCATTGATATGGCTGAGAACCGGCATAAATTCTCGGATATGCTTGACCGATTAGACATCGACCAGCCGCAATGGAAGGAACTTACCAACGTTGACGATATTCTGAAATTTGCAAATGAAGTCGGCTACCCGATGCTTGTTCGTCCTTCGTATGTGCTGTCCGGCGCTTCGATGAATATTGTTTCGAATGAAGGTGAAATGGAAAAATTCCTGACCCTGGCTGCGGATGTATCGAAGCAATACCCCGTAGTTGTGACGAAATTCATCGAAGATGCGAAGGAAATTGAAATGGATGCGGTTGCCGCTAACGGTGAAATCATGGCTTATGCTATTTCGGAGCATATCGAATTTGCAGGAGTACATTCCGGTGATGCAACAATGATGTTCCCGCCACAAAAAGTTTACGTGGAAACAACCAGGAAAATCAAGAAAATTACAGGAAAAATAGCAAAGGAACTTAATATTAACGGACCGTTCAATATCCAATTCCTTGCAAGGGATAACGATATTAAAGTGATTGAGTGCAATCTTCGTGCATCGCGCAGTTTCCCGTTTGTCTCGAAAGTGCTGAAGACGAATTTAATCGAACTTGCAACGAATGTGATTCTTGGTAATAAAGTTGAAAAACCCAGCAAGTCGCTTTTCGATTTGGATTATATCGGTGTGAAGGCGCCACAGTTCTCGTTTACGAGGCTTCATAAAGCTGACCCGGTTTTGGGAGTAGAGATGGCTTCTACCGGCGAAGTGGGCTGCCTTGGCGATACTTATTACGAGGCAATATTGAGCGCTATGCTGTCTGTTGGCTATACCATTCCGAAAAAGAATATCCTTTTATCATCAGGAACTATTCGCTCGAAAGTGGAATTAGTTGAAAGCGTTCGTTTGCTTCTGCAAAAGGGATACAATGTTTATGCAACCGGCGGCTCGCATGAATTCCTGAAAAATGCCGGGCTCGAAACTTTAAGAATATATCGTCCGAATGAGCATCAAAAGCCAGATGTAATAGATTTCATCAGGGAGCGGAAGCTGGATTTGATTATCAATATTCCACGCGAATTAACCGAAAAGGAGCTCGAAAAGGATTATTTAATTCGCAGGACTGCCGTCGATATGAATATACCACTCATTACAAATGCCCGGCTCGCCAGCGCATTCATCTATGCTTTCTGCACTTTGGATATGGACGATATTGCAATCAAAAGCTGGAACGAAATGTAACTCAATGGTCAATGGTTAATGGTTAATGGTTAATTGGAAATTGTCTGAACTGGGATTTATATGATTAAAATGATTACCTTAATCAGTGAGTAAAAATCAGATGATAGAATTAGCCTGATTTTTATACAAATTTTTTAATTTCAGCGATATGTGCTAATTTTCCTTATTCTT
>JAERMQ010000003.1:154554-177870 GCA_016844745.1 Ignavibacteria bacterium | reverse complement strand
ACCATTAACCATTAACCATTAACCATTAACCATTAACCATTAACCATTAACCATTAACCATTAACCATTAACCATTAACCATTAACCATTGACCATTAACCATTGACCATTAACCATTAACCATTGACCATTGACCATTGACCATTGACCATTGACCATTAACCATTAACCATTATAGAAGTTCCCAACCTTCGCACCTGCTAGCTTTTTGAGAAAACCAAAGAAATCTTATGACCCCATGATTTTTCGAAAAAATATAAGAATATCCCAGACTATCAAATTCACAAGGTCTGTAATCATTTATAACATTAGCCCTTGAGTATTTTCTCCCATTAATAGTAAAATCTGATAAATATCCTGTTTGTAGTTTATTATTTGTATTCATATAAGGAATTAAAGCATTATAATTACCTTTTATTCCTGCAAAATCATTTAATGGGAAAAATTTATTGGTATCAATTCTCTGGTTGAATAAATGGGATTCAAAATAATATTGTTTTGGTTTATAATAAAATAACGTATCCCTTAAAACAATAAATTTATATGTAAAGGTAGTTTTCGGGCTAATAATAGTAAAAATCGAATCATTCAGGCGTGATAATTCGGATAATTTTTCCTGTAACCAGTACCCACCATATTCAAGGCCAGTTATTTGCATTATCAAAGTATCAGGTGAATACCTGATTCGTCGAAGAAGGGAATCGTTTATATTCTCGCCAATAATATGAATAAACCTGCTTTGTTGACCGATTTGAGGAGCTGAAAAATCAATATAATTATTTCCATTGGATGATACGGGTGATTCTGTACATCCAATTACAAGTAAAAAATAAAATGACAAAATAATATTAAATCCGGTTTTTCTCATATTTATCCTAAAGAGCCTTTCAATAAACAGTTGAAACGTAAAAAAGGCATATATATTTTGAAAGAAAATAAAAAAGCCGGAAGAATAAATATTAAACTCTTCCGGCTTTAAAAAATTAAAATTTTTATTTCATTACAGTAATTGGTTTAATGATTATTTGGGAACTACATTCGAATTTTAAGAAGTAAACACCCTGGGAAATTGAGCTTATATCTAATGAACCGGTAAGTGTACCATCACCTGGATTAAATGATAATAATTCATTCCCAACAAGATTTACTAAAGTTACTTTTGTAATATAATTATTATCAGATGATATAAAATTCAATTCCTGGCTTGCCGGTTGAGGATAGACGCTAATAACTTCATTATCTATTATAACAGGCTCAATGACTTCGGTTACGGTTTGATTCAGCATTATATCTACCACAACGTCATTGTTGGAAGAGTTCTCAGTTGCAATTTCCTGGGTAAATAAATCATATCCCGGTTTATCTGCATAAATATTATATACACCGGCAGCGATTTCCCTGATTTCGAAATTACCATTATCATCTGTGAATATATAATCGGGTATTATTCCGTCATTTTCAATATAAACAAATGCCCCGGAAACCGGCACTGAACCAAGTGGTGAATTGTCGGATTTCAAAGCCGTTCCTTTGCTCCCTACAAATCCCTTAATATTTGCCATTCCTTTCCATTTGTTTATCGTTCGATGTTTACAATCGTAACGAACCTGAACCATTGCCGTTCCGACACCAATTTTTGTTGCTTCGCGCCATTTCTGAGTTACAACACTTCCTAATTTGCAATAACCTGGTAAATAATTCCGTTCAATTGGGACTGAGAGAACAACATAATCTCCAAAAGGCAAATTTGAAAAATTGTAGTTTCCTTTATCATTGGTTTTAGTTGTTAGGGAAAACTTGTAATTTTTGAAATTTTTATCCCTTGAATTAATAAGATATGCTATTAACTGAGCCATTATCGGCTCACCCTTTTCGTTTGTTACTGTACCGCCAAAACCGTTTTTCTGCTGGTTATGTGCTGCTTTAAGATAAAAATTAATTCCCTTTAAATCTTTATCAACGACGATTAAATCCGCTTCTAATTGGTTTTCGGTTCTATCGAAATATTGCTGCTGGAATTGTGATGATTTCGGAATTGCCAGACCAATATAAATACTGTTGTCAGGTAATTCAATACAGTAATAACCTTCCTTGTCGGTTACTATAGAAAAGTTAGTATTGATAGGCTTCATTAACCTTGGGTCGGGCATAAACTGGACTGTAGCCATTACAGGCGCTGAACCGTCTTCATTCATAACCCTACCGCAAACTTTATGGAATACGGGTGGAGGCATTCTCTTTAAATTGAAATTGCATACGATATGATAAATGCTGTCCGTACATCTTACATCCACCTGTTCGGCATTTTTTGGGTCATTAGCTCCATCGAACCATTGAGTAAAGAATTCTGCTGCATCGCATCGAACCCAATATTTGCCTTCAGGTACTTTAAAGGAATAAGTACCATTATAGATTACCCCTTCAAAGTAAATTTCCATTCCATCCCTATTGTTAGTTCCGGTATATGCAGCAACGATTCCTTTCTGAATCGGCTTACCATCTTCATCTGTAACTTTTCCGGTAATCACTGCACAATATTTTATCTGCGGCTTATCCCCAATGGTTATAATGAAAGTCTGGGTGGCTTTAACATTTTTATCACTTGACAAATACACAGTGACGTATAGGTAATAAGTTCCTGCTTTTGTTGGAGTAAATCTAAATACGGGTCCATCTGTTGAAACGATTTTTGTCCCGTCAGGGGATTTTAATACGAACTCATAAAGCAGAGGGACATTGGCATTGGATTCAGCCATACATTTGTACATATACTCCATACCAACATTACCGGATGGCGGAGGAGTATTGACAATTCTAACAAATAAATCCGAGGGCGGGTCAACGCTTTTAATCTCGATATGAATTATTTGCGAAGGATTGCTTTGCAAATATGTATTCGAGCTATCGGAAACCAAGACCGATGTAACGTAGAACGAGTATATTCCCGGCTTAAGATTGTTAACCGAATAAGTAAATACACCATTTCGACCATCGGTATCGGCAACTTTTGCAATTTTTGTGAAGTCGGAAATAGTGGTTGATTTGCCTTCGAACATATATACAAAATAGTAGGTCGGTTGAATGCCATACGGATTTCTCGTCCAGCCTAAACCGATCCCGTAAGTCGGTGGACTGGTTTTATTAACAAAATACTGCCCCGAAAATTGAATGGGCGGCTCTAATGTCTGCACGGCGAGAAGTTCCATGCCCGCAAATGCGAGCATGATTAGAGCTAAAGCGAGTAAGTAGATTTTCTTCATCATTTTATACCTCAATAAATAATAAACAATTTCAATTATTCAATTAACTATAATTATAAACACGCAAATATATAAAAAGTTGCAAATTTGAATTTTAATCAAATTTTAGAACTAACCTTATCATAATTTATCCGGTATTCCTGCACTTTATGTTATATCATAGATTTTAAATTTAATATTCTTTTTTTAGAATTCCAAGTTAAATTGAAATAAAAAAAAATGAAATTAAAAATTGTACGTTATATGACTTGTTAAAAATGAAAATTCAAATATTATATTACTTTTTTCGGAGTTGAACGGAATATGCTCGACATCAAAGAATTAAACGAACGAATCCAGCGTGAAAGCGCATTTATCGACATCCTGCAAATGGAAATGGGTAAAGTCATCGTTGGACAAAAAAGTATGGTAGAGCGCCTGATTATCGGACTTTTATCGAACGGACACGTATTACTGGAAGGCGTACCGGGATTGGCGAAAACCCTCGCTATTAAATCTCTTGCCTCCTCAATCTCTGCAAAATTCAGCCGGATTCAATTTACCCCTGACCTGCTCCCTGCCGACTTAATAGGAACAATGATTTACAACCAAAACAAACAGGAATTCACGGTTCGTAAAGGACCTATTTTTGCTAATTTCATTCTTGCCGACGAAATTAACCGTGCGCCGGCTAAGGTTCAGTCAGCCTTGTTGGAAGCAATGCAGGAACGACAAGTGACAATAGGAGACCAAACTTTTAAACTCGATGAGCCTTTCTTAGTGCTTGCTACTCAAAACCCTATCGAGCAGGAAGGAACCTATCCCCTACCCGAAGCACAGATTGACCGGTTCATGATGAAGCTGAAAATAGGCTATCCGGAGCGTGAAGATGAGCGGTTGATTCTGCGTGAAAATATAGCAAAGGAATTCCCCTTTACTACGCCTGTAATCAAGCCGGAAGACATACTCAAAGCGCGTATGCTCGTAAAGGAAGTTTACATGGATGAAAAAATTGAAAACTATATATTAGATATCGTTTTTGCTACCCGATATCCCGAAAATTTCAAACTGCCGAAGCTAAAGCAGCTTATATCTTTTGGAATATCACCCCGCGGTTCGATATTCTTAGCAGCCGCAGCAAAAGCGTATGCTTTCGTAAAGCGACGCGGTTACGTTATTCCTGAAGATATCAGGGCGGTATGTCTCGATGTATTGCGCCATCGAATGGGGATTACTTATGAAGCAGAAGCAGAGAATATAAATTCCGAAGATATCATTAATGAGATTCTCAATACAGTTGAAGTACCGTAATGGTTATATGATGTTACGTATTAATTTTATGTAATTTTCAATTTTACAATTTTCAATTAATTTTTAATTTTAAAAATTAAATTTAGAAATTTGAAATTAAAAATTTTGATTTTATTGAAAATTAAAAATTGCAAAATTAAAAATTTAATTCTTTGATAAAATAAAATGCGAATAACCTTTATTTACAAAAAAACCTTTTAATAAGAATAAATGGAAGCAGCAGAATTAATAAAAAAAGTCAGGAAAATAGAAATTCGCACCCGCAGGATTTCCAATCAAATATTTTCCGGCGAGTACCATAGCTCTTTTAAGGGAAGGGGTATGGCTTTCAGCGAAGTACGGCAATACGAGCCAGGTGATGATATTCGTGCCATAGATTGGAATGTTACAGCTCGTTTGAACAGCCCATATATTAAAATATTCCAGGAAGAGCGCGAGCTTACTGTTATGTTATTGGTTGATGTTAGCGGTTCGAATTTATTCGGTACACAACTTCAATTCAAAAAAGACCTCATCACCGAGCTTTGCGCCGTTTTGTCATTTGCTGCTCTTCAAAATAATGATAAAATCGGAGTAATATTTTTCAGCGATAAAATTGAAAAGTTCATCCCTCCTAAAAAAGGACGTTCGCATGTATTGCGCATTATACGAGAGCTTATTGAATTTACGCCCGAAAGCAAAATGACGAATATTACCGAAGCGCTTCGTTATTTAACAAATGTAATCAAAAAGCGCAGCATAGCTTTCATTCTTTCTGATTTCATATCCGAAGGATTCAGCGATGCCGTAAAAATCACCAGCAAAAAGCATGATACAATAGCTGTGCAGATATATGATAATCGTGAAACCGATATGCCTGATTTAGGTATTATCAGGGTTGAGGACGCAGAATCCGGTAGTTCAAGATGGATTGATTCTTCCGACAGAAAATTTCGTGAGAATTACTTTAAATGGTGGGAGAATCAGCAGAAATCTATTAACGAAATTTTCCTGAAAAGCAATGTGGACGTAATTCGCATCCGTACCGATGAGTCCTATGTTATGCCGTTAATGAATTTCTTTAAGCGACGGGAGAAACGAAGATAATTACGAATTACGAATTACGAATTACGAATTATAAGTTATGGGTTTTAAATTATGAATTATAGTTATGAGTTATGAGTTATGAGTTATGAGTTTAAAAATTAATAAATATAAAAATATTTTTATAACAATTGACAATTAACAATTGACAATTAACAATTGACAATTAACAATTAGAAATCATGGTAAACCTTTAATCCTATAAATCATAATTCAGACAAAAAATAAATTATAAATTATTAAAGAAAAAAGCTAAAAAATTGAAAATCCGGTTAGCCGTAATAAGTGTAGTAGTCTTAGCAATATCAATTCCTCTTCTGATGAGAGTGGAATTTGGCTCGTCATCGGACGAAACTTCCGCACCGCAATTTCCACAGGAAAGGATGAAATGGGAATATCTTAAGCTCCGCGACCCGAAAACGGGAGTTATCCCTAAGGGCATCCATCTCCGTGAAATGGAATTTGCCAAAAAGCTTCCGCGTTCAATTTATTATTCAAATAAATATTCTGTTATCCCACTAAGTGAAAACTGGGAACGCCGCGGTCCTTTTAATATCGGAGGCAGAACCCGAGCCCTGGCGCTCGATGTACTCAATGAAGATATAATTCTTGCCGGAGGTGTATCCGGTGGATTGTGGCGCTCGGTTAATGGAGGCGTTTCTTGGACAAGAACAACTTCTCAGCAACAATTAGCCACTATTTCCTGTCTAACTCAGGATGTTCGCCAGGGAAAGGAAAAAATTTGGTATGCAGGAACAGGCGAATATTATGGCAACTCTGCAAATATTCTTGGTGATGGTATTTATAAATCAGTCGATGGAGGACAAAGCTGGCAACTGCTACCATCAACATCTACAAACAGATTGGGTACCTGGGATAATGCATTTGATTACGTATGGAATATTGTTTCAAATCCTGCTGCTCCATCCCAGAATGATGAAGTTTATGCGGCAGTAGCAGCAGGCGCTATTTATAGAAGCTCGGACGGAGGGACATCATGGAAACCGGTCCTTGGTAGTCTGGGCAATCAATATGGCAGTTTCACCGATATTGCAATTTCATCAGAAGGAATATTATATGCCACAATCAGCCAGGATGCACCAAATCAGAATACATCGAAAGTAAAGGGAATGTTCCGTTCGACCGACGGAGTGACCTGGACTGATATTTCACCGCCTGACCTGCCTGTAAAATTCAGACGGATTGTAATCGGAATATCTGCATCGAATGAAAATTTGCTTTACTTTTTGGGAGAAACTCCAAGAAGCGGCAAATGGTTTATCGGTTCCCGGGGTGATACAACATTTCACAGCTTATGGAAATATACATATACCTCCGGAGACGGTTCCGGCAGCGGCGGAAGTTGGGAGAATTTATCAAATAACCTCCCACGTCCATCTTACAGACGCGGGCAATTTAACTCTCAAAGTTCATACAATTTACATGTAAAAATCAAACCTGATAATCCTGATATTGTCTTTATTGGCGGGACAAATCTATATCGCTCCGTGAACGGCTTCAAATCCGAGGATAAGACTACCTGGATTGGCGGCTATAATCCTAACCAGTCAGCAAGAGATATATACACTTATCCGAATCAACATGCTGACCAACACGCATTAATATTCCTGCCATCGAATCCAAATATTATGTTCAGCGGCTCTGACGGAGGCGTACATAAGACATTCAATAATCTTGCCGATACAGTTGCCTGGAAATCATTGAATAACGGATACTACACTACTCAATTTTATACCTGTGCAATTGACCGGAGCGCACGTAACAGTATGGAAATTATTGGCGGACTTCAGGATAACGGGACATTATTTACTAATTCGACAAATACATCGGATTATTGGACTAATCCTTCCTTCGGAGACGGATTGTCATGCGTGATTGCAGACAGCGGGAAAAATTATTATTCATCCCAAAATAGCACAAATCCCTGTGGAGTGAAGATTTGGCGGTTCAATCTTGATAAGTCCGGCAATCGCGAATTTTTAACCCGCATAGACCCGGCAGGAGCTTTGAATATGATTTGGAACTGTCCAATTCTATTAGATCCTAATGATAACCGTAGGATGTATCTGGGTGGCGGCAGACTTGTCTGGCGGAATAATAATTTGGATGCTATTCCTTTTGTTTCCTCGAATGACTCCACCTTTATCAATTGGGACAGTCTTACTAACACTCGTATAGAACCCGGAAAAAACCCAATTGTAAAAAGGGACGGAATTATAACGGCTATGGATATTTCGACAACTCCGGCAAATGTCCTTTATTACGCCACTCATACAGGTGAAATATTCAAAATTACAGATGCAAATTCGGGAAATCCTACACCAAAAAATATTACACCCGCCAACTTTCCACAAGCATACATAGGATGCATCAAAATAGACCCTGAAAATGCAGACAATGTGTTCGTAGTATTTACTAACTACGGTGTGGTGAGCATTTTCGCTTCGTCAAATGGAGGAACTACATGGTCAAGCATATCCGGTAACCTGGAAGAAAATCCCGACGGAACAGGTTCGGGACCATCATGCCGATGGCTTGAAATTGTTAAATTCAACGGAAGAAAGATATATTATATCGGTACTTCTATAGGTTTATTTGCTACTGCTTTAATAGACGGGCAATATACTTGCTGGCAGCAGGAAGGCGCTACATCAATCGGTAATTCGGTAGTAGATATGCTCGACGCCCGAAACTCTGACGGATTTGTGGCTGTTGCAACACATGGAGCGGGTATGTTCAGCGGGTTTGCGAGTAATTTCCCTGCCCCTCCATCAAAACCGGAATTAATTGGTCCTGTCAATTTATCAAAAGGCATTCAATCTTCATCCACATTCTCATGGAAACCCGTTTCAGGAGCTATTTTTTATAAATTGCAAATATCAACTGACCCCAATTTTGGGAATATTTTTATCGAAAAGGATGGGATTACCGGAACTCAACAAAGCATTCAGGGCTTGGAAGCCGGTCCTATAAAATATTATTGGCGTGTTTTGGCAAAAAACGCAAGTGGCTCAAGTCAATTTTCCGATGTTTGGTCATTTACTTCGATTGTTGGTCCGCCTGAAATGCTTTACCCCACCAACAAGGCTGACTCTATCCCATCAAAATTTACATTTTCATGGAAGAAAGTAGATGCGGCATCGGGATACCATTTGCAGGTTTCACCAAACTTAGGTTTTACAGTTAAAATACTTGATACATCAGGCATCCAAACGAACAGTTTTGAAATATCAGGATTGGAGAATAATCAAAGATATTATTGGAAAGTATCATCAGTCAATACAGATGGCGAGGGACCTTTTGCGAAATATTTCAATTTTAAAACTGTAAATGTTGCAGGTATAGAAGATGGTGCTGGTCAATTTAATTCCTTCGAATTAAGCGTTTATCCTAATCCATCCAATGGTAATATTAAAATCAGATATGAAATTCGTAAGCCTGAATACTGCCTGCTTTCTTTAAAAGATGAATCCGGGAAAGCAGTGGCAATAATTTTCGAAGGCGCATCTGATACAGGTTTGAATGAAGTTGAGTATGATTCAAGGAATCTTTCATCGGGAGTATATCTGCTTGAACTTAAGCAGGGAACAAATATTATAACTAAGAAAACAATTATTTTAAGATAAATTAACGAAGAAGGTATGAAAGAAAAGGCAATAATAATTATCTTGTTTTTATTTTTCTTCTCAAATAAAGTTTATACCCAAAATATTTCAGCACGGGCTACTATTGATACCAATAACGTGCTAATCGGCGACCAGCTCTTACTTAAATTGGAATTGAAAGCTCCAAGGGATATTCGTGTGGTTTGGCCTGTTGTGCCGGATTCAATTGGTAAAATCATTTTTATTGCTGCCACGCCAATCGATACCTCCGACACAAACGGTATTCGACTTTACAGGCAGCGTTTTGTAATTACTTCATTCGATTCCGGCAGCTATTCTATACCGCCATTTACTTTCATGTACGAAAGAAAAGGTTTACCTGATATGTATCCTGCCAACACCGACCCAATTTTTATTAAATTTGCAACCGTTCCGGTCGATACGACAAAACCGTTTAAAGATATAAAACCACCGGCAGAAGAGCCCAATACATGGCTCGATTATTGGGAATACATAGCCCTTGCATTAGGATTAGTCATAATTGGGGATGCAATTTATTTCTATCTCTTTTATAAAAAAAGAAAAAAACATGATGAACTTGGATACGACCCGAGAATACCCCCTCATATAGCTGCAATGGAAGCATTGAAAAAACTTGATAATGAAAAGCTCTGGCAGAATAACATGATTAAGGAGTTCCACGTTCGGTTAACGGAAATTCTTCGGCTATATATTGAGCGTCAGATTCAATTTCCTGCTCTCGAGATGGTTACCGATGAAATAATAGATGGACTCAGGAAAGCAATGCTTCCACCCGATTTGATGAACCTTGCAAGGAAAATACTTGAATTAGCGGATTTGGTAAAGTTTGCCAAGCACGAACCATTACCCGATGAGAACTCATCCAGTATGGCGGCTGCATACCAATTTATAAATAAAACAATTCCGCTCATTAACGGCAATGAAACAAATCCGGAGGAAAAACAATGAGTGACATGTTCTTTGCAAATCCGGGTTATTTCCTGCTTTTATTCATTATTCCACTGATGATTGTTTGGTACGTCTATCGCCGGAAAAAGCAGAATCCATCTCTCCAAATATCAACATGGGATGGCTTGAAATATTCCAAATCCTCTGCCAGACTTCGATTCCGGCATTTATTATTTATTTTGCGTACAATAGCTGTTGCATTAATAATTGTTGCTCTTGCCCGCCCACAGTCAAGTTCGAGCAGGAAATCAGTTACAACTGAAGGTATCGATATTATCTTAGCTCTCGATGTTTCGACATCTATGTTGGCAGAAGATTTCAAACCCAACCGCATAGAAGCAGCAAAAAAAACTGCCTTGAATTTCATTGAAAACAGGATTGACGACCGGCTCGGATTAGTGATTTTCTCCGGTGAGAGCTTTACCCAATGCCCGATTACGATTGACCATGATGTTCTGAAAAACCTGTTCAAGGATATAAAAAGCGGAATGATTATGGATGGAACCGCCATTGGAATGGGCTTGGCAACAGCAACCAATAGATTAAAGGACAGCAAAGGCAAGAGCAAAGTTATTATTCTTTTGACTGATGGTATTAATAACACCGGCTTTATTGCTCCTGTTACAGCAGCGGAAATTGCAAAAACATTCGGAATCCGTGTTTATACAATTGGAGTAGGAACCCACGGAGTTGCTCCATATCCATTCAAAACTCCATTCGGTATTCAGTATCAGAATATCCCCGTACAAATCGACGAAGATGTTTTAAAGAAAATTGCTGCAACTACCGGTGGGAAATACTTCCGGGCAACCGGTAATAAAGCATTGGAGAATATTTATGGCGAAATTGATAAATTAGAGAAAACGAGAATAGACGTTGCTCATTTTACACGTTACACCGAAATGTTTTTCCCCTTCATTTTGATTGCAGCCTTAGCATTTATTCTTGAGATTATCCTGAGATATACAATTTTCAAGAATCTGCCATAGAATTTTCTCATTAGTTATTTGGAATGTCATTCTGAACTACAAAATAAGGAACTTCATAAAAATATCCAATGACAAAATCAAGAGAAACCCCCTAACCCCCTTTTTCAAAGGGGGTTATGGGGTTTCTCCTTGTTGAAATTGTTGCAAATTTGTGAATCAAGAAAAATCTGTCATTGGTAACTTGTTTCAGAATCCATAAGCAGCAATGGCACTGGATTCAGTAACAAGTTACCAATGACATTTTCGCATTTTTATTAATTTTTCCACATCCTCATTCGATGGAATGATATTTAAAAAGTTTTGAACCCAGCTTTAATTGAACGATTTTAATTGAAGTATCCGGATTACGATTAATTCAGGAATGTAAACTTGCATTCATGAACAATTCGGTAGATTAAATCATTTCTTTTTTTTCTTTCTATTATACGAAATAATTATTAAGAAAATTTCTTAATTTCGTATAATATTTGTATTTAACTGAAAGGGAAATTGATGAAATTTGTCATTGTCCTTGCATTGTATCTCTCTGTTATCAGTTCATCTTATTGCCTAAACCAATCCTTCCGATACGATTCTACTAACGCAACTTTTTATCTTTTGAAAAATGATATAACGGCAATTAATTGTGATGATATGATAAAATATTATATCTCCCTTGATACTTTTGATTTTAAAAATGAAAATATAATAGTTGATAGTATTCTTAATAAATTTTCCAATATCAATGATTCTCTGTCATCATTTGCTGAAAATTTAATTCGCGGTAAAGACTCATTGATTAAAATTAGAAAAATCTTTCACAATGGATGGAAGAATCTAAGAATAGTTAATTCAACCGAAAAAGAACAAAATCTGATTATAAGCTTTGTTTATTACAACCCTAATAAACTATTTGAATACAGGGATGGAAAAATAATTTCAAAGCAGGTTTTCACTCTCAAGCATTTCCCCACCGGATTATTTTATGCTGATACTTTATTTACCGGGTATATTTTAATCCAAATACCTTCTAAAGATTCTATTAATTTATTCGGAGCAGTAGGTTTTTCCGAAATATTGGGTATTGGTAAATTTTTCATAAACTTTATTGAGGATAATGCAATCAATCTATCTTCATTTTTGACTTTTATACTTATCTTTCTTATGGTACTGTTTTTTTACATCAATACAGGTGAAAAACTATACCTATATTATCTATTCTATGTTTTTATGACTATTGTCACCTATTTAACAGTCTCAGTATTCATATTCGATTTCGTGGCTAATATTCCTTTTATATCCGACCAATCCGTTTTGTTTTTTCTTAGAATTTGTCTGTTTTATATTGCTATTGGAATAACTGTAATTTGCGTTTGGTTTTTTATTAAGGAATACCTCCAGATAAAGAAATATTTCAGGAAACTGTACTTTATCATTTATTTTATTTTTATTCTATCTTCCATAAATACAATTTTAGCCGGAATATTCTATAATTATCAAAATGATTTTCTTGGCAATAATTTAATGAATTTATTTACTTACATGGCTTTCTTGGGAGTAATTTTAACAATAATAATCTCAATAAAATTACTTAAAAAAGGTATTCGTTCAGCTATATTTATCTTAACCGGCTGGTCTCCATTTATACTGATTATTTTGTATATAATCTATTCAAATTTTGATAAAAGTGAATATTGGCCCCTATCAATCCATCCGATAAAATTAGCAATCCCATTTTTTACTTTCGAAATGTTGGTCTTCCTTTATGGCATTGCATATCGTACAAAAGAAATTAAAAGGGAATTAGATAAAAAAATATTTGAGCAGAAGCAGGTAGAACTCGAACGGCAATTCGAGCAGAAAGAAAAAGAATTGACGGAATTATTATTGCTGAATATCCTGCCCGCTCCGATTGCAGCTCGACTCAAGGAAGGTGAAAAGCCGATTGCCGACCATTACGATGAGGCAAGTGTTGTATTCATTGATATTGTTGACTTTACAAAAATGTCCGATACTTTGAAGGTATCGGATAACTCTCGAACTCCGGAACAAATCGTAGAGCTGCTCAATGAAATTTATACTAAGTTCGATAATATTGCCGAGAAATACGGAATAGAGAAAATCAAGACAATCGGAGACTGCTATATGGCTGCCGCTGGAGTGCCTGTTCCGGGAAAAGACCATGCAGAAGTAGCGGCAAGGTTTGCTTTGGAAGCAATGAATGGGTATAGGATTTTGGGTTCAGGGTATAGTGAAATGGAAAATGAAGAACAATCACCTACCTCCAATACCCAAAACCCAATACCCGAAACCCTAAATATTCAGTTCCGCTGCGGAATTGACTGCGGACCGGTCGTTGCAGGTGTTATAGGTGAGAAGAAATTTATTTTTGATTTATGGGGCGATACTGTCAATACAGCAGCCCGTATGGAAGAATATAGCGAACCGGGGCGGATTCAGGTGACAGAGCGGTTCATGGAGAAATTACGAATGAAGAATTACGAATTACGAATTGATTTTGTAGAGCGTGGTGAGATTGAGATTAAAGGAAAAGGAAAGATGAGGACTTATTTTCTAAATTCAATAACTGTCTGAATCAGAATTTACAAAATTAAAGAATGTTCAGAATTAAGACAAAATTAGGATTTCATTCTATTCATTCTAAAATTCTGAAAATTCTGATTCAGACAATAGGAAAGGGCATGATGAAAACGTGGTTTTTAATGAGTTAAATTAACCTTTTCATATTTTAGAAATGTATAGGAACTTAGTATGAGTAATTTTATAGACTTTAAATTCTTAAAACAGGCACTTTTGTTTAGAGGAACATATGCTTTGTATGGAACATATACTTTAATTATCCTTACGATAATATCGAAGATGCAAGGAACTGTAGTAGATTTATCATATAGCGTTCTGTTTATCTTTCCCTTTCTTTTAACACTTCCTGTTGTTTATTGCAATTATAAGTATGTAAGTAAATCATGGAAACAAGAAAAGTGGGCAAATATAGCTTTTTACAGCTATGTTATTTGGACATGTTTCTGGAGTGCAATATCAAGTTTTGCAGTAGAGAAATTAATTGTTTACGCAATAATCTTATTTATGGGGGTTCCCTTAATGTTAGTAGGGTCTGAAATAAAGAAGAAAATTCACATTTATTGGGGTATCTATGCTGTTTGCTATTCCCTTGGAAGAATAATCAATAACAAATTTGATTTGTTTTATGATACTATGCTTGTTCTGACTCTTTTGTGGTGTATAAATGTTTATAGATTTCTGCTGGACAATCTGAAGCTACAAATTGATAAGAATAGGAGGCTTCTTCAAAATTCTAGAGAAGATAACTATATAATTAGGCAAGAGAGAAAAAAAATTGAGGAAAAATCAGAAGAACTTATAATCGAAAAAGATAAATCAGATCGTCTTCTCCTCAACGTCCTCCCTGAATCAATCGCAACCCGTCTGAAAGAAGGCGAAACCACAATAGCCGACCATTTCAGCGAAGCAAGTGTAATCTTTATTGATATTGCGGACTTCACAAAACTGAGCGCAAAATCTTCTCCACAGGCAATGGTGAAAATGCTGAATGATATTTTTACTATTTTCGATAAAATTGCAGCAAAATATGGTCTGGAGAAAATCAAAACTATCGGTGATTGCTACATGGCAGCGGCTGGGATCCCAATTCCCCGCAAAGACCATGCTGAAGCAATTTCGATGATGGCATTGGAAGTGATGGAGACGATGAAAGATTATAGGGTTCTGGGGTCTGGGATCGGGGGTCTGGAAGATGGGTCTGAGGTTCAGTGTATAGTATCTGGGGAAATTGAAATTGGTGAACAATCCCCTATTCCCCGACCCCCGTCCCCCGACCCCCGTCCCCAAGAAATTCAATTCCGCATCGGATTGGACTGCGGTCCTATCGTTGCCGGAGTAATAGGAGAGCAGAAATTTATTTATGATTTGTGGGGCGACATGGTCAATACTGCTTCGAGGATGGAGACGAATGGAGTGGTTGGGAGGATACAATGTACAGAACGATTCAAAGATGTCCTACATCTGCCAGATGTAGGACATCTGTTTAATTTTGAAGAGCGAGGTGAGATTGAAATTAAGGGCAAAGGGATGATGAAAACATATTTCATAAATCAAGTTAATCCTTAAATCATGGAAATCAAGGTTCTGACAATTATAGGTATATTAAAAAAAACATTGAGGTTGTCTTAAAGTCAATAATATGGAAGAATGTCATTCGTAAGCGAAGTGAAGAATCCAGAAACGGCATTGGGACTGGATTCTTCACTTCGTTCAGAATGACATTCTTCCATTTTTATTCTTATGAGATTACCTAATATCTATTTTACCAAATATTAATTCTTCAAACAACGAACCGAAAATCCGGTACCTTTATTATTACCATACCTTGCAACAGTCCCGTTGGTATTGTATAGATACCTGCTCCAGGCATTTGTTGAGTTCTCCTCGGTGCTAACCCAAAATAGACAATTTTCACCAATCCTGCCAAATCCGGTCCCAATTCGGTACCCACCAGGAAGGGCAGTAAATCCGCTTTCATTGCTTGCGCCGGTGTTTGGAGTTATCCAATGAGCAGTTCCTGTTTCTTTCAGTTTACCACCGGCAACGGCTAAACCGCCAAGATAATCGGTTAATGTATTGAATTCAGCATCAGTTGGAACATGCCAGCCGTTAGGAGCCAAACCACGCGCATCGTTAATAGCATACCAATTGTAGAGCTTACCGTAGGTTGTTCCATTATCCGAACTATTATTATAATAACACCATGCTCCGGTTGTAAGATTAGCCCATTCAGTCTGGTCTGTTACCTGGGGAATTGCATCACCGTTACGGTAGGTCGAGACATTAAGATTATATAGCATCCACTCCTGATTACCAATAATCACGGATTCAAATTCAGGCGGTATAACCGTAAAATCGACTTCATTGCTTGCCACTCCATTAACGGTTACGAAAACCTTGCCTGTAGTTGCTGTACGTGGTAATTTTACTTCAATTGATGTATTACTCCAACTTGGATAATCGGTTGCAACTGTTGTATTGAAAGTAACAATGCTATAACCTCTTGTTGCACCAAAATCAGTGCCTGTTATTGTGATAATAACACTATGAGTAGATGAATTTGGCGAAACATTGGTAATATTTGGTTTCATTGTGAAATCAACCTCATTGCTTATGAATGAGCCAACTGTCACTTTTACTTTTCCACTATTTGCACTTTGGGGCACCGTCACTCTTATTTCAGTATCGCTCCAGCTTTGATAACTACTTGCATTTGAACCGGCAAATGATACCACACTTGTACCCTGGGAGCTCCAGAAACTAATTCCAGTAATTGTTACCTGATCTCCTCTAATACCGGAACCAGGATTGATATTTGTTATTGTTGGTGCAATTTCAAAATCCATTTCATTACTTTTTAAATTATTAGCAGTAACTGAAACTTTTCCATTCCTCGCTACGGTTGGGACTTTCAATTCAATTTCATTATTAGACCAGTTTTGAAATTCGGTTGAATTTGTTCCATTAAATGAAACATAGCTCGAACCTCTCCCATCACCTAAGTTGAAGCCTGCAATTTTAATAAAGTCACCGAGCTTTGCTGCAGCAGGAGTGATACTCGTGATTTTGGGTAAGATGGTAATATTCACATCATTACTTTTCATTGTTCCAATTGTTACGGAGACTTTTCCGCTATTAGCCGAGTCGGGAACAATTACTTTAATTAATGTATCGCTCCAAATTGGATAGGAAACAACTTTGCTCGAATTAAATGATACATAATTCGTACCTTGGGTACTTCCGAAATCAAAACCTGTTATGGTAACTTCTTCACCGATTTTAGCAGGATTAGGAGTAATTCCTGTAATAAATTGTTTTATTGTGAAATTAGCCTCATTGCTTTTATATCCGTTTACTTTTACTAAAATTTTACCGGATGCGGCATTATTGGCAACTTTAACAACTATTAACGTATCGCTCCAGCTTTGATATTCGGTTGCTTTTATTGAATTAAAATATACTCCATTTGTATCCGGTGTATCACCGAATGAACTCCCTTTAATTGAAATAAATTCTGTCTTTCCAACTGTATCAGGTGTTACTTTAGTTATCTTTGGAAGTATTCCGAAATCGACTTCATTGCTTTGGTTCCCACCTACCGTAACGGATACTTTACCGGTTTTGGTTCCAATGGGAACTTTTACTTTAATTTCCGAAGCACTCCAGTTTGTATAATCGGTCGCCGATAGACTATTGAATGATACGAAGCTTGTAGTCCGGGATGCGCCAAATCCCTTTCCGGTTAATGTAACAATGTCTCCAATACTTACTGCAGTTGGTTGAATACTTGTAATAACAAGACCGGCGCTACCTGTTATTGAGTAATCAACTTCATTGCTTTTGACACCATTAACTGTAACTGATAACTTACCGCTAACAGTACCTGCAGGCACTTTTGACTGAATTTGTGTATCACTCCAGCTTACAATTTCAGTTGCATTATTTAATCCAAATGATACTTTGCTTGTACCTTTTGATGCTCCGAACCCTGTACCGGTAATTGTTACGGTATCACCAATAACCAAAGTTGCCGGATTAATACCCGTTATTGTTGGTCCGATAATTAATGTAAAATCAACTTCATTACTTTTTTGAGAGTTCGCGGTTACGGATAATTTCCCGCTTGAAGCTCCTACTGGTACTTTTACTTTGATTTCGGTTGCGCTCCAACTTGTATAATTTGTTGCCGTAATAGCACCAAATGAAACTATACTTGTCCCTTGCGTTGCTCCGAAACCGGAACCGGTGATTGTAATTTCATCCCCGATTTGGGCAGATGTAGGATTGATGCTCGAAATTTTTGGTGATGGAATGTATGGGGAAAAAACAATGCTGTCAATTTGAACTAATGCAAACTTTAATGGAGTTACGCCAGCTAAATAAATTACCAGATTACTGATTATATTATTTACACTTTCAAATTTAATCGAATCAATAATTGCAGTCTGGCTTGTTGCGGTTAGAGTATCCTGATAAAAGATTTTCATATTGAAAGTGTTCTGGCTTTTTATTATGCCGATATTGTCAATATCACCAATATTATAAGATTTAAAACTTGCATCATTCAAATAAAATTTTACAGTTGGAGACTGTGCAAAAAGTGGGACTGAACAAAGGAATATAAATAAATAGAGTATATTTTTTTTCATAATTTTACCTTATAATTTTCAAAAACATGATTTTCTTCTTAGCGTTTTAGCTTCAGTACTGGTTTGTGAGAAAAATTATCACGCAAAGCCGCTAAGGAGCTAAGACGCTATTTGTTTTCTTAGCAATTCATCTTATTAAGAATTTTGTTAGAATAATTATTTAATAACAATCATCTTTCTTGACTGAACATCATTACCGAAACGCACTTCATAAAAATAAACTCCGTTCTGAACACGGTTGTTTCTCATGTCGGTGCAATTCCAGGGCAGAGAATTTTTCCCGGCAGGGCAATTTTCGCATTTCAGTGTGTGAATTCGATTACCGATATTATCGTATATCATTATTTCAACGATTCCTGAGTTTGCTATCTCGAATTCAATATCAGTTTGGTCTGCGAATGGATTTGGGGAATTTCCTGCAACAGCAAGGTTTTTGGCAGGAAGGGTTTGATCTTCGATGCCGGTAATATTCTCAAAGCTAATCTTTTTCAGTTGGGCAATGGCAATTTTATCAATCTTGCCGTCATTTAATTTAATAACTAAAGTGTCGCTCTGAGCCTCAACGCAGTTTGAAAAGATAAAAAAAAGAATTGGAAAAAATATCAAATGTCTCATAATATCCTCATTTTTAATAGTAAATAATTTTATTGTATTATATATTATTACATAATTTCATAAATATTTATGTATAAAATTTTATTAATTTTCTATTTATTCTATTTTCAAATTAAAAATTATCACAATAACAACCCACACAAAATTTTGTTACAATTAAAAAAATTTCGTTAATATTAAAAAAATTATTAGTTTAGTATAAATTTTTAAAAGAAAAGAATTGAGTTTATAATTTTAAAATTCTTTTCCAAGTATTATAAATAAGTAATTATGAAAAATTCAAACCTAATATTAATTGTAATCATAATTGTTTTCAGTTTAAATCAACAAATCTTTTCCCAAAGGCAGGGACAGGCAAAGATTGATTCACTGCTTTCCGTGCTGCCAAAGGCTAAGGAAGATACGAATAAAGTAAATTTATTAATACAATTGAGTAATAATAAAAGCGATGCCAAACCTGATGAAGCAATTAAATACGCTCAAACGGCAATAGATTTAGCCTCAAAATTAAATTTTGAGAGAGGATTAGCTTACTCTTTAAAAAGTTTTGGGTTAGCATATTATGTTCATGGTAAATATATTGAAGCGCTCAATTATTTTCATTGACCTTGCTGGTTTTACCTCGTATTCTAATAATAAAAGCGCTTCTGAAGTTCTTCAAACCCTTAATGGTTTCTTTTTGATAATTGATAACATGGTGAAAAAATATGGTCTTGAAAAAATCAAAACCATTGGCGATGGTTATATGGTTGCATCCGGATTACCCGAACCACAGAAAGACCATGCATTCACTGCTTTAATGTTTGCAAGTGAGGCTATGGAAATGTTAAAAGATTATAACACTGTAGACGGAACAATACTGCAATTCCGCTGCGGTATTGATTGTGGTCCTGTCGTTGCCGGCGTAATCGGCGAGCACAAATTCATCTACGATGTATGGGGCGATACAGTCAATACCGCAGCACGTATGGAAGAATATGGCGAACCTGGAAGAATTCAGGTTACGGAAAGATTTGTGGAAAAATTACGAATTACGAATTACGAATTGATTTTGAAGAAAGAGGAGAGATTGATATAAAAGGGAAGGGATTAATGAAGACATATTTTCTAAATAATCCGGTTATTTCCTAAACATTAATAATTTAGTTTTTTTTTCCTGGAATAATAACTATGGCATGAAATTTTCTTATTTTTGTAAAATAAAATTATGGGATATTGATGAAAATCGAAGAAAGAAAAGGGAATTTACAATTAAAAAATAACGGTGCATTAGAGATAGTGTTTATTGGCACCGGTACGGCATTTTCAAAAGTACTTTATAATAATAACCTGATAATAATCAAAGGGAATACGCATATTCTCGTTGATTTTGGTTTTAATGCACCTGTATCACTCAATCAGAATACCGGGCTAACACCAATGGATATCGAGGCTTTCCTGCCAACTCATAGCCATGCCGACCATATTGGTGGTGTTGAATACCTGGCTTTATTTAATCGGTATGTCGGTACAAGAACATTTAACAAGCCTCAACTCAAACTAATCACTACAAAAGAATATCAGAAAATCTTCTGGAATAATTCAATAAAAGGCGGATTGGAATGGAACGAGGCTAATAATGAAGGTAAAATGAAACTTAATGATTACTTTGATGTTCACCTTGCCGAGTCTATTCCCAGCCGTTACAGAACAAAATACAAATTTAATTTCGAAGGTATAGAACTCGAATTTTTCGGTACCAATCACATCCCGGATACTGCAAAAACCCAAAAAAAAGCATTCATATCTTATGGGTTATTTATTGATAATAAGGTAATGTTTACCGGCGATACAAAATTCGATAAATCACTACTTGATATTTATGCTGATAATTCGGAATTGATTTTTCACGATTGCTCACTCGAAGGCAATCCTGTTCATGCTTCTTTGGATGAACTACGAACATTACCGGTTGAATGGAAAAAGAAAATGTACCTGATGCATTATGGTGACGAATGGGCGAAATATAAAATAAATGATTTTGCCGGTTTTGCAAGAGAAGGAGTCAGATATATATTCGACTGATTTAATTGCTTTGTTTCTTTAATTTTCCAATCAAATCACTACTGAATATATTCTTCATAGCATTATCCAGTTCATGATTGCCTTCCAATAATTTTACCAATGTTATTTTATCCCAGGCATAAAATCGTGAAGGAGTTATTGTTCGTACTGTTGCAGTAGCATTTCCGCCGGTTAAAAAACTCATCTCGCCAACGAAGCTGCCGTTATGAAGAAAAGCTACAATTTCGCCGCCTGAAGTAACTTCCAGTTTCCCATCAAAAATTAATATTAGCTTATCAGTTGGTTCGCCTTCTTGTGTAATGATATCATCAGCAGGTAAATTAAGCCAGCATCCGGCTCTAAGAACTTTTTTGAACAATACCTTCTCCATTTTTGAAAAAACACTGAAGTATATTTTCGCCTCTTCCTGGTTAAAACTTAATAAACCCCTTTCAACAACTAAAATTGTTATCATTATGATATTGGCAAGTATATAAATACCATTCCAAAAAATACTTGTCCATAAATCGGAGGAAGATGTCATAACAAAATACCAGGTTTCGAGCAAACCACCGATAACTAATGAAATCCTCAACCATAGCATTTTCTTAAAAAATGAGCCTGCGGTATAAATTATATTTGCAGCATTTCCAACAATATCTACTATTAGCATTTTTATCCCAATAATAATTTCAATTATTCAAATATAAGTAAAAGTTAAAATTAATTTAGTATTTATTTTGAAGCTATGGACATATAAATTTTTCATTATAAATTTTATATCTTAAGAGACTGTTGAAAAACTAATTAAATGGAGAAATGTCATTCTGAACGAAGTGAAGAATCCAGTCCCAATGCCGGAACTGGATTCTTCGCTTCGCTCTGAATGACATTCTTCTTTTCTTTTTCAACAGGCTCTTAATAATTTATTTCTTAATTAACATAAGTCTCATTATGAAATTTAAAGATATTTTAAAGTTAAATTTAACCATTATGATTTTCTACGAAATACATATTGATTTCTCCCTTATTCTTGGCTTCTATTTTGCCTCTATGAATACAATTAAAGAAATCTTTAACCAAAGAATATGTAACATCAGAAATATTAATTTTACATGGCTCTCCTGCGGCTTCCATACGGGCTGCAGTGTTTACGGTATCTCCCCAGATATCATAAGAAAACTTTTTATTCCCAACTACTCCTGCAACAACCGGTCCCGTATGAATACCAATTCGAATATCAAAACCCGGATTACCATTTGTTTTTGTTTCTTTGTATTCTTTCATATAATTCTGCATATCTAATGCAGCAGAGACCGCTTTAACTGCATTTTCCTTATCTGATATAGGTAATCCCCCGGCACACATATAGGCATCACCGATTGTTTTGATTTTCTCCAAACCGTGCTTTTCAACCAAATCATCAAAAACCCTGAAAATCCTGTCCAATTCTGCAACAAGATGCTCCGGCGACAATATTTCAGCTATTGATGTGAAACCTTTGATATCAGCAAAAAGAACACTAACCTGTTCGTGCTTCCTTGCTAAAGATTTTCCGTGAAGCTTGAGTTCATCTGCAATTTCGTTGGGTAAAATATTAAGGAGAAGTTCATCGGATTTGGCTTTTTCCTTCTCAATTTCAAGTGTTCTTATCCTGACTTTTTCTTCCAATTGTTCATTATTTTGTTTGAGTTCGTCAATTAAAAGTTTATTATTTCTCCTCAACATTACGGTTTCAAGTGCATTATCTATAGTTATCTTCAATTCATTTTTATCCCAGGGTTTTGTGATGTAACGGTACACCTTACCTGTATTGATAGCCTCGACTATTGATTCAATATCACTGAATCCGGTTAGTATGATTCGAATATTATCAGGTTCATCAGGAACACGCTGAAGGAACTGAACTCCTGTCATATTAGGCATTCTCTGGTCGGTTACGATGACATGTATATCGTTATTTGTAAAAATTTCCATTCCTTCCGCGCCGCTTATAGCGGTAAAAATATTGTAATCCCTTCGGAAAGCTGCTGTGAATGCCGTGAGGTTATTTGACTCATCGTCAACATAGAGTATGTTGTACTCATTTTTTTGATTTTGTTCCATAATTTTCCTTTTTGGTTTTTAGACTGTTAGGCTTTTAGGCTTTTAGGCTTTTAGGCTTTTAGGCTTTTAGGCTTTTAGGCTTTTA
>JAERMQ010000003.1:0-154495 GCA_016844745.1 Ignavibacteria bacterium | reverse complement strand
CTTTTAGGCTTTTAGGCTTTTAGGCTTTTAGGCTTTTAGGCTTTTAGGCTTTTAGGCTTTTAGGCTTTTAGGCTTTTAGCTATTATTTTCTTGGTATGAATGAAAATATGTTAAACCCCTATAATCTAAACACTTAAACACCTAATATCCTAAATTCCTAAACTCCTAAATTCCTAAACTCCTAAACTTCTAAACGCCTAAACTCCTAAATTCCTAAATACCTAAATACCTATAAATCTAAACATCTATAAATCCTGGTTAATTGGTAAACTGATGATAAATTCTGTTCCTGAACCAAGCTCTGAAAAGACTTCTATCTTTCCTTTATGCTTCTCTATAATTCCGTAAGTAATGGATAAGCCTAATCCAGTACCTTTCCCAACTTCCTTAGTTGTAAAAAAGGGGTCAAATATTTTTTTACTGATTTCCTCACTCATACCACTTCCTGTATCCCTGATTGAAATTTTAACAATATCCCCATCCGTCCAGGTTTTAATAAATATTTTTCCATTACCATCGATTGCCTGAACGGCATTTGATAGAATATTCATAAATACCTGGTTGATTTGTCCGGCAAAGCAATTAATTTCCGGAATTTCGCAATAATCCTTAGTAATTTCTATATTGTGTTTGTAGGAATTATGGAGCAATATCAAGGTAGATTCCAAACCCTCGTTCAGGTCGGCGAATTTAGACACGTTTTGGTCAAGTCTGGAGAAATTACGCAGTCCTTTTACTATTTCGGAAGTTCGTTTTGCACCCTCATCTATCCCTTTTAAAAGTTCCTCAACTTCTTTAACAGTGAACTCAAAATTAAATTCCGTTCGGAATTCTTCAACCTCCCGGAAAATACTTTCAAGTTTATTTTCCTTAATTACCTTTTCATATCTGGTTATAAGCTCGATGATTTCAGATAAATCTATTTTTAAGGGCTCCACATTTGACGATACAAAGTTTATCGGATTATTGATTTCATGAGCAATACCGGCAGTAAGCTGACCAAGAGAAGACAACTTTTCAGCCTGAACCAATTGTTCCTGGGTATGTTTCAGTTCATTTAAGGTATTTTGAATCGTTTCATAAGATTGTGCATTAAATAGCGCTGCAGCAGTATACGATGCAAGGGTTTTCAGAATATCAAGTTGATAAGGTGTATATGCATCTTTTTTAAATGATTGGACGGTAATTAAACCAATAACTTCGTCTTTAACTAATAATGGAAGGTATATATATGAAAATGGGTCTATAGCTTGAGTCCCATCTTCAAGCATAATCTTTTTTATTAATTCCTTGTCTGTATTCTCCTTAATATAATTAGAAAATTCAGTTACTACATCTTTTATAAAAACTTCTTTCTTATTTTCTATACACCAAACGGGTAATTGGTTTTTATCTTCCATTGTTCTTCGGTAAGGTTTATATCTCTTTCCATTCTCAATTGCAAGACGGTAGTCGATTGTCTGCTCATGTGGATTATATATGCCTATTCCAAAAATACTTGCATCCATTAATTGATTAACATTTTTATAGACTGTATTAAGAATAATATCCAAATTTAAAGTTGATGTGATGTCCTGTCCGATTTTACTCAGAACCGAGACGTTATTGTAAGATTGTTCAAGGTCATTGGTTTTATTCTCTAACTCGTCATTCTTTTCTTTAAGAACAACATTTTTTAACCTGTTTATTTCGGCATCCTGTTTGAGTTTATCCATTTCCTGCTGCACTGCAAGATATTTCTGCTTGTTTTCCTGTTCAACTTTAAAGAATTCGGATTTATATTTGTGATAAAGCTTATAATGTTCGACAAATGATTTGAAATCCTCCCTACGCTCAAATAATTCTGCTAAAGCTTCATGAGCCTGATAAATTACTGCCATAGCTTTAATGCTTTCAGAAACATCTAATGATTTTTCCAAATACACCTTGGCTTGTTCAAAATTATTTTGTTGAAGGAATAATTTACCGAGATGTAATAAAGTAGCTGCAGGACCGGTTTTATAACCAATCTCCTCATGGATGGACAAACTTTTTAAGAAATACACCTTTGCATCTTCTATCCGGTTCTTTTTTACTAAGATTTGGCCTATACCAGACAAAGCATAACCCTGATTCCGCATTTGATTCCTATTCATTGAGAAATTCAAACATTCAATATATGTTTCATAAGCCTTTTCAATTTGGTTATCTTTAAGAAATCCAACCGCCAAACTATCAAGAATTGAAGCCTGCAGGTCATCATTCTTAATTTCCTTGCTTAATTCCAATGCTTTATGAAGGAATTCTAATCCTCTCTTGTTGTCTCCCAATACCCCATAAATATAACCTGCCCCATTGTATCCATAAGTTTCGGCTTCCTTATTTCCTATTCCTTCTGCATAGTATAAACCTTTCAAGAAATAATCAAGCCCTCTTTCGAAATCACCCATGTAATAATATATAGCTCCAATTGATACATAAGCCTGGGCTTCACCGGACCTGTCACCTAACTCAATGAACATCTCCAATGCCTGAAGGGATAAAGACAGGGCAGTTTCAAGATTTGACAGATACCGGTTGCTTACTCCCATATTCCTAATAGCGTATGCAATACCTTCCTGATAATTATTTTTCTCGGAAAGCTCTTTTGCTTCATTGCTCAACTCAAGCCCAAGTTTTGGTTGGGTTATATGTATTTCCCAGGCGTGCCTGTTAAGCTCATCAATTTTGTTAAATATTACTTTTTTTCCAGTTTCTTGTTTGGTTGCAGATTCAGTTAATATTTCCACCTATTAATCCCATTTATTAATAAATTTTTTTATATTTAGGTTAATAACATTAATATTTTAGTCTTAACTAATTAATATAATACTAATATATAAAATATAAATAGTAAAAACAAAAGATATTTTATAAAATGGAATATTTCAATGGAAATTAATAACTTAAGTGACTGTTGAAAAACTAATTAAATGGAAAAATGTCATTCTGAACGAAGTGAAGAATCCAGTCCCAATGGGTCTTCTGGATTCTTCACTTCGCTTACGAATGACATTCATCTTACTTTTTCAACAGCCTCTTAACAAGTTATTAAATCGGCTGGGAAAGGATTATAAAATATTTTTTTTATAATATACTGTTTTTAAATATTATTTTTCGAATATTCTTAAGAAAAAACAATGAGATGCAGATACCCGCAGCATCGGCAATCCAGTCAAAAAAATCGAAGCTTCTTCCAGGAATATAATATTGATGAATTTCATCGCTGATTCCATAAATAAATCCAATAATGATAACGGTAATAATAATTTGCCTTTGATTCCATTTTTTACCATTTGCCTGTACTGCAAGCAGAATTGAAATTCCAAAAATAAAATATGCAATAAAATGCAAAAATTTATCGTTCAGTTCAAATACTAAATCAGGTAGGGGTGGTCTGCTTTGATTCGATAACCAAAAGATTCCTGATGATATCATTATAACGGGTAATGTAAATATTATTCTTCTTAATTTTTCTTTTTCAATTTTAATTTGCATTCTGTTTTGTAATTTAAGAGCCTTTTGAAAAACTAATTATATGGAAGAATGTCATTCTGAACGAAGTGAAGAATCCAATCCCATTACCGCATCTGGATTCTTCACTTCGTTCAGAATGACAAATCTTCGATTTTATTCTTTTAAGACACCTAACTTTTTAGAAATCATAACTTCCTTCAAACATTCAATCACGCTTGATGCTGTTAATGTTTCTTCAGGATAAGTACTTGTATAATAATCTCCTGCTATGGCATGTAAATAAGCTCCATAACCGGCAGCATCCAATGCCGGTAACTTCTGCCCTAACAACGCTGCAATAATCCCTGTTAGCACATCTCCACTCCCTGCAGTAGCCATTCCCGGATTACCTGCAATATTCCAATATGAATAAGTGCCATCTGTAGAAATACTCGGAAAATACTTTAAATGAATTATACATCCGAGCCGCTCAGCCCACTCAGTTGCTAATGTAACTGAATTTATCTCAATTTCACTTCTAGTAATTCCTGTGATTTTCGAAAATTCTCCGGTGTGTGGAGTCAAAATGATATTTTTTCTTAATTGAGACTTCGGTGAAATTGCCAGCAATCCATCAGCATCAATTATCATACTGACTCTTTCCGGAGTTTTCGCTAACAGTTCTTTAGTGAATTTAATTGTTTCGGTATTATTTCCAAAACCTGGACCTATTGCGAGTACATCTGCTTTTTCGATCGCCTGCAGAACGGCATCCAAGGCATGAATGGATATTGTTCCGTCTGGTGTTACCGGAACAACATTTGGAATTACTTCAGGAAGAAGAGCAGGATGTACGCTGGGAGTAAATAAATAAACAAGTCCTGCACCGGCTGTGATAGCAGCATTCGAAGCAAGGGCGGCAGCGCCTGGCATATTTTGAGAACCTGCAACAATTACAATTCTTCCATAATCGAATTTAGAGCTTTTTCTTGGTCTCTTTTGCAAAAAATTTTCTTTATCAGCTTTCTCAATAATTCTTATTTTCGATATATCTTTGACAATCTTTGACGGGGCTCCCAAATTGGCAATCAGAATTTCACCACATTTATCAACGCCATCATTCAATAACATTCCTGTTTTTATTGCAAACATCGTAATTGTATAATCTGCCTGGAAGCAGTCCCGGTGTGCTTTCCCGGATTTGGTATTCAATCCGGTAGGTGCATCGATAGCTATTTTCAAAGCCGGCTGTTCGTTGCAAAACCTGATAATATCCAACGCTAATCCGCGAATGTTTTCGCTACCCCCCACTCCAATTAATGCATCGATCAGGCAATCAGTATCCCAATCTATTTTGGTTAACTCATTTTCATCCGATAAGTAAATTGTTGGAATACCGATATTCTTTGCAGCAAGGTAATTTGTTTTCGTTTCAGGGCTCATTTTGTCTTCGGTGCCAATCCAATAAATCTTTACATGAAATTTATCTGCTAAATGCCTCGCAAGGGCAAATCCATCTCCCCCATTGTTCCCGCTGCCGCAGAAAATTGTAATTCTTGATTCAGGAAATAATAATTCCTCAATGTATAATGAAGCAGAACGAGCAGCATTTTCCATTAATAAAGCAGATGGTATTCCGAAATTATTTATAGCATAAGTATCGGCAGAACGCATTTCATCAGGAGTAAGAATGTATTTCATTTTTTTGCCCTGTTTATTTCCGGAAAATTCAAAATTAACTAATATTTTCAATGATAAAGAACTATTTTTTTCATAATTTCGTCAATAAAAAATTGTTGTATTTAAATTAATGCCTTAGGATAGAGACGTTACTAGCAACCTCTCTACAAGAAACGAATGAAAAAAGATATAATAATCAATTCAACGCTCAATGAAGTCCGGGTGGCAATCACCGAGGATAATAAACTTGCTGAATTCCATATCGAACTTCCCGATAGAGAACGGATCATCGGAAATATCTATTACGGCAGGGTTACTAAAATCGTTCATGGCATTAATGCTGCATTCATTGATATTGGTCTTCGTCAGGACGCATTTCTTCATTTCTCTGATATTGACGATTCATTGGAAAATTCCTTGCTTAGCGATGGGGATAACGAAGATATAGAATTAGATTTGGATATTTCTTCCGAACCTGATGAATTGGACGTAATAGAGCTGCCATCAGATAAAAAAGAAATTGAGAAAGAAAAATCAAATCAACCGGCTTCAGGTGATAAAGAACCTAAAGTTTTTTTCAATACGAAAAGCTCAGGCAAGGTACAAATTAATCTTGAGGCTAAGCAGGAAGTTATCGTGCAGGTAGTTCGCGAAGCCTATGCCGGAAAAGGGGTAAAAGTCACAACAAGGATAGGAATCCCGGGCAGATTCGTAGTTCTTCTTCCTTTCGAAGATACAGTTGGGGTATCCAAGAAAATTACTCCACATCAGGAAAGCCGGCGATTGCGGGCATTGGCAAAGTCGACATTACCAAAAGGATATGGCGGAATTATCAGGACTGCCTCACAGGGGCAAACCGAAAACGAACTGAAGCAAGACTGGCAGTATGTTATTGAAATATGGCAGGAAATTGAAAAGAAAGTTAAAAAGTCAACACCACCGACAATAGTTCATCAGGATATGCAGCTTGCTGCAAGTATTATCCGGGATTTGTTTACATCTAACTTCGATAGTGTATGGGTCGATTCAAAAAAGATTTATAAAGAAATTTCTACTTATGTTAAGAAGAATTCTCCTGAGCTGCTCCCTAAAGTTCAGCAATATTCAGGCTCAGCCCCGATTTTCGACCATTTTGGAATAGAGAAAGAACTTGCTTCAACTTATAGACGAAAAGTAAATTTGCCGTCAGGTGGCTCGATTGTAATTGACCAGACCGAAGCAATGACCGTTGTCGATGTTAATTCAGGCAAGTCAAAGGAAACGGAAGTAGATAAAAGCGCATTCAGGACTAATATTGAAGCTGTTCGTGAAATAGCCAGGCAAATTAGAATCCGCGATTTGAGCGGGATTATTTTAATCGATATGATTGATATGAGAGGAGACCAACCCAGAAAACGGGTAGTTTTACTTATGAAAAAAGAAATGGCTCGCGATAGAGCCAAAACTATTGTCTATCCCTTGACACAGCTTTGCCTGATGCAAATTACAAGGCAGAGAATCAACCAGAACATATATGAAAAAACAAGCGAAATTTGCACAACATGCAATGGTCGTGGGCGGGTAACTTCGAAAGTAGTTTTGATTAATGCAATCGAGCGCTGGCTTAAAAATTTCCGTTCCCATACAAGAGAGTTTAGTGTTATTATTTACGTCAATCCGCTGATTGCAGATTACCTAACCGAAGGTACTTTATCGCGTGCTTCGCGCCTTATGATTAAATATTTCATCAAAATAAATGTACAGAGAAACGATAATATTTCTCTGGATTCTTTCAGGGTTTTTTCTGTTCGTCAACAGAAAGATATAACAAACGAATATTTGTAAAATTCACTAAATAGATGCCGGAACAAAAGACAATATCAATATTAGGTTCGAGCGGTTCGATAGGTATGCAATCACTCGAAGTGATTTCAAGTATATCCGGAAATTACTCACTCGGCTTTTTAACGGTAAACAAAAATATTGATTTGCTCGCTCAGCAGATTGAAAAGTTTAACCCTTATGGTGTTGCAATAAAAGATGAAAAGGCATATACCGAATTTAAGCATAAGTCATCCTTTAAAGGAAAAATCCTCTGCGGTGAGGAAGGGCTTTGCGAGGCTGCATCTTACCCGGAATGTGATATTGTTATTTCATCGCTCGTCGGATTTTCCGGTGTCAATCCAACACTTGCTGCAATCAGGGCAGGCAAAACGATTGCATTAGCCAATAAAGAAACTCTTGTAAGTGCCGGTTCAATCATAACCAATGAAGCGCGCAGGCACTCAGCTACAATTATTCCTGTTGATAGTGAACATAATGCAGTTTTGCAGTGTTTAATCGGCGAGGAAAGAAAATCTGTCGAGAAAATCATACTCACAGCTTCCGGCGGACCATTTCTAAAAACTTCAATTGAAGAATTCGTTAATTTAACCGTATCCGATGCCTTAGACCATCCTAACTGGTCGATGGGGAATAAAGTTACAATCGATTCGGCAACAATGATGAATAAAGGCTTTGAAATAATCGAAGCCTGTTGGTTATTCGATTATCCATCCGATAAAATAGATGTCCTTATCCATCCTCAAAGTATTGTACATTCGATGGTTCAATTTATTGACGGCTCGGTCAAAGCTCAATTAGGACCACCTGATATGCGGCTGCCAATCGCGTATGCGCTAAGCTATCCCGGAAGGTTCGAACTCAGTTTCCCAAAATTGGATTTAACCCAGATAGTTAATTTGAGCTTTTATCATCCCGACCAATCACGATTCCCATGCCTTTCACTTGCTTACGAAGCATTAAAAACAGGCGGCACTGCAACATCAGCGCTAAATGCAGCAAATGAAATTGCTGTGGAAGCATTCCTAAATGAAAGGATTTCCTTTACTAAAATTCCTGAGCTTATAGCTGATTCAATGGCAAAAGCTCCTTATAAATCCGAACCGTCACTCGAAGATATTATCGAATGTGATTCGGCAACCCGAAAAATTTGTGAAAATTATATTAAATCACCTGTTAATTGATAACTTTTTTTTGAGCATTATGGAAATTTTCAGCAGCATATTCTATTTGATAATTGTAATTGGTCTTCTTGTATTGATACACGAATTCGGACATTTTATAACAGCACGGCTAACCGGAATGAGAACGGATATTTTCTCTGTAGGAATGGGCAATCGGATACTTGGATTTAACAAAAAAACAGGCTTTTCTTTCTCTGCACTTCCAAAGGACTTCGACGGCGAAGGATGTACGGATTACCGGCTTTCGCTATTCCCAATAGGCGGATACGTAAAAATTTCAGGAATGATAGACGAAAGCATGGATGCAAACTATGCAACTTCCGAACCTCAGCCTTATGAATTCCGTTCGAAAAAGACCTGGGAAAAGACTCTGACCATTAGCGGTGGTGTCATTATGAATCTTTTATTAGCATATTTTGTATTTTCTTTTTTGATTTTTTCTTCAGGTGAAAGCGTAATAACAACCACTACGGTCGGATATGTTAAAGGTAAATCTCTTGCAAGTCAAATTGGTTTTCAGCCCGGGGATAAAATTCTTAAAGTAAATCATAAAAAAGTTGAAAATTGGCAGGATTTTCTCGAAAAGCTTGCTTTGAGTGATATTGGTAAAAGTAAGTCAATTGAAGTTATTAGAAATAATCAAACAACATTACTTTATGCCGATGGAAAAGCCGTGATAAAAGCGCTCGCTGACAGGGAATATTTCGGGTTATCCCATAATAATGATTTGTTAAGAATTTTTTCCGTTATGCCCGGATTTCCTGCATCCCATGCCGGAATAATTGCAGGTGATTCGATTATTGCCTTGAATGAAAAGAGTATTTATTCGAATTATCAATTTATAGATATCTTAAGGGAAAACAAAGATAAAGAAACAGTATTGGAATTGACAAGAAACGGGAAACCTATAAAGGTAAAAATTAAAGTAAACCAGGAAGGGAAAATCGGTATCAGTTTCGACCATAAGCCCTATGCCGTAAAAGAATTTTCGATTGCCGAATCATTTGTAGGAGGATGGCATCAGACAATCAAATCAGTTGACTTGTTTTTCAGTACGATTGGACAGATTTTCAAAGGAAATATTACATTCCGGCAATCCTTCGGCGGTCCGGTAATGATAGCTAATTTAGCACGTGAAAATGCTAATCTCGGAGTTGCAAATTTCCTTAACTTTTTAGCTATGCTTTCATTATCTTTGGCAATAATAAATATCCTGCCTTTTCCAGCTTTGGATGGCGGACATTTAATAATCATTTTTATAGAAGCAATAATCAGGCGGGAACTTCCGGTAAAAGTTAAGGTAGCAATTCAGCAAGCCGGAATGGTTTTACTTCTAATTTTAATGGCATATATAATTTATAACGACTTTACCAGATTTAAACTATTTTAATACAATGAGGCTTTAAATATGGTTAGAACCGATTACAATATATTGGTTACAAATGACGATGGCATCGATTCTCCGGGAATCCACAGTTTAGTGCGTTCTATGAGTAAAATCGGTCATGTCATTGTGGCAGCCCCCGATAGACAACAAAGCGCAGTGAGTCATGCTATGAGCGTTGACAATCCTTTGAGGGTAACACAATTTCACCGGAACGGGGAAGCATTTGGATTTGGTATAAGCGGCACACCATCCGATTGTGTAAAGCTTGCCATTTCTGCGCTGATGGATTCTAAACCCGATTTGGTTGTTTCAGGCATCAATCATGGGCAGAACACCTCCGTTAATGTGCTTTATTCGGGTACAGTAGCTGCAGCATGTGAAGGAATGCTTCTTGGGATTCCTTCAATTGCAGTATCAATTGATTCTTATGATTATTCTTTTGATTGCCATACTGCAGCAGATATTACATTAATGATTGCCATAAGGTTTCTTGAGATGAAAACAAAGGGCGAGGTACTTCTTAATGTTAATGTTCCTGCTCTTACAAAGGAAAAAATAAAGGGCATTAAAATTACTCACCTTTCCGATAGCGTCTGGAATGATAAATACGAAAAACGAACCGACCCACTCGGAAGACATTACTATTGGTTTTCCGGAGATTTTATAGATGTTGACCCGGAATTAAATTCGGATATTCATGCAGTTCAATCAGGTTATGTTTCGGTAACTCCTATTCATTACGATTTAACAAATTACGATTACATTAAGTCTTTAAGACCGATTGAAGAGTTAGGTTATTAATTTGTTTGATATATCTCAAAATATTTTTTTATATTGAATATTCTTATTTTGAATTTTTTTGAAAATATATGTCAAAAGTAATTTCAACCGAAGATATTCAAGACGGTATGGTACTCGCCGAACCGCTGATAAATAATTTTGGTCAGACATTATTGCCTGCCGGCATTACCTTGGGAACCAAGCATGTCAAGACATTAAAAACCTGGAATATTTTCACCGTTTCGGTAAAAGGCGACGATAATGATGAAGAAACCGAAATAAGCGAAGAAATGAAAGGTATAGCAGAAGAAATATTTTCAAAAAGGATTTCCTGGAAACCAAAGAATCTTTTAGAAAGCGATTTGTATATGCTTGGTATAATTTTCAATGCAAGAAAACATTTCGGTAAAAAGAGGGAAATGTAAATGTATTCCATCGACAGCATAATTCAGCGGGTAGATGAGTTCCCAACATTACCGACCATATATATGGCTTTGTCTGATGTCATGGCAAATCCGCGTTCCACCGTCAACGATGCTGCTGCAATTATATCACGGGACCAATCGGCTGCCGTAAAGATTTTAAAGGTAGCAAATTCTTCGGTTTACGGTATTAAAGGTAAAATAACAACAATATCCCAGGCAATTTTTTTCATCGGATTCGACGAAGTCAAGAATCTCGTAGTTGCATTATCGGTTATGAAATTATTTGCTTCTTCCAAATCTACCGAATCGCTTAATCCGATTGATTTATGGAAACATTCGATTGCCGTTGGTGTAATTACAAGGATAATAGGCAAAGCCCTCGGTATCAAGCATATTGAAAATTATTTTGTTGCCGGTATACTTCATGATATTGGAAAATTATTTTTTTATAAATATTTCAATGAGGACTATTCAAAAGTAATAGCACTTGCTTTAGAAAAGAAAATCTCTATTCGGGAAGCAGAATTTCAGAAATTCGGAATTACCCACACCACTATTGGCGAAATGTTAGCGGAAAAATGGAAATTACCGAAAGTTCTTCGTGGTGTTATCGGCAGCCACTTCAGTGGAACCGGCGATGATAAAAACGACCCGATAACTGCTTGCGTTCACCTTGCAAATATAATATCCCATATTATTGATATGGGTAGTGTTGCCGACCTTCAAATACAGCAGCCAAATCCTGCTATATGGGAATTACTCAATCTGCCGGACAATTTTTTTACGAAATCTTATAAAGTTTTCTTTCGGGATTACGAAGAATCCGCTAATATTCTTACCACCAATTAAAACATCTTTTTACTTAATATAACGATGTTCGGAACAAACAATATCGAAAAGGACGTTATAAGGGAGGAATGGAAAAATTTCCTTATTGGTATTGAACAGTTTATTTCACAGAATAAATCCGCCGAAAATCTGCAAAGCATCATCGATAAAGGCTTGGAGGTATTCCTTCAGGCTTCCGATACAGTTTCTGCTTCTCTTTATATATTAAATGAAGAATCTTTCGAATTCGAGCATAGAATCAGCTTCCCGGAAGATTTCAAGGAAATCAGCGAGCAGCATTTATCAACATTAATCGAGCAGGGCGCTTTAGGTTTTGCTATGCAATCCGGTTCCGTGGTACTGAATACTTCCGAACAAGGCGATACTAAATCTTACCATACAATGATTGTGCCTTTAATTATATCCTGGGGAGTGTTCGGAATTGTTCTTGTTTTATTCGATACTCCACAGCTTAACTTCGGCTTGATGTTCCAAAAGATTTGCTCTCTTTTCGGCACGATTTACGGCGGTGCAATTGAAAATATATTATTATTCAAGAACCTGAACCAATCGAAGGAATTTTTGGAACAGGAAGTCGCTTCCCGTACGATGAGTTTAGCCCAAAGCAAGCGGGAAATGGATGCAATATTCGATTCCGTTTTAACCGGTATTCTTGTAATAGATGCTGAATCAAATAAAATTGTTAAGGCAAATCCTTTATCAGCAGAAATAATCGGTGAGCCGGAAGATTATTTAATCGGTATCAGATATTACAATTATCTTGATTTTAATGAAATCCATCATTCATCTTCTGAAAGCAATATTTTCTTCAAGAAAAATTTTGAATCCGAATTAAAAAGGTCCGATGGTCAAATTATTCCAATCCTCCGAACAATTACTATCATCAGTGTAGGAAATTCAAGATACAGAATTGAAAGTTTTAACGATATTAGCGACATTAAAAAAGCTGAAATCGCTTTGAAAGAAGCTAATACCCAACTCGAATTAAAGGTGCAGGAAAGAACAGTCGATTTGCAGAATATTGTTGAAAAACTGCAATTAGAAGTTATTGAACGTAATAAAGCCGAACAAGAAGTCCGGAAGATGCTTGAAAAGGAAATCGAACTCAATGAATTTAAAACCAACTTCGTTACAATGGTTTCCCATGAATTCAGGACTCCATTGACAGTTATTCGAAGTTCCGCTCAGATGATGGAGCAATATCAGGATAAATTAACATCGGAAGAAAAGGTCGAATATCTGCTTAAAATAATAAACACAGTCGATTACATGCAGGATTTGATTGAGAATGTCATATTTATCGGACGTTCTGATACCGAGAGACCGAAACTGGTTATTACTCAAATAAACTTGAAAGATTTATGCACTTCAATAATAAATGAAATTCAGCTTACATCCGCTCATAAAAGAATTATTAACATTAACATAGATGCTGCGAGCGAAAATATCAATTCGGATTCCAAAGTTCTTCGCCTCATAATTATAAACCTGCTTATCAATGCAATTAAATACTCAAACGATGGCAAGCCTGTCGATATAGATATTAAATACAAAGATTCACAAGCTATTATTTGCGTAAAAGATTATGGAATAGGAATCCCGGAGCTGGACCATGAAAAAATTTTCGACGTATTTTACAGGGGTAAAAATGTTGGTTCTGTAGCCGGAACCGGATTAGGATTATCCGTAGCTATAAATAGCGCACAACTGTTATCAGGGAAATTGGACTTTACCAGTAAAGTTAACGAAGGAAGTACTTTCCGATTAACAATTCCATCATTAATTCAAAAGGATTAAAAAGGATGAAATCAACAATTTTGGTTGTAGAAGACGAAGTTGACATCAGGAAAAATATTAAAAGAGTTCTTGAATTCAATGATTACCAGGTTTATGATGCTCCCAACGGAGCCGTAGGTTTAAATATGGCAAAAAAACATAAACCTGACCTTATTATTTCCGATATTATGATGCCGGAATTGGATGGATTCGGTTTGCTGAAAGAATTGCAGAAGGAAACAGAATTTGCTTCTATCCCATTCCTGTTTCTATCGGCAAAATCCGAAAGAACCGACGTGCGGGAAGGAATGAAATTCGGCGCCGATGATTATCTGACAAAACCATTCGACATTCAGGATTTGATTGCTGCTGTGGAAGCACGGTTAAAGAAGAAGTCAGCTACAGAACATCAGTTTAAAAAAAGAATCGAAGACCTGCGCTCTACCATTAGCCGTTCCCTTCCTCATGAGCTAAGAACACCTTTAAGCTTAATTCTGGGATTCTCCGATTACCTGATTAAGCATTACGATACAACCCAGCCCAAGGATGCCCTTGAAATGTTGAATAACATTTATGATTCAGGCAAAAGGCTGAACAGGATTTTCGAGAATTATCTTTTCTATGCAAATCTCGAAAATCTATCGGCAAGTCCGGTTGATATTAATAATCTTACTAAAAAGAAAACCTTTTCCGCTGAACTTTTGCTTAGAGATACGGTTAACGTGTATTCCGAAAGAGCAGCTCGAAAGGATGATTTTATGTTGAATCTGGAGGATGCTTCGCTTAAAATGTCGAATGACTATTTTGCCAAATTAGTCGAGGAAATCATAGATAATTGCGTAAAATTTTCAGAACCAGGCACAAAGATTGAAATCAACTCAAAAAAAGTTGATATGACCTTCCATATTGATTTTACAGATTACGGCAGGGGAATGACACAGGACCATATTGATAATATCGGCGCTTACATGCAATTCGAGAGGAAAATTCATGAGCAGCAGGGAGCAGGTTTGGGAATCTTTATAGTCAAAAAATTAGTTGAGCTACATTCCGGAGAATTTTTAATTACAAGCCAGACAAATAAATTTACGACAATATCAATTAAATTGCCGATTTATTAAGGTGGGTTCTATAAATTCAATTTTGGCTGTCATTCTGAACGAAGTGAAGAATCCTGTCCCAATGCTACTACTGGATTCTTCACTTCGCTTACGAATGCCATTCTTCCTAATAATTTATAATCATACAGTTCGAAAATTGCAATCTATATCTAAACAAGATAATTCTATTTTATTTTCATCAGCTTCCCTGTTAATTGCGAATGTGCGGTATTTAATTTGAAGATATATACTCCACTTTCAAGTTGGGAGCAGTCGAATACAGCTGTATGTATGCCTGCCTGCATCCATCCCTTTTCAATTTCAGCAACTTTTTCACCCATTAAATTATAAATTGAGATTTCAATTTCACCATCGGATGATAACTCATACCGGAAAGAAGTTTTTCCGGAAGTTGGATTCGGCTGAGAAATAATGGATTGCTTTGGTTCCGGAAATCCGTCAATACCAAGAACAACACCTTTTTTAACGCTGGCTATCCATGCGCCATCGGAAATGAACCGAAGCTTGGTAACCTCCATTTGAGTTAAGGCATTGATTATTGAATGAATTTCACAGAGGTATTCTTTTTGTGTTCCCTTAGCCCATATCCGGATTGTTAATGGGTCATTTTCTTTAGGACCTTCAGTAAGATAATCGGTGGATGGGTCATCTCCCCAAACAGTGATTATTGCCCTTCCCGACAGAAATACACCACTGCCGACAACGTTATCATTCATATCCAAAACGCCAATTTCATCCCCATCCGATAAATCCTCCGAATGAAGTATTAATACGGCATTAACTCCGGTATGGGTAAATTCCGGTATATATTTGAACGGTCTTGGTAAATTCGGCTGGATAACCGGTGAAGGTTGCGTAAATGTACTTGCCTCTGCTACATACTGAAGTGTGCTCAAAGCGTTCACAAGTAATTTATATCCCTCACCAGCCATTAATTGACCTATCTGGTCAACGGTAAATGATGTTGACGATATCGTAGTTGAAGATGTCGATGATGACGGTACATATTGATAGAAGACATCTCCGTCGGTATTTTTAATCATAACCAGATTGCTGTAAATCGATGAGAAAGCTGTTGCAATGGGTCTGCTGTCTTTGTTCCGGTTCGAAACTATATACCATTTATTTGCCTGTAACTGCCTTGAATATGTTACCGATGTGTTATAGAAACCAAGAAATTGCAGTGTATTTTCAGTAAACATATTGACTTGATAGCCATTGCGTACATCCCAATTTTGTATTGAATTAACAAAATTCTGAGGGTCGGGAATATAGACCTGACCCGTATCATTTTTAACATAATCCAATGAATTTTTTACTGGCGCCATAATTGTTTCAATTTTCTGATTATATGGCGCTAAATATGATGAAATCATACTCCAGCCTTGACGCAAACTGATATTTTGCTTTTCATAAGCTATGATTGATTTGGCAACGCTGTAGTTATCAATTAAGTAATTATCAGTAAAGCCTGCGAAATAATCCGCATAAACGAAATATTCCTCTCCAAGAGTCCCGTCCCAGGCTTTAAATTGATATTTTTCGTTTAAAGCAAAACCATCTTTAGCCGTTGTGCGTGGATTATCTCCCCATATTGATAGAGCCATTCCTGATGAAAGCTGCCAGGCTACTTTCCCTGCACACATTAATTTTCCACCGTTAGCAAAGAATGCTCCTATATAATCACATTCCTGGAAATCACGCGAACCGAGGGATTTCGGGTCAACTATCGAAGGAATCACCAATGTTGCATTATCAGCCGTTCGTACTACATTCCATGTGGATGGAGGTGGAAAACAATAATTCGTTCCCGAAATTTTATTATTCCCGTCACTCTCATCGGAAATATCCGGATTATCAGCATCTGTGAGCCTTACACGTAATTCAGTCGTTGGAGTTTCCGAAACGACAAAATCATAAGAACCGTTTGAAGGTGCCGAAACATCTAATAATATTGATGATGTAACCCAGTTATCCAAAGTGTATTCGATTTTTACATTAACTACATTGGCACTTGACCACGAAATGGTCTTTGTATCTCCGATAGTCCAGTTTTCGTTAATATTCGGGGAAGTTACAAGGATACCATCACCCATAATTGAGAAGTTACTCGCACTCTGGTCAGTAAAAGATTTATCTTCAATGGCGGTAATTTTTACTTTACACTGAGCCGACGGATTTTTCTCCACCTTCCACGAATATGAACCAAGCGAAGCATCGACGCTTGAAATTACGGTCATCCAGTTATTACCGTTATCGGTTGAATATTCGATTTTTATTTTATTAATATTTGTTGATTGCCACCTGATAGTCCGGGTCGATGCTGCCAGCCAGCTTTCTCCGCCAACCGGATATGTTAATAATAGTCCGGTAATGGTAAATGGAAATTGACTTACATCATTCAAGTTGGATTTCTTGGTATCAATAATTTTAATTAAGCAATTATTCGATGGAATATAGGGTACCTTCCATGTTAATGCGCCGGCTCTTGCATTGTAGTTGGTCGCTATTGTTGACCAGTTTATTCCGCCATCGGTGGAAAATTTCAATGTAACTTTATCAACATCTGCGCTTACCCATGTCAAAGTTTGAGTAGAGCCAACCAGCACCTTGATATTATTATCTGTTGGATACAATAAGCTTATTCCGACTATTGTAAACAAACTGTCAGTAACATCTTTAACTTGATCCACGGCGCTATCTTTAATTTTAATCAGGCATGAAGTACCTGGCTGTTCGGGAATAGTCCAATTACATGTTTTAGAGCCCTGAATATAAGGGCTGGTGATAGGCTGGAAACTTGAACCTCCATTGGTTGAGAATTCAAGTGTTTCCTGGTTAATTCCGTTACTCTCCCATTTTATCTGGTGAACCGAACCAATTTCAAATTTTTCTCCTCCATTGGGAGTGTTAATTGTTATGTATTTATCGGTTACCGTGAAGGTACTACTGTAGGCAATGACAGGACAGTTTGAATTACCGTTGCTAATCCTTATTAAATAATTATTTCCGATTGTTGCAGGAACCGTCCAGGTAGTTGAGCCTTTAATAGCCGGTAGATTGGCAATTTCTATAAATGAACCGCCATTGGAAGAATATTCTACTTTAACATTATCTATAAATTTGCTTATCCATTTAATCGTATCGACGCTTCCAGCCCTGAGCCATGCTCCTTCTGCAGGAACCGATACAGATAAAATCGGTTGAATGACCGGAACCGTAACAACAGAATAAACTGATGGATTCTGGGCATCCGAGACTTTTAAATACAATCTGTTAGAACCAAATGTTTGAGGTAATGTAAATGTGTATGACCCTTGTGAAGCAGCAATACTCGGCGGATTAGCCGGAGTCCAGGGACCTGCCGTTGAACTTGAATAACCCACTTGTATATTGGTGACATTCGAGTAAATCCATTTGATTTCATAATCGGCACAAGTCACAAACTGGCAGCAATTATCCGTTGGTGAAGTAATTGCAATATTCGATATGATAAAATCTGCAGGGCTTTCCGTATAAATTGTCGGATTTTCTACACTTGATATTCGTATCCTGCAAGTCTGGGAAATTGTATTCGGTACAGTCCAGACATAGCTGCCCAAGTTTGCCGGAACCCTATCATTAATTACGGAATAATTATTTCCTTCGGTTTTAAATTCGATTTTCAAATACTGCAAACCCGGAGTTGCAGCCCAGGTAATAGTCCTGCTGCTGCCTGCCTGCCAATGCTCTCCACCAATTGGTTGAGAAAGAACGAGAGAAATAATATTTACATTTAAGTTAGAAATAGCTATACAACCGGATGAATTAGTCTGCGCAAGCCTTACGGTTCCGGTACCGATTCCTCCCCATGTTACCTGAAAATCACTACCCGTGGAAGATGATGCAGCCGTTCCTCCGCTCGGGACAGACCAGCTATTCATCAGATTAGTTGCAGTAGAGGTTGAATAGGTAACTGTGTGATTGGCATTAACAAGCGATGAACCCGTTATTGCCGGTGTAGGTAAGAAATTTACAACTATACCGATAGTAGATGAATTACGGCATCCCGTTACATTATTTAATAAATCGGCTTTGACAGAACCAGCTCCTGCTGCTCCCCATTGAACATTAACCGAACCACCAATATTCGAGCTTGTAATTGTTCCTCCAATTACAGTCCATGTGCTTGTTACATTCGTTTGAGAATTAATTGAATATTGTTCGATGGTGCTTGAACAAACCGAATTATTGCCGGTTATATTCGGAGTAGGTAATGGATTTAACATTACCTGGTAGTCTGAAGAATTTTTGCAACCTGTGGATTGTATTGTCTGGTCTAATCTAACCAAGCCACTACCAGTTGCACCCCAAATTACGCTTACATCCAAACCTGTTCGAGAACCTGAAATTGTTCCCCCGGTAACTGTCCAGCTATTGGAAACTCCGGCAACTCCAACAGTCGAATATCTTTCAGTTGAGAATTCACAAGAAGAATTATTACCGGATATCACAGGTGTTGGTAAAGGATTTATAGTAACTACTCTCGAAATACTATTCATGCAACCGGTCGATGTATTTGTCTGTACCAGCGATAAAGTGCCGCTCGGGCTGCTACCCCAAATAATCGAAACGTTGTTGTCGGTCGAAGAGCCTGATATTACGCCACCATTAACCGACCATAGATTAGTCGTATTTTGAGGTGAATTGGAAAGATAATTTTCATTTGAATTAGCACATACCGATGATTTACCGGAAATTGCCGGTGCAGGGAATGGTGCAATAACGACATTTTGAGTAATTGAAGCAGAACAGCTTGTAGAATTTGTCTGCAAAAGTGAAACAGAACCAGTGCCGGCTGCTCCCCATGTTATTGAAACGGAATTGCCGGTTGCGGTTGAAGGCGTTCCTCCACTAATTGTCCAAATACAAATTGTGCCGCCGGGAGGATTTGATGAGAACACGCTTGAGCCTAATGTACATACCTGGGTCGAGCCGGTAATCGATGGCGTCGGAACAGAATTGATTGTAATATCCGAGCCATTATCCCCACCTGTTACAACGGGATTACTGCTCACTATTCTCATTCTATAATTACCACCTGCAGCAGCGCTTTGGGGAATTGTTACCATTACTGACCCGCCATTTGCACTTTGGACAGTACCTACATTCGAGAACCATGTACCGCTGAAATTCCCGCTTGAATTGGATAATTGAACCGTAAATACATTGTTTGATTGAAATGTTCCCGTAATGGTATAAGGAACGGTGATAACCGCTCCGGGACAGTATGAACCTGTCACATTCCCAATATAAATACAACCGGCTCCTCCATCCGTAGTTTTGATTATTAATCCATTTGCACCTACAACATAACCAGTATTCTGGTCGCAAAAATATACCGCTTTAAATAGTTCCGTATATCCGGAGCATTGAGAATTCCAGGTTGCACCGCGATTAGTCGTTATCAAGATACGTCCCATTGAACCTACTGCATAACCAATATTAGAGTTAGCTAATGAATGTATGCCATATAAATAATCAGTTGTTCCGGAGATAATACTTGTATTCCAGGTCAAGCCGGCATCCGTTGTTTTCAATATTTTGCCGTCAGCGCCCGTAGCAACACCTTCCTGTGTATTCCAGAAATTAATATCAAGCAGTGTATTGGTATTCAGCACATCTACTTTTAACCAGGAAATGCCGCCATCAGTTGTTCTATAGATAACTCCGCCTGTTCCGACCGATAAACCGGTTTGATTATTCACAAAATATGCGCTATTGAATTGTGCATTCGTAGTTGGGCTGATGGAATTTGGGGAGTACCATCCCAAACCGCCGTTATAAGTGTATTTAATTGTTCCATTGGCACCAACAGCCATACCCCAGCTTTGGTCGGCAAAATGCACGGACATTAAATTATTGGTCGTTCCCATTGTACTTATTATTGTCCAAGTTTCTCCAGCATCATTAGTTCTGAGTCCGACACCGCCATTACCCATAATATATCCAACTGAGGAGCTGATAAAATTAATGGAATTAAGGTCGCTCGTTACTCCGGAACTTCTTTGGGACCAATTCGCACCACCATCAGTCGTTTTCAGGATTGTTCCACCTGAGCCAACAACAATACCTGTGGCGGCATTGAAGAAATATACACCATTGAAATTTACGGTTGACATCCCGGAATTTAATCCTACCCAACCTGCCCGCAATTCCTCTATCGCCGGATTAATGGCTAAGATACAAAGCACAACAAAAATTATTGTCCTTAATTTTTTCATAGTATCACCTATTAGTTATCATTGAAATTATTTTTTTCATTATTTATATGTTCTTTTATTTGAAGATTAAACACATTATTCATCAGCTCGGTAAACAGAAAATCGAGCGTCAGGGATTTGGCTGTCAGGTCGAACATTGCAGCCTCGAGTATAAATCTGTTATAATCTTTGTTTTCCATATTTTTACTTTTTAATTTATTTTCATTAGTAAATGAACAATTTTATAGATGAATAATCATTTCCACATCGAGCCGAAAGATAATAGATTCCAACAGGCAAATCATTCTTATGAAGGTTTATAGTAAAACTCCCGGCTTCAATTTTTTCATTTATTAAGTTTTCTACTTTTGCTCCGAGATAATTGTAGAGATTGACTACTATATTATTTGCCTTATTGGTTGAAATGGTTATCTTTGTTAAATCTGAAAATGGATTTGGTTCTGCTGAAATTGCAAAATTCAAATCATCATCGCTTTCAACAGAAGATATCTTTCCTTTAATTGCTTTGACATTAAATATCCTGTCATTATTAAATGTCAAAGGCAGAGCTACTGCTGTATCCGAGACGTAATCCCTGATTGATGCAATATTCAGGTTATATTCCCTCTTTTCCAATTTTGACCAGTATTTCACTGTGAATGGCTTCGATTCATCAATGTTCATTACTGTTTTGTCTCCGAATATAGTAGTTCCAAAAACGGTAATAAATGCTTTTCCTTTTTTTGCAAAACCTTTACCTGCAAGCTTCAATTGAGGCATGAATACAGCAATTTCATCACCATCTAAAAGATTTTGACAATTTAAAATCAAAAAAGATGAAAAGCAGCTTGGATTAATTCCATTTTTATAAAAGATATAATTATGTTTATCTATCTTGTGAGTGTCACTCTCAATATAAGCATTATATTGGAGGGTGTCATCAGAGCTTAGAATCAGCTTTAATCCTTCACCGGATTTAATACTATCAATTGTATTAAACCCAAGTGTTGGCAAATAAATCTCACCTTTTGAATTAGCTGCTAATAATAAATTATTTTCTATTGAACTCAGCGCTTCTTCAGGTGTTTGAGCAATCGAAGGTAGATATGGGACAATATACCATTGCTTTTTTGTTAATGGTAGTTTGAATTTATCAATATCAATTTTATTACCCCTGACTATTATTGAATCAGTATTTAAAGCATAAGCATAATAGCCTTCACTATAGTTCCAATTCTCAAAATCCACAATATTTTTATTTGACCAGAATAGCTTTCCGCTCTTATTTCGAAGTATGTCAGGTTTGTTATTAAGAATGGAATCAATCTGTCCATAATAATGACTGATGTGTGCGGAGAGCATTCTCCATTCATTTTTTTGAATGGGTAAAGACATTGAATCAAGCAAATCTATGGATTTAACAATACTCAGGATATCGGGAACAAAGTTTGTTGAGCCACTCTCCCATTGCACTGTTACAGGGTATTCCGTTTGTTTTCCCGAATTCCAAATTTTGAATCGATAAGGCTCATAAAAACTGAATCCATCCTTATCAACTGTTTGCTTATTATCACCCCAAACTGTTATGGCAATATTCTTATTACCATCCCACACCGAATAACCGGCACATTTTAAATTATTTCCATCAGGATAAAATATTCCAATTCCATCCCCTGCATTGAGCAAGTGCTGACCAAAGTTCTGTTCAACATTACTACGAATTAATATTGTCGAATTTTCGCCGGTTAAATATTCGTGACTCCAGCTTGACGGCAGTGATTGTGCCAAATCAGGTGTTAAGAATAGCTCCTGCTGTGCAAAAGTGGAACTTGCATAAGAATTGTCGATAGCCTGAACACTCCAATAATATTTACCTGATTGAATGCTGTTTAGAGTTATTGATTTTTTCATACCGGTATTACCATATCCGGGAGTCTTTCTTATTCCAGTATTAGCATCCGCAAGACCCGAAAGGACTTCATTGCCGCCGGGGCTGAGTCCAACCCTAACATTATATGAAATTGACTTGATAGGTGTTTCCGTATCGGATGACTGATTCCAGGATAGAGTCAGGTTGCCATCCTTGTAGTTTGATGAAAGGTCTGTAGGAGTCGAAGGCGGAGTATTTTTCCTTTTCAAATTATTCTGATAAAGTTTTGAAATAAGTTTGCCGTTTTCATCTTCCCCCATTATGAATAGGTCAAGAGTTCCATCCATGTTGTAGTCAGCAAATTGTGCTGCTGAATTCTTTAAATTTTCCAGATCTAATTGTACCTCGTAGAAACCACCGTTGGAATTTCTAAAGACTTGTGTTTTTGGCAAGGCATATAACTCGCCAGTAAAAAATATATCAGAATAGCCGTCGGAATCATAGTCCCCTACTGCAATATTAGGATTCTGTAAAGAGGGTAGTCCAACTAAGATATTCCGGAATTTGGAAGAATCGTTTAAATAAATCTCAGTCCTGTCCATGGATTCAGGATTTTTCCCGGAAATAAAGATATCGGATTTACCGGAACCGAAAAAGTCAAAAGCCGCTATTGTCCCATTTGCAACACCATTGAAAGTAATACCGGCATCTTTAAAATCCTCGCTGTTATTCACAAGAAGCCTTGCAAATGTTTCCGATTGAAGCCCTATTCCTGATATTATTAAATCATTATAACCATCATTATCGGCATCACTTACTGCCAAAGCAGCATTAGATGCGCCGGGAAGAGTTACGAATCCGTTTGTGAAATTTCCGTTATAATTATAATAGATATTTGTGACCGGCTTGCCGCTGACATTTTTACCGCTTATAACGAGGTCAGGACTGCCGTTTCCGTCGAAATCAGCAAATGCTGCGGCGGGATATTCTACCGGTTCAATATCAGTTTGTATTTCTGTGAAATGTTCATCCTGATTCTTATAAATTTTTGCGAACCAATTTCCATTTGCATTGAATCCCGCAATGAATAAATCAACCGTTCCGTTACCATCAATATCCGTAACAGCAATGCATGGGTAAGCTGCTCCTGCGATATTTGAAAGTATTTCAGTAAAAGAAGTAATATCATTTTTATATATTTTCGAAATGGGAATTCCATTTTCAGCTATACCAGAAATTATTAAATCAAGTTTCAAATCACCGTTAAAGTCTGCCCATACTGCCTTCCCATTTGATAATGGTTGAATATTGGTTTGGAACGGAGTAAATATTTTTTCAGTTACAAAACTTCTTGGCTGGCTCCAATTGCTCCAGCCATTGACATTCCATGCTGCTACACGCCAATAATACATCAAATTATTATCAAAACCTTCAACAATTCTATTAAGATTTGTAATTTCATCACTGTCAAATTCTAATTCTGAAAAGAGACTATCAACAGATACCTGAAGCCTGTATTTCTGGGCTGTCAGGGACCTACTCCATTCAAAACCAACATCACAATCAACATTCTGTAATAAATCATCCGGATAGACAAGAACCGGCACATCAGGTCTATTTGTATCAATAGTCCTGAAATAATACATTGCCGATAAAGGACTGCTTCCATTACTATTCTGTGCGGATATTTGTGCATAATAATCAGTGTTGGAACTCAATCCGGAAATTTTAAATATTGTATCGGAAATTCCTTCCTTATCTAAGAAATTAATCTTCATATCCTGCGAGAGAGCTACTGTGAATCTATATGTAGTTGCTCCGAATACCTTATTCCAATGAGCTGAAAACTCAAGTTCTAAGCCACCTAAACCATTTTGTGGATAGGTTAATATTGGAGAATCCGGAACAGGCACAGAGCAATTGGTTTTCACCGGAAAAAATTGAATTATACCAAAAGCGGCATCTGTTCTTCCATCCGAAATTAATTTCATGACTTCTAATGTATCCTGGGTCGCCCAGCAATTATTTTTAGCAGAAATATTTCTTGAAGTTTGATTTATAACAGCAGGATTATTCCGGGAAAATCCGATGAAGGAGTTATATCCTGCAGAGTTCCTGACTCCCCCGCCAAAATCCGGATTTCCTGTTCCTGTAATTCGAATAGCAGAACCTGCTGAATTTGAGAAAGTACATCCTTCGATAACCGGTGAGCCTGCTTCTACACCAAACAAAGAATTATTTCCTAAGTAGTTCGAGCCTCCATAGCGAAATACAACAAAATCGAATTTTGAATTAACCATTGTCGAGGCAATTAAAAATACTCCGCACCAATCTCCAGGCTTGGGCTGTACACTCATTCCATCATTATTGACATCATTATTATCGCAATAGTCATCATTAATTGAAGTAAATATTATTTTTGCATCTTTCAAACCTTCTGCAGAAATATTTCCGCGACATAAGATTTTGGCTGAGTTCCCAAATTTGAGTATAGTTCCCGGTTTAATTATTAATTTTGAATTTGTTTGAATATCGATTGTTGATTGAATCACATAAGGCAAACCGAAATAATTCAAGACCGTCGTACCATCATATTTCCCCGGTGCCAATTCAATAGCATTGACTTTATTGTTTTTAAGCGAAGTATTTTTAAAGCTGTATTTTGAAGATGAATAAATCAGCACAGCTCCTTTATTGTTTTTACCTGCATACTCAATACGGCAATTTTCGAATTCCGCTTTATTATCTATTGAATTCATTATGCCGATGCATCCCCAGAAAGGGTTATTGGGATTTTTAAGATTGGCAGAAAAAACAATTGGCAGCTCATTGGTTCCAATTGCCGATAGATTTCCCTTAATATACATTGATGTATTATAACCGAAGAGTATTATTACTCCAGGTTCGATTGTCAGGGTTACATCTGAATATATTGTCAGGTCTGTGGTAACGATATAGGGAGAAGAAGATACACTCCACCTGGTATCGGAATTAATAACTCCGCCTGTAGTAGTTTCCGCATTCAAGCTATTGAAGCTCAAAAGTAAATGCAGAAACGTTATTATATAACATCCCTGTTTAATTTTTCCGCACATTATTTATGACCACAATCCTTTGTTTTAAATAATCTTGCGCCGATTTAATTTTCGACAATTAAACCAAAAACTAAAATCGTACAAGCTGCCCGAAGTAAATTTCATCCTGTTATTACTTATCGGCAGGGCGTTATTATCTGGAATTCATTTTATTTTACATTTAATTTCATCTCTTCAAAAATGCAAAAACCTTTTCAAGCCAAGAGCCATACTAAGGTTACTTTGAGATTAAAATAAAACAAAATTATTCCTATATAACATTATTCAAATAACAATTTAAAGTTAAAAAAATTATCTTAAAATTATCAACTTAATACACTTGCCCTTCTACTTTTTAATGGATTCGCAGTTTGCCAATTTTAAATAATCTGAATGTGGGAAATCCCTCTTCAACTTTGAAAACATCAAATTGGCATCCTTGGTTCGTTTCAGGACACAGAATAATTGACCAAGCCGGACAAATACTTTCTCCAATACAGTCGAAGGCGCTTTTCTATCGATTAAAATCTTCTTCAAGCTGATTTCCGCTGTCCTGTAATCTTCTTTATATATGAAGCAATCTGCTACGTAAAAGGCAATTTCGTAGAACATTGAATCAGGTGGTCTGAACTGTGTCGACAGTTCCTGAAACTTTGAACAAGCCTCATTATACTGCTCTCCATCGAAAAGTTCTACTGCTTTTTCGAAAGCGCTTTTTTCATATTGCTCAGGTAGTTCACCTGTTAAAGGCATTGATTTTTCTACTGTTTTCGACGAATATTCAATTACAGTTGTATCAGAAAATCTCTTTTTCTTCTTTGGTGCAACCTTTTCTTCAGGTTTAAGTTTTGTATCTCCATTTTTCAGGATAGGTGTTTTCAAATCGCGTTTCTTTGCAGCTTCATCAAGCTTTTTATCCCCTGCATCGGCTTTTTTAGGAGTTGATTTCTTGTCTTCAGAAGGCAATTTCCCTGTTCCATCTGTAGCAAAAGTAGAGTTTTTGGATACACCTTTATTGGAAATACCGCACCCGTTCATACCAAGCATTACTGCCGATATTATCATAAATAAGATGATTTTATTCATATTTATGCTCATAATTTATTATACTCAAAATCGCAAAGAGCAAAATTAAAGCCAAAGTTTTTTCTATAACTGCCAATCAGTATTACATCATTATTTATATCAAACTTACAATATCTTTTACTCATTTTACAAATATTTTGAAGTATAAGGGAAATTTTTATTTTGTATTAATATTGAACATTGGATAATTTTACATGTTCAATAATAACCAGATTGAAAATATGATTAAAAATTTAAATGAATTAGATACACCTGCATTGATAATTGAAATATCAAAGCTGGAGCAAAATCTTAACGAAATGCAGAACATAGCCGACAGAAATGGAGTAAAACTTCGGGCTCATACAAAAACTCATAAAATGCCTGCATTGGCTGAAATGCAAATCGCAAGGAGTGGTCATGGAATTGCCGTTGCAAAGGTATCTGAAGCAGAAGTTTTTGCTCAACGTGGATTTCGTGATATACAAATAGCTAATATTCTTGCATCACCCGGAAAAATTGAACGAATGGCTGCGTTATCACCGGAAATAAAAATCTCATGCTTTGTGGATTCCCAGGAAGCTGCCAAACTAATTTCGGAAGTTTTCTATAAGTTCGGTAAAATTTGCTATGTTTATATCGAGATTAATACCGGACACAACCGCTCAGGAATAAATAGCTATAATGAAATCCTTAATCTTGCATTATTTATTGATAAGCTTTCTGGAATTTCACTCCGGGGAATTGCAACTCATGCCGGACATATTTACAATTCTGATTCGGCTGAAAAAGTCAAAGAAATTGGTAAATCCGAAGGGGAGCAAATGATTGAAATTGCTAACCATTCGCGGGCTGAAGGAGTTGAAATTAAGGAAATAAGCTGTGGCTCGACTCCCGGGGCTCAATTTTCATCATCAATAAAAGGTATAACGGAAATAAGAGCCGGGAATTACATATTCAATGATATGATACAAGTATCTCTTGGTGTTGTCCCTGAAGAAAGGTGTGCTTTAACGATTCTCGCAACTGTAATCAGCATACCCTCCGAAAACAGGGCAATAATAGATGCCGGAAGTAAGGCATTAGCATTAGATAAAAGCAACTATGCTTATGGAAAAATTATTGGAAAAACAGGGGCAAATTTAGTTCGATTATCCGAAGAGCATGGAATTATTGAATTCGATACTTGTAACTTCAAATTCGGTGAAAGAGTGCGAATAATTCCTAACCATGCATGCACGGTATGCAATTTATTTGATTATGCTTTTTTGGTCGATGGACAGGAAGTCCTTGAAATATTTCAAATAGAAGCACGTGGTAAAGTAACTTAATTTACTTGTTTCTTTTCTATCTAACATTTGGGTAGTTCTAAAAATTGTCATTCCCGCGAAAGCGGAAATCCATAAAGCCACTTTGGGAGTGGATTCCCGCTTTCGCGGGAATGACAAAATTGAAATTTTAGGAGCCCTTATAAGTTATATGTTTGGCTTTTTATTTTTTTTTGCCGAAATTATATTTTTATTTTAGTCGAAAAAAAATATTTTTTATATGAGATTACTTTTCTGGCGACGGTTGAATTCAAAGATAAAAACTTTCCTTATTGCCGGTTTTGTTCTTAGAATGCTCGTAATGTTCTTGTTCATAAACCTTAACAACGATTATTACTGGGAATACGGAGATATAGCAAAATACATTTTAGACGGAAAAGGATATTCATTTGTTTTTTTCGAGAACCATAAATACTGCCATGGTTACCAAACTGAGTTGCCTGTATATATTTCAGCTCACATGCCTCCGGGGTATGTAATCTTTTTGCTTCCTTTTTTACTAATTAAAAATATTATTTTGCGAAATATTTTAATCTTAACTATTCAAAACATACTTAGCTTGTTTGTTATATATTACCTTTTTAAATTTACCAAAAAATATTTCTCAAAACCGGCAGCTATACTTGCTGCATTGTTCTATGCGCTAATACCGGAGTTTATTTATGTTTCTAACTTATACGGTGTAACGATAATATATCATCTTGCCATAATAGCTCTATTATACATGCTTTACGATAATAATAAACGATATGAATGGAAAAATGTTATTGCCTTATCATTAATTCTCGGTATCCTTATCAATTTCAGGTCTGAAGTAGCATTGTTTGCCTTGATGATTGCAGGATTTTATTTATTAAATAAAAAATTTAAGCAATTTATTGCAATTTCAGGAATAATATTTTGTTTGCTCCTTCCCTGGCAAATTAGAAATTACGTAGCTTTTAAATCCATTGTTCCAATGACAACAACCAACGGATGGAATTTTTATTTGGGACATACGAATAATGAGATTTATACAATTGAAAATCTTCTGACAATGAACAGTGATGAGTTTGAGGGGCATTTCGATGCAGAACTTAGAATAAATAATTTTCTTTTCAACCGGGCTATTCATGATATAGAATCAGACCCATACGGAGAAATAAAAAGAGTTGTTTATAAAATCGGATATCTTTGGTTTTTATATCCTTATGATAAAAGAGCTATAAGCATTTTCTACATAGTTCCCTGGTTCTTTATCTTAACTTTTTCAATCTATGGATTATATAAGAATTTCTCGATTAGACGACATATTTTCTCGTATTTATTTTTGACATTTCATACAATTATTTCTGTCCTATACTTCGTCCTCCCACGTTACCAGACAATGATGAAGATAGCGCTTCTACCTTTTGCTGCATCGGGATTATCCATCATATATTTCAATATTAAAAACAAAAAAAATACTATTCAGGAACAAAACCTATCGGAGACTTTATGAGCGCAATGCCATATATAATTTTAACGGTAATCGTTTTTGTAATTGCCTATAGATATTATTACAGCTTCATAGCAGCTAAGGTTGCTGTCATAAATGATATGCGACAAGTTCCATCGGAAGCAAACTTCGACGGACATAATTATTTCCCTACAAATAAATGGGTGCTGTTCGGTCACCATTTTGCAGCTATTGCCGGCGCCGGACCGCTTGTAGGTCCCGTTCTGGCAGCGCAATTCGGATTCATGCCCGGATTTCTCTGGATGTTAATCGGAGTTGTTTTAGCAGGAGGTGTTCATGATTTCATTATTTTCGTTGCATCCGTACGGCATGACGGAAAGTCACTCCCGGAAATAGCTGTTCAGGAAATAGGTAAATTCAGCGGTTACACATCTACCTTTGCGATTTTATTTATCCTGATTATTGCTCTTGCCGGTCTTGGAATAGTTGTTGTCAATGCTCTTGCCGAAAGTTCATGGGGAACATTTACAATCGCCATGACAATCCCTATTGCTTTTCTAATGGGTTTTTGGATGTATCGTTTCCGGAAAGGAAAAACAGTCGAAGCAACAATAATAGGTGTCATATTATTATCCTTAGCAGTCATTTATGGGAAATATATACCTGATTCCGTATTCGCTCCATATTTCTCATTCGACCATCAAACATTAACCCTATTACTTGCGGCTTATGGATTCTTTGCTTCCGTACTGCCTGTTTGGATGCTCCTTTCACCACGGGATTATTTAAGTTCAATTATGAAATTAGCAGTGGTGTTCGCGCTCGGTATTGGAATCATATATGTAGCCCCTCAAATGAAAATGCCTGCTTTTACTATTTATGGTGCCGGAGGAGGTCCGATAATCCCCGGGAAGCTTTATCCTTACTTATTTATCACAATAGCTTGTGGTGCTATTTCGGGATTCCATGCTTTGGTCAGTTCAGGCACTTCCCCGAAAATGGTTATGCGTGAATCCCACATAAAGCCAATTGCAGTGGGCGCCATGCTTGCCGAAGGATTCGTCAGCATACTTGCATTGATTGCAGCCACAAGCCTGTTTCCTTATGATTATTTCCAAATCAATGTTCCCGCAGATAAATTTGCAGAAATTGCTCCACAACTTCGAGCTATGGGCTTTACCGAAACAAATTTAGCTGAACTTAGCCGGGAAGTTGGAGAAAAAATTGCCGGTCGAACCGGAGGCGCCGTATCACTTGCAGTAGGAATGGCTCAAATATTTTCATCGATTCCGGGTTTAACAAAATTAATGTCCTATTGGTATCATTTTGCAATTATGTTCGAAGCGCTTTTTATTTTAACTACTATCGATGCCGGAACAAGAATAGCACGTTTTGTGCTTCAGGAAGGACTTGGACGGGTTTGGAAGCCATTCGGCAGAACTAATTGGCTGCCGGGAACGATAATATCAACAGTAGTAATTGTGTTTTGCTGGGCATATTTTATTTATTCAGGGAGCGTGGCGACTATCTGGCCCATGTTTGGCGCTGCAAACCAATTGCTTGCCACAATAGCTCTTGTGATAGGAACATCATTTATTATAAATAGGGGTAAATCCAAATACGCATGGATTACTATTATTCCGCTTATTTTTGTTGGAATAACAACTGTGACGGCAGGATTCATGAATATGTTTAATATTTACTGGCCTCTTGCTCACAAGCCAGGTTTTGAAGTTCAGGGTTGGATTAATTTCTTCCTGACAGGATTTATTTTAATAAGCGTATTCATCGTATTCATCGATGCAGTGCCGCGCTGGGTGCGAAGAATAAAAAGTAAAGTTTATATTTCTGATTAGATTATTATACTTAAAAATTTTAGATGTCCAACATCTGGCAGATGTTGGACATCTCTGCTTTATTAATCCGTAGGCTCCCAAAAATGTTTCTTCATATCAACCGCATCGCCTTTGAAAGTTATCCCTTCGGAAATTAACAATTCCTTCATCAGATGCGGTGTAGAGAAGTACATCTTGCCGGATAACTCGCCGACCCTATTTACAACCCTGTGGCATGGTAATGAAGAATCCCCTGCAACTGCATTCAACGCCCAACCAACCATTCTTGCCGAGGATATCATGCCAATTGCTTTACCGATTGCTCCATAAGTAGTGACCTTACCCGAAGGTATTCTCTCCACTATATCATATACCTTATTGAAAAAATCTTCATTTATTGATTTTGAATCCATTTATTATTCTCCAAATATATATTTTGGACGATGAAATCCCAGTTTACGTGCATAACTTACAACTTGTTCATAATCTGATTTTGATATTAGTTCAGAAATTTCAGGAAATTCGTACGCCCTAAAGCGTGGATAGTACTGGTCCATCAGATTCAAATAAGTATCCTTACCAAAATTTTGGACTATGAAATTTATTATTTCCCTACTGTCACCTGCGCATTGAGGCATGACAAGGTGCCTTATCAACAATCCGCGACGGGCAGTTCCATTTTTAATCACCAAATCGCCCACCTGACGATGCATCTCGATTATTGCATTCGAAGCATGTTCAAAATAATCTTTTGCATTTGTAAACTTGCCTGATAAATAATTATCAAAAAACTTGAAATCGGGCATATAAATATCAATCAGACCATCCATAAGCTTGATTGTCTCAACGTTTTCATAGCCTCCGCAATTATACACTATGGGAATGGATAATCCATTATTCCTTGATTGGATTATTGCCTGTGCTATTTGTGCTGCAAAATGGGTCGGTGTAACGAAATTTATATTCGAACAACCTTGTGCCTGAAGTTTCAGTATTATTTCAGCAAGTTCTTCAATGGTTATTTCAAATCCTTCCTTATAATGACTTATTTCAAAATTCTGGCAGAAACGGCATAATAAATTGCACCCTGAAAGAAAAATCGTACCTGAACCACCCCTACCTACCAGTTCAGGCTCTTCACCGAAATGGGGTCCGTAACTTGCAATCCTGACAATATCCCCCATTCCGCATTTACCATCCCGGCTCGATGTCCTGTCAATCCTGCATTCATGCGGACAGAGAGAACATTCCTTAATGTTGTGAATAAGTAAATCCAATTTCGAGGTTTGATAGTCCATTTCAAAATTTAAAATTATTGCTTTAGCTGTCTCAAAAGTCAAAAAAAGTCATTCAGAGCGGAGCGAAGAATCCAAAAGCAATAATGGGACCGGATTCTTCGCTTCGCTCTGAATGACATTCTTCCCATTTCCGGATTTTTGCGACAGTCTCTACTGCAAAAATATGATTTTTATTATTATGTTTTGAACAATGTATTAATTAAAAAAAGTTGGGCTAAATACGATGTATTCATGTACTTTTACAAAAGATTACATGTATGAGGTAATTTTTATATTATTTTTCAAATTGAATATAAATTGATTAATTTGCATGTTTTGAAGTGACAACCTTAGAAACTGACTTAGAAGAATAAAATATGTACATATCATTGAATTGGTTGCACGAATTTATCGAGTTCAGCTACACCCCTGCTGAGTTGGAAAAAATCCTTACTATGCTCGGCATTGAAGTTGATTCTGTAATTGATTACGGCAAAAAATACCAAAATTTTATAATTGCTCATATTGATAACTGGGAAAAACATCCCGATGCCGATAAATTAAGTATTTGCACTGTTTCAACGGGTGAAAATAAACCGCGCAGTGTTATATGCGGCGCTCCTAATGCTGCTGCCGGGCAAAAAGTTGTTCTGGGGATCGAAGGCGCTATTGTTCCGCAAAATTCAATTGAAATAGCAAAGCGAAAAATACGAGGAGTTGAGTCGCAAGGTATGATTTGCAGCCAATTTGAGCTTGAACTTGGAGATGATAAAAGCGGTATCTGGGTACTTCCAAATGATGCACCGATAGGCACCACCCTTGCAGAATACATAAATTTAAACGATATCGTGTTTGAGATTGGTATTACCCCGAACCGCGCCGATTGTTTGAGTCATCTTGGAATAGCTCGCGAAATATCTGCATATTCCGGCGATCCATTAAAGATGACCCAATTGAATGAACCTGTTCAACAAAAATGTCTGGATAAATTTGAAATTATTATTGAAGCATCCGATAAATGCACTCGGTATGTCGGTTATTTAGTTGAAAACGTGAAAGCTATTGAATCACCTCTTTGGCTTCGTTCACGGCTTAATTTGCTTGGTATGCGCCCAATAAATGCAATCGTAGATGTTACGAATTTTGTAATGTTAGAGTGCGGACAACCATTGCACGCTTTTGATTCGGACTTGCTCTCCGGAAGAAAAATTATCGTAAAAAATGCTGATGACAATACTCAGTTTACTACTTTAGACAATAAAGAAAGAAACCTCGATTCCCAAATGCTTATGATTTGTGATGGTGAAAAACCTGTTGCTATTGCCGGCGTTATGGGTGGTCAGAATAGTGAAATAAATGATTCAACTACGAATATTCTGATTGAATCGGCTCATTTTGTTCCTTCTTCAATACGTAGAACCTCAAAAAAATTAGCCCTTCAAAGCGAATCATCTTACCGATTCGAACGAGGCACAGACCCCAATAATGCCCTTTTCGCTGCCCAACGAGCAGCAAATCTAATTGCTAAAATAACGGGTGGTACAATTAAAGGAAATGCTATAGATATTTATCCATCTCCCAACGACAAGCCGGTTATTAATGTGCGTTTCAAACGTGTAAATGATATTATCGGAACTCAGCTCGCAAAAGCAGAAATAATAAGATTGCTGACAGCCCTGAATTTTGAATTAATTTCTCAAAGCGATGATTCAGCCTCATTTTCAGTGCCAAGCTACAGGGTCGATATTGAATCCGAAATTGATTTAATCGAGGAAATCGCCAGACTTTATAATTATGACAATCTTGAACCCGACTTCGTATCTTCAATTGATTACAGCGGTGATAGTGTACCAAAGATATTAGGTGTTCCGCCTCTAAGACGTAAACTTAGGAATTACATGGTTCACCGCGGTTTCAATGAAACAATTACACAGAATATGTTAGACCCGGCAAGCTCATCGCTATTTGCAGAAAATGTTTTTACAATTTCGAATCCACTTGGCGACGAGCTTTCTACTATGCGTCCATCTCTCTTACCGGCGATGCTGAGGACAATAGAAAGAAATATACGTTTCGGAGAGCAGAACCTGAGATTATTCGAAATAGGTCATTCCTTCGTTGTTCCGGAAAAGAATCAAAAAACCTTTATCGAAGGTATTTTTGAAAAAGAAGAAATTATAATTGCAGTAACGGGCAATTCTGCTCAGAAGCAGTGGTCTGCACCTGTCAGGGAATTGGATTTCTTTGATATTAAAGGTATTGTTACTGATTTATTATCTTTTTTGAAATTGTCCGATTTGGGATTTACAATAGATGAAAATAATAATGGTTCTTCACAAAACGGTTTACAGATTAATGCAGGAGCCACTCGAATAGGATTTCTTGGTGAATTAGCTCCGAAAATGGGTAAGCTGTTCGGCTTGGAAACTGCAGTTTATTTTGCAATCATTGATTTAAGTTCAATTTACGAGTTGCCTCCCATCAATGAGAAATTTAAGAAGGTTTCTCCTTATCCGGCATCAATGCGGGATTTGGCATTTATATTCGATAAGACAATCCCGGCACAATCAATATATGACGAAATTATTAAATCCGGAGGCGTACTTCTTCAAAAGGTAGAGATATTTGATGTATTCGATGGAGGCAATATCCCGGAAGGAAAGCGAAGTATTGCATTCTCACTGGTTTTTGGCTCGGCTGAGCGCACTTTGGTTGATGAGGAGGTCGATACTGCCATCAATAAAATTTTATCTGTGATTGATGATAAATTTTCCGGCGAAATTAGAAAAGCCTGAGTGAAATTTAGTAATTTCTTTGAAATATGATTTCAAAATTGATTTAGCGGCAATGCTGCTTTGCAACTCATATTCAAATTTAAATAAACCGGAATCCAGGAGATTTTGTATAGATATTTAATTTGATATTTTGAATTAATTCTTTATGAGCAATAATCCAACAACTGATGCGGTTTTCCGGAATCGTGAAATAGCCGAAGCGCTCGATAAATTAGAAAAAGTAGTCGAAGCAAATTCGGAAATTTTGAAATTCAGGAAGGATAAATATTTACGCACTCTCGGCAAAAACATAGAGTTGGAGCAGTTCTTAAAGGAAAAGGATTCTCAACTCGAAAGCCTCCGATTGGAAAAATCCGGATTTGAACTGATAAGTAAAGAGACCCGGAATTATACTGCTGAGATTGAAACAAAGCTTGCCGCCGCTAATTTAAAAATATATGAGATAACAAGTACCCTTAAGGATTCCGAAGATAAAATTGCATCCTTTGAAACCCTGCTTATATCACCAACCGGCAACAAATTGCAAGTAGAATATATTGATTCTTTAGAAGCAGATTTAAAGAAAGTTAATGAGCGGGATAAAGAATTATCGGAGGAAAATACTCTTATCAGGCAACGCCTGATAGATATGGAAAAGCTCAAAGAAGAACATTCATTTACTCAAAAAGAACTCACGCGGAGGAATTTCCAGCTTCACGAAAATAATGACACTATAACCAAGCTACGTGAAAGAGTTGCAGAGTTGGAAAGTTTCCAGATAAAATATAGTAATACTATAGAATCCCTCAAAACTGCAGACTTTTCAATTAAAACCCTCAATGATAAAATAATTGAATATGAAAACTTAACGGCAGAAAAAGAAAGATTTGAAGCTGAATATAGGCAAGATTCCGATAATAAAATTTCTGCACTTAACGACCAATTCAGTAATATCAAAACAGAGTTGGATTCTAAGCAGGCAGAATTAAAATCCGCTTATAATCAAATAGAAAATCTTAATAAAGAGATTTCAGAAATCCGAAATAATGCTGATAAACTCAAAGAGAATTATGAAAATCAGATCACAAATTTAAATAAAAAAATTACCGATTTAAGCAGATTAAATCAAAGTCTGACAGATGAATTGAGCTTAGTACGACAAGGACTATCTTTAATTGATAACCAATCCGGTGAATTTTCGAAACAGGTTGAAAGTCTTAATGATATCATTAAAACAAGAACGAATGAACTTGAAAGCTCGAATATAAAAATTTCGGTATTGGAATTACAATTAAACGATTCAGAGCAAACAAAATCAGAGCTACTCGAAAAATCCACAACTCTTAGCGCATCACTATCGACTGCTAATAAATCAATTATCGAATTAAACAGAGTTATTCAGGATATGAAAAACGAAATGCTTTTGATAAGTGATAATATTCAAAAGGAGCGTGAAACTTCTTTGAAGCTTACCCGTCAAATTAAAGAGTTACAAAATGAAAATTATGCCCTTGAAAGAAAAAAATCAGAACTCAATAAAACGCATTCAGATCCGGATACTGGTAATTTATTTAAGATAGGAATAAACGTCGATGAGTTAGGCGATACGATGGAAAAAATTACTTCTCAAAAAAAATTAAGTGACTCCGAAAAGAGTGATTTGCAAAATGAAATAAAAAAATATATGGCGCTTCTCGAACCCGTTGTTAAATCAATCCGGCAATAAACAAAAATATTTTTTTGCATTAAAGATAATTATAGTTAAATTTATGTTATGAAAATCAGGAGATTTTCATAAAACAAAAATATTATTGACAAGTTAAAATAAAAAAGATAAAATTATATTAAAAAAGAATTTAGGTTAACTTAAAAAAGAAAATGGAAAAACCAATCAATGTATGGATAGCTGGTCGTCAGTATAGATTGGTTGGCGAAGAAGACGATATTATCCAAAAAGCTGCCGAAGAATTGAATACTCAATATGAAGAGCTACGGCGGCGTTATTCGAATGAAGAAACGACTACGCTTACTGTTTTAGCGGCTTTGAACATAGCGGAAAAGTATATCAGGTCGGAAATTCAAAATGAAATAAATACAAAGTATGTTGCAGTACAGTTAACTAAAATGACTAAGACCATAGAAGAAATGAATCTTGCGGAAGCTGAAATGTAGCACTAAAGACCGTTCTTTGAATATAAGATATTAAGCCGCAATTACTATCAAAAATTCACGGAAAAGAACTAATATTTTATAAAAAATAGGGAGATAAGCTCTGTTTAAGCAATACAGGCCTTAACTTAAGCACTTTGTGTCTTAGGTAATCAGGAAAGGTTCGACGGGACTTTAGCCTGATTCATTGGAAGTAAGAGATAAATAGGTAGTCACCCACCGTGTTTGCTGAGTTCTTTTACGCGTGTTTTACTTATGCGCAAATCTGCCGTAGATAGTTAATTGCGGCGTTTTTTTTATTAAATATAATTTGGCAAATAATTTATAAAATCACCTTATTTATATTTGATAATCTTCCGGGGTACAGCAATCATTCAGATTGCAGAATGAGCAATGGGAAATGTATAAAGTTAATATCCCATTTTGTTAGATTACCAAATCCGGGAGTAAAGGTTAAATTTGATTTTACCGGTTAGATTTGAGCCCGTCAGAGCTGGTAAACAACATGCATAATGATTAAATCGCAAGTTGACAAAGATTAGCCTATTTTGATTAATTAAATCATTTGATAGTTATATATTTAGATTTGAAAGGGAAAACGTAAATGAGTGAAATTATGATTTTAATATTATGTGTTGTTGGTCTTTTTTTAGGATTTATTGTTGCATATTATTCGAACAGCAAACTCCAAACCGCAAAAATCGCCGCTGCTGATGAAAGAGCAAAAAAAATTATCGAAGATGCGGAAAAAGAATCCAACAACATAAAAAAAGAAAAACTACTCGAAGTCAAGGAAGAATGGCATAAACGCAAACAAGAATTCGAGAACGAGGCACAATCCAAACGACAAAAAATTCAAAATTTAGAAAAACAAATAAAATCAAGAGAAGAAGGAGTTGAAAGCAAGCTCGAACTTTTTCAGAAAAAAGAAAAGCAACTCCAGGGACAAGAAGAACAATTACAGAAAAAAGAAGAAGGACTAAAAGATAAATTTTTAGATGCTGATAAAATTATTGAGCAACAGGTACGCCGGTTAGAAGAGATTGCTCAATTTTCACGTGATGATGCTAAACGGGAGTTGATGACTCAGCATATAAATGAAGCAAAAAGCGAAGCTGCTCAATATATTAATAAAATTCGTGAAGAAGCTAAACTTACCGCACAACGCGATGCTAAGAATGTAATTGTTCAGGCTATTCAACGTACTGCATCCGACCATAGTGTTGAAACAACTGTTTCTGTTGTTTCGCTCGATAGCGATGAAATGAAAGGCAGAATAATTGGTCGTGAAGGCAGGAATATCCGCGCATTTGAAGCTGCAACCGGTATTGATTTAATTATTGACGATACTCCCGAAGCCGTCGTCATATCAGGTTTCGACCCATTCCGCAGGGAAGTTGCAAAACTATCTCTTGAAAAACTTATGCTCGATGGTCGAATTCATCCCACACGTATCGAAGAAGTTGTTAATAAGACCAAAACAGAACTTAATGACGATATGATTAGAATCGGTGAATCTGCATTATTGGAATTAGGGATTCACGGAATGCATCCGGAACTTGTCAAAATGTTAGGAAAAATGAAATACCGTTCCAGTTACGGTCAGAATCTATTGAACCACTCCATTGAAGTTGCATATTTATCCGGCATAATGGCTGCAGAACTCGGACTCGATACACATCTTGCCAAACGAGCTGCATTGCTGCATGACGTTGGTAAATGCGTTGACCGCGAAACGGAAGGTCCCCATGCATTAATCGGATTCGAGCTTGCAAAAAAATACAAAGAAAACAATACTGTCTGCAATGCAATTGGCGCACACCATGAAGACATCGAGATGGAAACTCCTATTGCCGTACTCGTGCAGGCAGCCGACAGCATTAGCGGAGCACGCCCCGGCGCCCGAAGAGAATCACTCGAAAATTACGTAAAGCGTTTGGAGAAATTGGAAAACCTTGCCAAAAACTTCGAGGGTGTTGCAAAAACATTTGCCATACAGGCTGGACGTGAAATTCGCGTAATAGTCGAACCTGAACGGGTCGATGATGCCAATTCCGATTTAATGGCAGCAGAAATTGCAAAGCGTATTGAAGGTGAAATGGAGTATCCTGGACAGATTAAGGTTACTGTTATTCGCGAGCGCCGCAGCGTTGCTTTAGCGAAGTAAAATATAGGGGTCGGGGAACGGGGGTCGGGGAACGGGGGTCGGGGAACGGGGGTCTGGGAACCGGGATCAATTCCCCGACCCCCGACCCCAGTCCCCCGACCCCAGATTCTAAGCTTTCTTCTCCTTCATTATCAGTCCTAAAACTAAGCCTGCAATACCATATATTATTATACAACCGATAAACCATGAGAATGCTAATGCATAAGGCATTGGAAGCATTGCATAAGTTGAATAACCCATACCAACGCCAACGGTAAATCCAAACGTTAAACCAAACCACAATCCGCGGAAAGGTGACTTCTCATTAATCAGTTTGTAATAGATATAGACAAATCCAATCGTCTGGAGAAAGGTAGAGAGGTAAATTATCCACATCATCCTATCCATATCAGCCTTGGGTCGCCAGATTGCTGCTGATTGCTGATATAATCCTGATAGAATTACACCATGAAAAAGTCCATCCAGGACCTGAATACATACGAAAACAATAATTATGGGAAGTAGAAGTTTTTTAAACATATCGCACCTTTTTATTTGTTAGGAAAAGCTGTATTTTTTATAAATCTCAACAAAACAATATAATTTAGGAAAAATTTCGACCATTTCAAAATTAGTTATTTTTCATTTTTCAAAAGTAATTTTGGTTTGATATAAAATTGAATCCCAATAAGGTATTTCAACCAATAAAACGATGAGGAACTATCTTTAGGTGGGTTCTAAAAACTGTCATTCTGAGCGAAGCGAAGAATCTATCTTGTTGATTTTAAAGAAGACTGGATTCTTCGCTTCGCTCAGAATGACAATTTTTAGAAGCCCCCTTTAAAACTGCTCGTTGATAGTAATAGTCGGAGGTAGAGTTCAAACAGACAAGGATGTCTGTTCTACTGTTATTGGTAGAACAGACATCCTTGTCTGTTTGAACGCAACTTTGTATTTAAAAATAAAAGGTAAGGAGAAGTATGCAAAAGCACACCTCTCCTTCCCGAACATCTTTTTTGGAATTATCGGTAGATTTCATCACGATACTATTGCTTGAAATTAATCATAGCGATAGCATTTTTGTTGAATTACAGACCTATATAAGCTTGATATTGAGCTGAGGTCATCAAATCATTTAAATCGTTTGGATCAAAATCGGTAACTTTGAATATCCAACCGGTCGAATAAGGATAGTCATATAAAATACCGGGGTTCTGCTGTACAGTTGGGTTATAACCCATTAGAGTGCCGCTAACTGGAGTATAAACATCTTTTGATTGCTGGGAATTGGAAACAGAGCATACTTTACCACCCTTTTTTATAGGAGCATCAGCTTCTTCATACTCATCGAGAGTTGTAGGAAGTCCTATAGCATTGACTGCATATTCCGTAATACCAACTACGGCAATTTGGTCTTCCCCAACTTTAACCCACTCATGAGTTGTAGTATATAATCTATCATTCGGATAGCTTTGTTCAATAATCGGAATGTTTTTTGAATTGTTTGATTCGACCGGACTTAGCATTTTAGAATTGTCGCTGCATGATAATGCAAAAAGTGTGAATAATACACTTGCGAAAATGCGATAGGTTAAGTTTTTTTTCATTTGAACACCTCGAAATAAATAATTATAAATAAAAATTTTAATTAAAAATATTTTGTAATTAAAAATAATTTTACTATTTTAATAAAGTATAAAAATATTTTTCAACTTATGAACAAAAAAAGTTGATTTAGGATAGAGTAATTTGTTCACAAGAGGATATTTCAATGAACATAAAATATGTTACATTTTATTTGTTCTTTTACTTTATTTGCAACAATAGTCTGTATAGTCAAAACGACGCAAAGTTCGAACAAAAGCTGCAGTCAGTCAAAGGCAAAGAACGATTTAAATTATTAATTCAAGCATCGGATTCATTACTGAATCTGAACAATAGCCAAGCTTTGCAGTATGCACTTGAGGCATACGATATTGCCATGGAACAAAATGACAATTCATTAAAACTCGACGCTAACAATATGATTGGCTATGCTTATAAAAGCAGTTATAAATATGCCGAATCAATTCGTTATTTTCAATATTCCATCACATTAGCTCAAATAACTAAATGTGATACCCTTCTTATAGAAATCTATAATAATATCGGTATAAATTATAGAAAGTTGAATCAAATTGATAAATCTTTAGAAGCGCTAAAAAAATCTGAATATTACATTAATAAATTTGGTAATAAACAGGACTTAAGTGATATAAAAAACAACTTGTCTAATACTTATCGTCAGATTGGTGATTATGATAATGCACTTAAATACCTGTTAGATGCTCTAAGAATTGCTAATGAGCAGAAATTTCTTAAAAGTATTCCACGAATTTTAAATAACATTGGTAATATTTATGGTATGCTTGAAAATAACCGGCAAGCATTGGATTTTTATGAGAAAGCTTTAAAAGGTGTTGAAAAAATAAATGATAAAAGTTTAAAATCAATAATTTTAAATAACTTAGGTAACGTACATCAAAAATTAAAAAATTATGATAGAGCTTTGGAATTATTGCAACTCTCATTGGAAATTAAAGAGAAATTAGGTGATAAACCTGGTAAAGCAATAGCAACTTCCAATCTGGGAGAAGTTTATCAGGAAAAAGGTATGTTTGAAAAGTCTGCTAATTGTTTCAATACAGCCCTTGAATTAAAGAAAGAATTGAATGACCAAAAAGGAATAGCTACAGTAAATTTAAAAATTGGAATTTTAAATCTGAAAAGGAATAAATTAAAAGAAGCAAAAAGTAATCTCGATGAAACTTTATTATTTGCTTATGAAAAGGGATGCGAAGGTATTAGGAAAGACCTTTTCGAGAATTATGCAAAATATTATGCAATGACAGGCGATTACAAAAAATCGAATGAATTTAAGGATAAATTTATTGCAATCAAAGACTCAATCATGGATTTGGAAAGAACCCGCCGATTAAATGAACTCTTTCTTAAATTTTCCATCGAGCAAAAGGATAAGGATCTTGAACTTGCCAAAAAGGAAGGTTCTATTCGCGACCTTGAATTAGACAGGCAAAAGTCCGTAGGGCTGTTATTAGTAATAATAATTGTTCTTTTAATAGGAATAATCACAATTTCATTATATCAGCTTCGTATGAAAAGCCGCTTCCAGAAAAAGCTGATTGATAAAAACGAAGAACTGATAACAACACAATACGAATTGAAGGCTGCTTACGAAAAGGAAAAGGAACTGAACAAACTAAAATCCAATTTTATCTCAATGGTTTCGCACGAGTACAGAACACCACTTACGGTCATTCAATCTGCATCGGATATTATAAAATATTATTTAATCAAAGATGAGACCAGACTTTTTGATAGACAAATAATAAGAATTCAGCAATGTGTTAATTCAATGACTTCCATTCTGGATGAAGTGCTTTTTATAGGCAGACCTGATTCCAGCAGACTAAACCTGAAAAAAATTAAAGTCGATTTGACTGATTATATTAATGAACAAGTAACCAACCTGAAATTAATAGATAAAGGTAATCACAGGTTTATCGTTAATTGTAATCCTGAGCAAATCTTCATTTTTATTGATTACCTCGTATTGAATCATATTTTCTCGAACCTGATAAGCAATGCCGTCAAATATTCGCCGGAGGAATCAACCATAGAAATATCATTAAGGGAAGATGCTTCCGAGATATTCTGCGATATAACCGACCAAGGTATCGGCATTCCCTCTTCCGAGATAAGTCATCTGTATGAACCGTTCCACCGCTTTTCAAATGGGTTATCAAAACAGGGAACAGGATTGGGACTATCAATCGTTAAACGAGCGCTCGATTCTGCCGATGGAAAAATAGAAATCATTAGCGAGATTAATCAGGGAACAACCGTAAAACTAAGATTTAAGAAAATTTAAACATGGCAAGATTATTGCTGAGTTATTTTTGATTTCCGGTTTTCGACTAATTGTCAAAGAACGGTCTTTCATCTACTACGAATATCTTATTCTCCCTAAAGAATAAGATATTTTTTTTCTTATTCAGGGATTTATTCTATTTTTATAATAGCTTCAATCAACACTTTTATCAATTTAGAGAAAAAAAAGAAATTTAAATTATACATCAAATTAGTATAATAGCAAATATAAAAAGAAAATTTTTATTTTCCAAATTTTAAGAAAAAAAAATTTCTTGAGTCTTATCAAAAAAACAAAAAATTGAATTCCAAAGTACACTTTGGAATTAGTAAATCCTTGATATTTCTCATTTTAAAATTCCGATTTTGGAAGATAATTTTCACTAAAAATACTTTTTAGAGTTTAAAATAAACAATCCGGTCCCAAAAAGGCAACCGGATTTTTATTTTTATATAATCATTTACTATGAAAAAGTAATTAATTATTTTCTCTAAATTGTTTCATCTGCTATACTGCGTGTATATGACGGCTCTATTTTCGGTTTCTTTTCCCCTAAGAACAGGACTTTCCTGAGGAAAGCGGGAATACGTTCCTTCCAACTATCAACCAATGAATATACTACCGGAACTAAAGCAAGTGTTAACAATGTTGAGCTAATCAAAGCTCCTATCACAACTGCTGCTATTCCACTCCTCATGTCCCCGGCTCCACCACGAGCCAAAAGAAGAGGCATCATTCCGAATACCATAGTTAATGTTGTCATAACGATTGGACGCAAGCGTGTTGCCCCGGCTTCTATTAATGCATCCTTAACGGAAAGACCTCTCGAACGAAGCGTATTGGTATAATCTACAAGAAGAATACCGTTCTTCGTAACAAGTCCCATCGATAGAAGTACTCCAATCATCGAGAACATATTCATATTTAAATTCGAGAAGAACAATCCCATCATCGCTCCGAATAAAGCTACCGGCAATGAAAACATAATTATGAACGGCAAAGAGAAGGATTCAAAAAGGCTGACCATAATCATATATACAAACAACACTGCGAAAGCGATTGCAATCAACATATCAGTAAACATTGTGCCCATATCTTCCGCCTGACCGGATAACTTAATTGTTACTCCAACCGGTTTATTGATTTTGTTGAATTTGCTCTCGATTTCCTGGGTTACTTCGCTGAGTGGTCTTGTATTATCAAGATTAGCGAGAATACTGATAACTCTTGACCTGTCCTTTCTTTGTATCTGTGAAGGACCTTTGCCAAAGTATATATGTGCTACATCCGAAAGTTTAACCATTTGACCGAATCTGTTCATGATATTTGTATTGGCTACATCATCGGGATTATCCCTATTCTTCCGGGACATCATAACACGTAGGTCATATTCGGTATCGCCTTCCTTGAATTTACTTTGATTATCACCTTCGAAAGCATTACGAAGAGAATATGCAACTTCTCCAAGGGACAGATTATAAGTCGCACATTTTATCCGGTCAACAACAACTTTCACTTCCGGCTGTCCTTCTTCCCACGAAGATTTAACATCTCTTGCTCCTCGGGTTTTCTCGACTATTTTCTGAACTTCTTCAGAAACAGGAATGATTTTTTCAAGTTCGACTCCTTTGACTTCAATCCAAATAGGAGTTTCATCTGTAGTGCCGAACAGCCCTATGAGCTGTGCCGTAGCTTTTATTCCCGGTACGGAATGTGCCATTGCCAAATAATTATTAATAACAATTTGAGTTGGTCTTCGTTTTTTCTTCGGGTAAAGTTTGATTTGAAGCTGGCTGTTATTTGCCCGGTTAATATCCCCCCATGCTCCTTCATTTCTTCCTACAACAGTATAGCAGCGTTCTACCTCGCCTGTACTCATAACAAGTTGTTCAATTTTTTTCGTAGCTTTATCGTTTTCAATTATATTTGTTCCTTGCGGCATTTCCAGGTTTAATGCAAATTCACCGCGGTCTATTTCCGGCATAAATTCGTTACCAATCAAACCCAATGGAATAAAGGTCAAACTTGATACAAAAAGTAAGATGCTAACTATTACAACTGTTTTCCTGTGTCCCAGCGCCCACGCAAGCAGAATACGGTATTTGTTTATTATCTTTTGCTCGTATTCATTGAACTTTAAAATAAATCTTCCCATTAATGATTCATTTGAGTAATCAACGACTTTTGACCAGCGGGAGGCTAATAAAGGTGTCAAGGTAAATGAAACAAACAATGAAAATAACGTTGCTACAACCACTGTCAATCCGAATTCACGAAATATCATTCCTACAATTCCGGTTAACATTGCTATTGGCAGGAATACCACTACATCGACAAGTGTTATAGCAATAGCAGCCAACCCGATTTCGCTTCTTCCATTGATAGCAGCGGTTTTTGGGTCTTCCCCCATTTGAAGATGCCGGTGAATATTTTCCAATACAACTATCGAATCATCAACAAGGATTCCTATAACAAGAGTCAGAGCCATTAACGTAATTAAATTTACTGTAAATCCAAAAACATACATCATGATAATTGCCGATAGGAGTGATGTAGGTATCGATAAAATCACAATAAACGCATTTTTTATATTATGAAGGAAAAAGAAAAGTACCAAAGCAACCATCAAAATAGCTATTCCCAAATCCTTCAAAACATCGTTCCTGGAATCCTTTGTAAATTGTGTTACATCAACAGATATTGTAAATTTCAGGTTGTTTTCCTTAAACTCCTCTGTTAATTTCTTTATCGTTTCATTGATTCTTTCGCTTGTTTTAACAGCATTTGCATCCGATGCTTTCTGGATAATCATACCAATTCCGGATGTGCCGTTCAGGCGACTCATAGTATAATTTTCTTTATATGTATCGATAACATTTGCAACATCCTTCACCATTACATTTCCCTGAGGGGATGAATATAGAATAGTGTTTTTAATTGTTTCGATATCCTTGTATTTTCCTTCCAATCGAACGGTGAAATCACGCTTCTCTTCCAAAACTTTACCCGTCGGGAAATCGATATTTTCCGAGCCGATAACCTGGGTGACTTGTGAAATTGACAGATTATTTGCACGCAGCTTGTCATTATCAACTTCGACGCGGATTTCCCTTTCTTTCCCACCTACTATATTGACTATCGAAACTCCTTCTACCTGCTCGATTCGCGGCTTGATTTTATCCTTAATAAATTGGAATAATTGTATTGGCTGCATATTCGCAGTTATTGCTAAACGAATAATAGGCAAATCATTCATATCGCTTTTAAATACCTGAGGCTGCAAAATTTCCTTCGGTAATTGACCTTTAATCGAGTTGATTTTTCTTTCAACATCATTCAATGCCACATCTGCATTGGTTGACATAGTAAATTCACAAAGAACAAATGCAACGTTTTCATTTGAAAATGTCCTGAGAGCCTTCATACCATTAACCGATGCTAATATCTCCTCTACAGGCTTAGCCACTTGCGATTCGACTTCCTTTGGTCCTGCCCCCGGGTAAATGATATTGACTAATACCATCGGGAAATCCATTTTCGGCAGAAGGTCAACACCCATTTTTAAATAACTGTATAATCCGATTACTGCCAAACCAACAAATATCATCGTCATAAACGCTGGGCGTTTAATTGCTATTTCCGTCAATTTCATTCTACTTCTCCCTGACTATCATTCCGTCGGCTAAACGCTCTTTACCAAGTACGGCTACCTTAGCACCCGGTGCGATACCAGAAGTAATTTCATACTTCCCGGCATTCTTTAATCCAACTATTACTTTTTTCAAGAAAGCTTTTCCGTTATCAATTACAAACACATTGGCGCTGCCGTCATTATTCAGTGTCACAGCCGTTTCCGGAACGATTAATGCGTTTTCATTAGATTGAGTCATAATTTGGCACCGTGCGAACATTCCCGATTTGATTTCGTGAGTATTACGATTATCAAGCAGAACCTCAACCTGATATGTACGTACATTTATTCCTGCAAACAGCCCTATGGTTGCGATTTTTCCTTCGAATATTTTATCGGGATATGCATCGATACGTACATCAACACGTTTCCCGACAATAATTTTTGCAACATCGTTTTCATTAACATTGATTTTAATTTTAAGCTTCGATAAATCGACAACCTGGGTAACTCTCATACCGGGTGCAATCGTGCCACCAACATTGATATCCTTGGTAGCTGCTGCGCCTGATATTGTTGCTTTAATATAAGTATCAGCTAATTGTTTTTCAGCGACTTTTTGTGCTGCCTGCGCTCCTTTTAATTGAGCCAGTGCCGACTTAACGCCAAGTTGTGACATTTCAAGGTTATCCTTTGTTGCTACGTTCTGGCTGAATAATGATTCAATCCTCGCTAAATCATTCTTTGCTTTTTCGTATCCCGTTTCTGCTGCCAATACAGCAGCGCCGGCTTGTTCAGTGGCTGCTTTCTGTTGAACATTCTCAATTACTGCCAATACAGAGCCTGCTGCTACCCTCTGCCCAACATTGAAATTTACTTTTTCGATTACACCTGCAGTTTGCGAAATAATTGCAGCTTCTGCGATACCTTCGACTGTACCTGTGTAATTCATAATACCATCAATCTTACCGACCTGCACCTGCTGTGTCGTTACGGCAAATACCGGTGCTTCCGGCGCAGCTTTGCCGTCTGATGTTTTCGACAAAACTTTGATGACGAATATTGCGATGAATCCTAAGACTACTGTCCATAAGATTAATTTACCTTTTTTCATTTTTTTCTCCCAATTAAAATTATTTTATTTTTGATTATTTTTATTCTTCATTAGTCATATTCACTTTTCACTTTCACTTTCACTTTCACTTTCACATTCACTTTTCACATTCACTTTTCACATTCACTTTTCACATTCACTTTCACATTCACTTTCACATTCACTTTTCACTTTCACTTTTCACTTTTCACTTTCACTTTTCACTTTTCACTTTCACTTTTCACTTTCACTTTTCGTTATTCATTATTTATCAAACCAATACTTTTCTTCAATTTCCATTTAGTCGTTAAAATTTCGTAGTAAGTGACAAATAAATTCTCCATCGATACATTCAAAGTTGTTTCAGCATCTAATAAGCTGATGAACGGCGCCATTCCCTGCTCATAACTTTTCTTTGTCAACCTGTAATTCTCTTCTGCCGAACGGTACGTCTTCACTGCAACATCGTATTGACTGAATGCCGATGTATAGTTCAAATAATTGTTCTTTATTTCCAGAGTGATTAATTGCTTCACATTTTCATTCATCATATTCAGGGAGTTAATCTGAGCCTCTGTTTCCTGCTGCTTGGCATTCGATGCAAATCCGGAAAATAAATTCCATTTGAACATGCCGGATACCATCCAATAGCGGCTTTCCTTATCCCACTTGTATTTTTCTCCTTGAATACCATAGTCTGCAACTAACGTTAAAGACGGCAGATAATCGGAATAGTAGCCCTTTTTAATGGATTTCAATGTACCAATATCATAATTCAGTTTATCAAATTCCGGTCTTACCTGCATGCCTGCCGCAATTGCCTCATCCATGGTTTTTCCGAATTCAAGATTTCTTTTGAATTCAGGATTCAGGAGCATTTCTGCCGTAACCGAATCAAATAATACTTCGGTCTCATGCGGTCTGTTTAGCGTAGTGTTAAAAGCGCCACGACTCAATGTTGCCATATTTTTTGCTGTGGAAAGTTCCTGATTTGCCGATGATACCTGGACTTCTGCCCTTAGGACATCCGTTTTCGGCGCTTTTCCAACATTGTACAGCTTTTGAGCCACAGACAGATTTTCATTAACTAATGCAATAACAAAGTTCCCGATTTCCACTAATTTTCGTGCTTTTGCACAATTGTAATATTGAGTAATTATCTGCTCTGCAATATTAAGTTCTGAGACTCTATATCCCGAATGTTCGCTCTTCTTCATCTGGTTCGATGCATCATAAGCATATAAAATAGCATAATTGAAAATCGGCTGCACCAATTCGAGCTTTGTATCCTGCTCTTCCGGGCGGAGGAATGGAACAGTTTCGTCGTTCAATTTCATATCAATACCTACGGAATCATATAATGCATTCATCATTGTACCAAGAGGAAATACAAAGCTCCTGCCACCGCCTGCACGCGTGTAACGGCTATTTATTTCCAACTTGGGTAGAAAATTCGAAAATGCCTGGTCTTCCCTTGCAGCCGATGCTATTAAATTCTGCTTTGCACTGCCTAATTCAAGATTTTTATTTAATCCAAGCTTTATATAACTTTTCAAATACGAGTCCACTTCCTGAGCGCCAAGCGGAGAAATAATACTTACTAATATAGATACAATAAACATTAACAAAATCAACTTTTTCATTTTTCCTTATAAAATTATTATTAAAAACTATTTATGTATTTTTATTGAATTAATATGCGCTTCCATCAGATTAGTAAAGAGTTCCTCCAAATCCAAATTAACTATATTCAAATGATTGCAATATTCCGGAGATTCGACTTCCATGTCATTATTACAATTAATATGAGAGCTTTTAAAATGGTCAATCACGTTAATCACTCCGCTGCTCGAAGCCCAAATTAGTATAGCAAAATCGAATGGTTTTATATCTTTAGTAAACTCCCCTGCTTCGATTCCTGAAGTTATAACCTCTACAATTAATCCCCATACTTTGTTTGATTTTTCCAAAAGTTGAAGAATTAATCCACCTGATTCAAAATCAAAATTTTTATGGTTATCCATTAAATTGATAAGTTTGAAATATGATGGATATTGAGCGTGGAATTCCAGATATGCCTCGCCAATCGCTCTTAATTTTGATTCGGAATCACTACATTCATGGGCTTTGGCATACATAATTGAATATAGAATATCGAGAGCTTTGATAACAATGGTTTGAAATATCTCTTCTTTATTTTTAAAGTAAAGATAAATCGTTCCACGACTGATTTCACATTCGTTGGATATTTGCTCCATTGTGGTCATATTGATTCCGTGAGCGAGAAATACTTTCTCCCCGGCATCCATAATTTGCTGCCGTCTTTGCTCTTTCTCACGTTCACGTCTTTCAACTACACCCATTTTATTTACCGTTATAAATTGAACACTCTGTCAGTTACTTTACATTGATTTACCGTCTGACGTAGTGTATTACGGAATATTTTGTTAAAAGTTTCACGGATTGGAAAAATTGTCTGAACCATGATTAGTTGTCTGAATTAGGATTTGTAAGATTAAAGGATTATATGATTTTTCATTAACCATTGACCATTAACAATTAACCATTGACCACTAACCATTAACCATTAACCATTGACAATTGACAATTGACAATTGACAATTGACAATTATTTAGTGTTATTTTGATTTGATAGGAAATTTTATTATTTTGTATTAGCATAAAGACTAATTAAATTGTAATCAATGTTTTTTACATGTTCAACTTACGGGGTTGTTGATAATGGAGCATTTTGATTTAAAGTCTATACCGCAAGAACAATTGGTAGCATTCTACGGTTTATTATTCTCTGCCGGAATAGCAGACTCCATTCTTGAAAAAGAAGAACTTCAGACTATCTATGAGTTTATCGATTTAGACATCCTTGCAGCAAAAAACAAGGATACTGTTCGTAATTTCGTACTGAATCCACCTGAACCTGAAGAGTGTCTCAGAACAATTGCAGAAGGAAAGGATGAATTACGTTTTGCAGTTTTGGTTGGAGTTGTCGAAGTAGTTTTGGCTGACGAAATTATAGTAACTCAGGAGCACCAATTCCTCGATACTGTATGTTTGGAACTTAACATTGCAGGGAATCAATTGGATGCGGTAATTTTCTTTATCGAGGAAAGTAAGCGCATAATTCACGAGGAAATGGATGATGAAACAGCCGGAAATGCTTTACTAAAAGTTGCCTTAGCATTGAAAGAAGCCGGCATTCCAATTTCAGCAGTATATTTCAGCGGTACGATAATTAGTTTAAGCGCTGCAGGTATAACAAATGGATTAGTAGCATTAGGTTTAGAACCTGAATTAGTAATGGGTGTTGGTGTAGCTCCCTTGATTGGTGCTGGGATATTTGATAAACTTAAAGCTGCTCTTGGTGACAGCAAAAAGAAGAAAGAGAAAGAAAGGAAGTCTAAAATTGTTATCAGGAATCTTCAGGAAGCTATAACAAAGATTATCAATAAAATTGAAGAGTTGGAATCAACAGCAATGGATACCGATGAAAATGATAAAGCTATTATTCAGCTTAAAGAAAGATTACTAAAATTAAAAAAGGTTGTTTCGAAAAAGACGGGAAAAGCACACATCTAATTAATTATGAAACATGGATTATAAGGCATAATTTTGAATGGTCAATGGTCAATGGTCAATGGTCAATGGAATGGTCAATGGTCAATGGTCAATGGTCAATGGTCAATGGTCAATGGTCAATGGTCAATGGTCAATGGTCAATGGTCAATGGTCAATGGTTAATTGTCTGAATTAGGATTAATAGGATTTGAGGATTATAGGTTTAATTATTGGATTAGGTTAATTAGTAATTAGTAATTAGTAATTAGTAATTAACTTAAATCCGCTACATTGAATAAGTATTCATGAGAGCAATCATATCGCGAACGGCTCTATCTATACCGCAATAAATTGAACGCGATATAATCGAATGTCCGATACTCAATTCCTTTATCGATGAAATGCGGCAAATCATTTGAGTATTATAGTAATTCAAACCATGACCTGCTGCAACTTCCAAACCGGCTTTGAAAGCAAAATCAGAGGCACGTGCTATGTGATTATATTCGATTCTGATATCCTCAGGCGTATTCAAATTAGCGTATTTTCCCGTGTGAAGCTCGACCATATCCACTCCGGCAATCAGCGATGCTTCGATTTGCGCTTCATCCGGCTCAATGAAAAGACTAACATAAATGTTGCGTTCATGCATTCTATCGGTTAGACGCTTCATTTTATCGATATTTTTGGCAACATCCAATCCCCCTTCGGTTGTTAGCTCATTGCGGTTTTCGGGAACAATAGTAACCATATCGGGTTTAACATCCAGGGCAATTTTAATAATTTCCTCATTAGCAGCCATTTCCAAATCCAATTTCGTTTGTATGGTATCCCGAAGAACACGAACATCCCTGTCATTAACATGACGGCGGTCTTCGCGAAGATGGCAGACAATACCGGTAGCGCCGGCTATTTCAGCATTCAGCGCTGCTGTGACAGGGTCGGGTTCGGTGCCGCCTCGTGCTTGCCGGACGGTAGCAACATGGTCGATATTAACATTAAGATTAATCATATTTTTATCATCTTCAAAAAATTGTAAAAAAAACAGTATTAGAAACGAAATGGGGAATTTGTTTATTGTGAAATGAATTTATGAATGTTTTAAACAGAAAGACAACTGTATAATAAAGTAGAAATTAATAAAATCATTTACCACCACCACTCGTATTTTGTTTGGCGGTTCATAAGGCATTCAAGGGCTTCAGGAGGCTTTTTCTGGCCATTGATGACAAAATACATCTGTTCGACGATTGGCATCTCTACGTTGTGTTTCTGCGATAAATGGTATGCAGATTCGGTTGTTGTTACTCCTTCGGCAACAGACTGCATATTTGCCGTAATTTCCGCCATGCTCTTCCCTTTTCCGATTTGCTCGCCTACTGAACGGTTGCGGCTATGCCTGCTGTTGCAGGTTACTATTAAATCGCCTAATCCTGATAATCCCGAAAATGTAAGAGGATTTGCTCCCATAGATATACCAAGCCGGGATATTTCAGCTAATCCGCGAGTAATAAGCGCTGCTTTTGTATTATCGCCTAATCCGAGACCATCAACCGCTCCGGCAGCAATTGCTATAACATTCTTCAAAGCGCCGCCAATCTCGCATCCGACTACATCTTCCGAAGTATAAACACGGAATGATTTGTTTGAGAAAATGTTTTGTACTTCTTTTGCTAAAATAATATTCTCAGAAGCACAAACGACAGTAGTTGGCATCCGCCGGGCGACTTCTTCTGCGTGGCTCGGTCCGGTCAATATAACATGCCTGTCAGGAGAAATACCAGCGCAATCCAGCAATATTTCCGATACTAAAAGTAGGGTTTTTCTTTCTATACCTTTAGCGCCATTAATAACCGGCTTATCACCTAATTGAAATCTATGTTCCGAAAAAAATTTACGAATAAATTGAGTAGGTATAGTCAGTACGAATAAATCACTATCTTCTAATTCATAACAATGGTTTGTAGCCCGTATTTTTTCAGGTAAAAGCACACCGGGAAGGAAAACGGAATTTGTATTATAACTGTTAATTTCAGCGCAGACAGATACTTCTTTTGCCCAGATTAAAACTTCACGGACATTTTCAGAGAGCACCGTAGCTAATGCAGTTCCCCAGCCGCCGGCTCCGATAATTCCAATTTTTAATTCTTCCCTGTTCAATTAATCTTTAACAGATTTTTTCATTCTTATTTTTATAAGCTGAAGTTTCGAAAATTTGTTCTCTGTGCCTTTTACAAGACGAATTATATTTTTTCTATGTGCGAAAATAAGAAGCAAAGTTAAAACACAAAGTGAGTATATCAATATACTATATCCGGGTATTTGGACGTTAAACAGATTATACCTGATTATCATCGAGGAAGGCAGCGCTATAGCTCCGGTGATTGAGCCAAGAGAGATATATCCTGAAAATATTACAGCAAGAGCAAAAACACCGATAGCTATGGTAGTATCAATAGGCGCTATCCCAAACAACATGCCGGCAGTAGTATTAACTCCCTTACCACCACGAAAACCTGCAAATACAGACCAAATGTGTCCGATTACAGCAGCAAATCCTGCAATAAATTTCGCGATAGTCAGGTCTTCAAAGTAATTTATACTCGGGAAAGATATTTGTTTTCCAAAATAAGTAGCAATAACCAGAACGACAAATAAGCCTTTCAAAACGTCAACTGCCTGTACAACAATTCCCCATTTCCAGCCCAATACCCTGAAAGCATTGGTGCTGCCCATATTGCCGCTGCCATGCTTTCTAATATCCATCTTAAAAAATAGTTTGCTAACGATTATTGCGGTCGGGAAAGAACCGACTAAGTAGCTCAAAGCTATGATTAATATAATGCTTAAAGTATCGCTCATCTTCTTTTTTATTTATGTGAGTAATAATTAAATACTTACCCTGCTATCCCTCAGCCTAATACCACTGCGGGATTCAAAATTAATTATGACATACCATTTTATCAATTGGCAGAAACAATTCATATAAAATAAAAATAATTTCAGTATTAACAAAGAAAATTCTTTGGATGTAGAGGAAATAATGTATTAAAGCTATAAATTTACTACCCGTTAATTTTTGTACTGATGTAGTGTATGACGTTTATAGTCAATTATTTATTATTTTTGAAGTTTTGCAAATTAGTATTATTTATTATTAAATATCAATATGAGTGATAATCTTAGAAATGACCAGGAATTAAGACGAATTGAGGAATTGGAGCTGCTGGAACAAGCCGGAATTAATCCTTATCCTTATTCTTATGATTTAACCCACAATACCGGAGAAATTCTTTCAACCTTTCAGGACGAAGACCCATCCCCGCTATCTAACGTTGCAATAGCCGGCAGGATAATGAGTATCCGCCGTATGGGAAAGGCTACCTTTGCACATTTGCAGGATAAAGCCGGAAGATTGCAGATTTACTTTAAAAGGGATGATTTGGTTGATTTCTATGAAAATTTAAAATTATTAGATATTGGCGATATTATCGGAGTTAAAGGATTTGTTTTTCGTACAAGAATGGGTGAAATCTCCGTTCATTCTCACTCTGTGGAAATCCTTTGCAAATCGCTTAGGGTACTTCCTACTGCGAAAGAGGAAGTCGATGAAGAAGGCAATAAAATCGTTCACGACGCTTTTGCAGATAAAGAGCAGCGCTACCGCAAGAGATATATCGATTTAATTGTAAATCCTGAAATCAAGGAAACATTTCAGAAGCGCTCAAAAATTATCACCACAATGCGCCGGTTCTTCGATGAGCAGGGCTGGCTCGAAGTTGAAACTCCAATTCTACAACCACTTTACGGCGGCGCTTCTGCACGACCTTTCATAACTCATCACAATGCTTTGGATGTGGATTTATATCTCCGAATCGCAATCGAACTTTATTTGAAACGACTGATTGTTGGCGGCTTCGAAGGTGTTTATGAAATCAGTAAAAACTTCCGAAACGAAGGCATGGATAAGAAGCATAATCCTGAATTTACGATGATGGAGATTTACGTCGCATACAAGGATTATATCTGGATGATGGAAATGGTGGAGGATTTGATCTGTGCTATAGCTGATTCGCTGGGAACAAAGCAAATGTCTGTCGGAGAAACAAAAATCGACGTTCAGAAGCCATTCCGCCGTGCAAAAATGTTCGATTTATTCAGGGAATATACAGGTGAAGACCTGTTTGGAAAAAGCCGTGAAGAACTTTCGGCAATTTCCCAAAAGATAAATATTGAAGTTGACCCACAGTCTAATTCCATGAAACTATTGGATGAGATATTTTCCCAGAAGGTAGAGCCAAACCTGATTCAGCCGACATTCGTAATTGATTATCCACTCGAAATGTCTCCGCTTGCCAAAAAACACCGCACCGACGAAGGATTAGTAGAAAGATTTGAATTGTTTATAGCAGGCACAGAAATAGCAAATGCATTTTCGGAATTGAACGACCCGCGTGACCAGCGGCAGCGTCTGGAAGAGCAATCCCGCAACCGTGCCGCAGGAGACGAAGAGGCAATGACATTAGACGAAGATTTCCTTTATGCAATTGAAGTTGGAATGCCGCCTACCGCAGGTTTGGGAATCGGTATCGACCGTTTAACGATGCTGTTTACAGGTGAAACATCAATCAGGGATGTATTATTCTTCCCGCAAATGAAGCCGGAAGGTTGATTTAACACTTTTTTACCACCCCCTACCCCCTCCTAAAATAGGAGGGGAAATAATTTCCCCTCCTATTTTAGGAGGGGGTAGGGGGTGGTAAAAAAGGATTTACATTTATATTATTTTAGAATAGCCATGAAAATACACTTCCCCCCTCTCGATGAAATGTTAGGACAAATGTTGCTTGTCGGATTCCGCGGCGTGCAGGTTGATGAAACAAGTCCTATTGTTAAAGATATTCAGCGCGGTATTATTGGTGGTGTGATATTATTCGATAAGGATGTAGAGCTTGGAACAGACCTGCGCAATTTTGAAAGGTTTGACCAAGTCGAGGTTTTAAATGAATCTTTGAAACGTTTTTCCAAGACGAAGTTGTTTATTTCAGTTGACCAGGAAGGCGGCAAGGTTTGCCGGTTAAGAGGGGAATACGGCTACCCTGCTACTATTTCACAACAAGGAATAGGCGACTATAATTCGATTAAACTTACCGTTAATCATTCATCAATAATAGCGAGAGCTTTATATTATGCGGGATTCAATTTGAATTTTGCACCGGTTGTCGATTTGAATATTAATCCCGATTGTCCTGTAATCGGCAAACTTGAAAGGAGCTTTTCATCCGAACCTGAAATGGTAATAAAACACTCCTCAATTTTTATCGATGAGCATAGAAGGTATAAAATAGCCTGCGTTCCGAAGCATTTCCCCGGACATGGAAGCGCAAAAACAGATACTCATTTCGGTATTGCTGATGTTACCGATACCTGGACAGAGCGAGAGTTGGAGCCATATATAGCGCTAATTGCCTCCGGGAAATTAGATTGCGTAATGACAGCGCATATTTTTAATTCGAAATTGGACCCTGATTATCCGGCAACATTATCGGAAAAAATAATCGGTGGAATACTTCGTAAGCAGCTTGGATTCGAGGGTGTCGTCTTTTCCGATGATATGAATATGAAAGCAATATCATCACACTTTTCAATTGAACTTGCCATTGAGCGGGCGATTACAGCCGGGGTTGACGTACTCGTTTTTGCCAATAATAGTATTTATGATGAGAACATAGCTGAAAAGGCGCATGGAATAATGAAGAGGCTGATTGATGAAGGAAAGATAACAATTGAAAGAATTGAGGAGTCTTATCATAGAATAATGAAATTGAAAGTAACCTTATAATATTCAATTTAGTTATTTGAGGAATTATTAATAGGCAAACAGAATGTCATTCTGAACGAAGTGAAGAATCCAGTATTCATGATGGTATTCAGTGATAAAATAAATAATAAACCTTATTCAAACCATTAACTTCAGTAGAAAACAAATTCAGCCCCCCATTAACCTTATTTTTCCTGTTTCATTAAAAATTAGGTATTAGGTTGGTCGGATGTTGCCAGCAATTTTCTACAGGGGTTGATTGTTGATAAATATGGTTTTAATTAATTATTTTTTATTTACTATTCATTAGTGAGAATTCAGAAATCCCCATCTTAAGCGGTTTCAAATAGAGAATGAGTTTCTTCTAACACTCGGGAAAAGGTTTCCATTAATACCAAAATAACTAATTAGAAAAATTATTTATTGCTTCTTTTAAATCTTTTACAAATTCATTCACATGCTGATAATATATGTAAAGTTTATCCTGAGCTCTAGTCATTGCAACAAATGCCAAACTCCTTTCTGAATCAGGATCTCTATAAGATCTGGGCATCTCATCTATTCCAATAAAAAATACTATTTTAAATTCCAACCCCTTACATGATTCAATTGGCATTACTTTTATTGTATTTTTGGATATATCTAAATTAAGTTTTGAATTCCTATCATTAGATTTTATGATATAAAAATCAATATCAAAATCATTAAGATTATATTGATTCTTTAACAAATCTGAAACATTGAATAAAGCACCCTCATACAATATTCCGATATCCATATTTTGAATATTACTATTCACTTTTAAATTTTTAATTTGATAAATTATATTTTTACAAATATCCTCAAGACTAGCTGATTTAATTAATTGTGGTATTTCACCATGTCTATCTGTTGCAAGTTCTGGAAATAATTTATTATCAATAGTATTTTCATCTTCCTGTGTTTTTACATTTTCCATTTTATTAAAAATTCTGGCTATTGATAAAAGTTCAACCGTATTTCTATAACTCTTTTTTAATAGTGTTGGTCTCCTTCCTTGTACTTTAAATCCTGCTTCTTTCCAAATTGGTTTAGGTTTATTGAACACATTTTGAGCTGGGTCATAGCAAAAAAGCAAGCTATCGCTTTTATCATTTAGAAGTAATGATAAACCCTGCATCCATTCAATTGTAAAGTCTTGACCTTCATCAACAAGAATGGCATCATATTGACCCTTTCTTACCACTCCTTCAGCAATCTTCCCCTTCAGGATGTCACCAACTCTTTTATCATAATCACTAGAATTTTCATCATCTAATTTTGATAAATTGACCCCAGTTAATTCTTTAACTAAACCATGAAAATGATTTACAGATATTCCTTCAAGTGAAGCATCGTTACCAGAAAATTTAATTAGACTACTTAGATAATTTCTTAAAGAGATATTATAACAAACAATTAATATTTTCCAACTTGGATTTAATTGCTTCAAATATTTTGCTCTGCACGACAATACTAAAGACTTACCACTACCAACAACACCCTTTAAAATCCTGTGACCTTCACCTAAACTCTTTGCAGTTCTTTCTTGCTCCAGATCCAATGCTTTCATTTTCTCTTCGTCTTCTACAGTTCTCAATCTTCTAATTCGTTCAGTATTAACTCTAATTTCAGGAAAAATTACAAAACGGAGGGCTTTTAGTTCATCATAGTTTAAAGGATCAAAATAAAAATTAATATTTGTTTGAATGATTTTTCTAAATTTCGACTCAAATTCTCTTCTTCTTACAGAGTCTTCAGTATCAAATTTAAAATCATCAGAAAATAATACTTGATTATTTCCACATATTTGATTATTAATTAATCCATTTTCTTCAAATTCTTTTCGGGTAATATTTGTATAGATAACTGCATAACCAATAGGAAATTTGATTTGATTAGCATATTGCCCATCTTTATTAAGTAGTTGGGGTATTTTTTTTAAAACATCTTTAATTCTATTATGAGCTTCTCTTGCCGTAGCTAATGGATTTTTATGTCCTTTTGTAACATTATCATAAAAATTACCTTCAAAATAAATTGGATCGAATTTAGTAATTTGTTTGAATAACCAGTCTTTGACCTCAATAACAAATAATCCATACTTCTGAGACCAAATTATAAAATCAGTATATCTTTCTAAAACACGAGGTTCAAACCATACAATATAGTCTTCGTCTGGTCTTAAAGCATCTTGAAATATTCTAAAGATTTTTTTTCACCAGGTGTGGCAGTAGTCAGCGAAACTGAATTAATGGATTCGGGTATCATTTCAGCCATATTAAATTCCTAAATAATTATAAACAATGAAAGAATTTAGACAGTAAGAAAAATTGTTTTGCTTGGCGTTTATAAATTAAGTGATCATCAGGCATATCTTTTCCTTATGATTCAAAATTAATAATCAAAAACAAATCTACAAAAATATTATCATAAAGTCAAGTGAAAGAATATTGTAACTACAGAGCCGCTACAGTAAGGGGATTCCTGCATTCGCAGGAATGACATTTTTCACTCATAGGAGGGGATTCCTGCATTCGCAGGGATAACATTTATTTTTTATTACTGCCTACTCAAATAATATCCGTTCTGGGAAAAATAATCATAGAGCTTTCTAATTTGTTCCGGCTTTAAATTGGAAGCCGCAGGTTTCAAGCCGTTTTCGCGACTTGCAGAAATTAAAAACTCTGAGAAATAATCATGATTCCAATTCGAAGGTTTAATATTATTGAGCGAATTGAGCAATGTTTTCTTATCAGAGGCAATCTTGTTAATCAAAGTAATCGCCTCAGAGGTGCTGTCCATCGAGAGTTTCGCAAAAACCGAAGAAATAGTATCAACATCTTTTTTACTCTCAGTTGCCAGGTTTTCTATTGCAATAGATACCGGAATTTTATTTGGTGTTGTAGTACCTTCGGAAAATCTATAAGTTTGTTCCATCTTGGCTAATTCAGCCGGTGTAGGAGCCGGGTAGTCCGGTGCAAGCGAACGAATATAGTGAATCATTGCAAACCTATCCGTAAAGGGAATATATTCATAAGCTACCATTGACGAACCCTGAATTCCATCATTAACCGTCCTGAATAAATTCGATAACTCCATGCCGTTTTTCCATCCTTCTTTCGAATGAAAATTACGCGGTTTGGGATTCAATGATGTTCCGGCGGTTCCATCTCCTTTTCCTTCTGCGCCATGGCACGAAGCACACGTTGATGCATAAAGTTGTTTGCCTTTTTCAATTATTTCAGGTGTAGGTTTTGCCAAATCTTCAATATTTTGCCCCGGAGTATGTACACCCTTCATCATCTCGATTTCATTAAACATGAGGGTATCAGGTCCGATGCGAGGCGGGATGCGGTTCTCGAATATTTTATCAATATTTTTCAGGTATATTTCGCCGCCTGTAATGATAAGGGCAATAACTATAATGAAGATTGCCCCTTTCCACCTTGAAGGCGAACGCAGGACTTCCCGGAAGTCGATTTCGTCTTGATATTTTTTCTCAGGCATTTTTTTTCTTTATTTTATTGATATTAAATTTTTTATTTCATTTTATTATTTATTTTAAAAAAACACACCTTTTAATCCCCTCTCATGAGGGGAATTTTATTTTTCCCCTCTTGAGAGGGGATTAAGGGGTGTGTTTTTTCCATTAATATTAAGTATTTGAGTTTATATAAAGAACCTGTCCATATTTGTCGATTCTACCTTTCAATTTATCATTTTTCAAATTAAAGTAATCGACAACATCGAAGAAGTAAGGTAGATAGCTTTCTTCGAAAGAATCCTTGATTTCCAGAGTAATCGAATATGTAATTCGCGAACCTTTAACAGCGATATCTACATCAGATGCTTCCCGATTGCTTCCTTCTGCCCTCGAACCGAAAATAACTGCGGATTCGATTTCGTTGAATCGTGCTAATATACTGCGAATTTCCTGCAGTTGATTATCTTCTAATCCAAAGCTCATGTAATTTCGATTTTCTTTTTAAAATCTTCGTTAAAACATTTAATTGCCGGATAAAATTTATTTAAAATAAAATCGGTAGAAGAATCTAAAATTTCATCATTATAGGCATGAGTTGATTCATTCCTAACTTTAATAGCTTCCATCCAAAGAACGCCATCTTTAATATAACCACTTTGATAACCTTGTCTGATAGTCTCTTTCGGGCTTGCAACAACAAAGCCGTTTTCTGTTAAATAATCCTTTAAAGTTTTCCATGCCAATTCAAAAGTAAATTCAAATGCTTGAATAAGAGCCATTTTCTCAGTTTCATTCAATTGTTCTATAATGGCAATATCCGATAATTTTCGAAATGCTTTTTCAAAATTTTGAAATCTAAATTGCCATTTATTTTCTGTTGTCATAAAAAAAATATTCCGGAATTATTCTTCTTACAAATGAAAATCCATACTCCGCTTAAGTTTGGGGTCGCCAATCGGGACGAGATTCTTGCCGCGTGCTACAATGCAAAATACCGTCATAATCACACCAATTGCCAATAATGGAAATCCGAAATCAGTCCAATGCAAGGCAGGTCCCGTCTTGTAATAATTCGGGATTGCCAGCCAGAATAAATCATAATATTGAGCGCCTAATATCCAGAAAGCTGCAAGTTTTAATCTTCCCGGATTCATCTTCGATGGCTGCGAAGCAAGTAAAGCATAAGGCATTACAAATTTCAGTACAATCAAACCAACCGAAATATAAGACCAAGTATCATTCATTCGGTTAATGAACCAGAAATTCTCTTCCGGCAAATTAGCGTACCATATCAGAAGAAACTGACTGAAAGCAATATATGCCCAGAAATTTGTAAAGGCAAACATTAATCCGCCAAGACTGTAATAATGGTCTTCAGTCAAACCTTTAATTAAATAACCGCGCTCGTTCAAAGAAACAACAATAAATGTCAGAGCTGCAATGGCTGCTAATAATGAGCCTGCAAAATAGTACACGCAGAAAATTGTCGAAAACCAATGCGGCTCGAGACTCATTAGCCAATCCAATGACATAATCGAAATCAAAATTGCAAAAACCGGTATAAATGCGCCTGATAGAGTTATATTCCGCTTTGTAAGGAACTGCTCTCTTGACACATCCTGTTTCCTTGAATTTCTTATTATAAAAAAGTAAAAGAGCCAGGAAATGATAAATATTCCAATAAAACGAATAACGAAAAAGCTTACGTTCAGATAAGGCGCTTTTGCTTTGAGAATTGCATCCGAAGCGGCTTCCGGAGCGCTCCAATGGAAAACCTGATGGAAATTGAAAAATGCAGGCAGTGCAAGTACAGGTGCAATAAATAAAAGAGCTGCCAAAAACTCGCTGATACGTCTGAAAGGAACACTCCAAACTGCGCCGACAATATATTCCAGAGCAATTAAAAACAATGAAGCTATGCCACATCCAAAAACGAACATATATGCAACAACTCCGTTGATTAGTGCTCTTTGTGGTTCAATGAAATACGCCGCAGCGGATAAACCAATACCCAATACAAGAAAGATTAAGCCGTTGCGCAGCCAGGTCGAAGGCAGTCCTTTCTTTTCATAATTAACTTGAAATTCCTGAGTACTCATTTTATATCCTCCGGTTTAGCATTCATAGCTCTTTGCAAAGTACGCACATATAAAATAATAGCCCACCGGTCTTCACGGGAAACCTGGTATGCATAAGACGGCATTGTATTCTGCCCCATCGTAATAATATAATATATCATACCGTCGCTCCAATTACGAACTTTTTGGGAGTGGAGACTTGGGGGATTCGGGAACTGACCACGCAGTCTTGAATTTCCGGTTCCATGCCAGTCGTGGCATGGACTGCAGAATATATCATATTGTTTTCTTCCCTGCTCGATATTTTCCTGAGTGTTAGTCATAGGATTAACTAACATTTTCCCGGCTTTGTCCGGGTCGCCTTCATAAGGGAATGGCATAAAACCGCGTGCAATCGTTCCTGAAGGCGGCATACGCATTCCGTGTTTATCCGGGAAAAATGTCGATAATGATTGAGCATTTACTCTCGACTGGAAAGACATCCAATCGAAAGGCGGCATAAAAAGTAGTTTATTTAATGTAAAATATGTTGCTCCTGCTGTTATCAAAATAGCAACAAGCAGAAATCCGAGAAACTTCGGTTCGAAAACCTTAGGACGTAAAGAGACTGTTTCTTCATCGTAATAAATATCCTCAATATCGATTGCACCTAAAGACTCAAGCAATGAACGAACTTTGGATTGGTCGAAATTCGGGTCATCCGCCATAATATATGCGCCGTATTTATCGGACGACACTTTCTTCATATAATTAGTATCATGAAGAGGGTGGGAGTTATTAGGGAATTTGAAATACAACAACAGCATAATAATAACCGTTCCACACGATGAAAGCAACACTGTTACTTCAAATGTAATAGGAATAAATGGAGGTAATGCAAAGAACGGTTTGCCACCCTGTACTAATGGGTAAATAATATTTGTTATAATCCAGGTAAATCCCAAAGCCAAGGCAATTCCGGAGAGTCCAAATACGAGAGTAAAATAACCCAATTTAGATATGGTCATCCCCATTGCTTTTGGTATTCCGTGTACCGGATACGGAGTGTTTATATCATATCTTTTGTATCCGGCATCAGCTATAGATTTTGCAGCATGTTTTATGCTGTCCGGAGTTTGAAAAATCCCTGTAACCGAATATAAAACTTTATTCTGCATGGCTGCCTCCGGCATGATGAGTAGGTTGAGCGCCGTCGCTTACAGCTTTAACTTCTGCTATCGAAACTACAGGCAATGTCCTCGTAAAAATCAATAACAGTGAGAAAAATAAACCGAAGCTACCGATTAAAATTCCAATATCATAAAGAGTTGGCTTGTAATACGCCCAACTCGATGGTAGAAAATCGCGTGAAAGTGAGGTTACGACAATAACGAATCGCTCGAACCACATTCCGATATTTACAAATACACCAACGACAAACATCAAGGGTATTGAACGTCGAATTTTTTTGAACCAGAAAAGCTGCGGGAATATTACATTGCATGAAACCATTATCCAATAAGCCCAGGCATAATCTCCAAAAGCACGATTTACGAAAACGAAGGTTTCAAGCGGAGAACCGCTGTACCATGCAATAAAAAATTCCATCGCATAAGCATAACCGACCATGGAACCCGTAGCAATCATAATTTTATTCATCTTTTCAAGGGTGTCCAACGTTATAATATGTTCATAATTGAATATCTTTCTAACAAAGATAAGTGCATTCTGAACCATTGCAAAACCCGAAAATACTGCGCCTGCCACGAAATATGGCGGGAATATTGTTGAATGCCATCCCGGCAGAATCGACACGGCAAAATCGAAACTAACGATAGTATGCACCGATAATACGAGTGGCGTAGCGAATCCTGCCAATATGATATATGACATTTCATAATGATGCCAATGCCTGTTGGAATGCCGCCATCCGAGGCTGAAAATCGAATAAATTGTTTTGCGGATTTTATCTACTGTTCTGTCACGCAATGTGGCTAAATCGGGTATTAATCCAATATACCAGAATATCGCCGAAACAATAAAATATGTTGATACTGCAAATACGTCCCAAACCAACGGCGAAGTAAAGTTTACCCATAATCCATGTTGGTTCGGATAAGGCATAAGGTATCCGTCGAGCCAGGGGCGACCAACGTGTATCAATGGAAATATGCCGGCTGTCATAACTGCAAAGATTGTCATACCTTCTGCAAAGCGCGAAATTCCTGTACGCCATTTCTGCCGGAATAAGAATAATATTGCTGAAATCAGTGTTCCTGCATGACCAATACCTATCCAGAAAACGAAATTAACAATATCGAATCCCCATCCGACAGGATTGTTATTACCCCATAAACCCATTCCATAGTAAAATGAATAGCCGAGACAGACTGCGCCAATACCCAGCATAGTGAGTGTAACGGATAAAGCCATATAAAAATTTTTATTAGGTCTTGTCTCCATTGGCGCTGCAATCGTCGAGTCAATCGACGCTAAGCCCGGCTTTCCTTCAATAATGGAAGGTTCCAATGAATAGTCGATACTCAAGTTATATCCTCCGAATTTATATTTCTTAATTTTGCAATGTATGTTACATTAGGATTAGTGTTTAATTCTTCCAGGAGCGAATAGCCTAAATTATTCTCCCTTGCCTTGGATACTGCCGATTCCGGGTCGTTAACATTACCGAACGATATTGCCCCTGCCGGACAAGCTTCCTGGCATGCAGTGACAATATTACTGCCGTCAAACTTCGTTCCTTCAGCCGATGCAGTCTGGCGTGCTTCGGTAATTTTATGAACGCAGAATGTACATTTTTCCATAACTCCACGGGGGCGAACAGTAACTTCAGGATTATGAAGCAAGGAAAGTGAGTCCTGCTGATAATATCCATCTGCCAACCGGTCACGGAAATCAAAGAAATTATATCTCCGCACTTTATATGGGCAGTTATTGGAGCAGTACCTTGTTCCGACACAGCGATTATATACCATCTGGTTCAATCCGTCTGGGCTGTGATTGGTCGCCACAACAGGGCAAACATTTTCGCAGGGAGCATTATCGCATTGCTGGCACATTACAGGTTGGTTGCTGACAATCGGTTCTTCGTTCGAGCCTGAATAGTAGCGGTCAATCCTAATCCAGTGCATTTCCCTTCCTTTTGATACTTCTGTTTTCCCCACCACAGCAACGTTATTTTCAACATTGCAAGCCGTAACACAAATACCACATCCGATGCACTTTGACAAATCGATAGCCATCGCCCATTTTTCGCCAGTGTATTCATGTGGCTTAAGCATGCTTAGTTGCTTCTCTTTTTCCACTTTTATAAAATTAGGCTCTTTTTGATATTTTTCAATTGTTCCTTCCCGAATGATATGTCTTCTAAGATGCAAATCTTTGACGAAAAGCTCGTCTAAGAGATGATTCTCCTGGGTTGTGACTAATTTATATTTCTCTCCTGCTTTTCCTATTTTTGCGCCTGAATAAATCAATTGTGTAAGTCCACCGGCTTTCGATAACAACGATTGTGCCGGGAATCCCGCTCCTAATCCAACTTCACAAATTTCCTTCCTGCCCCAGCCAAGTTCGATTGTTGCAACCTTTTCTGCCATTCCAGGTTGAAGAAATACAGGGATTTTCTGTTTACGGTTATTAATCGAAATTTCAACCATATCACCGAACGTTAAACCTAATTCTGTAGCAGTTGCAGGAGCAATTGAAGCATAATTGTCCCAAACTACTTTTGAAACCGGATGTGGCAATTCCAGCAGCCAGCCATTGTTTGCAAAGTGACCGTCGCCAAGGGAAAAGCTTTCGCTGAATATAACCGTGAAATCCTGTGTCGGATATTTAACCCTGATATTCTTCAATGAATCTTTTTTGAACTCACTAAAAACTACTTTATTCTGCGCAATTGCGGTCACACCATCATGCAGGGATGTATTCCAAAACGTTTTGAAATCGGCTGCAGGAGCTACTTTCGGATAAACTTCTTTTTCCCAGTTGCTCATAATATAATCATGCCAGTCCTGTTCGTTATATGCACCGCGAATCCATGAAAGTAATACCGCTTCTTTTTGACGTGTATCGTATAGAGGAGAAATCTGGGGTTGTTGCAGGCTGTAAATACCTGCTCTGCGAGCGTAATCTCCCCATGATTCTAAGAAATGACTCCCGGATAAAATAATGTTACTTAGTTTGGATGTTTCATTTAAGTTTTCCAATAAAGAAATTGCATAACGTACCTTGCTCATAGACCCGGCAAATCCAATATCTTCTGGTAGATGAAAAACTGGATTTGTATTGAGATTCAGCAGGATTCCGACTTTACCGTTTTTCATGTTTGTTGAAAGCTGCTCGAAGTCTTGTACCGTAGCATTTGATATATATTCAACGACTGGAGATTCGGTATCATAAAGCCTGGTATTTCCAAGCAATTCATTCAAATAATTTACTGCAATATGAACTTCACCCGGTAATTTATCACCGGCATACACTATTGATTCGCCTGCATGTTGCCTTAAATCCGAAAATAATTGCTTTATATTTTCAGAAGATAATCCATTGACAGAAGCAAATTTAGTAAATGAATAATCGACTGTATTAAGGCTCAATTCCGCTGCTTCCCTTGGAAATAGCTCAACCAGAAGTGTAAGAACCAAATCGAGTTGTTGTTGAGGAGCAAGCCTGAACCTATAATCTGCATTCATTCCGGTAATGCTCATTCCGGCTTCAGCGGAATAAATGCGTGAGAAGCTTTTCAGTTCATCTGCTGAGCGTTTGGAAGTAATTTGTCTTATCTGCTCAACATGGTTTCCTTCGGTCCCGAGAATATCAGCATCAAGAGATAAAATTACTTTAGCTTTGTCCCACTTAAAAGCAAATTGAGGAATATTATCGTAACAGGCTTTCCATGCAGTATTTCGGTTATCGGTAACAAATGCTTCATAAGGATAAATTTTGGTAGTAGGGAATTTTTCTTTAAACTCCGAGATAAGCTTTGCAAAACTCGGAGATGTAATTGTGTTGCATAGAACAGCGATTTCTTTTCCGTCTTTAACAGCTTGATTCAATGCTGTAATAATGGTTGAATCAACTTCCTTCCATGTTGAATTAACTAATTTTTCATCCCTGATAACTTGCGGAACTTTGAGCCGTTCAGGGTCATACATATTTAATATATTTGACTGTCCCTTTGCGCAAATTTTACCCTGATTAACAGGATGTTCGGGATTTCCATCAATTTTTATCGGTCTTCCTTCGCGTGTTTTAACCAGAACTCCGCATGAATGAGGGCAGGCGTTACATGTTGATGCATAAAAGTTTGCCTTGCCGGGTGTGATTTCTTCCGGTTTTTTGTTGTATGGCACAATTTTGCCTTTGTCGGGATAATCGGTGCAGGAAACAGCCGTGAAAGCCGCCGAAGCTCCGAGAATTGCTATGAAATTTCTTCTCGAAAGCGGAGACATTTCCTCTAAATTAGGCTTTTCCTCATTATCGTGTATATGTTCACCAATCATTTATATTTCCTTTTATTGATATTTCAATTTTATCATTCACGAGTATTTCAAATCCTAAAAATTATCTTCCCTCTTTTTTAATCAATCATTAACCATTGACCATTAACCATTAACAATTGACCATTAACAATTTATCTATGACAAGCCCAGCAATGGTCTGGACCTTTTTTTAATCCTGCAATTTCCGGAAAACTCTTATGAGCAGTTCTATGGCAATCAACACAACTCCCCATTGTGAAAGAATGTACTTGCGAGATTTTCTCCATAGCAGCAACATCGCCGTGGCAATACTTGCAATCGATGTTTTTGCTGACATGAGAGCTATGATTGAAATAAACGTAATCGGCTGTCCTATGCACTCTTTGCCATTGCAGCGCCTCACCAGAAAGAAATATTTTAGTGAGTTTTTGGATTTCAGGTTTATCTTTGCGGGCTACCGAATGGCAATTCATACAGGTTCCCACTGATGGTATCAATGCATGCCTTCCTTTGGTAACACCGGTATGGCAGTATTGACAATCAATTTTCATATCCCCGGCATGAAGCTTATGTGAAAATAGAATCGGCTGCGTTGGAGTGTTTCCAATCCCGTCCCGTTCGTTTCTTGATACGTAGTACGTTATTGACATCGCAATGATAATAACGAAAACGGTAATAGGAAGGCGGATTTTGAGTGTGTAATCGAGTAACTTCTTATTCACTTCAAACCCATTATTTTATATAACATTTTATAACTTTTTTCAGAATACAATTTTAAAAAAAAATAAAATTAATGATTTTTTTTTGATAAAAAAGCAAAAAATAACGATGAATATGTAATTCAGATATTTAAATACGATTTACAATTTCTTTGCGTAACTCAAAATAATTATAATTTTCATTCAATTTTTTGATTATTTAATTAAGGAACTAAGGAATCCAATTAAGCGTAGTTCACAAATTGTCATTACTTCTAATATGGCTGTGTGATGCTTAAAATTGGAAGAATGTCATTCTGAACGAAGTGAAGAATCTTCTTAAACATTAGATGAATGTAATGGAGATAAAATTAATGATTATCATTCAATATTCCCATCAATACTATATTCTTCAAAATATTAATAATAAGTTTTGGTTAGCAATAAAATAAAGAATTTATCAGATTTTGCAAGAAGATTCTTCACTTCGTTCAGAATGACATTCCTTTTTTTTCAAAAAGTCTCATATGCAAGAATAACAATCAGATGTAGGAAGAACCTCTTTTAAATAATCTGTATTTCTCAATGAGAGTGATGATGAGTTTTCTTCTTTACCATCAGATTATATCCAAGGGTTGCCGAGATTAAAATGATTATCGCTGAATAATAGAGCCATACTGCAATTGTGACTAATGCTGCATATACTCCATAAAATTTTCCGTAGCTTCCGGAATAACTTACATAATACGCAAACAAAGGCTTAGCGACCTCCAATGCTCCAACGCAGAATACGGTACAGAAAACCAGGATTTTGTTCGGCAACTTTTTATTTGGTAGAAAACGAAAAATGAAAATAAAGAAAATGAATCCGATAAATATTGTCAACAAAAAAGATGAAAATGTTTGGAAATATTTCAAATATATGTCCGGCAGCCACTCGCCGATGTATTTTACTATTGCAGCAGATGCCGGTAATATAAAAGTAGAAAGCATAATTAAAAAGGAAAGAGTAATAGCTATAACAATATCTTTTAATTTGTAAACAAGAAAAAATCGGGGTGACGGGAAATGGAACATTGCATTTAATCCTGTGCGAAGGCTGCTGAACACTGTCGAAGAAAGCCAAAGAAGTACAATTATACCAATAATACCAAAAAAACGGCTGTGCATACTAATAGAGTAAATCTCATTCAGAATAGTAGAAATCAGCGCTTGGGATGATTCGGTTTGTGGAAAAATGTTCCGGAGAATATTATCAATGCTCAAAATAACTGCATTTGCATCTATGAATCGTGTTATAATATATATTACAACAAGCGCGATAGGAATCAAGTAAAGGAAGATACTAAAGGCAATACCGGAAGCTATTAGAAAAGCGTGGTCATCAGCCATTTGTTCAAAAAAAACAAATATTTTGTGAAAACCGCTTGCTACTTTACGATAAACAAATTTTAAAATATACAACTTCATTACTTCGTATTTTATTCAATAGCTAATTTTTCGTAAATTTGCCAGTGTTTTTTAGCAAGTGCAAAATTAAGAATTTTAATGCTTTATATACTTTTTAAATTTCTCAGGCTCAAAACGTTAACGTTATTAGCTATTATTATATTTTCATGTGCCAATCCACAGTCGCCTTCGGGAGGTCCGCCGGATAAGACGCCACCCGAAATTGAAGAATACGAACCTGCAAATAATTCATTAAATTTCCAGGGAAATTCAATCAGGATTCAATTTTCCAAGTACATGGATAGAAATTCTATTTCGGAAAATATTTTTATATCACCATCTAAAAAATATTCTTTATCATGGAGCCGTCGCGAGCTTGAAATCGAATTTCTCGAGTCCCTTGATACCAACACAACCTATACTGTTTCACTCGGAACTGATATAGCTGATTCTAAAGGAAACAAGCCTACGGAAAGTTTCAACCTTACATTCTCAACCGGCAACAATATTGACAGCGGGAAAATTAAAGGACAATTATTTGACCTTCAACCAGCCGGAGCCTTTATTTTTGCTTATCCAATCGACAAAATAAATCCGGATACTCTAAATCCGAAAAATAATAAACCACCCTTTAAAGTTCAAATCGGTTCAAACGGATTATTTCAGATACCTGCTTTGAAGAACGGAAAATACAGGCTGTTCGCTATCCGGGACAAATTTAAAGATGGTATTTACGACCCCGGTATTGACGGCTTTGGCGCTGCTACTTCTGATGTTGAGGTTGTTCGTGACACATCCAAATTTGTTAATATAAAGATTGGTGGCTCCATCGATAGAATACAGCCCATGCTTACGGATGCACTCCCTGTTTCAAATAGAATTGTGAGAGCGGTTTTTTCAGAAAATATCGATACATTTTCTGTTTCGAAAAATTCATTCTCAATTTCGGATTCCACCGGTAAAAGAAAATTAGACATTGCAGGGACATTTATTAGTAAAGTAAATGGCAGGACGGTAGAAATAATAACATCATCGCCAATGGTACCCGAAAAGAAATGGCAACTTACAGTCTGCAGGGATTCAATCTACATCCCAAAGGATTCTTCAGGGAACAGAATAAGCGATTCGGCGTTTTCAATACATTATCAAAGTACCCCGGAACAGGATACAATAAAGCCAATACTGGATTCCTCTCCATTTAGGGACAGCACAACAGGAATATCGCCTACCGCTGTGTTCAGGTTCATGTTTTCTACGGCAATTGGAAGGAATTTCAATGATTCAACTGTTAAATTTATTAAAGTCAGCCCTCCATCGCAAGTGCCATTCTTGGTTATGACAAAAGCGGATAATTATTTTGTTGTGAAACCCCTGGAAAGATTATCCGATGATTCATGGTACGATATTAGTTTTCGAACCAATAAAATAACTGACGTAATTGGGAATGTAATGAAGGATTCCACTATTAAATTAAGATTCCAGACTTTAGATTCCAGAACCTTTGGCGCTGCAAGCGGAAAACTGCTTGCTTCCAATATTTCAGTTCAGAGATATGTTGTTACTTTATTAAATAAATTAACAAAAGTGAATTATTCCACTAAAGTAAATTCAAAAGGCTCATGGGAAATTAATGACCTTCCTCAGGGAGAATATTCACTTGAGATTTTCGAAGATTTATACGGCAACGGATTTTATTATTACGGCAGTGATTATCCACATAAATTCGGCGCTCGATTTTATGTAATGGAAAAAGAAATTAACATCAAACCAAGGTGGACACTTGAAGATATCAAAATCGAAATCCCTCAATAATTCTTCAATTGAGATTGAAGAGAAGCAGCAATTGAGAACAGATGAATTTCTTATTGAGAATCTCAATAATTGCTGGAATTTCGTAAAGGTTAATTTAGTTAGATGCAGAGCCAAATTCGAAGAGAATCCCGTCCATAATCTTCGTGTATCAATTAGAAGATTGCTTGCATTTCTTGAATTAGCGCGGGGAGTGGTTAATTCCAAAGATTTATCGAGACTATCGAAAAGCACTAAAAAAATTCTCAAACTCTTCAACGGATTACGCGATACGCAAGTACAGCTCTTATCAATCGATGATTTAAGATTAACACATCCGGTATTGAGCGAATATTATTTTGAATTGAAAACAGCAGAGCAATTATACATTTCATCAATAAAAGAGCAGTTGATGCTTGTAGATTTATTGACACTTGAAGGATTTATTTTCTTTTTAAAATTCGCTATAAAAAACAACCCTATATTAAATTCGATTCCTCTTGAAAGGCTTTCAGAACCAATTCTGGCAAATTACCATATTATTCTCGAGCGAATTTCCCAAGTAAAAAGGGAGGAACCTGATACAATTCATAAAGTACGATTAGCATTTAAAAATTTCAGGTATATGCTCGAAATCATGCAGCCGGTCATTAATTTACCCAAAGAGAAACTAAGGTTAATTAAAAATTTTCAGACTACGATGGGTAATATCCAGGATTGCACTGTGTTTTTAGATGGACTCACAAGTCATATTTTTACATCTAATAGTATTCCTGCAATAGCTTATAATACCATTATCGAAGAAATCATTTCAAATCGAAGCCGGTTAATTGACGAATTTATCGAAATATGCTACAATCCGGAATTTTTCAAAAACAATTTTTTACTTCCTGCTTATTAATTTGAACAATAACAAAGAAAATAATGTAATCAATTTGAATCTAATAAGATTTATATCTAACCGTTTGGCAACAGGCACGAAAAGCCGCATCTTTTTAAGTTTTGCACGTGCAGTTTCCTTTTTCTCTGTAATGCTTGGCTCGATGGCTCTTATTATTTCCCTTTCTGTATTGGACGGTTTCGACAAAAAACTACGCGAAACTGCCGTTAAATTTACATCCCATGTATCACTCCGTACCTTCAATAGAAAACTAATAAATGATTGGAATCAAACAATCGATTACATCAAAAATTATTTCCCGGAAGTGTCTGCTGCAGCACCTCTAATTGAAAGGGAAGGATTACTGCGCAGAGGAAAATCCGTTGAAGGTATCTTGATTAGAAGCCTGAGTAGCCAGATGCAACCTGGTAACAACAACCAAAAGTCATCAAATTATTATACAAGAACTTCCAGCAAATTGATAAATACTGATATAACGGGTATTAGTAAAACTATTATCAAGGGCAAAACTTTCTCCCCGGAAGATAGCACCTATTCAGTAATAATCAGTGAAAAGCTTGCTTTACGAATTGATGCAGAGCTTGGTGATTCGCTTGTAATCTATACTTTGAAAAAGGAAACTATAGAAAATATTCCCGAACCACAAATAGATAAATTCAAAATTACCGGCATTTATAAAACCGGTATGGTACAATATGACGAAACAGTAGTGTTCATACCATTTCAAACAGCAACAAACTTTTTTTCATTACCTAAAAATGCTTCAACATCAATTGAAATAATTTTGAAGGATTTGAACCAGGCTGATAAAGTTGGAGAAGCAATTCAGAAACAGATGGGTTACCCTTATGTTTGCTTTAGCGTATTCGAGCTACACAGGGCTATATTCTCCTGGATCGATTTACAGAAAGAACCGATTCCCCTCGTTCTTGGGCTGATTAGCATAGTGGCAGTCTTCAATATTATCACAACTTTACTTATTACTGTTGTAGAAAAGACCCATTTCATAGGTATTCTGAGCAGTCTCGGGATGAAAAGCCGGACAATTCTATTCTCGTTCATTACGCAGGGACTAAAAATTGGAATCACTGGTTCGCTTTCCGGATGCGCTTTGGCATTCACTTTCGGGTGGCTGCAGAATACATTTGAATTTATAAAACTCCGTGGTGAAATATATTATCTGGATTCTCTGCCGATAAAATTCTCATTATGGCATTTCGAATTGGTAGCAGGAATTTCGATTTTGCTTACAATTGCTGCTTCGGCAGTACCGGCTCTTATTGCGTCTCGTGTGCGTCCATTAAGGGCAATTCGATTTAAAATGTAGATTCAGTTATTCATCCTAATTGTTAATTATTACAATTATTGAGAAGGATGTCATTCGTAAACAAAGTGAAGAATCCAGTTGCCGTATTGGGACAGGATTCTTCACTTCGCTTACGAATGACATTCTTCTTGTTTTATTGATAATTTTAACAAGAAAGTTAAGTAAATTTTAAATATGAATTAACTAACTATTGTTCATATTTTATCCAGAAGTTCTCTCTGTGTAAAGTTAAATTGACATTGTAGAATGGGTCACCTTTCTCAAGTATTTCCTTCCACTTATTTCTGAATAAATTTACTTCGTTCATCCATTGCTTCTTTTTTTCGCTTGTATCCGGTACGCCACGTGTTATGGATTCTTTGTGATAAAGTTCGGCATAAGGAGTCCAGATGATTTGTAGTCCTTTATTGCGGAGTCTTAAACAATAATCGATGTCGTTAAGACCTACGGCGAACCGCTCATCAAATCCCTCATTTTCGAGGTATAAATCTTTTCGAGTCATTAGGCATGCGCCTGTAACAGCGCTTAGATTTAGCACAATCTTCAATCGTCCGAAATAACCATCATCTGTTCGAGTGAAGCCTTTATGGGCATGACCGGCAGCTAGAAGTCCTACTCCAAGAATTACTCCACCATGTTGTATTGAATCGTCGGAATAATATAACTTTGCTCCGACTGCACCTATTTCATACCTCAAAGCATGTTCTGCCATACGTTCAAGCCAATCATTCGAGATAACTTCCGTATCATTATTTAAAAATAATAGAAGGGAACCTTCAGCAATCCCTGCAGCAAAATTGTTGATAGCAGGATAGTTAAATGGTTTTTCCCATTTTAATACCTTGATATTTTCGAGTTTTGTCAATTCATAATAATATTGGAAAGTCTCGGGCAGTAGGCTCCCATTCTCAATTATAATAATTTCGTAATTTTCATAGCTTGATTTTATTTTGATGGATTCAATGCAGGACTTCAATTCATCAACATTATCTTTATTCGGAATTATTATTGAAATTTTATTTGAATGGTCAAAGGAATATCTAAGATTGAAAGTATGATTAATTAATCCGGGTTCGGGAATAGCATCTATGCCAGTTCTCTTGCAATGTTCGGCGAGTGCTTTCAAAGCTCTTTCGGAGTAATTCTCATAAAAGATATTACAGGATTTATGATATAATATTTTAGGAATATGAACAATTTTATTAGAATTTTCCGAAGCAAAAAGAATTAAACCATAAAGAAATAAATCTTCAGAATTATTTAAATTCAGCTCCGGATGCAGAGTTTGGTAAAGGGAAATTATTTTCTTACTAAAAAAAACCGAGTTCCTGATATAATCCATACTTCTTAAAGTATCGGGACTGAAATCCGGCTTGAAATATGGTTCTATGCGGAATTTCATGGATTCATCAAATTTATCTTCATCTGAATATAAGAAATCAGGATTCCGAAATTCCGCTATGGCTCTTACCATTTCGAAGAAAGCAAAAGGTGCAAAACTATCACCTTCATAAATAAATGTAATATAATCACATTCGAATGGATTGATAATATTCCAATTACTATATGTTTGACATTCAATGGATTCTGTTGTAAGCCTTATTTTTTCATTGTCGGTGCCGATTATCACAACTCCAATACTATGAGATTTTTTTAATTCAAATTTCTTCTGTCTATCGAGTTCTAATGAATCCGTCTCATTTTTTTCTATCCATTTCTGATAGAGATTTTTTACATTATTAATTGAAACTTTTTTTACATGTTTTTTTGTTATAATAATGATTTCAATATTGCGCCTGGCATCGGATATATCAAGTGTGAAAGGAAGTTTCGTATTAAAAAAAAAGCCGAAATTATTTTTGTTTTGACGGAATGATATGAATTCGGAAACATCAAAACGAGGTAGATTGAATCTCGCTACACCCACTATTTTACCATCGAGTAGAATATCAATGCGCGAGATATCATGTATCGTTGCAATCCAGCCGGATACTTCCATACTATCGGGAAATATTTCGCAACATTCGCAATTAACAATAATGCTACGTAAGATATGAGTTTTGAAGTTTAAATAAATTTTATAGAGAAGCTGTCCCAGCCATGATTGTTTGAAGCGAACGGGGATATAATCTCGAATCATTTCAAAAATTATAAATTCATCAATTTAATACAGGCATCAGAATTGGTTCAAAAGTATGATTTACAAGCCGGATTTCCTCCATAGCAGAATCCGCATCCGGCAACACTTTCCAGAGATTGGAAGAACCATTCTTCATAAATTTCTCATAAACGGCATGTTCCAGAGTATCAACAAATTTATTGAAATATCCATTCACGTTTATTATCAAAATAGGCAATGGCAGCAAGCCGAGGAATTTGAGTGTGATTGCTTCTATAAGCTCGTAGAGAGTGCCGCATCCGCCAGGTAGCGCAACGATTATGTCAGTATTCCTCATCATTAATGATTGACGTTTCTTTATATCATCAGCTACAATCAGATGGGTAACGGTTTCATGACCGAGGTTTAGCTCTTTCATAAATTTCGGGATGACTCCGATAACACGCCCACCCGCAGCTAAAGCGCCATTCGCAAGACTTCCCATCAATCCCGATTTCCCACCGCCATATATGATTTCATAATTATTTTCAGCTAACATTCTGCCGAATTTTTCTGCTTCGGTGTAATAGACTCCCGTTGCTTCCTCGCTCGAAGCGCAGAAAACAGTTACAGTTTTGCGTTTGGTCATCATATTACAAACTATCGATTACGGATTTTAATTTAGATTGAACGAATAGCGCAACTTCCCCCAGAGCCGGATTTTGAACTGCCTGCATAGAAGCAATTGGGTCGATTGCGGCAACCTCTGTTTTATTGGGAGCTAATTCCTGAACGATTACGTTGCATGGGAGCATAGTGCCGATTTTATCCTCAAATGTTAAGGCTTTTAGTGCTGATGGCGGATGACAAGCGCCTAAAATCCGGTATTTTTTGAAATCTACATCCAATTTAACCTTGAAGGTTTGCTTTACGTCGATTTCGGTCATAATTCCAAAACCCTCATTTTTCAATGCTTCTGTTACAAGTTCTATGGTTTTATCGAAATCGGTATCCAATATTTTAGAAAAATAATAACTCATTTTTTAACCTCATTAATTATTCAAACTTTATGACGAATAAGAAGCAATAACATTGGAGAATTTTATTTTTGAAGGATAAATTTTCTATATTCAGTTCCCTGTTTGCTTTGGAGTAAAATAAAATATAATCCTGAAGAATAGTTTGAGGTTTTTATCGTGAAATCATGCTTTCCGACATTCAACTCACCTGAAAACACTCTTTCAATAATAAAACCATTGATATCGAATACCCTGATTGTTAGAAATTCATTATTTAATATACTAACATTCAGATAGAAATCATCTGAAAAAAGTTCACCCTCCAATAGCTGCATAGATACAGCCTTACGGATTGTTTTCAATATACGATTTTTCAAAAAGCAAACACTATCCAACCTAATAACTCCATTTCGAAGCTCAAAGGAAACCGGTATTTCCGAATGAAAGTCAATGGTATCAAAAGCAATCTCAGTTTCATTCCTGTCCCCTATATAAGCTGTGCAATAAATCTTTGAAATGAAATTACCATCTGACGTTAGATTAGTTGAAAGTGTTATATTATCGAGTGTCTTGGATACTATCCCGGCATTGTTCATAGAATCAATTTGAAATATTGATTGATGCATTCGAAGGCGAATTTCTGCTCTATTGATAATGTATTTCGTAAATGAAAAATTCCTGCCTGGCTCGATGATTACCGGAATTTCGAAATTATTACCCGGCATTATCTTTATTGTGTCCGGAAGAATTGCATACGCAAAATTATTTCGGAAATCATCAGCCCTGGCTATAAGTGTTAGTCCTATGCTTTGTTGACATGGTTCTGTAATAATTATACTTGCAAAAATAGAATCGTAATATTCATTACTCCCATCAAATGAAATAATAAGAAATTCAGTAGAACCAGGTTTAATCCTTATCGGGAAGATATTTTTACATTTAAATGGAGAAGACAAACTCACAATATCGAAAATATTAATTTCCGAACTGCCGGTATTTTTTAGTTGAATTGTGTCGGAAGCCTGTCCCGGTGCAAGGATTCGACCAAAATTCAATACTTGGTTATTAATATAGTAAGAGAAAGATTTTTTATTTGCTTTCAGAATAATTTTCTTTGAAATATCACACGGGGATAACACCATGTCTAATTCCCCAGTATAGGAGCTATCCTGACAATCTGATAAACTGATTTTGATTTTGTTGTTGAATAATAAATTTTGCCATTCTTTCAAATCGGTTGTAAAAGGTTCAGATATCTTCAAATCTTTAATAGATGGCTGCTGTTGCGGAGTACCTGAGAAAGAAATGAAAAATGAATCTAAAACTACATAGGATTTATTGCAGAAAATTACATTTCCGAAATCAATAGTATCCTTTGATATAGAGAAAACGATGCCTGATTTTTTTCCAATTAATTCTATCGAAATTGTATCGGAACAAGGCTGAATGATTAGTTTGGAAGTATAAGTAAATTTTCCATCTGTATCAGGTTTAACAGATAATTTCAAATATTTTGATTCTCCGGGTAACAATGTCAACGGTAGATTTGAATAGTTCAATCTTGCATCGTATTTCATATCAATTAGTGTAACAGGTATTTTACCAATGTTTGTTACCTCATTATCTTTGTAACCAATCTCCTCACATTCGTTTATCTCACCAACATCAACCTCTCTTTCGTAATTTAGTTTTGGTTTTGCAAACTCGCATTGAATGGGTATCTCAATATCTGAAATCAAAGAATCAAAAATTTGAAATGTTGCTTTTAATGTATCAATAAAAATTCCCTCCTGTTGTGATGATGTTTCTACACTTACTTCAAGATTTTTTCCCGGAGATAAATTTAATGGGAATCCGCCGGAAATCACATGATACGGAGGATTGACTTTTGGCTGAAAAAGTTTTATAACCACTGATGATTTATTTGTGAATGTAATTGAAATATTACCTGTATTGCCCATGCATGCTGGAATTAATCCAAAATTAAAATTTATTGGAGTTGCACCAATTATATCCTCAGACTTCTCTGCATACAATTTTATTTCCTTTGAAATACCGCATTGAGTCTTAATTATCAAGGTTCCTGAATATTTTCCGGTGGTTGTATTTGAGAAAATGATTTTAAAAGGAATTGAATCTTTGGGTTTGATGAATACTGGGACTGATGGCGATTTCAAAGAAAAAAACTGAGAAACCTGGCTCTCCTCAATCAACATTGTATCAAAAGAATCATTGATTAAATAGAATTGTTTTTCAATATCAATCTCACCGGGCTTAGCTGCAAAGTACAATGAATCCGCACTGGTTTTAAAATTTAAATCAATATATTTCAAAATAACTGAAAATGAAGTATCATAGCATAAATTTCCATTGCTTGTCTGAACAAGGTAATTCCCTTCTTTTGCAACAAAAATGGAAGCAGATGTATTTTGGATTTTCTTATTATCCATGAACCATTCATAGCTGTCAGCCTGAGAGGCAATTAGATTTATTGAATCTCCTTTACAAATTCGAATAACCGTATCTACAGATATCTTTTTACCTTCAACATATATTTGTTTATCCGGTTTAGGAATAAATTCAATATTGACAGCCTGAGAATATGACTCACAGCCGTTTGATGTATCCACTACTATCAATTGATATGAACCTTGATTCTTAACGAATAATGTTCTTTGAAAAGTTCTAATCACCATATTTGAATTGCAATATAACTCATAAACATAACGGCTACCAACTGCTGAATCAATCCTAATCTCAGCACTTTCTCCATTGCAAAATTTCAATTTCCCTGAAACGTTCGATAAAACCGGCTCTTTTGGCTTTTCTTTAAATATCCTGCAACTTGTAAAATTAACCTCATTAAATGAACGACCATGAGCAGAAGCAGGATTCGCATCTGTTCCGTAATATCTGAATGCAAAAATTCTATAAGTAAAATCATCCCCGCATTTCAATTCAAAATTATCAATATAATTTGTAGTATTTGTCGATTGCAAGGAGGCTACAACTTCGCCGTCATCGAAGTAATCACCGGCATTATACATAATACCGTCAATAGGTGGATTTGCAGATTGGATTTGCCCTGTATGTATTCTAACAATCATATATCCTTGAACAGAATCATCAGGAAAAGGGTCAGTTATTTTATTCCAGGAAAGTTCAATTGATTTTGTTTTAATATTTGCTGAAAGACCTGGATTATTCCACGATGGTTGCCTAAGTGTTCGCCAAAGAAATTGATTTTCATTCAAATAAACAGGACTAATATTCGGATTTCCTTTTGTTACCATTACACCGGAAGCATCTGTTTCACCAGTGCCGGAGCCACTTCTGTAAGCTAGAATATTTCTCCCGGGAACAACTTTCACACTTTGGAATGATTGTATATTTGCACTGTGGTTCACATTCGGTAAACCTGAATTTTGGATTGCCAGATAGTCACCAATTGCAGTTGGAGTATGGCTTAGTGAATGAATATGATTTCCGTTCGAATCGATAATTTCTACTATATCAGCTACTTTAGAAATACTCATTGCAAAGTTCGACCAATCGGAATTGATGTTATTGCAAGACCAGCACTTCTTTTCAAAGTATTCAGAATTTTCTGCGCCAATTCTGATAAAACCGGAATTTTTATCAACCGATACAGCCTCATAGCCGCGATGTTCGATAACTATAATCGTACCTGCCCGAAGATGTCTCCAAAAGGAACCTTTGAAAACAATACCGCCAATCCATCCGGAAAGCTGACTGTTGTTATCTCTCAAGGCATAACCTTCAATGGAAATGTTATCTTCAATGACTAATAATTCTGTCCATTCTCCCGATGGCGGCGTCGTATTGGAATTGAAATACTCACTAACGACAATGCTTTGAGCAATTGTATCAAATCCGCCAAAAATAAAGAATACGATTATCAAAAATTTTTTCATTTCAGAAATCAATGTAGAAACAATACCAATAAACTAAATTAACAGAAATAAAAATTAGTTCCAAATGAATAATATTAAGAGCCTGTTGAAAAAGTAAAGAAGAATGTCATTCGTAAGCGAAGTGAAGAATCCAGAAGGGGCATTGGGACTGGATTCTTCACTTCGCTTACGAATGACATTCTTCCATATAATTAGTTTTTCCACAGACTCTTAAACCTGAATTTGCTTCATTTTTCATTTAATTCATAAAAAATTGACAATTTTGTAATTCTTGAAGAATGTATAATGTTTTTCATTTTAATAAATTAGGATAATGGAAAAATATTTTAAAAAATATAGAGATAATATTATTGGAATTAATCAGGAATTTGAGTCTCCGTTCGGAACAAAAAAAATCATTTATTCTGATTGGACGGCAAGCGGCAGACTCTACAAACCGATAGAAGAAATTTTAATGAATAAATTTTATGGATTTGTCGGCAATACACATACGGATTCTACTGTAACCGGTAAAACAATGACAGTAGCGTATCATTGGGCACAATCCATTATTAAAAAGCATGTGAACGCCGGTAAAGATGATGTCATGATTGCTTCAGGAACCGGTATGACAGGAGCTGTAAACAAGCTGCAAAGAATTTTGGGGCTGAAGGTACCCGAACAAATTCAGGATAAAATTGAACTTAGTGAAAATGATAAACCTATTGTGTTTGTAACCCACATGGAACATCATTCGAATCATACTTCATGGCTTGTAACCTTAGCTGATGTTGTAAACCTTGAACCTGATGAACAGGGTTTGATAAATACTGATGAGCTTGAGAGTAAATTGAAACTTTTTAAGAACAGAAAGTTTAAGTTCGGAGCCTTCACAGCCTGTTCAAACGTAACGGGTATTCAAACAAATTATCATGAGATGGCAAAAATCATGCATAAATATGATGGGTATTGTTTTGTAGATTTTGCCGCATCAGCACCTTATATTGATATTAACATGCACCCGGAAGATGAGACCACAAAATTGGATGCAATTTATTTTTCCCCTCATAAATTTTTAGGTGGTCCGGGCGCATCCGGAGTACTAATATTTAATTCAAACCTATATCATAACAAGACTCCCGACCAGGCGGGTGGCGGCACGGTGAATTGGACGAATCCCTGGGGGGAAATCAGCTTTATCGAGGATATCGAAACACGCGAAGATGGCGGCACACCGGGTTTCCTCCAAACTATTCGAGCCGCTTTGGCAATTAAATTAAAAGAAGAAATGGATGTGGAAAAAATCAGAATAAGGGAATCTCAAATATTAAATATAGCATTTCCTAAGCTAAGAGTCATCCCAAATCTAAAAATATTAGCTGATAATATTGAAGAAAGACTTCCTATTATTTCTTTTTATATTGAAGATATACATTATAACCTGATTGTAAAATTATTAAATGATTTATTTGGTATTCAATCACGGGGAGGGTGTTCATGCGCCGGTACTTATGGACATTATCTCCTGAATGTTGATAAGGAAAAATCAAAAAAAATAACCTGCACGATTGACGGTGGCTGTTTGATTGAAAAGCCAGGCTGGGTTAGAGTCTCCTTTCATCCGACAAATACAGACCAGGAAGTTGATTTCATCTGCAGTTCGATAAAATATATAGTCGAGAACATTATCGAATTAGATAAACTTTATAATTATTCCTGCAAAACAAATGAATTTATTCATAATAAAAACCTTTCAGGTAATTACGAAACAATCAAATCATGGTTTAATATTTAGTTTAGGAGACCTCTGAAAATATGGAGAAATTGAACAGGATCAAGGGACTATCCAAATTAATCGGTAATACGCCTCTTTTAGAAATTGAATATGCATTCAAAGGTAAACAGAGAAAAATTTATGCTAAAGCTGAAAATCTCAATATGACCGGCAGCATTAAGGACAGAATGGCTTTCCACATTCTATACCGGGCTTATGAGAACAGGTTATTAAATGAAGATACTCAAATAATCGAAGCAACCAGTGGGAACACTGGAATCTCTTTTTCGGCAATAGGTCGCGCCCTGGGACATCATGTAACGATTTTCATGCCGGATTGGATGAGTTCAGAGCGGATAAATCTTTTGACAAGTTTTGGGGCAAATATTAAGCTTGTAAGTCGTGATGAAGGCGGATTTCTGGGCAGTATTAAATTTGCGGAAGAACTTGCGGAAAAAATCGTGAATGCATTTCTTCCACGCCAGTTTTCAAATGAAGATAACGTTGAAGCCCACTATTTGACAACCGGTCCGGAAATATGGTGGCAGCTATCTTTCAGGGGTTATCAATTGGATGCATTCGTTGCAGGAGTTGGTACCGGAGGTACAATTATGGGTGTTGGGCAGTTCCTGAAAGAAAAAAATCCCGAAATAAAAATTCATCCATTAGAACCTTTAAACTCACCAACTCTCACAACCGGTCATAAAATCGGTAAACATAGGATACAAGGCATATCCGATGAATTTATTCCTTCGATTGTAAAACTTGATAAATGTGATAGCATTGTTTCGGTTGATGACGGCGATGCAATCATTATGGCTCAGATGCTTTCCAGTCAATTAGGTATGGGTGTAGGTATATCGAGTGGTGCTAACTTCATTGGCTCAGTTATGCTTCAAAACCAGATGGGCAATGATGCAGTTGTTGCAACGGTTTTCCCCGATGATAATAAGAAATATTTAAGTACGGATTTATTGCGGGAAGAACCTGTTAAGAGCGAATTTTTATCTACTCATGTAGAATTGTCCGGATTGAGAGCCTTCAAGAGAGTTTGCTTTACTTGCTGCGACCCATCGGATTGCTTGGAATCATTCTACAATGATGTTGGAGAAGAAGTACCGTTGCCGCATTGCATCAGAAGAAAATAAGAAATTATTTTTTATAATAAACGATATATAATAAAGGAAAATGTCATTCTGAACGAAGTGAAGAATCTTGTCGAATTAAATGATCCCTTGATTTTGAGAAGATTCTTCACTTCGTTCAGAATGACATTCTTCTTACATTCTGGAACAGCTTCAATTAATTATTCCCCCTTTGAAAAAGGGGATTAGGGGGATTTTCTTTTTAAATATAAAGGTGTGAAAAATCAAGTATTATCAAGCGCTTCAAGATATTTAACGACGAATTCCCTCTGCTTTGATAACAGAAAATAATATTTGAATTCTTTGATTGATGAGTCTTTATCTATTTTCCCGGATTGAATCAGGATTTCAAAGTCTTTGATTGATTCAATTTTATATTTCATTTTCAATGTAAGCAATTCCATTCCGATTGCACGAAGTTTTTTATCCAAAAAAAGTTTCAGGCATTCGTTAAAGAACTGGTCTTCTGAAAGTCCGAAAACTTCCGAGAGTAGTTCTACGGTTTCTGTATTCTGTGGATTCACTTATTTATTTAAAAATCATAATTAGGAACAATATTATGAAAAATAATTTATTATTTTATAACTTTTATTTAAAATACAAAATCAAAATTATCAAATAAAATCAATAAATCACAATACAAAAAAAATATTGTTCAATTCTCAATGCATAGTCATTTTTTCTAAGTTCCCACCTGAATACTTCCTATCAGATGACTTTAGCAAAAGTGCAAAAACGAAGCCTATAACTCCAAGCAATGCAAACATTAATATAGTATATGTGTAATCTAACGACGCTTTGCCGGAGTCGAGCAGTGCTTTAGGAATGTTGCGGTTGGTATAATCCAGCAGCATACCGGCTAAAATCGGGAAAGCCCATAATCCGAGATTTTGAATTGAAGTCATAATACCGAATGCAGTACCAAGTCTTTTTTCCTCAACAATAACTGCAACGGATGGCCACATAGCAGCCGGTACCAGCGAAAAAGCTATTCCCATTATAAACATGGAAATGTAGGGAGTAATATTTGTTAGTGATAAAGTCAAATGAACTACAGTTAAAAGCAAGGAACCACCAATCATTAAAGTTGCACGCTTTCCCTTTTTATCGACAAATAATCCGAAAAGTGGTGTGAAAATAATAGTCCCCCAAATAATCAAACTGCTTAACAATCCACTGTTTTCTATAGATACACCGAATTTATTATGAAGCATATCAGGGCAGTATGCCTGAAAAGGAAATACGGCAGAATAAAAAGTAACACATAATAAACAGATATATAGAAAAGAAGGGGTTTTAAGCAATAAAACGAAATCTTTCAGACGGAATTTTTCTTCAGGCTCACTACTTAAAGTGCTATTACCAAGTCTCTCCGGTTTTGCATCAAAAATCATGTATATAATAAAGAATAAAAATCCTATACCCATAAGGACTGCAGCCACCCATATCGCATTAGTCCAACCTGAAGGGGATTGAATCAAAATAGGTGAAGCAATCAAGGCTGCTGCTGTTCCAATTCTCGCCAATGATATATTAACAGCGAAAGCCAGTGCCAGTTCTTTACCTTTGAACCATTTGACCAATACCTTATTTGTAACGATAATGCTGGTTTCAGCACCCAATCCAAAAAGTAATCTACCGAACATCATAAGTTTAAGCTGTGGGGAAAATTCTTTCAGAAATGAATTCATAAAAGAATATCCCGGACCTCCGGATAAGAAGGTAGAACTGGCGCCATAAGCAGTGATGAAAGCACCGAGAACGCAGAAACCAACAAATAAGAAACCTGTTTTACGAATCCCCCATCGGTCGAGAATCATTCCACCGAAAATTGCCATTAAAAAGAAAGTATTAGGGAAAGAATAAAACGATACAATCCATCCGTATTCTGTCGAACTAAAGCCGAGCTGTGCTTGCATTACCGATTTTATTGATGACAGGGCATCATAAACATAATAATTTGTTGCTATTGTTATACTCACAAGGAGCAATACAGACCATCGGATTAAAGGAGAAGCATAGCTTTTTTCAGTCATATTAGAATATCCTAAATTAATTTTTTAAGAAAAATAATTCGCAAATTAAGAATATAAATTGAAAATCTTTATTTGAATTGGATTTTTCAGTGTTAGTGTAACATTTGATACAGGGTAAAACTCGATCATTCTATTGATGTAATTGAATTCCCTTTATAATCTCATTTAATTCATCATCATTGATAGATTCCTTATCCGATTTATCAAAAACGCTTAATAAATAAATTGATTCTGAAACAAATTTAACCAAGGTTATCAATCTTGCTCCTCCGCTTTTACCCTTATGTTTACTTTTTATTTGTAATCTGATTTTGTAACAATCTTTACCAATGGATGTTCCAAAAGCAGGTTCTTCATTAAGTTTCAAAAGAACTTGTTCAAAATCATTTTCAAAGGAAATATACTTTTTAGATAAAACTTTGGCTTCTCGTTTGAAGTTACTTGTATAAAATATTTCAAATTTACTTTCCTTTTTCATCACGCAATTCTTGTAATAAACTTTCTATTGGCATTTGAGCTAAATTTCCGGATTCCATTGCATCAACTTCCTTAAGTGCTTCTTCTAAATTTCTTTTGAATTGCTCTTTGATTTTTGTTCTATTCTGAATTTTCACATACTCAAACTTTGAAATGAAATTCAGAAATTCAATTTCTTTATTCGCTGGTATTTCAATAGAATATGTTGCCATTTTTTTTCCAAAAATTATTAATAAAAAAATATGAAACGATAGAGAATTTAAAATATTTGATATGCAAAAAATAATGTTATTGTTTTAGTTCATATAATACATCAGGGCAAATATCAGCTCCATTTTCCCAACAAATTGAGTTACCACAAGAATCTATGGATACTTTTTTAAAATAATCGATATTTTTCAATGGTGCAAAAATACCGGTACCACCCACAACATCCGATAAATCGATTGATTTGACTAAACCGTCATTGAATTCAAGTTCCAACTTGTAATCATGTAAATATTTCACTTTTAAAACCCATTGCATAATTGAATTACAATTCCATAAAATCTTGATATTTCTGGCATATTCCCCTGCTAATTTTTTTTAACAATTTAATTTACGAATCAGCTAATAAATTATTTTTTAATAACATTTTTTAGCATTGAATATATAATCACTACCTTAAAATGAAAATTACTATAACTTTAATATTAACCAAAATTTCTTTCGTAATTTTGATATTTTGTACTTTAATATTGAAATGAAAAATTATGTTCGTTAAAGAATTGATTGAACCTAAAAGTATAGTAGTAGTGGGCGGTTCGAATGATATTGAAAAGCCTGGCGGCAAGGCGCTATTCAACCTATTATCCGGGAACCATCCGAAAGAATTATACGTCGTTAATCCTAAAGAGCAGGTAGTGCAAGGACTGACCTGCCTTCGCAGCGTTGATGAATTAGAAAAAGCCGATTTGGCTATAATAGCTATTGCATCAAAGTATATTGTTGAAACCGTGACTATCCTTGCTTCCAGAAAGCAGACAAAAGCATTTATTATATTATCTGCCGGATTTTCAGAAATCGGCGAAGAAGGCAAAAAATTAGAAGAACAAATTGCCGGAATAATTGAAAATGCAGGTGGTACTCTGATTGGTCCTAATTGCATTGGAGTATTGACTACGTCATACAGCGGTATATTTGCCGGTCCGGTACCGAAACTCGACCCGAAAGGATGCGACTTTGTAACAGGCTCCGGTGCCACGGCTGTATTTATTGTCGAGAATGCAATTCAGCTTGGGTTGCGCTTTTCCAGTATTTTTTCTGTGGGCAACAGTGCAAGAGTCGGAGTTGAAGAAGTTCTCGAATACTGGGATGAATCCTTCGTTGAAGGAGAGAGTTCGGAAATAAAATTGATTTATATGGAGAAAGTTGATAAACCGGATAAATTGCTGCGTCATGCATCATCATTAATTCGTAAAGGATGCAGGATAGCTGCTATAAAAGCCGGAACGACGGATGCAGGTTCCCGTGCGGTTTCATCACATACCGGCGCTTTAGCAGGTTCGGATACGGCAATAGATGCACTATTCCGAAAAGCAGGTATTATCAGGTGTTATGGACGCGCCGATTTGATTTATACTGCCTGCGTTTTAGCTCATCCGAAACTCCCAGGTAAAAATCTGGCTGTCGTCACTCATGCCGGAGGACCCGGAGTGATGGCTACAGACACCTTGACTAAAGAAGGTTTAAAAGTTCCGAAAATTGAAGGCAGCGCTGCAACCGAACTCTTGGGTAAATTATATCATGGTTCTTCGGTTGGCAATCCGATTGATTTCTTAGCAACGGGTACACCTGAGCAATTAGGAATAATTTTGGATTACATTGATACCAGTTTCGATGAAATCGATGGAACAGTAGTGATTTTCGGTACACCGGGCTTGTACGATGTAACTCCGGCATACAATGTATTGAACGAAAAAATGAAACAATGCAGAAAACCGATATACCCAGTACTTCCATCACCTGTGCAGGCAGCCGATGCAACCGAACATTTCAAATCTTTTGGCAGGATTGCATTTCCTGATGAAGTACTTTTCTGCAAAGCCCTGGCTCGTGCAAGCAAAATCAATCAACCTTTCGATTCCGAAGATAAAATTAAAATTAATTTCGAACAAATAAGAGAAGTTATTGCCAATTCTGATAACGGTTATATAGCACCTATTCAAGTAGGCAGATTGCTTGATGCAGCAGGTATACCTCGAGTACAAGAATGGACTGCAAATAACAAGGAAGAAGTCCTTCGTTTAGCAAATGAAATCGGATATCCGGTAGTAATGAAAGCAGTAGGAATTGTACATAAATCGGATGCAGGAGGAGTAGCTCTCAATATCAAAGATGCCGAACAGGTAGAAAATACCTTTCAACAAATGATGAATATAGAAAGAGTAACTGGCGTTTTGATTCAAAAAATGCTGAAACCAGGTATTGAACTCTTTCTCGGAGCAAAGAAGGAAGCAGGATTTGGTCATATTCTGATGTGCGGAGCCGGAGGTATTTTTATTGAACTAATAAATGACTTTGCAACAGCATTAGCACCTGTTGGAATTGATGAAGCAAACTACATGCTGGATTCCTTGAAATCGAAAAAAATTTTCGAAGGTGTTAGAGGATTGAAACCAATAAATAGAAATGTTTTTGCTGAACTTATCATGCAACTTTCTGCATTAGTTACGGCTACTCCTGAAATTTCCGAGTTGGATATTAATCCGTTAATTGCAAATGAAGATGGTATCATTGCTGTCGATGCCAGGATAAAAATTGATAAATTATAACCTTTTGATAATACAAATAATTCATTAATTTTGTAAATATTTATCTTTGTGAATTGGAGTAAAAATGGAAAATCAGGAAAAAACATCAATTAGTCATCAGGAAGACTTGTTCAATCAGGTTCATAGTATTATTGAAAAAGATATTCGACCATATATCGAAGCAGACGGAGGAAGAATTCATTTAAAAGGTGTAGTTGACGGAGAAGTATTTGTTCAATTATCAGGAGCATGCGCAGGTTGTCCCGGAGCTATGATGACTTTAAAAGGTGGTGTTGAGAAAATATTGAAAATTAAAGTACCTGAAATTAAAACCGTTAAGTTGGCAATGTAGGATTAAATAATTACTCAGACAAGAATGTCTAAGCTACTATCAGTAGAACAGACATTCCTGTCTGTTTGTTTTAAAATACTACCAGTAGAACATTCTGTCTGTTTGTTATTAAAATAAAGAGAATTGAATAAAAATTAGAAAGCAAAAATAATTCGCATTATCTCTGACCACTTAGTCAATGACAATAACCTGTAACCTATAAAAGTACCAAAGCCAATAAATGTAAATCCTGCAAATTGACGAATCCTGTGAACAGTTAAGGCTGAAATTTTCTGCCTGTATTTTACAACGAGTTTAAATAATACAAGTAACCAAATCGAATTCCCTAAACCAAATGCAGCAGCAAAAAGGAAATTTGAAAAAGCAATATTTTCGAATAATTGAAGTTTATGGACATTGGCTGTTAATAAAGCAAAGGAAGGAAGATAAGTTGGTGAGGGAACATTTGTAAGCGAAATCGCTATTCCTAATAAAAATGGACCCCTGTGTTTTAATTTTTCTAAAAATACCGACCGGCTCTTAATCTCTTCGCCCTCAATGGGCGTTACATTAGTTTTGGCTCTTATACTGAAAATCCCATAAAACATAAAGAATAAAACTATAGCAATTTGGAAAATTAGCATTAAAAGGGGATAGTCATTTGAGAAATTATCGATAGCAGTTTGGGCGGCAGAAGAAGCAAATATGGCTATAAGGCAAAAGAAAAAATCAGTTACACCTGCGCCTAAAGCAAGCTGAGAGCCAGAATGCTTACGGTCGGGGTGCAAGCCGAATCGAATTGACATCAATCCAACAGGACCAGGAGGCATTGCAACAATGAATCCGATTATAACTCCCGCCAAAATAGCTGCTACCATTTAAAGGTATTCTCCGGTATTTTTACTTCCTTTAGCACAAAATCCATAGTGTGTAATATTCCTGACATAAATTTATAACAAGTAAACGTAAACTCCAAATTTCTGAACAAAAATTAATTTTAATTAAATAATGATATTGTAATTTTCTTTTGGTTAATCAATTAGTATTCGATAAATTAAGAATATTTATTTTTTGAAATCAAAAATAAGGAGAGTTTCTATGGAATTGCCGTTAATAATAATTTTAGTGGTTTTAATTTTAGCTTCGTCAATCAAAGTATTGCGCGAGTACGAACGTGCCGTTATCTTTCGGCTCGGAAGGCTTATCGGTGCAAAGGGTCCGGGGCTAATTATCTTAATACCATTTATTGATAAAATGGTTCGGGTAAGCCAGAGAACCATCGCTATGGACGTTGAGCCTCAGGATATAATAACGAAAGACAACGTGTCGATTAAAGTCAATGCTGTGCTGTATTTCCGTGTGGTTTATCCAAATAAAGCAATCGTTGATGTTGAAAATTTCCTTTTTGCTACAAATCAGATTGCTCAAACTACTTTACGCAGCATTTTGGGGCAATCCGATTTGGATGAGCTTTTATCCGAAAGGGATAGAATCAATCAGAAGCTCCAGGAAATCATCGATTTCCATACCGAACCCTGGGGAATTAAAGTTAGTGCAGTGGAAGTAAAACAAATTGACTTGCCGATTGAAATGCAGCGTGCAATGGCAAAGCAAGCCGAAGCCGAGCGGGAAAGACGATCGAAGGTTATCAATGCAGAAGGTGAATTCCAGGCAGCTCAGAAGCTAACCGAAGCTGCCAGTTTGATTCAGACTCAACCGATAGCATTGCAGCTCAGATTTTTGCAAACTTTAGCGGACATTGCAAGCGATAAAAACTCGACAATTATTTTCCCTGTCCCAATTGATTTGCTTACTCCATTTATGAAAATGGCTCAGAATCAGGCTGAAGCGAATAAAAACAGTTAAAAGTTTGTAAAGTTGAAATGAATTGGATTAAGAATTTTAGTATTGATACGGGAATAATTTGTTTGGCAATGTTTTATTTATTTTTCTAAAAAATATTAAATCGTTTTTATAGTCTTATAAGAATAATGAAAGGTCAAAATAATATCAGATTTAATTATGATGAATAGTTTAAATTTTGAAAATTCAAACAAGTTCAATCAAATAAAAATTAATTCAATTAAGACTCCTGATATTTTCAACTTGAAATTGATAAATATTGGGAGTATTTTTTTTGAAATTATCTTTCTAATTTTATTTATTGGATTCGGGAATATTTATGCACAGAGCACTTCGCGCTATAAGCAAGCAAACAATTGGTTTTTTGGAAAGAATGCTGCTATAACCTTCAATACGCCTGATGGTTCGCCAGTACCTTATGATAGTTCCGGCATGGAAGCTCTGGAAGGATGTTCAGCAATATCCGATTCAAACGGCAGGACGCTTTTATATTCTTATGGTCCTGGTGTTTATGACAGGACTAATATTGTAACGCTTAACGGTTATGATTTATCAGGTCATTTTTCTGCATCACAATCCTCGGTTATTATTCCAAGACCCGATGTTAAAAATATTTATTATGTTCTAACACAATGGGCTATTGAATGGCCCAAAATAATGTATGGACTTCAGGCTACACAAATCGATATGGAATTGGAGGATGGCTTTGGAGATGCATCAATAAAAAACCAGGAAATGATTAAAGGAACATTTGAAAAATTAACCGCAGTATTTCATAAAAATAAAAAGGATGTTTGGGTATTAACTTATAAAACTTCTACAAACGAGTATTTCGCTTTCTTAATCACAAAGAAAGGCATATCGAAACCGGTAATAACAAAAGGTGTGCAGATAATTCCAATACCTTGTACAGGATATTTGAAGGTATCTCCGGATGGGAAATTCATAGCTAATGCTAATTCCGATTTTACCTGGAGCGACTCTGAATTATTTAAAAACGGAGGAATGAAACCAATTCCTGCTCCAATGGAATTATGGAATTTTGATGATTCGACAGGTCAATTATCTAATCCGATTACATTTAATTATGTTAAAGATAAAGTAATTTATGGTGTGGAATTTTCTCCTAATTCAACTAAGCTTTATACATCTTCAGCCTCCGGATTTCCGCCATACAGAATAATACAATATGATTTATATGCAGGAAATGAGTTAGCCATAAAAAATTCTGCTTCAATTATTGGGGAACAAAATAATAAATTCGGAGGCATGCAAGTGGCTCCTGATGGGAAAATTTATATCGCTCAGCCAAATACCAGTTATTTAGGTATTATCCACCGACCAAATCAAGTCGGAAAATTATGTTATTATTCGGAAAAGGGAATAAAATTAGGTACCGGGAATTGTTTTTATGGGCTACCTTCTTTCAATCAAAGTTATTTCGTTGAAAATCCTATTTGTGAAAAAACAGCATTTGATTATCCCGACTTTCGTGTTATAGAAACTTTGCATACAACCAAAGATGCTGTTCAGATTGACAGCGCTATCCGTTTAACTACAAGTACAACCTGGAGTAAAGGAGGAATGTGGCATAACTACCCTGTTCTTGTTAATAAAACATTTACTACAAAATTCAAATTTACATTATCAGACCCATCTTTAAGACAATATACCAATGTAATTGATGGCGCTGACGGAATTGCCTTCATTATTCAGGGCGACAAACCTGATACGGCTGGAACATCCGGGGGCGGTATGGGTTATGACGGACTTAAAAATTCCTTAGCTATTGAATTTGATACTTATTATAACGATTCATTAGCCGACCCTTCAAAATTTCATATCGGCGTATTTTCAAACGGTCGAAATCCCAATTCTTCGAATCATGCTTCTAAAGCCAACTTGGGGACAACAGCCAATATAATACCTTTAGAACCGAATAACAGAACATATTTTGCCCAAATTGATTATAATGTTCTACCAAATAAATTACGAATATTTTTGGATAAAACGGGACTGTTTGAAAATCCTGCTTTGGTCATTGATAACATTAATCTTGAGCAATTGCTGAACCTTGAAAGCGGAACGAATGCTTATATTGGTTTAACTTCAGCCACAGGAGCCTACTATCAAACCCACAAAATTTATAGCTGGTCATTCTGCCCTCGAAAAGATAATATTGTCTCTGAAGTTGAAGAAAGTCATGAACCAACTCCCCTAGCATCTGAAACATCATTACTTGTCTATCCGAATCCTGCATATTCAAAGGTAAATTTTATTTTCAATATTCAAAATTACAATCAAGCATCATTGAAAATATATAATTCTTACGGTCAAATTGTTTCAGTTTTGCCTGCCGGACAATTTTTATCAGGTACTAATCGATTAACATGGGATTGCAGCGATATTCCAAACGGAATTTATTTTGCCAGACTATCACTAACATCAGGAGAAGTATTGACAAGACAAATAGTTAAGATAAAGTAAATTGAAGAGAAATCCCCTAACCACCTTTTGAAAAAGGGGGAATTTTCTACTTCTATTTCTTAGTTCTACTTCTATAACCGGGGGTTAGGGGGTTTTTCTTATGAATTTAATTGTCATTAGAATTATTTGATTACAACTAATAAAAAAATAATATCAAGGAAAAAATGTTTACAACAATCAGGAATATTCATTTCGTAGGTATAGGCGGTATCGGTATGAGCGGTATCGCAGAAATATTGATGAATCAGGGATTCAACGTATCCGGTTCTGATATGGCACGTTCGGAAAATACTGATTACCTTGCTTCACTTGGAGCTAAAATTTTCATCGAGCACAAAGAAGAAAACATCACCGATGCAGAGCTTGTAGTCTATTCGAGCGCCGTTAATCCTGAATCCAATCCCGAAACACAAAATGCTGCGAGACTAAAAATACCGGTTATCCGCCGCGCTGAAATGCTATCTGAGGTTTCCCGCTTGAATTACTGCCTCGCAATAGCAGGCACTCACGGTAAAACAACTACAACATCGATGTGCGGATTAATTTTAATTCAGGCAGGTATCGACCCAACTGTTATCGTCGGTGGCAGGCTTGCAGACTTTGGTGGTACTAATGCACGGCTCGGAAAAGGGCAATGGACAGTACTGGAAGCAGATGAGTTCGACCGCTCTTTTCTGCAGCTTTTACCGACAATTGCAGTCATTAATAACATTGAAGCAGAACATTTGGATATTTATAAAGATATTGATGATTTACAGCAAACATTTACTCAATTTGCTAATAAGGCTCCTTTTTATGGTGTCGTCGTAGTTGGTTTGGATGATTCCGGAGTTTGCGATATTTTATCTCACATCAATAAGAAAATAGTTAGTTTCGGGCTTTCACCTCATTGCAACTACTATGCAGAAGAAATTGAATTTAACGGAAAATCCACTAAGTTTATGGTATTCGAAAACGGTACAGCATTGGGACTCATTGAAATCAATATACCCGGTATTCACAATGTTAAGAATGCTTTGGCGGCAATAGCTGCATCCCGGACTATGGGCATTGATTTTGAAGCAATTCGTGTGGCATTAAGTCAATTCACTGGAGTAACCCGTCGATTCGATATAAAAGGCGAGCGAAATGGTGTTTTGATCGTTGATGATTACGCCCACCATCCTACGGAGGTAAAAGCAACCCTCAAAGCGGCTCGCGAAGGCTGGAAACGTAGAATTGTTTGTGTCTTCCAACCTCATACATATACGCGGACAAGGGATTTTTATAAAGATTTTGCCCGCTCCTTTTTCGATGCTGATGTTTTAGTTGTAACTGATGTTTATCCCGCCCGGGAAATGCCAATTGAAGGTATAGACGGAAGACTAATAGCAGATACCACGAGTCAGTATGGGCATAAATGCGTTCATTATATCGAGCGATTTGATGATTTATACACCGAAGTTCCGAAGCTGCTTGCACCGGGAGATTTGTTGATAACTATTGGTGCTGGGAATATAGTGAGAGTAGCGGATTTTATTATGAATAATTAGAGTCTTCTGAAAGTTGTCATTCTGAACTCCAAAATAATGGAATTAATAAAAATAAAAAATGACAAATTAAAGAGAAATCCCCCCTACCCCCCTTTTTCAAAGGGGGAATAAAAGAATTAATTTTAATCCCCCTTTGAAAAAGGGGGGTAGGGGGGATTTCTCAAATTTGAAATAATTGGTATTTTTTTTAATTAAGAAAATCTGTCATTGGTAATTTGTTTCAGAATCAATAAACACCTTGGGAACTGGATTCTGAAACAAGTTCAGAATGAAATTCTTGTTATTTACATTGTTTTTCAGAGGTCTCTTTAAACAATCAAGGATGATTGTTCTACTTTTATCAGTAGCTCAATTATCCCTGATTGAGAATAATGTATTGAAAAAACTTAGCCTACCACTTATACTGTCCCAATAACTCCCAATTCATTTTCACTGAGATATTATGGATAAATTTCTCTTTTTTAATAGATGTTACAACATCAGCATTAAAATCACCTTCTACATTTTTTATTGAACCTGATGTGTTGACTTTCATTTTATATGTACCGTATGCCATCCCGGAATCTACATGAACAAATTCACTGACGTTATACATTCGAATAGGTGTTAGGAATGGATGCAACTTTTCAGCCTTAACTTCGATTTCAAAAATTCCCGCATCGTAACTTTTCAATGTATTTTTAACCGTATCTGAGAAATCAACGCCTTCAATTTCCAAGGCAAAATTAGTTTTCCAGGAACTATCAATAGCAACTGGTTCCTGAGGAACAATCCCTTTCTGTAAATCGAAAAGAAATGTTAGATGCTCATAACTGATACCACGCATCCACATATACTTCTGCAAGGTATCCATAGAATTTTTCCCCTTAACTGTAATTAATTCAGTCAGTTTATCCAGCTTCTCGCCTTCAATTTTTGCAACCTCACCATAAGGCGAATATGTCATTTCGAATTCCTTGCCAAGTGGAACGTTACATGCAACAAAATCCGAAAAACTCGTTGGAGGCAAATCATCAAAATTAACTTCAATTATTGCATCTCCTTCAACGAATTTATATTGCATAGAGTCAACCGTAACTTCAAGGGTTTGAAAACCATCCTCAGGTGCATTAGCTGCAAATATCGTAAAGAAAAAAGTTTGACTCCTTGTATATTCTTTCGTTGAGCTGTCACTAAACCGCCTGACGACCTTGGTATCTTCTGTAAATTTATATTTATTATAAACTTTAAGTGGATATTTGGCAAATACATTGTATTTGACAACCTCTTTTTTCTCTTCGTCTTTCTTCTCTTCCTTTTGTGCAGAGGCTTTTGGTGCGCAGAATGCAAAGTCTGTTCCGACAAAAATATAAGTAAAAATTATAAGCAGCAATAAAGCGACCAGGCTGCGAGTGTCATTCCGTCCCATATTTCACCTTTTTTAATTAATTCAATCATTTGTTGTTTATTTAAGAATAATATTTCAAATTCCTCAGTATCTTCAGGTTTCGCTTCCGATTCCGTTAACTTTTCAGCTAAATAAACATTACAAATTTCATTTGTAACGCCATTATATGGATTGAAGAATCCGATACTTTTTAATTTCCCGGCAATAAATCCGGTCTCTTCTTTCAGTTCTTCATAAGCATTTTTTTCAGGGGTGTTTCCTTCTTTTATTCCACCACCGGGGAATTCGATGCTTGCCATTTGGTTGAGATACCTGAATTGGCGCAGCATAACTATACTTCCATCATCGCAGACAGGTATCACCAAAGTTGCGCCCCGGGAATTTATATAATGATAATTACCAATTTCCCCGTTAGGAAGTTCATATTTATCGAATTTATATTCCCAATAAGGATTGGTGAACTTTAATTCGGACGATAAGGTATTTAATTTTTTTAACAATTATTTTATACCAATTCGCTTGCATTGAAAAAGAAAACAATTTCCTTAGCAGCATTTTCATCGGAATCGGAACCATGAATAGCATTAACGGCTTTTGATGTTCCGAACAGTTTACGAATTGTGCCGACTTCTGCCTGCTCAGGGTCTGTATTACCGATAACCTTCCTGAAATCATCTACAGCATTATCCTTCTCAAGAGCTATTGGAATAATTTTCCCGCCTGACATATAATCACACAAATCATTATAAAATGGTCTTTCCTTATGTACTTCATAGAATACACCTGCTTGAGAACGGTCAATTTTTAACATACGTAGCCCAAGAATTTTAAATCCTGCCGACTGTATTTTTTCAATAATGGCTCCGGCAGCATTTTTTTCAACTGCATCGGGTTTAATAATCGCTAATGTTTTTGACATTTTGCACCTTTCATTAATATAATGACACATAAATCGTTATTTCGTCTCAAATATTTTTTCAAGCCACTCCCACTCTACTTTTTGTAAAGTGAGAATTCATGTAAAAATCTGATTATTTAATGTTATTTATAGACGTGTAAAATGAAATTTGATTGATATGAGTTATTATTTTCGAAAAATGTCAATTTGGCGAACGCAGCTAACATTTTTCCCATTGCAATATGTAGCTGCAACAAGGTCTGTGGGAATTATCGAATTATTAAAATTGAAAATATTACTTTTTAAAACTACAAAATCTGCCGATACACCAAGAGATATTTCAGCGGAAGATTTATCAGTTAATGAGTTCTGACGAGGAGTTTCGCAGTAAGCATCAAATGTTTGAGATAAAGAAATTGCTTCCTGAAATTCAAACGGTAGTGATTGATTAAAGGGAATTCGATTAATAAACGAATTGATTCCAGTTAATGGATTATGCGATTCAATCGGGAAATCAGAACCGGCTATTAGTTTTCCTCCAAAATCCAGGACACTTTTCCATGGATACAAAATCGAATTGCGTTTGTCTCCAAGCCGTTTGGCAACCAGCCCCGAGGCATCGCTACAGCAATGAATCGGTTGAACGGAAGCAATAATGTCATTTTCGCACATCTTTTTTAAATCATCCTCATGGACCATTTGCATGTGTTCTAATCTTAGTTGATGTTCATCAGAACGAAATCCAGCTTTTCTTAATTTTGAATATTCATCGATTACCATTCTGCAGGCAGCATCGCCAATTGCATGGGTAGCAATTCCAAATCCCATGTTTAGCGCTTTTTCTGCTTTAGAATATAAATCAATTTTATTAATCAACATTAATCCGGTTGATTCGGGCTTATCAGTATATGGCTTTAAAAGAGCAGCTCCCCATGAACCAAGCGCTCCATCGGCATAAAACTTCACTCCATCAATTGAAAAATATTCCCCTCTATAAGGTGATAATCCTTTGGCGAGCCATTCATCATTTTGTCCACGCAGATAAGAATGAATTTTAATAGGAAGCCTCTTTTCCTTTTCTAAGTCTATTAATATTTCGACTAAATCAGGATTTAAATCCAAATCATAAACCTCAGTTAGACCAGACGCAGCACAAACATTCAAAGCATCGATAATAAACTTTTTTGTATCGTCAGGTTCATATTTCGGTAAAATATCAGTAATCAATTTCATGGCATTATCAATTAAAATACCGGTCGGATTGCCATGTTTATCAAGCAAAATTTCACCACCTAAAGGGGATGAAGCATTTCCGGAAATTCCCGCAAGTTGGAGGGCTTTTGAATTGCACCATGCAGCATGGCCGTCTATTCTAATAAAGTAAACAGGTGTACTTGGGAATGCATCATCTAAACTTGTTTTATCAGGGAAATTTTTATCTGACCACTTTTCCTGGTCCCATCCCCTTCCAATCAACCAGCCTTTCAACAATTGATTATGGTTTTTAGCAGCTTCTAAGCACTCTTCTGCACTCTTACAACCGGCAAGGCTCAAACCGTTCAGTTCTTTGCCGAAGGCAGCCACATGAGCATGAGAATCGATGAATCCGGGTAAGGCATAATGACCGGGATAAACTGTACGTGTATTTTCGGAAATAATAATTACTTCATTATTAGCAGGCTTAATCCTGCTAATCTTTCCGCCTTCTATTGTAATTTCTGCCTGTATCTGATTGACCATCTTTTTTAGTTCTTAATTTTGGTTTTGTTCCCGATGTTCTTTTGTAACTCCTACCTGAATCGGATTTCTCTTCCTTTTTCCCCCTGAAACCCGGTTTCGAATCCGAATTTCTTCCGTAGCTTCTGCCTGAATCGGGTTTCTCATCCCTTTTCCCCCTGAAACCCGGTTTTGAATCCGAACTTCTACCGTAATTTCTGCCCGAATCGGGTTTCTCATCCCTTTTCCCTCTGAAACTTGGTTTTGAATCCGAACTTCTCCCAAAACTTCTGTCGGACTCAGATTTATCATCCCTTGAGCTTCTGAATTCCGGTTTTGAATCTGAACTTCTGCCGTATCTTCTGGCTGATTCCGGTTTAGAATCTCTGCTGCTTCTTGTTCTTGGTTTTGAATCCGAACTTCTACCGTAACCTCTGCCTGAATCAGAATGGAAGTCTTTTTTAACACTTAATCTTGGTCTTTCTTCGGATGTTCTATTGGATCTTCTTTCAGTATCGGGTTGCTCATCCCTGCTGTTTCTTAAATTTGATATTTCATCAGGTGTTCTTTTTACTTTTATAAAAGCTTTCTTAGGTCGCAATTTTAATGATTGTCTATCATCGGTTTTTCTGATAAATTCCCTTTTTTCTGTTGAGTAAGCACCTTCGAAGACAATAACAAATTCTCCTTTGAAACCCAAATCTTTGAATTTCTCAAATAACTCCTGAAATGAACCGTAATGATGAGTCTCAAAAGGCATAGTTAAATTACATCCTAAATATACATTTCTATCAGGCATAACATCACTTGCAGCCTCCAATATCTGCAATAAGCGATAAGGTGTATCGAGTATCACAACAGTTCGTCTTTCGCGCGAAAGCCATTCCAATTGAGAGTGTCGTTCATCGGAAGTCCTGCTAAGTAATCCTGCATATAAAAATTGTTTCAGTGAAAATCCACTGCGTACCAAAGCAGTCATTATACTGGAAACACCAGGTATAACAACTACTTCAATTTTATTTCGCAGACATTCTTTCAAAAGGAAAAATCCCGGGTCTTCGAATACAGGAGTACCGCAATCAGAAATCAAAGCAACTTTTTTTCCGGATTTCAATAAATCCAGGATTTCGGGAGTTCTTTCACTTTCGTTGTGTTCGTCTAACTTTTCGAGCTGATTAGTTATATTATACTTATGAAGCAGACGGGCGCCAACCTTCATTTCCTCGCAATAAATCACATCGCATAATTTAATTGCCTTCAGGGCTCTTTGAGTTATATCATCATCATTTCCAATAGGAGTTGATACTATATAGAGACATCCTTTCGGTTGTTTTTCCGTATTATCTTCTTTTTTCATAATATTTTTGGGTTAATTAATTTTAGTTCTATCAAAGATTGCAAGTTAGATTTTTTTCTCCAATTTTCTATCATGTCAATTTTAATTTCTTATTTGAATTCATTTGTTCATCATTGAAAAAGGTAATATTTTTGTAATTATTTATTTTAAACATTTTAACATTGCAAATTCACAAAATAATTTTTTGCATAAATATTCTTCTTCTGTTTTTTATAACTACAGCCACAAATGCTAAGGAGCAGAAAGAAAAGGAATACTTGGAAGGAATCCCCCGTTCGGGAGATAATATCTCAACATTCCTGCATAGATACAAACTACCTTCCGATAAGAATACAGTTTCTGAATTTAAGGAATTGAACCTGAAATCTATTTTGAAAAATGACGGATTGGCTGCAGGAGTGAAATATCGAATACCTGTCAGGATTTATGAATTCAACGGTAAATCAATCAGGAGCAGCTTAGGGATTGATGAATACGAATTAGCCAAAAAAATCGAATCCTATAATAAACGATTATTTTCTGCCGGAATTATTAAGGAAAAGTATCGAAAAAGTAAACAAATATATGTTCCTATTGATTTTTATGTTCCTGAAACTGAGGCTGATGGCGATGAGAATAATCATCAGGAAATAAAGAAAGAAACCATTAAACCAAAAAAAATATTAAAAAAGGAAACAAAAAAAAGTTTACAAAAGGATAAGGACAGGAACTACTCAATTTTTGGCAGGAAATATCAAAAAGTGAAATTGATTGATTCTGCGCTCCAAAATCAGGTTTATTACCTAATCAGCGGTCATGGCGGACCAGACCCGGGAGCCGTAGGAATAAAAAACCGTCATGAACTTTGCGAAGATGAATATGCTTACGATATTGTACTCCGTCTCGGCAGGGCATTATTGGAGCATGACGCTACCGTTTATTTTATTTGTCAGGCTCCCGATGATGGTATAAGAGATGAAAAATACCTGTCTAATGATGGTCATGAGAAATATTTAGGTGGAGAAGTAATTTCTGCTAGCCAGGTTGACCGGCTTGCCAAAAAAGCTGAAATCGTCAATAAACTGTACGAGCAAAACAAAAATAAAGCGCAGCAGCTATTATTAGAACTTCATGTGGATTCCCGTTATGAAGGAAAAAGAATCGATATTTTCTTCTATCATAATCCCGGCAGCGATGAGGGCGAACAAATTGCTAAAACACTGCTTAAAACAATAGAAGACAAATACAAAATGAATCAACCCGGCAGGGGTTATACCGGAAATGTAACTCCCCGGAATCTTTACATGCTGCGTGGAACCCTGCCTACGGCGGTTTATATCGAATTAGGTAATATTAAAAATGAGAAAGACCAGCAGCGTTTAATTGAAAAAAATAATCGCCAGGCAATTGCAAACTGGCTCTGCGCAGGTCTTTTGAGGCAGGCTAAGAAAAAGTAAGTGTATAATACTAAGTCCATATATAAAAATTATTTTATGCAAATTACAACTAATTTTTAGTGATGGAGATAAGAGGAATTATTTAGAATAAGAATTTGAGAACAAGGATTAACGATTTATGATTAATGATTTAATTAAAGATTTTTGATAATTCTTCTATATCGTTTAAATTAATTTCCTTCTTTTTCTTTTACCTTTTGCTCTTCTAAAATCTTAAATCGTTAATCCTTGTTCGTCAATCTTTCAGGCTCAGTTGCAACGTAAAAACCGTAATAAAAAATTTATTCAAAGTCTCTCTTTAAAAATTACATGCAAAATACAACCAACTTTCTGCGAGTTAGAAAAGCGTTTCGTTCAAAGGTTTTCATCACCTTACAGCGGCATATTTCCTCAATACCTGAAGAGCCGCCATAAAATCCTTTGGTTCTTCGGCAGTAAATGTTATATGCTTTGCCAAAGTTATATGTTCGATTGTCAGGCTATAGGCATGCATTGATAAACGAGCCAATAATGGAATTTCCTCTGTATTTTTCTTTAAATTATATCGTCTTTTTATGTCAGATAACTTGAATTCCGAATTTGCTCCATAAATCGGGTCTACAAGTAACGGATGCCCAATAGCCGCACAATGCACACGCAATTGGTGTTGTCTTCCCGTAACTAAGTTACATTCTATAAAAGTTGCATTCCTGAATCTTTCCAACACTTTAAGTTGAGTAAGGGATTCCTTTCCACGAGCGGTCGGAATCATTTCTCCTTTTTTGCGCGGATTGGCAGCGATGGGAATATCTATATCCAAATTGTCTTGCTCGAGAATACCATGAACCAATACATGGTATAATTTCGAGGCTGTATTATGTTGGAACTGCAAACTAATATGCCTGTGGGAAGTAGCATTTTTAGCCATCAAGACAATTCCGCTGGTATCCCTGTCGAGACGATGAACAATAAAAATCTTACCGTATTTTGCGTTGAAAGTTTCATATAATGATACTAAACTTTTATCATATCTGTCAGGAATTGTCAACATTCCGGAAGGTTTGTTTACTACAATTATTTCATCATCTTCATATATAGTTCTAGGCTTTTGATTTTTCTGCATGATTTAATACTTATTAAAAACTTTTCCTTCTGCCGATAAATATGTGTTTTGCATAAGCATTGCAATCGTCATCGGACCAACGCCTCCCGGGACAGGAGTTATAGCATAAGTTTTATTCTTAACTCCTTCGAAATCAACATCACCAACCAATTTGAACCCGGTTTTGGAAGTTGGGTCGGGTACACGGTTTGTGCCGACATCGATAACAACTGAACCGGGTTTGACATCATCTGCTAAAATCAAATGAGGCGCTCCAACAGCAACGATTAACACATCTGCCTGCTGGGTATAATGCTTCAAATTAGTGGCACCCGTGTGGCAAATAGTAACAACGGCATTAGCTTCTTCAGTTTTCTGATAAAGAAGATTTGCTAATGGTTTTCCAACTATATTGCTGCGACCGACAATTACGACATGCTTGCCGGATACCTGGATTTTTGTTCTCTTTAGGATTTCCATTATCCCAGCCGGTGTACATGGCAGAAATCCCGGCATACCGAGAAGTAATCGCCCTATATTTTCAGGGTGAAAACCATCAACATCTTTGCAAGGGGAAATTGCAAGTAAAATTTTTTGTTCATCAATTTGTTTGGGAAGTGGCAATTGTACTAAAATCCCATGAATTTCCTTAGACTCGTTCCAATTATGGATTCTCTCCAAAACATTTTCCTCGCCAACAAAGTCCGATAGTCTTTCAACAACAGAATGGAAACCCACTTCCTCGCAGGCTTTAATTTTATTGCGAACGTAGGTTTCAGAAGCAGGATTATCACCTACGAGTAATACGGCTAAACCCGGACGAACACCATGCTGGGCTTCCAATTGGCTTCCCTTAACTTTAAGCTCTGATAAAATCTGAGCCGATATACTTTTCCCATCAATTATTATTGGCATGACTATTCTTATTTATGTTCTTAATAATTATTAAATTTTTTTCATTTAATATAATAAATGAACGTATTTTTGACAAATTTATTTTTACTAAATTAAACAAGGAAATTCAATTATTATAGGAAATTTAAAGCGAGCAGCGCTTGAAAGTATTAGCTTTATTTAGCTATTACGCTGTTAACTAATTTAATATGAAAGTCTTTACTTTATGAATTAACAAAGAAAAACAAATTTTCTCTAATCGTTTGTTGCTGATAATTTAATGTTATTTACCACAAAGTTTACTTTGGGAACATTTATTCTGCAAAATGTACGGAATTTAGCAATCCCAAATGAAAATAAAAACCCCTTGAGGTTGTCTCAATTTATTATTCACACTTTTTTAAAAGTTGGGAATGGGATATTTCTTTATTCCAACTAAAACCGTAATTGTAAACCACCGGTAAATATATTGAACTTGCTTATGCTATAATCTGCAAAAATAGCAAACCGACCAAATTGTTTGCAGAAACCGATGACGAACTTATTATTATTATCTTTCATGTCAATAGTAGTTGTTTGCGGCTTATAGTCGGGTTTATAATATGAAGTCGGATGGTTCGGGTCCGGATTTGTAGGGTCTTCCATCATACCAAGCCTATATTGGGATTCAACAGGCAGCCAGTATGTGTAATTGGAGGTAATATCGAGGGTTTCATAAGAATAGCCAATATAAATATCCATTGGACCATCCCATGGTACATCGAACACTTTGTCCCAGCGATAACCACTATGGATATTAAAATCAAAGAAAGTACCGTTAACATCCATTTCAGAATTCGTTTCACCAATTTTATTAGTCAAATCCGTTCCCTGATAAGCCACCTGGACAGCTAAATTAAAAGGAGTGCTTTCTGTTTCCTTACCGGCATCACCATTATATGTATCGTCATCTAAATAAAAGTATTGGGAAATAGAATGTTTAAGACCAACACCCCAAAATGCAAAATCTCCAATGTACTTGCCGAGATTTAATGGAGGTATCCCCCGGAGCAATAGCTCTGTTCCCCATAAAGAGCCAATTTCGAATTGAGGAACGAAAGCGAAAATTGAATTCAAATTGCCGCCTTTTGGAAGTGTCATTTTTTCCGGAAATTGATTTAATACTGGTTCAATGGATTTAGTATACAGGGAATCAAGAGCGGAGCTAAGTTGAGGATATAATACTTTATACAAAGGATTAGCCTTGATAATTTCTAATCTTCTTTTAACTAATGTTTGCATAAAATCACGATACAAAAGAAAATTTGTCTCGTAACCACCCAATACAGTTGAAGCTTTCTTTGGGACTTCAATCATTTTTCTCGATGGGTCATCAGGTCTATTTGTTCGTACTCCGTCATATAGAATGGTTTTGAAAAGGTATTGAGTAAGACCGGCTGTATCGATGGAAAAGTTAGTTAAATTAATATAGCGAAGTAATGAAGTATCTTGGAATTGCTCTGCCGGAAGGGTAGGAGCAAATTCCCTATCGGAGGCATTCACAAACCCATACATTGCATGAAGCCCGAACCTGAAATACGGCTTGGATACTTTATGGGGAATGTATGCAGAATTAAAAAAACGCGAATTTGAAGTTGCATTTACCGCAACAACCATTGGTTTAAGGTACTGCACTCCATTAGAATCGAACAATTCACGACTCAAATTTCTGGAAAGGTCTATCGTCGCTTCGGAAGCCCTGTCTCCAGCAAAGGTATTTACGGTTATTAAAGTCAGTAATATTATAAGCAAAAAGTATTTAATCATAAGAATCCCTTGAATTCATTTGAAATAGTTAATTACAAAAAAGTTTATCAAACATCTGTCACAAATATTAAACAATTAAACTCGAGAAAAGTTTCAAATTTTGAGTCCTCTCTAAAAAGCATTTATTGTGAAAATCTCATTTCAAAATCGGATTTTTGGAATGAGATTTATCAAGGAATTACTAATTCCAAAGTTGTACTTTGGAATTCATTTTTTTTGTTTTTTGAGTAGTCTCTATTTTCAATTTTTATTTGAATAATTTCTTTTTTAATATAAAGTAAATTGGAATGGCAATTATCAAAATGATAATTATCATTGTTAATTGAAACAATAGGCGAAAGACCAAACCAAATAAAGCCCAAAGTAATCCGATAGCTACAAAGGATATTATTATTGCTAATATCAAAGATATTATTTTCTTGAAATTCATAACAGGATTCTTTTATTGTTTAACATTTTCTTTTTTTATTTAACACCAAATTTAAAATATATCAAAATTAATTCCTCGAATTGTCATTACTGTGAATACCGCAATCTCCTTAATCGCTCTGGGAGGGAATTCCTGCATTTGCAGGAATAACAATTCGACAGTTTTTCTTAATACATTAAGCCAAAATACAAAAAATTCAAAATCAAAGAAGAAAATAAATATTCTTTGCGCCGAAAAGCTCCATCAGTTTGGATGTTGTTGCATTATCTAATTTGATTCTCACACCGCTCAGGCAGTACTGCTGGTAATAATCGGTTCGTTTATTGCTTACATTGAAATTTACCCGTGTTTCAGAGCCATTATTGCCGCAGATAGCAGAATAGAACACATTGATTTTGGCAGCATCACATGAATCCAAATCAATATTAATTTGGTATCCTTTTGCAAATCGTTGTATTGCTTGTTCTATTGGGAGTATTTCATCGACGTAAATTTTCAAATTATCATCACGCATTTCACTTCGCCCCATGCACATTACAATAGCTCCATTTTGTACATAAGGAGCTGCCTTTACGTAAGAGTCACTCCAGAAAAAACATTCTGCCTTGCCTGAGAAATCCTCTATTGCAGCAATGGCATAAGTATTCCCCCTTTTATCTGTACGAATCTGAACGGAATTAATTAAACCACAAATACGAACAACACCACCAATTATGCTGCTTTCAATATCTCCTAATTTTAGGGTAGAGAAAGAATGAATGTGGGGATGGTACTTGTCTAATGGATTACCGGTTACATAGAAATTCAGGACTTCTTTTTCTTTATCCAACCGTTCCTTTTCAGTCCATTCGGGAATATCCGGAATGCTCGGTTCAACTGTCGCTGCCGTTGCTTCGCCTCCGAATAGGCTATCCATTCCGGCTTGATGCTTCTCCTGAATAGCTTTTGCATATTCCAATCCCGGTTCGATTGCTGCATAAAGTGATGCCCTTCCACCGGCATTTAAGTAATCGAAAGCGCCGGAACAAACTAATGCTTCAAGGGTTCTTTTGTTAATCAACCTGATATCGACGCGGGAAACAAAATCAAAAAAAGTTGAAAAAGGTTTCTCATTGCGTGCCACAACAATACTATCAACGGCAGAGATACCAACATTCTTGATTGCAGCCAAACCGAAAAATATTTTATTGTCAGCCACAGTAAAAGCTGCCCGTGAACGATTTATATTAGGCGGCAGCACTTGAATATCGAATTTCCCCGCTTCGTCGATAAGAGCGACAATTTTATTTTGGTCATTAAGTTCGGCAGTCATATTAGCAGCTAAAAACTCAGCGGGATAGTGCGTCTTAAGCCATGCTGTCTGGAATGCCAAATACGAATAGGCAAGCGAATGTGATTTATTGAAGCCGTAATCTGCAAATTTATATATCAATTCGAAAATCTCAGATGCTAATTTTTTACTAATACTTTTTTTAGCAGCCCCTTCAAAGAAAACTGATTTTTGCTCATCCATTATTTTCTTATCTTTTTTCCCCATAGCGCGCCGCAGAATATCAGCTTGGGATAACGAAAATCCTGCAATGTCGCGCACAAGCTGCATTACCTGCTCCTGATAGACTATAATACCATAAGTCTTTTCCAAAGATTTCTGCATAAGAGGATGAAGATATTCAATTGGCTTACGTCCATATTTTCTATCTATAAATTCGGGAATATTATCCATCGGACCAGGGCGGTAAAGTGCATTCATGGCGGTTAATTCTTCGAGGGTATGTGGTTTCAGGCGCTTCAGATAATCCTGCATCCCCGTGGATTCAAACTGAAAAACGGCTAATGAATTACCATCGGATAATTGCTTGTATGTTTCGGCATCGGTAAAATCTATTTTATCGATATCAATTCGAATTCCATGATTTTTCTCAATCATATCCAATGTATTATCGATAATGGAAAGAGTTCTCAAGCCGAGGAAATCCATTTTAAGCAAACCTGCATCCTCGAGGTCTTTCATAGTATATTGAGTAGCTGTTTCTACAGATTGGTTCTTTTGTTTCGAGGGCTGATAAATAGGGACGAAATCGGTTATATCCCCGGGAGCAATTACAACTCCGGCAGCATGAGTAGAAGCATTACGAATTTTTCCTTCGAGAATAAGGGAATATTCGATTAATTGCTTTATTTTCTGGTCTTCGGAATCCTTTATCCATTTCAAGTCCGGTAATTCCATAGCATCAGCAAGAGGAGTGACTTTCCCGCGAATAATCGGAATTTTTGCTGTTATGTTCTTTATATCCGTAAGCGGAACACCAAGCACCCTGCCGATATCAGTTAATGCTGCCCGTGTCGATAAAGTACCGAAAGTTATTATCTGGGAAACCGATGTTTCTCCATAAGTATCCTTTACATAAGAAATAACCTTATCACGCTTGTCATCGCTGAAATCTATGTCGATATCGGGCATGGAGACACGGTCGGGATTCAGGAAACGTTCGAATAGCAAATCATAAGGCAATGGGTCGATATTTGTAATTCCTAATGCATAAGCAACTAAGCTGCCTGCTGCCGAACCCCGCCCAGGTCCTACACTTACACCTAATTTCTTCGCTGCCATAATAAAATCGGCAACAATTAAAAAGTACCCGGAATAATTCATTTTGATTATCACCGAAAGCTCGTAATCGACTCTCTGACTTATTTCATCCGTTATTGTATCAAATTTTTCTTTCAAACCTTTATTAGTAAGTTCTGTTAAGTAATCATTAAGATTAGTAGCTGATGTATCCTTAGGGATTTTGAATTCCGGCATATAAACAGAACCATCGAAATTGACATTGCATTTATCAGCAATTATCGAAGTATTGGCAACTGCTTCCGGATAATCTTTGAAAAGTTCGAACATCTCTTCCTGGGTTTTGAAGAACATTTCAGGTGTTCCGTAACGGAGTTTGAATATATCCGCCTGACCGGAGTTTGAAGCATTGGTATCACGAATCATTAATAAAACATTATGAGCAACTGCATGTTCATGTTTTAAATAATGTATATCATTTGTACCAATCAGCGGGATTGATAATTCTTTAGCTATTTGCGGAGCATATTTTAGTATTTTTTCATCGGCTTCGAGGTTATGGCTTTGAATTTCGACATAAAAATCCTCACCGAATAAATCTTTATAATATTGAGCTGTAGCTCTTGCACCATCAATATCGTCATTCAAAATAAAAGGATTTATCACACCGCCAATACATGCTGATGTTGCGATGATGCCTTCATGGTATTTCTCTAAAAGCTCCCTGTCAATTCTTGGCTTATAGTAGAATCCTTCGGTATGGGCAAGAGAAGTCAGTTTGAGAAGATTTTTATAACCCGTCTTATCCTTTGCCAGCAGCACTAAATGATAATAATTCCTCATACCTTTATTCTGCATTTTCCCGGATATTTTCTCAAACCTGCTCCCACTGGCAATGTATGCTTCGAAACCCAAAATCGGCTTGATGCCTGCCTTTTGAGCTTTTTTATAAAATTCGAAACATCCGAACATTACCCCATGGTCAGTAAGGGCAATAGCCCGCTGCCCATCCTCCAAAGCCGCTTTAACTAATTCATCAGGTGTAGTTGCCGCATCGAGTAATGAATAATGAGTATGATTGTGTAAATGTATAAATTCCTGCATGATTGAATTGTCAAAATTTATTTGTTTAAAGATTTACTTGGTTCTTGGAACTATATAATCCGCATTAGATGTACTACATCTGCCAGATGTAGTACATCTTTATTTCCCATTTAGTAAAGTGAATAATCCGTGAACCACATTGGGACTGGATTCTTCACTTCGTTCAGAATGACATTCTTATTTACTTTTCGCACAGCCTCTTTCATAGGAATGACATTCTTATTTTAATTTCTTTTATTAAAGCAATTCCAATATACCTTTATCAGCATCAACCCGAACGCGGTTGCCGGTCTGAATTTCGGAGAGGATATCCCCATCGGGTTCGCATACAAATGGGACTTTTGATAATATTGCACCCTCGGCAAGATTGTAATCGACAGGCTTTTGTGTTACGATTGCAGCAGGCGCCAAACCTTTTTTGAAAAGCGTGATTAACACAACCATTCCGCCGGATGATCCTTTGGTTTCGTTGTAAATCAATATTTTATCTTTTAATTGTATGCCTTTATTGGGATTACCCTCTGCTATGATGGTTCCATCACCCAAATCGACATCACCCAAAAATGAAAAGCTTCCGGAATAAACAATAGCCTCGCCTTCGGCAATCCCACGGACAATTTTCCTTACGTTATATGTCTTTCCCATTATTCGAACCTCCCGGAAATTGCTATTTCAATACATTGTTCTTTATTGCGCAGACCTGTTTTGCAGCCGATTAAATCGCCAACATAGCGAATCATTTTACCTGATTCACAAACCATAGCTTCTACATTAGGTATTTTCAATCCGAATTCCCTGCATGTTGAGATTCTCATGTGACTTTCTACCGGACATGTATCAGCGATTACTTTCGCGCCGGCTTCCTCAATTGTTGCTACGTAACCGGAATATTCTGCTTGCCTGCGGGTCATTCTATTTGTGCAAACCCAAAAACGCACGCCTTCGGCAATTTTTCTACCTTCGAGTTTGTTAGCAACCCAGCGGATTTGTTCCAGATTATAATGAGGACATCCCAATGTTACAAAGTCAATGGTTGTTCCAACAGGTATATTGGTTTGTTTTGCATAAACTGCATCCAAATCCGACTCTGTAAGTTCGTAACTTTGCTTCGGCTGACTGCCCTGAAAGGCTTCTTCGACCGTTCTCGCTTCGGGTGTCACTCCGGGAATATGGAAAAGTGTAACAGAACCGGATGTTGCAAGAGCCGCTCCCAAAGCCAGGAGGTATTCCTGTTTTGCCGGCTTAATTCCATCAATAACCGGAACCTCGCTTCCAACAATTGCTCCGATATGCATTCCCAAAGACGAATAAGCATCGTAGGAATCCATGCGTTGTTGAGAAATATTAACTTTAAAATAATGAGTTCCTTTGCGATTTTCATCAAGTAAATAACCCATTAATGGAGTTTTGCCGGTAATTGCAGCAAATCGCGTGAAAAGCCCTCCCCTATTGGTTCTTGCGCCAAGGACGGAATTATAATAAATAATTGCGCTGCTTTCAACAAGTGCATTGTACGAACCGAACGGCGGAATGAATCCCAGAAACTGCGGTGTGCAAGTATAGGTTTCTATAATTCCCATATTACGATGAGCAGTTTCAACTTCTGCCTGCAAATGAGCCAATTGAACAGGAATACCTGTTATTTCAGGCTTTTCAAGGTCGGAGCAAAGAGTGGAGCAGGTTGTAGGAACAACAACTTTCCCACCTCTTGAAGAGTATTTAACTGCATCTTCAACATTACCATCGTAGATAGCCATTTCAGCGGGATAATGGCAGTAGCTAATGTCAACAAGTTTTTCGGCTCCGAATGCCTCGCCGAATTGTACCAAATAATCAAGCGCTTCTGCAACAACCTCACCATATTTACCATCGAGCATGGCTTGCTCTTTTTCGTTTAGAATCATATTAAAATCCCCGATTCATCCATTAAGCGAAATTAACCAAGAATTCGTTCAATCAAAAACTTAGTAGTCCGATTATTATGTTTTTTTTTTAGAAAAAAATGATTATATTTGAACGCTTAAATTAAAATATTTTATTTATTCATGGATGAATTTTTTTTAATAATTGGAATATCTGTTTATTACTTTAAGTAATATTAGAAAGTTACTAAACTTAATTTATTTTTTGAATATAAATTATAAATAATAATAAATAAAAATGTCACTACTAGATAATATTATTAATTACAAAGAATTGGCAACATTACCATCTGTTACAAAGAGGGTAATGGATTTGCTTCAGGATGATGACGTTGACGTACGGCGAATAGCAAGGATAATCGAGCGGGATCCTGTTCTGGCATTCAAGGTACTAAGAGTTGTAAATTCCCCTGTTTTTGCTACTCCAACCCGTATAACTTCCATTCATCAGGCAATAATGTTGATGGGATTTTCGAGATTAACCAACATTGTCCTGAGCGTATCCATTTTTTCAAGATTCTGGTTTGCCAAGCACAAAGGCGTCGAACGTTTGATGAATAAATTCTGGTGGCATTCATCGAGCGCCGGAATTGTTGCAAAAGTAGTCGGCTCTAAAATCCGTGAAGATTCGCATCGCGAAATCGAAGTTATGGGTGGATTGCTTCATCAAATCGGCAAAGTTGCAATGCTGCAGTACAACGTTGAACAGTATAAAAAGGTAATTCAGCTTATTTTAAAAGAAGGAATGATTGACTCAATGGCAGAGAAAAAAGTCTTCGGACTAAGCCATTTGAATGTTGGCGTAGAAATGGCAACGAAATGGCGGCTTGGTGATGAAATGAAATCCGTAATGGCTTATTATCAGACACCTTCGAAAATTTCAGGAAACAAGGACCTGCCTGCATCTGTCGGATTGGCAAGCGTCGTCTGTGCCCAGCATGGGGCTGACTTCTATAACGGATTACGTCTCAATTCGATAACCGAAGCAGAACAGTGGAAGGTATTATGCGAATCATCGGAAAACCTGAAAACACAAGGACCAAACGCAATTACTGAAAATATATCGCAGCACCTGAAAGAATCGGCTCAATACCTGATTGCATTGAAAGGCAATCTGGCAAGCGCCTGATATTTTGAAATAAATAGATTTTATTATTAAAATGAGGTGCACCCTCATTTTTTTTGTTAATAATCCAATCCCAAAATTCTTATTAATTATTTTATTCATTTATATATTGGATTAAGTTCTTTTGATATATCATTTTAATATTCCTTAAATTTGTGTTTTTTTCAAATTAAAACCACTTATGGGCAAAATATTTGAATATGACGACATATCCCTCGCTTTGGAGAAGAAGGGACTGCCTAAGGTTCATGCAAGCCATGAATTATTAGAATTCAAGGATTTGATGAAATATAAAATCGAGAAAATCCTGATGGTATGCAGCTTCTATGATTACTATACTATCGTCGAGGATGGTCAGTTGCAGGTTGCTATTTTCGATGAATACCTTGAATTAAATTTATATTATGCCCCGAAAATCATAAGGGCAAGTACCGGGAAAGCCGCATTAAAACTACTTAATGAAGAGAATTTCGATTTAATCATTTCAACTCTCCGTCTGGGAGATATGAATTTGGATGAATTCATTAGTTCCACTAAAAAGCAATATCCGGATATTCCTCACGTACTGATTGCATCTCAATCGGGCGAACTGCAAAGAAATATCGCAAGCGGCAAACTCATACAATTAGATAAAATTTTCATCTGGAGCGGAGATAGAAGAATTTTCCTTGCAATAGTAAAACTTTTCGAAGATATTAAAAATGCTGAAATTGATTGTCTTCGGTTTGGTATCCCTTCGATTATTTTAGTTGAAGACTCACCGGATTATTATTCTTCCTTCCTGCCTTTGATTTATACGGAGCTTATGAAGCAAAGACAGAAATTAATTGATGAAAGTCAGAGTTCCTCCGAAAAATTATTACGTCAACATGCAAGACCAAAAATCTTTTTGGCAACAACTTATGAAGAAGCATTGAATTATTACGAGACCTACCGCGAATCAGTCATGGGAATCATTACGGATTTGGAATTCTCAAAAAACGGAAATAAATGCGAAGATGCCGGGCTGGAATTAATTAAGGCAATCAGAAATGAAAACATGCAAATGCCGATTCTTTTGCAAACATCCCATCAGGAAAAAAAATCGGTAGCTTTGAAACTTAATGTAGCCTACATCAGTAAAGATAATAAATTACTATTGACTGAGCTAAGTGATTTTATGAATAGGAATTTCGGATTCGGCGATTTTGTTTTTAAAATGCACGATGGAAGTGAAGTTGGAGTAGCCTCCAATCTCATTGAATTCAGAAATTCCCTAATAAAAATTCCTGATGAAAGTTTAGTTTATCATTCAAAGAATAATCATTTCTCCAGATGGTTGTTAGCCCGTAATCAAATAGGATTGGCATATAATATAAGACCTGTCCATTTGAGGCATTTCGAAGGCGTGGATGGACTCAGGAATTTCCTGGTCGATGCAATTTCTAAACAAATTTCAGATGATAGAAAAGGTACGATAAATGCTTTTTCCAGACATAATTATGACCCGGATAATAATTTCCAGGTTATTGGGAGTGGCTCTTTGGGAGGAAAAGCAAGAGGTTTGGCTTTTATTGATAAGATTTTAAAGACTTACCAATCTATTCTCAAATTCGGAGATGTTGATATTGCAATACCTAAAACCATTGTCATAGCTACTGATGTTTTCAAGCAGTTCATGGAAACTAATGACCTCTATCATACCGTCTTTCAAAATATTTCCGATGAGAGGATTTATAAAAAATTTTTTGATTGTGAATTAGATGAAGAACTGCTGGAAGATTTGAAGGAAATATTAAAAAATATGCATGGTCCAATCGCTGTTCGTTCATCGAGTCTTTTGGAGGATGCTGTATATCAGCCTTTTGCCGGTATTTATGCAACTGTTATGATACCGAATAACAATCCCGATTTTAATGTCAGGTTTTACAATTTAGTTCATGCCGTAAAACTTGTTTATGCTTCGACTTTCACCAAGAGCGCAAAAAGTTATATCGAAGCTACGGGCAATAGAATCGAAAAAGAGAAAATGGCAGTAATTCTACAGGAAATAGTCGGTGAAAAGTATGAACATTACTTCTACCCTCATATTTCAGGGGTAGGACGCTCATATAATTACTATCCGTATGGAAAGGCAAAACAAGACGATGGAGTTGTTTTTCTGGCGCTTGGTCTCGGGAAAACAATTGTGGACGGCTCACTCTGTATGCAATACTCACCTTCCTATCCCGGCATTTATCCTCAGTTCGGCACAACAAACGATTATTTACATAATTCTCAGAATAAATTCTGGGCTGTTGATTTGGATATGGATGTTATCCGAAATTCATCCGATGAAGATATTTACCTTACTAATTTAAATCTATCCAATGCTGAAATTCATGGAACAATGAGATATTTGGCTTCGACCTACTCCCATGAAAATGATGCTTTGTATGAGGGAATATCCAGGCAAGGACCCAGAATTCTGGATTTTGCACCTATATTGAAATCCGAGGTTGTACAGTTAAATAAAATTATTCAGACGATTTTATTATTATCGGAATCAGCGTTGAATTGTCCTGTTGAAATTGAGTTTGCAGCTACACTTGGCAAGGATTCGGCTACTCCTTTGAATTTCAGATTTCTCCAGGTTCGACCAATGGTATCGCCTGAAAGTATCATTAATTTAAACTTTTCATCAATCGAGGAAAATAGAATATTATTCAGGACCGATATGGCGCTCGGCAACGGAACATATAAAATTGATACCGTACTTTTGGTTTCTCCTGAAAAATTCGATTCCTCGAAAACCCGCCAAATGGCTGAGCAAATCAATATTTTTAATAAAAAGCTTATAAAAGAAAACCGGAATTACCTTCTCATAGGGCAGGGTAGATGGGGGTCCCGCGACCCTTGGCTTGGGATACCGGTCGATTTTTCGAATATCTCTGCTGCGAAAGTTATAGTAGAAATTCCTATTACTCACGTTATCGTTGACCCATCGCAAGGTTCACACTTCTTCCATAATTTGACTTCATTTGAAATTGCATATTTAACTGTTAAGTCCAAAACTCAATTAGAATCATTTGATTGGCAGTGGCTCGAAAGCCAACCTGTTGAAGAATCCACCGAATATTTGAAATTAATAAAATTGGAACAACCAATTACTGTTCTTGTGAATGGAAGTAATGGTGAGGGATTGATTTTGAAAGATTAATTCAGGTGAGTTTGGTTATGAAGGTTGTCTAATAAATCAAGAAGGAAGTCATTCTGAACTCGAAAATAATGGAATTAAGAAAAAATATGCAATGACAAATTCAAGAGAAATCCCCCCTACCCCCCTTTTTCAAAGGGGGATTGAAGAATATTTTTCTTATCCCATTAGATATTAAAATTCGAACATCAATGCAAAATGATGAGCTATCTTCAATTTCGAAAGGTTATCCTCCGAAATAGAATAATCAATATGCAATTTAAAAGGTGCACCACTTATTTTAGGTCTTATTGATACACCGGCACCCCATAGATTCATTGGTAGAATTTGTGGTGTATTGTTATCTTCACCATATAAACCCATACCTGCGCGGAAGATTATAACCTCATGCAGAGCAGCCTCTGCACCAATCATTAGCCTGGGAGCGCGTTCCCTTTGAGTCATAACAGCATCCAATGATACAAGTATATATCTTGTTGGTGGTATGTATTCCAATTCTCCGTATTCATTTGAACGGGTAACGCCAACATTTAAATTATATTCCGCTGCAACTCCGGTTCGAATAGTATATGGCAAATCCTCTCCAACGTCCCCGGTAGTATTCCAGAAAATTCTTGAAGATAGATTCTGAATAGCAACTCCGAATGAGAATAAATCCAGAACATTGAATTTCATTCCTGCATCTAATCCATAGCCATGTGCGTAAGTTTGTGAACCGAGTAAATTTTCGGATATATATTTAAATCCAAATCCAATACTTGCAAAATCAATACTGTACGACAATGCCCCAACTAACGAATTAGAGATACTCGAATAGTCGCCACGCTTCAAACCAGTCTGGTCACGTGCTGTAAAGGCTCCACCATAAAAGCTGTTTATACCGAAACCGAGTCCGATATTTCCGGTTACAGATTGAGCCCAGGCTATGGAATTATGGTATCTGCCGTAGTCCAGCAAGGAATACATCGTAGATACCTGAGGCACATCGCTGAAAAATCCAAGTGCAGCAGGATTATAGAAAATACCGTTGGGTTCGTTGGAAATTGCAGTATAAGCGCCAGCCATTGCAATTGGTCTTCCCCCAACATTACGATGCATAAAAGCTTCGGAATACCCACCGCCGGAAACCTGGGATAACAAGCTACAAGGCAGTAATTGTAATAAAATGATGAATATCAGTAATACAAATCCGGTTAAAATATTTACCTTATTCCGATTATTTTTTAATATTAAATCTTTCATCGTACTGTTACCTCGAGACAATGAATTTCCTTGTTCTTGTAAAATTACGCCCTTGAAGTTTCAAGAAATAAATTCCATTAGGTAAATTGGATATGCTGAAAGTATAATCAATTTCCTTTGTTGGAATTCCCTTGAATACCTCCATCACATTTTTTCCTAACATATTGAATATATTAATCTTTATATCATTCTCGTAATTGGCAAGTTCAATCCGTACATTAAAAAACTCACCATTATCAACGACACTTACGATTTTATTTTCCCGTTTCAATGAATCGGCAGAATTCCTCGAAGTATCTGCCACACTATATCTTTTATTATCAAGAATTGTGCCATCGGAAAAATATACCTTGCCGTGATTTTGTTTTAAAGGTGGTTTTGATGAACCGATTGGTTTCATTAAATTAATAACATCAAATCTATTTTCGGCTAATAAATTAATAAATCCCAAGCATAACAAAATAATTATATACGGGAATAAAATGTAACGTGATATTTTTACTTTTTTTACCATCAAATATTATTAATATGATTCACCTTAATTACTTTATATGCCAATATTTTGAAATTCAATTTTCCAATTATCTAATTATTAATTTTACTAATTGTCATAATTACTCATTATTAAAATGCAAATTACTTGAAAGTTTTTGGATAATTTCATCGTCACCTGAAATTTTATTCATTTGACCTCTCGATGACTTTTCCAATTCGATACCAAGTTTTTTTGCTACTTCCCTTAATTTCTGTGCATCTTCATCGGAGAATTCCTGACGCTCATCCTCGTAATCTTTCTTTTTTATTTTTTTTTGTTCCTCTTGAAGATGCAACGCCAACTCAAGTTTCGGAGAAATTGGACGCTTTTTTTCCCGTAAATTTTCGAAAGGTGATTCAAAAGTAACCTTCTCTGTATTTTCCTTCATCTTATCATAGAAATCAGTTTCTTTTACCGATGTCTTATAACTATTTTCATCTTCTATTGGAGCATTATGAATGATTGCATCTTGAATCTGAAGCTCTTCTTTTGTTTCCTCTACCCCCGGTTCAATTTGCAAGGGAGGAGGAATCTCTGATGATTTTTGATTAACAACCGGTTTTTCAACTTTCTTTTTCTGGGGTGAAGCCAATTGCGCATTTTGCTTGTACATTTTAGCTGCATGACTTGCTCCTGCGGCAGTAACACTTTGCTGGGCAGTTTGCAGATTTTCTTTGAAATTCTCTTTACTATTTTCCTGCTTCTTCTTTTTCAAATTCAGCAATTGCCTTTTACGCCATTTGATATAAGAATAAAGAAGCATCACTCCGATAATGAATACAATAACCAATAAATAAACAAATATTTTAGAGAACCAATCAGGCAACAATGAACCGATTAGTTCTTTCCAAATACTGCTCTTATCCTGGTCTTTGCCAACGAGCGATAAGGAGTCTTTGTTGCCGATTAATTTGCTTCTGAGTTTATTCAATGAGTCCCTGTGAGCAACCCTGCGAAGTGAGTCCTGCACTCTTTGAAGCGAATCGGTTGAAGCATTGCTTTCTAAAATTTTCGTTAATGTTAAACCAGTTAAAGTATCTTCATCATGCTTAGGAATAATTATATTTTCAAAAGACGTAAGCCCTGTTTTTTCTTTAAATCTGTTAGCATAAACTATCTCTTTTTCAGTAATTCCTTTACGGCTGCAAATTTGCGAGAGACCGGCATAAACATCCGGGATATTAACATTTGCTTTAACAGCTAAAGTTAGATTCTGTGCGGCTGTTACTATTTTACCTTCTTCAAGATTAATCAAACCGAGTATTCCGGCAGCTTCTCCGCTGCCAAGATTAATAGATTTCTCCAAAAGCTCTTTTGCAGTTGAAATAATACCGCTTTCGCATGCAAGCAATGCGCTGCGATAGCTGTCTTCTGCAGCCGATAGCTTCTCCCAGCCGAAAACTTCGACCATAATCGCTTTTGAGTAAGGTAATTTAATAGCGCTATAACCTTTTTTTTCCTTCAGGGAAAGATATATTTCCAAATCCTTGCCTGATTCCTGGATATATACGTTTTCAATAATGCCTTGCCCGGATTTCCTCTTCAAAGAGTCAGGGGTCGTTACATTCTTAATTTTAATTTTTAATTGTTTTTTATCCGAAGTCAATCCGCTTTCGAATTGGGCGGGTAATTCCGAAAAGTAAAGTGTTAACCGGTTTAGTGGAGCTATTGTTAATTTATTCAGATTAGCAGATTGAGCAACATTAACAAAAATAATGACTACAAATCCTAACAGAATCATGAGTTTCAATATTTTTGTGATTTGCAATAACATAGAATTTAATTACTTAATAATGGAAAAATAATCTTAAAAGTAGTACCTTTTCCAATTTCGGAATAGACGGAAATTTTTCCATTGTGTTGTTGAACAATATTCTTCACTAAATAAAGATTTTGTGATTTTCTTTCTGTTCCTGTATCTGAGATTTCCTGAAGATTAAAAATATTTTTCAGTAACTGTTCATCAATGCCGGTCCCGGAATCAGCAATTGAGACCTGTATCTTATTTTTCCCACTTGTCACGACGCAAATACTAATCGTACCTCCGTCTGGCATGTAATCACGTCCGAATAGGAGTAAACTAAGGATAACCTGCTCAATTTGTGGCTTGAATGCCGCTATCTCAAGGGATTGATTTTCATATTCACGCTCGACTTTAATACCATCCCTTTGTAGCTGGGATGCGGAAATTAAAAGGACGTCATCGATAAGAGTACAGATATTCACTTGTGTAGCTTGAATTCCCGATGGAGTTGCATCTGAAAAATCAGTTAACCTGTTTGTAATTTCATCTATTTTATCAAGTTGGTTGATAATGATTTGGGTTCTTCTGCCAACATCGCCCAACCCTGAACCAATTAGATTAATATTAGCCCTGATGATTTGAATCGGATTACTTATTTCCGATGCAATTGCTGATGCTATTTCTCCAATCGATGCCAGTTTGGAAGAATGAAGAATCTGACTATTTAAAAGAGCCAGCCTGTTGTTCATATCATGAATTTCGCGTGCACTTCTAAGATTATCGAGAGCCAATGCGGCAGATTCGGATAAATCTTTAATTTCCTGTAATTCTGAACGGTTGATTTCAGTCGGATTTTTATTTGTTTTTCCTACAAAAATTCCAATTGCAGTTCCCCTGAAAATAAAGGGTACCAATAAAATATGTGTTGGAATTTCTGCATCATCATCCGAAAGATTCGGTAGCAGGCTTGGAGAATCACGTTCTACAGCGAAATCTATAATCCCTTCTTCTTCGAGGTGTCTAACGGTTTCGAGAAATGATTCTAATGTATCGCTTTCGGATACTGATTGAAGTGTACCATCGGGTTGGAATAAGAAAATATCACTCTCAAGAATTGAGTAAGGTCCTGATATCAAATTAAAAAATTTAGAATGAAGCTCCTTATCGGAATTACAGTTTGTAAAATAATCGGAAGCTTCGTCTTTAATGGTTTTTAATTTTTTTTGTTGATGATTTGTTTTTGCAGATTCACTTGATTTATTCAGGTTCCTCAGACTTTCAACCTCACGCTGCAATATTTGCAATGACATTTCAAGTGTACGGATATAGTCATCACGAGTATCCGTAAGGGATGCTAATTTTGTAGGTGGTTTCGATATCTTTACTTTTCGAGCCATTATTTATATAATGAGGTTGTTGCCATCTGGCTAAAAACCGAAGCTTTTTTATACTCTTCCATAATTTCATCTTTATATACTTTAATCACGCTCGATGGATTCAATACTTCCCGCTCACAAAGCTCATCGAGCAGCGTGTCGGCTTCGTAGAGATAAGATTCATGCGGCTCATCAATCCAATTGCGATAGCCAAGTTCAACTGCAAACCATTCGGCAAGCGCTACAATCCTTGTTACGGGCTGGTCCGGGTCGGTTGATATATTTTCAATTTTGAGCTTTCTTTTCTTTGTAATCTCCTGAAGAATTTTCATCTTTTCTAAGTTTGCCTTAACCTGCTCGTAGGAACTGTGATGATAACGGATAGCATTATAGAGTGATTGCGGTAGATTCCATTTCTCGGCAAACCAGGCTCCGATTTCTGCATGAGTACAGCTCAAAATGGCACGTTCGGCTTCGAGCATCGACATTTTATGCTTCACCGTTGCAATTTTTACCATCAGGAATTCCTGGGCAAAATGTTCGCTCATAATTAAAATTCCAATATCATGCATTAATCCTGCTACAAAAGCTTCCCCGGCAAGCCTGTATTGTGTTTTACGCGCAAGGAATCGCGAACATGCTCCGCAAAATACTGAATAGCTCCAAAAATCCTTTGTATTTATAACACTCCTGCGAAGTTTGTTATAAAATTTTTGCAAGACCAAGCTTAATACGATTTCCTTAATTGTATTCAATCCAAGCAGAACTATTGCAAGTTCGATAGTAGAGATTTTTCGTGTGAAACCATAAAACGGCGAGTTGGCAACTCTCAGCACGCGTGCCGTTAGCGCCTGGTCCCTTTCTATTAAGGATGCGAGCTGGGATGCTCTAACGTTTTCGTTATCGACTGAATGTAGAATCTCATTCATAACGAAGGGTATGGTCGGCAAATCCTTAATATTTTCGAGTCTCGAACGAATTGACGAATTAAGCATTATCGAACTCGTATAATTTGTCCCGTAATTCTTTTACAACCTGGGTATGAATCTGGCAAACACGGCTTTCTGAAACGCTCAGAGCTTTGCCGATTTCCTTAAATGTTAAATTTTCATAGTAATATAATGTCATAACCATTCTCTTGCGCTGAATAAGGTTTTTCAAATATTCGGTTATGAAATCCAATCTTTCTTCGTTTTCTATCTGAGAAAGCATACTCTCCTGAGAAGTATCCGGGAGTTCTTCCAATAAATCGAATTCTTCATCATCATTTTGATTTTGAAATTCTGCAATTGACATCGATGCCTTTGCTGCTGCTGCAGCGGCTAAATAGGAGTTGTATTTTTCAGGGGTTACATTCAACCGGGAACGGATTTCTTCCTGCGAGACTTCTCTTCCCTCTTCAGAACGCAACATATCGGAGGCATGAAGATAATCCTGTACTTTTTTTCTTGCTGTTCGGGAGAGCCAATCAAGCTTTCTTAATTCATCCTGAATCATACCTTTAATTCTTGGAATAGCATAAGATTCAAATTTTACACCTCTATCAACTTCGTATCTTTCCAATGATTCATGTAGTCCGAGTATCCCGATATTTATAAAATCACTATCCTCGAGGATTGATGAAACAGGTAAATTCATCTGTTGGAGAACATATTTGACCAACCAGATATAATGCATCATTAGTTTATGCCTTGCTTCAAGAGAGCGTTCTTTTACAAAACTATCCCAATATTGCTTCAACTCCATTTCTTTCAATTGCATATCATCACCGAAAAAATTACGAATTACGAATTACGAATGTCATCAATTATCCTTACTTTCTTATTATTAATTGTATTTTATTTCCATTAACCATTTATTATTAATCATTTACCATTAACCATTAACCATTAACCATTAACCATTCTTACATTCTATCCTGAGTATCAGGCATAGTAAACAAGCTACCATCCATAAAGTCGGGCATGGTCTGTCCGGCAACAAACGGTGAACCTTCTAAGTTTTCATCTTCCTCATCTGCCCCCATACTCCATGATGTTTCACTATCTTCTTGGTTTGATTCCAGTAATGCATCCATATCGGCTGCCATAGGTTTTTGCTGGCTTTCTTCTACCCGTTTAATTTCGGCTTCCAATTCCCTGAATTTAGCCATTTCCATTTCCTCTTTTAGAGCTTCCTGCTGTCGACGCTCTTCAATTGCAATCAATTCCTGCTGACGTGTATCTTCGAGCTCCTTACGTTTACGCTCTGAAATCATATAGAAACCCGAAATCATAGACAATCCGGCTATCAAATATAACGCAATAAAAATCAAAAATGATATAAGAATTGATTTCTGAAAACTACTGTTTACCATGTAATAAAGTATTATAAAAATTAAAATCGAAATAAATAAACAGGTTTGGTATAATAATTTATAGGGAGAATGAATTTTTTCATTAATTCTCTTGGTTTCTCTTCTGTACTTTTTATTTAATCTCTCCCTTTTAGCACGCAGCAGTTTACGCTTTTCAGCATCTTTTTTCTTAGTATCCTTTTGTTTGGCTTTTTCTTCCGCACGACGTTCATTGAGACGTTGTTTTTCCTCTTTGGATAATATTTCCTTTTTCTTTTTAGCCATATCTATATCCGTATATTATAATTAATCTTTTTTCAAATTTTAAATATATTAAATTTCGTCATATAAGTTTCTGCAAGATGATAGATTGCTTGCGAGGCTTCGCAATCCGGTGTTGCGTTTGTTAACAACTCCTGCCGGATTATCGATTGCCGGACAGCACGGTCGTATGGTACAAATCCCAATACATCGAGCTCCATCCCTAAAAATTTCTCAGTTGCCATATTCAGTTTACGTGAAATTTCATCTGCATCTTCCATATCTATTACATTATTGACGATTAAATTTATCTTTTTCTTTTCTATGTATGGAGATAAAAGTTTTATAAGTCCGTAAGCATCAATCAGTGAAGTTGGTTCGTCCGTTACAACTATACTGATACAATCCGAGAAAGCGCTGCATTGCAAAGTTTCGAATGCATCTCCCGCGGCAGAATCAATTATGATAATATCAAATAAATTACATGAAACAAGTTCTGCATAAACAGATGAAAAATCCATTGGAGTGTCATTCTGGGAAATATCGGAAACCGGCTTATCTGCAAGAAGTGCGATATTTGGTGCAATTTGGTATATTGCCTTTCGCACCTCTGTCATTCCTGAAAATACATCCTTCAATCGTAATGGAGGCTCAACGCCGAAGAGTAAATGCTGATTTGGAAAATGTATATCAGCATCCCACACACACACAGATGCAGTATTAGACATCGCTTTTGCAAGATTGGCTGCCAGCACACTTTTTCCAACACCACCTTTACCACTGCATATTGTAATAATATAGGGTAATTTTGCTTCTTCAGCAGCTTCCAATTGTGTCTCAATAAATGTGTTTGCATCAGTTTCCATTTTATTCGCTTTCCGAAAAATCCGGTAAAATTAATTCCGACAAGCGTTCGGAACTTGCAGCTTCAATATCTTCGGGAATTCTCTGTCCGGTAGTAAAGTAAGCAAGAGGAAGCCCGCTTTCTATTATCGGTTCTATTATTTGTCCCGGTCGAACCGCTTCATCGAGCTTAGTTAATATCAAACCTGATGGTTTAAAAGTCGTAAATTTTAATAAAACATCCCGCATTACTGTTTTACTAACCGTTGAACTCCCAACGAGATATAACAGGTCGTGATAAGAAGCATTCAATAATCTTTCAAGCTCAACCAGCTCAGTATCACTATGCTGGTTTGTTGATGGAGTATCAATTAATATAAAATCCCTTTTGGTTTCCGATTCAATTATTTCTCTTAAATCCAGGGTTGTTTGGGCAGATACAAATGGAATTCCTGCAACGGTAGAAAAGGTCTCTAACTGGTCATGTCCGTTTATTTTGCGGCTATCGGCAGAAACTACCAGCACATTTCCTTTTAAAACCATTTTACAAACCACTGCAAGTTTAACCAATGTTAAAGTCTTGCCGGAGCCAGAGGTTCCGATAAATAAGGATATCAACCTTTTGTCGGATTTAAGAAAAGGCGGCATTGAATTTAACCTCTCGGAGAGTAATCTTCTGGTTAGACTTGTTGCCTGCTGCAAATCCTCAAAATTTCTTCTTCCATACAGATTTCCGATAAGTTCAAGAGAAAATTCTTCCGATACATCTGCATCCCTCAATTTTTCATATAATTGTCCGTATATTGGACCGAAATAACTGCTATATTTATATCTGGAATTGTGGGATAATTCCTTCAAAACCAATTCGAATTTATTCAATCTGTTACTGATTTCGTATAATGATTTTTGTAATTCTATTTGTATCGTATCGCTCAATCCTGCATCGTGCCTATCTTTAACAGGCATTTGAGGTATAGGAAGTTTAGGTTGAGTTTTTTTCTCCTTTACAGGATTTTCATCTATAGCAGCCACTATTTCAATAAATTCCTCATTGCTTCCGTCGGTTTTGCGGGAAACCCTACTCGATAAAATCACTGCATCTTCGCCCAGTTCATTAATTACAAGCGCTTTGCCTTCTTTCATCGATGCTGCTATAAACTTTTTAATTTTCATTTTAACACTTATTATTCAATAATTAATATAACAATTATATGAATAAAAATTATGCCAATAAATCCTTAGGCTAAATTATTCAACGACTCATATTTATTCTTTATGTTTTTTTTGCTCCAAACCAGAACCATCCTTAATTCCTCAAGTTAGTAGCTTAATTTATCTTTCCAATCAATTTCCACAAAATTGCACAATATTGGACAGTTAAAATTTAAGTGATAATATTGAACAAAAGTTTGTACCAATTTTTCCCTAATAATGATAAGAAACCACTTTATGAAAATTAATCAAAAATCCAATTAATAAAAAATAAAAAACGCCCCTTAATGCCACTTTTATCATAGCGGAATAAGGGGTGTTTGAATAAGTTCCTTATTTATACATTTGTAAATAATATTTTCCCAATATATTTAATCCATTATTCTTCTTAAAAATGCCGGTTTATCAAGCATGGCTTCATTTTTTTTATCAATCGTAGAAATAATTTTATCTTTACCCGGAGCTATTGTTCCTTGTTCGGTTGTGCCGTTATTAATCCCATCAGGTGCGCCCAACCGTATTGCAGTAGGTACATCCAATTCCTTCAACTCAGTATTGGATTGAGGTTTCGAATTAAATGAAAAAGTATTCTTTTGAAATTCCGAACCCGTGTTTATAACCGTATTCGACTTACTTCCATGTCCGAATGGAACTGCATAAGACGGAGGTTTTACACCCGGCATATTGTCAAACTGCATCGGCAGCCTCGGAGAGTGATTCTTGTACGATTTAGGTTCTTCCTTGACAGGTTGCTGAGGGAAAAGACTATCTTCATCCTTTTTGGTGAATCCGGTTGCGACAACGGTAATCATCAGCTCATCCTCAAGCTCTTCATTTGTAGCAATTCCGAAAATGATATTTGCTTCTTCTCCGGCTTCTTCTTCAATTAATGCCAGTGCATCGTCGATTTCCCGCATCGCAATTTTCTTACCTGAGAAATTAACAAGGACTCCTCTGGCTCCTGATATTGAAATACCATCCAAAAGCGGTGAATTAAGTGCGTTTTGTGTTGCCTCTATCGCACGATGGTCTCCGGTTGCGCTTCCAATGCTCATCAATGCATCACCCATTCCGGTCATTATCGTTCGTACATCGGCGAAGTCGACATTAATTTTACCATGCTTTGATATAATATCGGCTATACCCCGTGTAGCATTGTACAGCACATCGTCAACTTTTTTGAATGCCGTTTCGAAATCAGTATCCTGATCTGTAATATCGAGAAGTTTTTGGTTTGGTATGATAATGAGGGCATCGACCCACTCACGAAGCTCAAGAATACCGGCTTGTGCAAGCTCGCGACGGGGTTTCCCTTCGCGTTTGAAGGGCTTGGTAACTATACCAACAACTAAAGCGCCAAGTTCCCTGGCTATCCGGGCAACGACCGGAGAACCACCTGTACCGGTGCCACCTCCCATACCACAGGTAACAAATACCATGTCACTGCCTTTTAAGGTATCGCGAATTTCATCCTGACTTTCTTCAGCAGCCTTTTTGCCGATGTCCGGTCTGGCTCCGGCACCCAAGCCTCGGGTAATATCCTTACCCAATTGAATACAAACTTTTGCCTTATTCTGTGCAAGTGCTTGCTTATCGGTATTAACAGCGATGAAATCAACATTAGATAATCCTTTTTCTATCATTGTGTTTACCGCATTGCCGCCACCTCCGCCAACTCCGATAACGCGTATTTTTGCGCCTTCGAATGATGTAGTATCCAATTCAATCGGCATTCTCTACCTCTTTAAATAGTGTGAAAATATTATAATTCTTCAATAAATTTCTTAAATTTGTTAATAATGGAAACTTTCTCTTTTGTCTGTATTTCAGTTGCAATTTGTGGTTGCTCTGTAAATACCGATGCAACATTATTCTTCATTGCATATAAAATCAAACCGACTGCCGTTGAATAAACAGGGCTTTCGATTTCAGGCGCTAAACCGGAATATGAGATACCCGATGGAGTGCCGATTTTTACAGGCATTCCGAAAACTTGTCCGGCAAGTTCTTCCGTGCCTTTAAGTAACGATGCACCTCCGGTTAATACAACTCCGGCTCCTAACCTATATGCAAATCCAGAACGGCGGATTTCCGCTAAAGCAAATTCCAACAGTTCTTCCATTCTCGGTTGTATGATTTTGCAAAGCTGTGTTTTGGTAATTTCCTTCGGTTCCCTGCCACCAATGCCGGGTATCATAAATATTTCATCATCTAAAATTGTATCTTCATAAGCATGTCCGTACTCACGTTTGATTTTTTCTGCCTGGGAGGAAATAATTTCAAGAATATGGCGGATATCGTTTGTTACCTGACGTCCACCAATGCCGAAAACAGATGTATACCTAATTATATTGTCGGCAAATACTGCAATGTCAGTCGTTCCTCCACCAATATCGATTAATGCAACTCCAACTTCCTTTTCTTCATCTGTTAGTACTGCATAGCTGCTCGCAAGTGGCTCGAGAACTACCTCGGTGACGTTCAAGCCTGCACGTTCAACACATTTATGTATATTTTGTATTGCAGTTGTCAATCCTGTAACTACATGAACATTGGCTTCCATACGAATTCCACTCATTCCTACGGGGTCGTTAATGCCGTCCTGACCATCGATTGTATAATCCTGTGGAATCAAATGAAGAATTTTTCTTTCCGGTGACAGAGGTACTTTACGCGCTTCTTCAATAAGCCTGGCAACATCATCATCCGATATTTCCTGGGTAGGATTCGAGATTGTTACTATAGAACGGGTCTGGAACGATTGAATATGGTCACCGGCTATACCAACCAACACTTCTTTAATTTTAATACCGGATTGCTGTTCTGCTTGCTCGATAACACTTCGAATTGTTTTGATTGTCTTTTCAATATTGACCACAACACCACGGTTCAAACCTTCACTTTCGGCAATTCCCAGTCCGAGTATTCTAATAGCACCTGGTTTTGTATCCGGGGATGCAATCAGTGCGCAAACTTTTGTTGTTCCAATATCCAATCCCGCAACAATTGACTGTTGTCGTGATTTATCGTTATTAAAAGCAGTTCCGTTCTTTTTCTCAGGCATTTTTGATTCCATAATTTCAATTCACTAAAAATTTTAGCTAACTACAATTTGTTCTGACCACCGCAAATCAATGCGTCTCACGTTTCGCATATTTTTATCAAAGATTTTAGCAACTTTAAAACTTTTGAGTTTATAAAGTTTTTCATTAATATTTTTTATATCCCCAAATATTACGGTAATGTTAAAATCATTCAGTAACATTGTATAGGAGCGGTTCATCGGACTATAAATCAATTCCGAAATCTCCTTACCCAGTTCTGTAAAATCATCATTTTGCAAAGTTGTTATAATTGAAAGTGCATCGAATAAAGGAGATGTAAATTCTTTTTTATTCGTTGTCAGCCCTCTGATAATAGGTAGGTCGGGCATATCAGCCATTATTTTATAAGGCAGGAAAACACCACCTGCATCAATAAAACTCAAATTACCGGCACTATCGGCAATGATAGCGCACGGCTTTCTTTCGATAATGGAGATTTTAATTTCTTTTGGACTTTTTCGCTGAACCGTTACGTTTGAAATATAAGGATGGCTCTTGATATTCTGACGAATATCGTTTAGTTCAACCGCATCGGGCTTTTTACCGGAAATTTTTTCCATTGCCCTTTCAATTATTTCTTTAGCAGCCACAAGCCTTGTCCCGTCAACAGTTACCGTTTGAATTAATTGCGAACTATTCCATTTACGGGCATAATAAATTATCCCGCTAACAAATAAGACCGTAACAAAAAACCAGAATAACATCGCCCGACTTTTTGTCGAATTCTTTTCAGGTTCGATATTTCCTACGTTTACAGTGATAATGCTGTTTGTTTTGTTCGATATAAAACTAACACAAATAAATTCCCCGCAACTCATAATGCTGTATTAACCATGCATTAGACTATTACTGAAACATTCGTAATTCTAATCTTCTCGAACATCCTATTAACTTAAAGGAGGGCTTTTGGAAAGCTTCTCCTCTTTATGCTATATATATCTTTTTCCCCTTATTCAAATATAAAATAATATTTTATAAAAAGCAAGAAAAAAATTATTTTTCCCAATTTTTTATATGAAATTAATATGAAATAAATATTATTTTTTATTAATAATTATTTTTACAAGCATCTAAGGAATCCACCATCGACGGGTAAATTAACCCCATTTATGTAGGAAGCCTCAGCAGAAGCCAGGAAACATGCAGCATAAGCTATTTCTTCCGGTCTCCCCACCCTGTTCGCCGGAATTAAACTTGAAATTTTATTTTCTGCTTCAATTTTTGAAATTCCTTCATTTTCTGCTCTTTTCTCGAGCAAAGAATCAAGGCGTTCGGTTTTTGTATATCCGGGAAGAATGTTATTAACGGTAATCCCAAAGGCGGCAAGTTCCCGTGAAAGTGTTTTTGCCCAGCTACCAACTGCACCTCGAATAGTATTTGAAACCCCCAAATCATCGATTGGCTGCCGTAATCCAACGGAAATGATATTAATAATCCTCCCAAAACCTGAGCGTTTCATACCATCAACCAACAACTGTGTTAATACATGGCTTGCTATTAATTGCTGCCCGAATGCCTGTAAAAAGGCTTCGGGTGCGGCTTTAAGAATTTCACCCGGTGCCGGACCACCTGTATTATTGATAAGGATTTCAATACTTTTACGAGTGGCAAGTATGCTCTCTACCTTTGATCTTGCTGATTCCGGGTCTGATAAATCCGCTACTATATATGAATGTTCCTGCTTTTTTGAACATTTTAGTGATTCAAGAATTTTCTTTAATTTTTCTTCGGAGCGTGCCAGCAGGATAACACTTGCATCCATTTCAGCTAACTTGATAGCAATAGCTGCTCCTATACCTTGAGATGCCCCGCAAACAATGGCTGTTCTGTCTTCTAAGGATAATTTCATTTGTACCTCCTTTTATATATCAAACTTTTGTTAATTTCGGGATGTTCTCAAAAATTCCGGAATGAGGCTGTCTCAAAAGCCAAGAAGAATGTCATTCTGAACGAAGTGAAGAATCCATTAGCCGCATTGGGACTGGATTCTTCACTTCGTTCAGAATGACATTCTTCCATTTTTTTGACTTTTGAGACAACCACATTTTCTCGAACTCCCTTATCTGTTATCATAAACAAACCGATGGAAAACATCGGATTGATTAATTCGAAGAGGATTCTTATCCAACCATAAAAGAAATTTTCCGTACTTTTTCATATTTTTTTCACTCCATAAATCGAACTGACCGGGTGATGCTTCTTTGAAAATATAGAAATTATATTCATCGAAATATTTGTTTTTTAATACCTCCGTCAGCCGCTTCAGAACTAAATTTGGGAATCTTTTTGAATAAATTGATTTGTTCCATAAAATAATAAAGTTCAAGCGACATTCTGTCAGTTCCCCGATAGAAATTGTTTTATCTGCTTTATCCTTTTGAGCTGCAAATACCTGTTCCATTAGCTTCTGGAAGGCAATTTGAAAGGGAACTCCGGAAGAATCAATTGTATTTGATGTAATAGAAACCTGAGTGAATCTAACTTTATATATAGTATCCTCTTTTGTAAAGATTGAATTAATATAAGTTTGATAAAGCAATTTTGAAATTTCATCTTTTTTTCTTGGGTCGGCATTCAAATTCAGGAATATTTCACCATAAAAGATTGCCCAGATAGTTTCTGCCGTTTTAGCAAAATGTTTTGTTAGATAGTAATAATTAAGGGGATATTCAGGTGCAGCGATTACTCCTTTTTCCCAAAACCCTGATGCCTCCTTGCCTTTCTTTCTGCTAAGATATGAAATACCCATTTCCAAATAGAGCCTGCCTGAGTTTGGGAATTTTTGCAAGCCTTCTTGGTAAATTATAAAAGCTGAATCACGTTTACCGGTTAAGTCGTAACTATTGCCCAAAAGCTGCCATACGTGGTCTTTAGTATCTTTATAGGAACGTAAAGGTGAGAGTAAAGTAATTGCAGTATCATATTTTTCCAATTTAAAATAAGCAAGCGCTTTTTCATATTGATATTGTAGCGAATTCGGCTCCAATTCCAACGCCCGGTTGAATAATTCAATAGCTTTGTAAAAATGGCTGCTATCCATCTGGTCAAGAGCTTCATTTGCAATCCTAATAGATTCCTTCAAATTCTTTTCACTAAATAACGGCAGTGTTAATAAAGAAAATAGTAATAAATAAAGAATTGTGTCTTTCATTTTTGCCTAAATTTAATTTTAAAAACTTTTATAATTCCAATTGCTCAAATAAATGAGTTCCAAAAAAAATAAAATCACGGAAAAAGGACTTATTTAGTGTCTTGATTTTTGTTTTTACATAATAAAGCTCATATAACCTTACTTAAAATTTTATTTGATAAATTTGTAATTGATTTTTATATAAATTTAACTTATAAATACTCATCGATTGGTATTTGTAAACATTTCGTGGCAAATTTTATTAATATGACTCAAAAGAAAATAAAAAATAATTTAGCCGATATATCACTTAGAATCTCCGAATCAAGAGTGCTGGACAAACTTCAACAGCAATTCGAACAAGGCAAAAAAAGTGTTTCAATCAAACATCTTCATGGAGCATCAGCAGCAGCTTTGACTGCTGCACTCTGGCAATTAAACAAAAAACAATTTTTTTTGATTTGCTCAAACAACTCCTCGGCAGAAGACTGGTACCACGATTTGAAATTATTCCTTGATGATGCCGACATCGTGTTCCTGACAAATCAAAATAAATCGATGAGATTCCATACTATCCCTGAGCAAATGGAATCCTCGAACCTGTTGGATGGTATATCAGCAATACAGTGCAATGAAACATCCATAATAATAACTACTCCGGCAATATTCGATGTTAACTTCCCAAAGCCTGATTCAGTCCTCGATTCAAAAATATCCATCAGAAAGGGGCAGGCAATTGATTTTACGGATTTCGTTACAAACCTCTGCCTGGATGGTTTCGAAAGAAAAGATTACGTCACGTCTTCGGGAGATTTATCAGTAAGGGGAGGTATCCTCGATTTATATCCTATTGGATGGGATAACCCTCTCAGGATTGAATTCTGGGGAAATGAAATCGAATCAATTCGAGAGTTCGACACAATATCACAAAGAAGTTATAACGACCATTCAAAAGTGCAATTTATCAGCCGGATATTCCACGAAGATAATACGGATGAGACCTGCAATGTTTTTAGTTATCTTACCAAAAATTGCCTGATTGTTCTTGATTCTCCGGATTCCTTTTCGGAAAAGATTGAAGAGAATAACTTGATTCAGGGTTATGCATCGCTATCTTTCAACAAAATTGGCGAGAGTGATTTGCAGTTCCATTCGTTTCCACAACCCCAATTCGAAAATTCAATAAAGAATCTCGCAGTCGAACTTCAGCGACTTGCAGCCTACGATGCTGACATTTATATTTGCGCCGACGGAAAGATTCATCTTGAAAGAATCAAGGAATTAGTAGAAAATTCATTATCCTCAAATGATATTCCTTTTGAAAGCGAATTTCTCTCAATGGCAGACCCAAAGCGGACTCTGCAAAAGTTGATATGGTGCGAACAAGCGGTTTCCAATGGGTTCTTTCTTCCGGATTTAAAAATTGCATGTTATTCCGAACACCAGATTTTCAACCGCCTCCGTATTCGCCAGCAGGATAAGCCAAAATCAAAATCAGGTATTTCATTGAAGGAATTAAAGCAGCTAAATATCGGCGATTATATTGTCCATGAAGATAAGGGAATCGGTATCTTTGACGGTTTTCAGACAGTCAGGTTGGGAGGGAGTTATCAGGATTGTGTACGTATAATTTATGAGGACGGGGATATTTTATATGTACACCTTAATTATATACATAAAGTTCAGAAATACGCTGCTAACGAAGGCGTAGAGCCAAAAGTTAATAAGCTTGGTTCCCCGGACTGGCTTAGAAAGAAAGCGCGAACCAAAAGCAAATTAAAGGATATTGCCCGCGATTTAATAAAATTATATGCTCAGCGAAAGCAGCAGCAGGGCTTCTCATTTCAATCCGATACTATCTGGCAAAAAGAGTTTGAAGCATCCTTCATTTATGAAGATACTCCCGATCAGGAAAGAACGACTATGGAAGTGAAAAACGATATGTTATCACCAACTCCAATGGACCGTTTGGTCTGCGGGGATGTCGGATTCGGAAAAACCGAAATTGCAATACGAGCCGCATTCAAAGCCGCTCAATCGGGAAAACAAACCGTTGTTCTCGTTCCCACTACTATCCTGGCTCAACAGCATTATATGACATTTCGCGATAGACTGAGCAGATACCCTGTTACCATCGATTCTATTTCCCGCTTCAAAACTAAAGCCGAACAAAAGGTAATTCTCGAAAAACTCAAAGCAGGCGGCATAGATATAATCATCGGAACTCATCGACTTTTAAGCAAGGATATTATCCTCAACGACCTCGGATTATTAATTATCGATGAAGAGCATCGTTTCGGAGTAGGAGCAAAAGAAAAGCTCCGGCAGTTGCGGGCTTCAGTTGATACTTTATCTTTAACAGCGACTCCGATTCCCAGAACACTTAATTTTTCTTTATTGGGCGCGCGCGATTTATCCGTTATCGAAACTCCGCCACGGAACAGGATTCCAATACAAACAGAGGTGGTTTTCAATAATGATAATTCCATATTGCAAGCCGTCGACAGGGAAATCAAGCGAGGCGGGCAAATATTCTACGTTAATGACCGAATAGAAGACCTTGACAGATTGGCAATGGAATTGAAAATGAAAATGCCTGAAATTACTTTCGCCGTGGCTCATGGACAAATACCTTCCAGCCAGTTGGAATCTATCATGGAGAAATTCGTTCAAGGTAAATTCGATGTCCTTGTTACAACAAAAATCGTGGAATCGGGGCTGGACATCCCAAATGCCAATACCATGATAATTAATAATTCCCAGAATTTCGGGCTTGCCGAGCTTTATCAATTACGCGGAAGAGTCGGCAGGACCAACATTCAGGCTTATTGTTTTTTAATCATTCCCCCTATAAAAAGTCTATCTCAGAAGTCATTACAGAGGCTGCAAGCTATTGAGGAATTCACCGATTTAGGCAGCGGATTCCAATTAGCCATGCGTGACCTCGAAATTCGTGGAGCCGGTAACCTTCTTGGTCCGGAGCAGAGCGGCTTTATTAATGAAATCGGTTTCGAGATGTATCATAAAGTCCTGGATGAAGCCGTCAAAGAATTAAGGCAGGAAGAATTTAAAGACTTATTCCATGAATCCGTCACACTGCCTCTATTAACCGAAAATGATGATATAGCCATTGAACTCAACAAGGATGCCCTGCTTCCTGCCGATTACATTAAAAGCGATACGGAGCGTTTTCAATATTACAAAGAACTATACAAACTTCGCAAGGCTGATGAACTCAAAGCTGTCATCGACGAGCTTACAGACAGGTTCGGGAAGCTCCCGAAACCGGCAATGGAACTCGTGTTTGCCGTTAAAGTAAGAATCGCAGCTCTTGGAACGGGATTCACAAAAATCTCCTTTAAAGACAAATCCTTTATTGCTGAGCTCCCATCAAAGGATAATCATGATTATTTCGATAAAGTATTTCCGGTTATCAGGGAATTTTTAGAAGAATATCCACAAACAAATTTTATTGAAAATCAAAATACTACTTTACTTGAATTTCCTTATGACAACCGTGACTCAGCGCCTGAAATATTATGGCGTCTGAAAAAAACAATTAATGACTTATTATAAACAAAGATTTTTTAAAATTTCTGATTCAAGGCTGTTTCATAAGTCAAAAAAAAAGTAAGGATGTCATTCAGAGCAAAGTGAAGAATCCAGTCCCAATGTCGTATCTGGATTCATCACTTCGTTCAGAATGACATTACAAAATCTTATGTATTCTTCCTCGGAATTATATCAAAGATCAATGTATATCAACTAATCACGATACCAGGGCAATCCCAAACACACTTTCTATTGCTTTCTTATATCCATCCTTTGGCAGCGCACCTACCGACATTTGAGGTTTACCATCGACCGGGCAAAATAAAACTGATGGGATGCTCTGGATTCCGAACATACCGGATAATTCCTGCTGCTCTTCCGTATTAATTTTGTATATATCAACTTTACCGTCGTATTCTTTTGAAAGCTGCTCCATGACAGGCGCTACCATCTTGCACGGACCGCACCAATCGGCATAAAAATCTATGATGCAAGGCTTATTGCCGGCGAAGTTCCACTCTGTATTTGTTTGGAAATCGAATACTTTTTCGCGGAAAGTATCTAAAGTTAAGTGTTCCATTTTTACTCCATTTTATAAAAATATTTTACATACGAACATATTGACGAAGGACAAAAAACTATATTGCTGATGAGTAATATTATTTTTTAATGGTCAATTGTTAATTGTTAATTATTTTTGAAACTTCATTCATCCGATGACTGCCAGTCATCGGATGAATTTGCTTTTCAAATTGGTTCATTTTCAAATTTTCTTTTGTGTCCATTAGAGTACGATTGGGTACGGTTTTTTGCATTTTTTTTCCTTAATTTTAAACTTTAAAAACTTTATAAACTTTCAACTTTTGTATCCATAAGAGTACGATTGGGTACGGTTTTTTGCATTTTTTTAGATATTTCATTCATCCGATGACTGCCAGTCATCGGATGAATTTTCCATTTATATTCTTCAATTTTCAAATTGGTTCTTTTTCAATTTGTTCAATTTTCTCTTTCCAATTTGCAGGTAATTTATCCGGGATATTTTGCACATGGTTATTATGCAATGGGAGTCTCCTGATTTCATTCTCATCCATAATATTTTTATATGCAAAATCTGATTCGGTTTCCAATGATTTCATATTCTGTTTAAGTTTAAGCATATAATTGATATTAATATTCCGTTTGGATTTTACAGTATATAAATCCCCCGGCATAGGTCTATCAAGCATTTTGAATAATTTATTAATTGTACCTATCAGCCGGTTAATGAACTTTAGTTTTGCATCTGTTTGCGGATTGTCGTAAAAAGCCCAGTAATCGCGAAAAAAATTAGAAGTTTCAATCATAGCACGGCTGGCATAAAGAGTCATATCCTGATAGATTTTTTCCATTTCTTCGTGTCGTTTCTCGATTTCGAGCAGAGCATCATTTCTTCTTAATTCGGCATGAATATTATCGTGCAGAGAAGCCCGGTAATTCCAATTCCATTTCTTAGCATACCTGGCAATGGTAGTTTTCGCTAATTTAAGATTTTTTGCCGTTTTATTATAACTTCGTGCAATTCCCTGTGATAGGAATTCCTCAAAAGCGCCAAAAGCCTTCAAAGGTTCTCCATCCATCATATCCCACGGCATTTTTTTAGGTTCTTCGGATTTCATCAATTCTTCATTCATATCTTGATCCTTAAATAATTATTAATAACAAGCAAAAATAAACATGTCAAAAGTAATGGCTTAAAAACGGTTTGGAAATGATTTTGAAATGGTTTGTAATTGCCAATTATAATTTTTCTAAAAACTCATCAACAGATACACCGGCGCTTCTTATTAATGCCCTTAATGTTCCTAATGCAAGCTCTTTTTATCTTCTGCCCACAACCAGGCATTAATCGCCTCTTTAATATTGCTCAATGCTTCCTCTTCACTTTTCCCCTGTGAAATGCAGCCTGGTAAAGCAGGACATTCGACCACATACCAGCCGTCTTCTGATTTTTCAATTGTTATATGAAATAGCATAATAACCCATATTTATTAAAATTGGCAAAACGAAATTCAATTACAAATATTTTATCAATCGTAGTAAATCATGGGAGGGGGGAATAATTTGGGGGGGAGGAAGGGAATGGTTTGGGTATTTTGGAAGCAAAGCACTCTCGTTAATTGAAATTCTGTCGGGAGTTGAATTACTGAATCTCTAAAGGAAATTTGAAAAATTTTCATCAAAATCTAAATATATTTGTTTCTCTTCTTGAGTCATCTCTCTAAAAACCTTTTGAGTCATACAAATAATAAAATGTTTTACCTTTTGAAATGCTATATCAGAATATATATAATCACCTGATTGTAATTGATTTATTATGGACATTAAAAAATTAAGAAAAAAAATAGGAATCATTAAATTTCCAATATTTTGCCATTTTGTAAGAGAATTATTTTTCTCATAATAACGAAATTTTAGCGTTCTATTACAAGATCCCTTACATGCAAAGTATATATCCTCAATATAATGCTTTTTATCCTCTGCATTATACTTGAAAACTGATACAAAATGACTATTATCTTGTTTCAAATAAAGTTCTTCCAACAAGTCTTTATCACAAACATCACATTTGATTGGATAATACTCATTAACCAACAAATGTAATGGTTTTATTTTCTTATAACTCAAAGGAAAATATCGAATTAAATGTTGCGAAAAACCAATTCTAATAATATAATTTTCTATTAATTTGTTATCGAAAATTCTATAATCCTTTATCTGATTGTTCTCTTTTAATTGATTTAATCTTGAATTTAATCCTGAAGATGATATTGTCGAGTAAAATCCAATAAATCCATCACAATTAAATCCTTTTACTCTTTCAAGAATATTGGGTTCATCCTTTTCTTTTACTGAACTGTTCTTTTCACGATTCGCAAAATGTTTGCAACTTACTAACCATTTAAAATGATAATTGCCCGAATTACCTTTTAAATTTTCAGTAACTATTATATCTTTTTTTCCATCTGGACCTCTGTCGGGAGAGGAATGAATATAAAAACCAATTTCATGGAAAAAATCTCTTGAGAATAATTCCCATTCTTCAGGGTCATTTATTTCTTTGAAATCAACCATGAGTCATCTTTTCTATTGAAAGTTATTATATCATCAATTATAATTTTATCTTCATGAACTTGATCCTCGGAGTCAACATAAATTGTCTTTTCTTCAATAATATATTCTGGTTCAACCTTTAGCAACAATTCACCATCTATATTGAAATCTCGTGCAAGTATTTTGTAAAAAATTTGCATCTCATAATTTTCACGCATTGTAAGGATATGTAAATCAAAGGAACGCATATCTTCTTGAATTAATGGGGCATTTTCTTTAGGGAGATAGCAAGCGTATTGTTCATCCTCAAAAACGTGAATGGGTGAATGTTGTAAATTAAAAATTTGATCTGTTAGTCCTCCCAAATAACCACTTAATTCTCTACATTTATTTTTATCAGGATAGATAAATATTTTATAATCTTCAATGACAACGAAACCAGTATTTTTGATACTTAATCCAAAAGTTGACCAACTTTGGTTTTTTTTTGCAGTTGACACAACATCTATACTTACAATTCCTTTTTTTTGCGGTATGTTAGAATAAAGAGGATGTTTATGTAATTTATAGGTGATAATTGTTTTTTTAAATTTTGGATGAACTGTAAATACATTTTTTCCATCACAAAAAGTCATTTCGACATCAAATTTTTTATTAAATTGATTTTCCAAAACATAATAATTAAAGGTATTCCTATTTACTTCAATTAAATCAGCAATGTCTTCCCAACAATAAATTAGAATTTCAAATCCTCCATTTTTTCTATTCTCAAGATCCCTCTTCCTTACGTATGTTTCAATATTCGCATCTTTATTGGCAGTAGTTGCAAATATGAATGTTTCTAAGTTTGGTTGGAAGGATACTGCCTTGTTTATTTCCTTATCAGTCTCAATCTTTGTAAGTTTAGCATCAGAATAATCATCTTTCCCCTTACATTGAATACCATAATAGTTTAATTTATTTTGCGGTATTCCATAAACATCAACCCCAGCTTGTGGTTGTCCTAGCCTACCATTCTTTTTGATTTTATCAGGGATATTCCATATTTCACCCCATAACATTTTGCAAAGGGATTCAAAGTCTTGCCAGTTTAAAGGTTTTCGTATAGATTTTTTCATCAATCAATGGGAACCAATATTTTTAATATTTTTACAAATTACGTAATTTTTTATTAATTAATTATAAATATTATTGAGACAAAAAAAATATTTGAATGTAAAATATAAAACTTATATAATTCCAAAATATTTTAACATTAAGCTCAAATACACACCTCCATTACCTACATATTGCATTTTTCGGAAAAAGGTGGCAAACTATTTCCAACTATTTTATAATTGCATGGTAGTTATGGAGTTACAATCCCGTAGGGATGATATATTTATAGAAAAAATAACCTATAAACAAAACAAAATCCCGTAGGGATGAAATAATGTGTCATCCCTACGGGATTTGTGCTGGCTTTGCTGTACTTTGCTATAAACATTTCATCCCTACGGGATTAGGTATATATGATATTTGTAGGATTCCGCTTCTGGCTGGGGATTCCTGCATCCGCAGGAATGACATTCTAAATCTTACCAACTAAATAATCCCGTAGGGATGATATATTTATAGAAAAAATTACTAATAAACAGAACAAAATCCCGTAGGGATGAAATAATGTGTCATCCCTACGGGATTTTCGTTTGTGTATGTGGTCTTTGCTATATATATTTCATCCCTACGGGATTAGGTATATATGATATTTGTAGGATTCCGCTTCTGGCTGGGGATTCCTGCTTTCGCAGGAAGGTCAGTGCTTCATTCAGGGGATTCCTGCATCCGCAGGAATGACAGTTTATTTGATAATAAGGGAAATCTTACATTCTTAATTCTTAATTCTTAATTCTTAATTTCTAATTTTCTTCTTCCCCATCTTCTGCTTCAATATTATCTTCTATAACGGGCTGCGGTTCCGGCTCTTCCGGAATTGCTTCAACCGATAATGTGAAGTTGCTTTCATTCGAGCTTGGGTTACTTTCTGCAAGCTCCTCGAATTCACGTAAACGCGGAAGTTCGGTAAGGGTATTTAATCCGAATACTTTCAAAAATTCATCCGTTGTTGAGAACAGAAGCGGCTTGCCTAATGCATCCTTCCTGCCTGCTATACGAACGAGCTTTCTATCGATTAAAGTATTGACAATATCACCGGAATTGACGCCGCGGATTTGCTCGATTTCCGGTTTTGTTACAGGCTGGCGGTATGCAATAATTGCAAGAGTTTCAAGAGCTGCCTGGGATAATCGCTTCTTTGTGCGGGATTTGAGCAGCCTTTGGATAAGCTCACCCCATTCGCTTCGCACTGCATACTGCCAGCCACCGGAGATTTGCACAATCTGGAATGGCCTGCCCGATTCTATTAATTCAATATTAATTTCATCAATCAATTTCTCGAAATACTGTTCGCCGGTATCCATATTACTTGCGAATTCATCCTCAATGGTCATCTGCTCCTCAGAAAGAATTGATGATGACTCATCATCCTCATCTTTCGATTTACTTAGCTGAGATATAGAATCCGATGTGAATAAAAGAGTAAATAAATCTTTCCAACCGATAGATTCTTCCGATGAAAATATAATAGCCTCCAAAGCAGCCTTTTGCTCTTGCCTGCTCAGCGAAGCGAAATATCCTTGTTTCTGTTCCATTTACTATTTCAATTTTTTATTAATCTAAAGCATCTAATGTCATTCCTTTAAATAAAGGCTGCTTATCACGACTAATAGAATGTCATTCGTAAGCGAAGTGAAGAATCCAGAAGCAACATTGGTAGTGGATTCTTCGCTCCGCTCAGAATGACATTCTTCCGGGTTTAGGAAGATTCTTCGCTTTGCTCAGAATGACAATCTTCCGGGTTTAAGAATATCCTTCGCTTCGCTCAGAATGACATTCTTCCGAGTTTTATTTTTTGTTTGAACGACATTATTATGCTTTATATTTTTAATTTTTAATTCTTAATTCTTAATTCTTAATTAGTAATTAGTAATTAGTAATTAGTAATTAGTAATTAGTAATTAAAAAACTAATTCACCTGCACTTCATCAAACTCGAGTATTGCCGCATTGGCAGTCGACGGCGGTCGCAGGGCAATTTCAATATCATCGAAATCCTGCTCCTGCTTAATAAATATTTTCTGCTGCTTCATTAATTCCAAAATTGCAAGAAAAGTAGCAATTATGTGTGGTTTCGTATTCCCCTGTATCAGATTGAAAAAACTTGTCCGAATACTCTTTTTCAGATACGTAATGATTAATGCAGATTTCTCTTCAACGCTTACGGAAATAATTTCCACATGATGCGTCGGCTCGACGTAAGAAGCCCGGTCAAGCGCTTTCTTGAATGCTTTCATCAAATCGAAGAGAGTGGCATTCTTATAGAAATTACCATTTTCAGCAATGAGTTTATCAGCATCAAACATTTTCCGGTAATAGATATATCGCTGCGACTCGAAAGCCTCTGCCAAATCCCAGGAAGCAGTTTTGAATTGCTTGTATTCGAGCAATCTTTCGACCAATTCCCGCCGCGGGTCTTCTACCATAGCAGTTTCATCGCCATCATCAATTTTCGGAATCAGCATTTGCGCTTTTATGAACATCAGGGTCGCTGCCATAACTAAAAATTCACCGGCAAGCTCCAAATCGAAAGTCTGCATCAATCGTATATAAGACAAAAATTCTTCCGTAATTCGCGCGATTGGAATATCGTAAATATTGATTTCATCTCGTTTAATGAAATAAAGCAATAAATCGAAAGGTCCTTCGAAGTTCGGTAATTTTATATTATACATTTGTTATCAAATTAATACAATAACCATTATTTTGTATAGTACTGAAAAATGGCATTCTGAATTCCAAAATAAGTAACTTAATAAAAATATGAAATGACAAATTCAAGAGAAATCCCCCCTACCCCCCTTTTTCAAAGGGGGATTAAAGAATTTTTTTCTTATCCCCCTTTGAAAAAGGGGGGTAGGGGGGATTTCTCTATGTCTAAATTGTTGCATATTTATAAATTTTCAGTAGTCTCCATTTATTTCTTTATCTATCAATTATCACTCTTGGTATTCGCGGTGATATGGAGGTCAGCACCTCATAAACTAAGCTATTACCACGAGCAGCAAGTTCATGAGCCGTGATTGTTTCATTTCCCTGGCTGCCTAATAAAACTACTTCCTCGCCTGCCTTTATATCATCTGAACCAATATCAACCATACATTGATCCATGCAAACACTGCCTACCAATTTGTAGCGCTTACCGCGAATCAGGCACTCAGCTTTATTGGTGAACGACCAGAAATATCCGTCAGCATAACCAATTGGCAAAACACCTATATGGGTTGGCTTATCGGCAATAAATTTGAAACTATAACCGACGGTATCTCCTTTTTCGACTCTTTTAGTAAGTACAATATTGGTTTTAATTGTCAATGCAGGCTGAAGTTCGATTTTCTTCCACAAATTTTCCTCATTGGCATATCCATAAAGGAAGATTCCAGGACGTACAAGATTGAATCGTGCTTCGGGAATATTAATAATTGCAGCACTGTTCGAAGCATGGATATATTCAAAATCAAAGCCGTTATTCTTTAATATCTCCAAATTTTGGTTAAAAATAGCCAACTGCTTATAAGTAAAACTCCTATCTTCATTTTCCGACGCTGCAAAGTGAGTGCATAAGCCAACCAATTCCAGACCTTTCAGTTCCGAGCAGTATTTTGCAAAAGGAAGTGCATGCTCCGGAGGAATACCATCGCGGTTCATACCGGTTCCTATGAAGATATGCGATTTTATTTTTGCGTTACGTGATTCTGCATAATCCGAAAAAGTTTTTGCCGATTCGAACGATGATAATACCACATGGATATCGTTCTCAACAAACAAGTCTGCATCGGCTCCGAGCGATGGTACAAGAGCTAAAATCGGCTTTGTAATTCCATTCCGCCGCAGTTCTGCTCCCTCTTCTGGAAATGCAACTCCGAAAAATTCAACACCTGCTTCATCCAGTATTTTTGTTGTTTCCACTATGCCATGACCATACGCATTTGCCTTTACAATAGCCATTATTCCTGCATTAAAAATATTTTTTCTTATGGATATTAAATTTTGGAGCAGTTTTTGCTTATTTATTATAGCTTGAGTTAATCTCATTATTAATGTTCTTTAAAATAAGGACGATAATTATTATGTTATATTAATATTTAATTATGGTTAAATTAATAATTGACAAAATTAAGCAAAATATGGCAATTTCCGGGCTAAAAATTATGATTGCCGGTTAGTTTGTTAACTTAAGATTGAATCTTAATAATATACGGTTTACTAAAATGGGAAATTATAAAATCAGAATATTGAACGAAAAGGCAGGTCTTCGTACAAATAATAATATAATAACCATGAGTTCCATGGATGATATTATATCAAAGCGAATAATGCCTCTATATCTTATCAAATTGGGTTTAGGAATCATCGTTTTATTGCTTCTCATTACTTTTTCATCATGCAAAACGGTGAGGACATCAGGCTGCCAAGCTAATACCGAATCAGGTAATTTGGGTGGCGCGATTAATTCTTCCGTAGACGAATTTTCCCCGATGTTATATCATGACTCCCTGTTCTTTACATCCAAGCGTATCCAATCTTTTATGGGGAACCAGGTTTACAAATCAGTATTTTCACCAGATGGATTGACCCAGGCAGTGCCTGATTCGTCCCTCCCATACGATTTATTCCCCTACACCGAAAACCTATATTTATATAATGCAAAAAATTCCAGAAATGGCTCCTGTTATTTTAATATTGTAGTTTACGATAAGAAAAAGAAAAATTCCCAAATAGTCGAGTCCCAGTTCGAAGACGGTGAATGGGGCAGGACAATCCAGTTGCCTGAAGAAATAAATTCAAAATATATGGAAGCATTTCCTTCAATTTCTCCTGATGGAAGCCTATTAGTCTTTTCATCCGACAGACCGGGAGGCACTGGCAAAGAGGATTTATATATTTCGCATAAGAATCCCGATGGTTCGTGGTCGGAAGCGAAAAATCCGGGTCCCCAAATCAATACACCAGAAAGTGAAATTACTCCTAATATCGATAACAGCGGCAATTTATTTTTTGCATCGAATGGGTACCGTACGAATAAAGGATACGACTTAATGAGAGCCGCAAAAAGCAGTAATTGGAAATGGTTCAAAGCTAAGGTAATGGCAAATGAAATCAATTCCGAATTTGATGAAAAGTATCCTTTCGTAAATAACAACACAATATATTTTTCATCGAACAGACCAGGTGGATGCGGAGGCTACGATATTTATTCTCAGCAGATAAGCGGCGCTGTTTACGTGGAAGGATTTATCGAAAGCGGAGAAAATACAGCCAAACCAAGCGGTAAGGTAGTTGTGACTGATTCGAAAGATGAAATCTTCAAGGATGTCGTTGTTGGCGAAAGCGGATATTTCCGTTTTGACCTGCCATCAGACTCTAATTTTAACATTACTTACACCAATAGCTGCATGACAGATTTTTCCGTGACAAATAAAATTCATACACCTTTTTCAGATTCGACGACAGTAAAAATTGTTCTGCGATATTCCCTGCCGGAAAAGAAAGTTGTTTCTGCCAGCGAAGAATTCAACATTCCATTTTTCGTTAGCGGATATTATATGCCGAATACACAAGATAATCTGGAATCTTTGAGGCTGAAATTCGAGTACAATCTTGTCGGGAATAATGATTCGACAAGATATATCGAAAACCCGGGCGAAATATATGATAAATATTGCGATAAAGTAGAAGAAGGCTTAGCCGAGGTCGCCAAATATATATTAGATAAAACCGAAAGCCTCGACCGTTCCTGTGCGGAAGTTAGCAGTAAGATGCTAATAACCGTTTCAGGATTTACCGACACAAGGAAGATTATGCCTAAAGCAAAATACGAAGGCTTCGATGCAATTGACCCGGATTTGAACATAGATGTCCTTGCCGGCGAATTAATGACAAATGAGCTGTTATGCTTACTGCGGGCATACTACACCGTTCGCCACCTGCAGACTACATTGGAAACAAATGAAAATTTCCTTTTGATTCGCGAGAAAATTTACTGGAAAATAGCCGGTATCGGAGTGGATGAAAATTCCGAATTGAGTGATGAATTAAAGCGCCGCGTCAATATTAAGATTGATGTAGTGCCGGATGAAGAAGCGCCCTAATTAGGTGTTTAGGTGTTTAGGTTGATAGGCTTGTTGAAATGTACAGTATGTCATTCCTGCGAATGCAGGAATCCCCATCTAAAGCGGCATTACATTGAGTTAAAGTACCTCTTGACACAAAGGAAAATCATTCGTTCTGTATTATTTTTGAAGTTTTTCTGTTCGGTCTGCTTGATTTAAGAAATGTTCTTTTTCTCAAAATCCCTTGATATAAATTCTTTGCCTGGAAGCACATATCATAATCGTTCCAAATTAAATCACCAAGTTCAATTTTAAATTGTTGAAATAGTTCCTTTTGAAGATACTTTTTTTCATTGCCGAATGGGGAAGTTTGCAACAATTCCTGAAAATCAATTGTCAATGATTTATTATCGTTAAATAGTAGCAAAATCTTGTAATCCTCAAGGTAAACAGCACTAATTATTTTTACTGATTTCATTTGACTTTCCTTGTTATTATAACAGATTCAATGTCTTTTTTCCAAATAAAATAATCAACCCATTTTTCTACAATTTGTTTGGCAAAATGACGAACAAACTCTTCGAAATCTTTTCTTTTTTTCTCATCAAACCTTTTTTTTACAGAGACATTTTTGATTAGGATTTCATTTATATTTCCTTCCTCAACAATTATTTCAGCTTTTATTTCTGAACCTTGATAACGGCCATGAACATGTATCGGTTCGTGTTCATCCGACCAAAAGAAAATAATTATTCCAAGATATTCGTATAATTTTGGCATTTCTTTTCATTCAAAATAATAACAAATTTATAACGAATTTAAGAAGTTAATATTTGAAATAAGGTTTTCGAAATCACAAAATGTCATTCCAGCGAATACAGGAAACCCCATCCAGTGCGGTTTTTACCTTAATACCATTACAAAATTAAAAAAAGAATGTCATTCAGAATAACATTCTTCCGATTTTTTGACTTTTGAGACAGCTTCTTAGAGTGAGGTTATTCATTCTGTATGTTTCAATTTTTTCTATTAATTTTCACACAGCCTGCATCCGCAGGAAAGACATTCTATTTATTAAAAGCAAAATTCAATATTTTATAAATCAACCGAGCTGTTGTCAGGTTCGGATGATGCAGCCCATCCATTGGCGCTAATTCCACAACATCGAGACCAATTATTTTTTTGCCGAGTTTTAGTATTTCCCTGAAGATTTCCAATGTTTCATGGTATTGAAAGCCGTCCGGCTCTGGCGTTCCGGTGGCAGGCATAATTGATGGGTCGAAATAATCAACATCAAATGTTACATATATTTTTTCTCCCAAGGTGCTTGCGACTGCCTTCTGCCAGTCCTCTCCGTGCAATCCGCGCCTGATAGCCGAAGCATAAAATGTTGAAATGCCGCTGCTGCGGATGAATTCCGCTTCCTCTTTGCATTGCGCTCTAATGCCGACCTGAGTGATTCGCGAGGTTGGGAAAAACTCCGCTACTCTTGCCATAAAACAGGCATGTGAATATGGCGAATCCTCGTATTCCTGCCTTAAATCGGAATGAGCGTCGAAATGCAAAACCGACATATCGTGATACTTCGCGAAATGCGCTTCAATTGGTGCAATCGAAATGGTATGCTCCCCTCCTATTGTAATAACAAATTTATCATCTTTGAGTAAAGTCTCAACATTTGTTTTGATTAAATCCAAAGCTTCCTTGCCAGAGCGCTCGCCAAATTCAATAGGTGCAATAGTCGTTATTCCTTTATCAAAGCATATTTCAGAATCGAATTCATCATCATAAAATTCTACGTAAGCGCTGGCATTGAGAATTTCTTCGGGACCCTTGTCAGCGCCTTTGCCATAGCTGGTACTGAATTCATATGGAGCGGGAAGAATTGCAATTTTTGATTCTTCGTATTTATATTTTTTATCTATTGCAAGAAAGTTAGATGTGCTGTCAAGTATTTGCATATAATCCCATTAAATTTTAAAACCGTTTTTTGAATATGGTTTCAATTTAGATATTATTGAAATAGCACTATCTAATCCTACTTCAATGGCTTTAATTTTAGTTTCACCTTCATAATAGCCATTAAGGTATAATATTCTATATGCGCAATTGAGGTGTTTCAAAAGGGTTTTATCCATATCTTTCAAAACTGTTTGGTAGTATTCAATGGACTTTCTACCCCTTCTTTTGGGCGTTCCTTTAATATCGAAGTAAAAATCCATTGCTTTTAATAATCCTGTATATGCAATACCACAGGCTGTTTTAACGTACATCTCATCGTTGTAAAATATTCCGTCATTACCGGCAAGTTGCAGGTTTTTTCTTGACTCCCCGATGTAACTCATTGCTTCTTTATTAGGATTTTCATGCATGATTTTTTTCCTGAAAATAAATATTACAACACAATATACGATAGAACATCAAGTTTATTTGAAATTAAATAATTAAGAATAATCAAAATAAATCCTGTAAAAATTATTATTTTTGTGAATTAATTTAAACGTTAGTATAATAGTACGGAGCTTATATGGTAATAAAATTCGAATTCATCCTAAAATTGTTTGTTGTCTGTTTTATTATAATATCCTGCTCCAGAACTCATTATATTACTCCCGTCTCGATGATTCGTCCGGATACCTCCTTCAAGGTAAATGACGATGAAATCAAAAAAGCATTCGAAACAAAACCTCAACTTCCCATGCCGATTAATATCGCATTATACACGGCAGGAACCTCTATTCAGGGTTTGGCTGACTCAATAAGAAAAATACCCGGGGTAGCCAATGTTTTTGAAATATCACCGGGTTTAGTCGAAGGAGATTCATATTATACTAAACGCTTGTCCCGTTGGTATGACACTTATTCACAGCCGGTAACGACAAATTTAAAGCAACTTCGTTATTTGGCCGCGCAGGGAAAAGCGGATTTGCTGATATATTGCGGCACGACACATATCTCAAAATTAAAATCGAACTATTTCACCTGGACATATATTTTTGTTGTTACAATGCTATTCGTTCCGGGACAGGATTATGAATTAACCTCCAACATGGATGGATTCTTCATAGATGTCCGGAATGGATTTTTATATGGCACATTCAACGGCTCTGAGCGCAGTTTTAAGAAATATGTCTTATTGAATTACGAAGACGATGATTCTAAGGATGCAAATACAAATCAAATCCTGTCGGATTTTTTGTCATCGGTAAGGAATTTATTAGCCAATAAGGAATTTTATAAGTAGAATTACAGGAGAAACCCCCTAACCCCCTTTGAAAAAGGGGGAATTGATTATTCCCCCTTTTTCAAAGGGGGTTAGGGGGTTTCTCCTGATTCCAATTTTGATTAACTATTGAATATTTTATTAATTTGTTCTTTTATTCAATACAAAAACCTTCCAGCAATGAACTTTCATTATATTTTAAACCTTATTCAAACCATAAACCTCAGTAGAAAAAAGTAATTATCGCTCCTTTAACCTTATTTTTCCCAGTTCAATATAAAATAAGGTAATTAGGTTGGTTGGTTGTTGCATTCAATGTTCTACTGAGGTTAATGGTTGATAAATAAGGTTTTAAATTAATCATTTTATAAAAGAATGTCATTCCTGCGAATGCAGGAATCCCAATCTGTGAATGTCATTTCTGTGAATGCAGGAATCCCCTGCTACAGCAGTTTTTCCTTTTAGTCAGGAGTTCAGTTTGAATCGTTTTTAGTATTTTCAAACAATTCGAATTCCATACTCCAAAATCTCTCTAACGAAGGGGTTATCAACTGTAAATTCTTCCGGTCGGTAGGGATGTGTTTCAATGTCAATACTGGTTCTGAGCATAGCATCTGTAAGTTTTTGACAATCATAAAAACTGATACCCTCAAAATCTTCTGAAACGACAGCAATATCAATATCACTCAATTCGTGATTCGTTCCTTTGGCATACGACCCAAATAATATTGCTTCGGAGATATTTATATTATCTTTCGTTGCTTCAGCTACGAATTTCTTTATTATTTCCGTTATTTTATCTGGGATTTGAGCCATTTGTAATTTTCTTTTATTTTATTGTAACTGTTAATAAACATCATCGTGCGTTCCGATATCTACAAGTAGAATAATATTATCTTGAGGTTCATCCATCTTTTCGATTGAAAATATAATGCGGCAATCATAACCGCATTTGCATGCATAAAGTTCAAATAAATCTCCGCTTAATTTATGTGTAGATATTATTTGGGAAAAAGGTTCTTTTGATAACTCTATTATGATAGAATCAATTTTTTCCTGCAAGTGTGGATAACTTTTTACAAATTTCTTATAAGACCTTTTAAATCTTTCTGAAATAACAACATTAAACATAATTAATCCGGTGAATTTACATAATTATGCAATTCCATTAATGCGTCATTAACGGCAACAGGAGTGATGTTTCCGGATTTAAGAACTTCCTTCAATTCCTGATAATAATCAGCAGTATCTTTTCGCCATTCCTGTGATTGTCTTTTTTTAAGAATTTCAATTAATTCCTCACGTTCAACCTGAGGCAGTTGCATTACGGTATCTAATGCAAAATCAAATGTAACCATACGAACTCCATTTTTTCTAAATTAACGAGTAATGGTAAATTTTATTATTGCTTTTCAGTAAATTTAGGTGTTTGATGGTAAAAAATATATTAAATGTCATTCCTGCGAATGCAGGAATCCCCTGCTACAGCGGTTTTTCCTTTTAGTCAAGAGTTATGTTTGACTCGTTTTTAGTATTTTTAAACAATTCGAATTCCATACTCCAAAATCTCTCTAACGAAGGGATTATCTATTGTAAATTCTTCCGGTCGGTAGGGATGAGTTTCAATGTCTATACTGGTTCTGAGCATAGCATCTGTAAGTTTTTGACAATCATAAAAACTGACACCCTCAAAATCTTCTGAAACGACAGCAATATCAATATCACTCAATTCGTGATTCGTTCCTTTGGCATACGACCCAAATAATATTGCTTCGGAGATTTTTATATTATCTTTCGTTGCTTCAGCTACGAATTTCTTTATTATTTCCGTTATTTTATCTGGGATTTGAGCCATTTGTAATTTTCTTTTATTTTATTGAAATTATTTTTAGCAAATTCTTCGGTTGCGATTTTATATAATTCGATTTTAAACTCCGTATATCGGGCTTCAATTTGAAATCTGTTTGCATCTGCAAAGAATTTAGCTTGTTCATGTGTTAATTCAAGATTTGAAAGTTCAGCTAATTTTAGCAGATTATGTATTTTTGGCGGAACGATATTATTTGTGGATTGTATATAAATGGCTTTTAAAGTTTTTTCTAATACTAAATGTCCGATAAATAAACACCAGCTATAATAGCCATTATTAAATAAGCTTTCAGCCGCCTTCAAGTCATATTCAGCGCCATCGAGCCAATGTTCAATATGTTCGGGTATTGTCATATAAGATATTTAACGTTTTGTAAACTAAAAAATTTTAAATTTTATATTTTACCATACATTTTTGAAATATTATTTTATATTTTGAATGGCACCAACGTCAAGTGGAATTCCTGACGTTAGGAAAAAGTAAAAAGAAGTTTTTAGGACATTCATTAGCGAAGAGAAGTATCCAGCCCCAATGCCGCTTCTGGATTCTTCAAATTTCTTTATCATTGAAATTTTCAATTTTTATAAAGAAACTTATGATTATAACTGCGATTGTTAAGATATTTATTATCTCCCAAATATCACGTCCGAGATGTAGCGGAAAAACAGGATTATAAATAAGAGCAAAAAGACCAAATATTGCAACCCAGTATATTTTTTTTGATGACAGGTAGAGAATTAACCCAAACACCAGGACAATGGATGTTATAAATTTTAAAAGAGTATAATAACCATAAGGCAATTTTAGAAAAGCCAAAGCAATCAATATTGCAACTATTATTCTTGCAACAATGAATATAATTTTTAGTTGACTGTTTATCATGGTATTTAAATAAAATTATTTTTGCTTTGTACAACAAGGACGAAGCCCCAATTTTCTACACAATTCACTATCTTGACATTTATGTTTTTCAAATTCATTAGGGAGTGGTTTTTTGTCCCTACATCGTTTATAATTTTCAAAGTTTTTTTGACTTTCCTCTCTACAGCCTCTTTCCCTTGCACCATACCTTATTTCATATCCATCCGGGTTGCATTTCTCATCAAATAAAGGAGTAATCACAATTTGTTCAGGATCTAATCCTTCAGCAACTTCAATTTTTGGAGCTAAAACAATCCCTCTTCTTTCAATTGTATGGCATTTACTTTTTAGAGTTACTTTGGAAAAATCCTTGTCAACTAAAATCATTTTTATTTCTTTTGTAGTTTCATCAGTTTCAATATCAAAAGTATATTTTGAGAAATCAATATTATCAGCAACATATTCAACGGTTTGCCCAGGATTAATTGAAAAAGATTGCCCTATTTTAGAGATAATAAATTTTTTATCAGGAAGTTTTTCTCCTGCTGATGCCAATTCACCAGATTTATTTGCTATAATAATAGGTTCATTAATATATCTAATTTCAACTTCCTTTGGAGCATCCCTTCGTTGGTAATCACCGGGATGTACCATAAAATCTAAAACACGGCAAGATGACAATAATAAAGAAAAGATTACAAATGATATTATTTTATAATTGTTCATATCAAACCCCCTAAAATTCAGAAAAATCTATTTGGTAAAATTTCAATCCACCAATTATTGCACTATCTGTTATATTCTTTCTTAACCCAGTCGGTAAGTAAAAATAAACTTTTAAATTTTCAACATCTTTAAAAGATTTCCAGGTATCTTGTGATAATTGTTTGCTGTTGCCTTGTAAAGGAAGATTTCCTACAATTATAAGTCTTTTTTCATAAGATTCATTAATTTTTTTAAATTGTTCTATTGCTTTTGTAATCAGTAATCCTATTGATGACCATTTCCCCTTTTCCAAAGAACCAAAATAATTTATTAATAAGTCTGAATTATTTTGCTTAATATCAAAATTGAAATTTTTTTGTATTTCAGGGCTGTCACTCCAAATAGTGAGGCTAAATTCATGCCCAAAATTATTTGAAATAAATAATTGGAAATCTTTAGATTGTTCTTTATTTAATTTATCAAAAAAGATTGAGTAAATATAACTTTTAGATTTCCCATTACAATTTCTTTTAGGAACAACTTCAGAATTATTAACAATATTGATTTTCAACGAATTAAAAATTCTATAAATTTCTGCTTCTGGTTCGGCGCTGCAAGTTTTTAAAGCCCAATTTATTGAAATTTTTGGAAAAGAGGTTGAATCGTGCTTTAACTTTGACTTAATATTTATTTTGTTGATATCACTAATATCATAACAATGGGGGAACGACCCAAGAATTATTATTGTTTTGCACCAGATGAAAAACAACAAAATATGGTAAGAATTTTGTTAATAATCATTTGGAGGTTAAATGAAAAAGAAAAAAGTTTACACAGCCG
>JAERMQ010000050.1 GCA_016844745.1 Ignavibacteria bacterium | reverse complement strand
CCTAACCCCCTTTGAAAAAGGGGGAATAATTATTCCCCCTTTTTCAAAGGGGGTTAGGGGGTTTCTCTTTTATTCATTTTGACTAATCCAATATTAACTGCATCTTTCAATTATTTAATTTACAAAAAAGAGTTCTAAATTAATAATTATTCAATAGAATCCAAAAATTTTTTATTTTGCAGTTTTTTAAATCGTAAAATTAAAATAGGAAATTTTATGCCAAACGAATTCAAAGGCTTGAAGCCTGCCGCACTGAAGTTTTTCAAAGACCTTGCGCAAAATAATAATAAAGAATGGTTCACAGAAAATAAGCACATTTACGAAAACGAAGTAAAGGAGCCGCTCAAAGCAATGGTGTCCGAACTGGGGGTATTGTTTGCTAATGAAGGATTGTCCATAATAGCAGACCCCAAGAAAGCAATGTTCCGAATTAACCGTGATATAAGGTTCTCTCCTGACAAATCTCCGTACAAGACACACGCTGGCGTGTTCTTACCATATACATTAAGCCAGACGAATGTTAAACCGGTCGAATCTTTGGGATTGTATTATCATTTCGAACCGGCAGAATCATTTATAGCAGCCGGTATTCACAGCCCACTGCCCCCAATTTTGAAAAGCCTGAGGGAGCATATTGCCGAAAACTGGCAGGAATTCGATAAAATAATCAACTTAAAGTCGTTAAAGAAGGAATTCCCCACTATCTACGAGTCCGGAAGCCTGAAGACAATGCCGCGCGGCTTTCCATCGGACCATCCGGCAGGGAAATACCTGAAGATGAAAGAATTTACGGTTTTCTGCGAAATACAGCATAAGAACTCGTATTCACCGGAACTGACCAAATTAATGATTACAAAAGCCCGGGCAGCAAAACCATTTATGGATTTCCTGCTTTCGGGGATAAAATAAATTATTCAAAATAATAATAAGGAAAAATATGAATCAAGCTGATGAACTCTTAACTGCCGGAAAAATAGCCGAGAAACTTGCAGTACCTCCGGCTAAGATTAAAAAAGCAATCACAACCTTGAATATTCAGCCTGATAACGTGAAGGGTGGCTGCAATTACTACAATACGGCAACAATAGCAAAAATAAAAAAGGGACTTGATTGATATAACGGTTTAGCCATACTACATCCGGCAGATGTAGCATGGCTTCGTTTTATATTAGAAGGATTTGAAAGTCAAGAGGAATGTCATTCGTAAGCGAAGCGAAGAATCCAGTATGGACATTGGGACTGGATTCTTAACTTCGCTGCCAATGACATCCTTCCATTTATTTTGATTCATTTGACAGCCGCTTTTTCTAAAAATTTAATTTTCAAGATTTTTCTTTTTCTCCATACGATTCTGAATTATAAATGAAACTAAAAGTCCAATTCCTGCAAATGTAAAAATCATCGAAGTGTAAGCTATGGGCTGCTCCATTTTGAAAAACCAAACCAGAAAACTGCCTTTTATAATTCCTATACCAATCCCAATCGAAATGCAGGCAATTTTAAGTAAGAAATATTTGGCGCTGAATTTATGCTCGTGTCTGAATATCATCGGGTCAGCTCCCTTTTCAATAAGCGCCATTCTTTCTTTATTTCGCGTTGTCAGAAAAATATACATAATGCCGAATATTGACCCAAAGATTGTCAGAACACTTACGACAGAAATAATAACATCTTCCATAATTCTCCTTATTTTTTATTTTCAAAAAACATATTTGTTAATTTGACGTTGGTTGATTAGACACGGTTACAAAATAAATTTTCGAATTGTAACCAACAAAACAAATTCATCGTCAAATCGGAATATGACTGAAAAAAACGATAAATATTATTTGAAATTAGTTTTGGCAGGAGACCGGAATGCCTATGGGTTTATAGTAAAAAAATACGAGCAAGCAGCCTTCAATCTTGCCTATAAGATGTTAAGAAATCGCGAAACTGCTGAAGAAATTGTACAGGATGGATTTTTAAGTGCATATCGTGGACTGATTACATTCAATTACCGTTCGAGTTTCGGTACATGGCTCTATCGAATAATTTACAATCTATCAATATCATATTTACGCAAGAAAAGAATACATTTCGAAAGTTTAAGCAATGAACAAAATGAAATTGATTTAACATACAATGTGGCTCCCAATGATGGCTTGCTCAAAATGGAATCGGAAGACAGGAAAAATTTTATCGGGTTGGCATTCGGGCAGTTGGAATCTGAAGACAGAGCAATTATGACACTTTTCTATAATGAGGAACAATCGGTGGAGAAAATTTCCGAAATCATGAAAATAAGCCGTGCTAATGTTAAAATTAAATTATTCAGGGCAAGAAAAAAACTATTAATTGAACTTGAAAAATTATTACATGAGGAGGCGAGGGTATTGCTATGATTAACAAAGAAGATGTCTTTATGTCGGAAATTATGAAGAATATTGACAGGGAGCCTGTTCCGGTGGAACTTTGTAATAAAATTTTACTAGAAATTAATGCACTTCCATTATTAAAGTCAGCATCTTCAAATAAATTCCGTAAAGTTTATTTGCTTTATATAATTTATATAATCGGGATAATTGTCTTTTCTATTTCGGCTCCCAGCTTCCTTACTCAATCTTCGCCTGGTAAATATTCTATTGAAATCATTTCAATTCAAAATTTTTTAGTGAAATTCATTCCTGTATTCAATAACAAGATTTTATTGATAGCTTCATTCTCATTGTTTGTGCTTTATGCAATACTTTTTATCGATAGCCGCTTTGGCAAAAGGTTAACTGGAGGGAAAAAATAAAGAATACTCAGCAGCAACCATCTACCTTCTTCAGATGAACATCGTTTCCGTCGAATACGGCATAGGTAGCCGGTCCCAGCCAATCGCCTAAATTAATATATTTTCCATTACTAAAATCTATAACTTCTGCTCTGTGTCTATGCCCCATTATAACGAAATCGAAACCGGCATCGATTTTTGATTTGGCAAATTCCGACATCCCTTCCGATAAACCGAAATCTTTTTTTCCGGTATAATGACGGCTCTTGCGGGATGAATTGGATGCCAGGGCAATTCCCCAATCGGGATGTAGTAGTCTATATAATCGCTGACAATATTTATTGCGTAGTATTTTCTTTAAAATTCTATATCCAATATCATTATTGCTTTTGCCGTCACCATGCGATATGTAGAATTTCTTGCCCTTTATTTCTCTTTCAATATCATCGCCGAAAACGGGAATTCCAAGCTCTTTCTCAAAAAAATCGACATGTCCGAAATCATGATTGCCAATAAGATATTCAATCGGAATACCAGACTGGCTTAGTGCAAGCAGTTTGCTAAGCGTTCTTATATAATTACGGGGAATCACGGATGAATACTCGAACCAGTAATCAAATAAATCGCCTACAATGAAAAGTTTCTCGCATGAACTTTCGATTTTATCAAGAAATTCAATTAATAAGTTCTCCCTTGCTTTATCGCTTTCACCCTTATCAAAACCAAGATGGACATCCGATATAAAATAAATCATATTCCCCAATTAAACCTTACAATAAATACAGAACAAAAATCCAAAGTAATAATTTCGTTTAAAATTCATAATTTTGCAAATCTATGAAAAGTTTTTCTAATTATATTTTATTGATGTTGTAAATTATTAAGATTAAAATTGTACGATACTAAAAAATACGATATAGTTGCCCTGGATTTTGGTAACAGCAGATTAAAAATATTAACAGGCGGTCAATTAGCTGCTTTTGAATATACTAATGATTGGGATTACGAAGCTGTTTCTTTTATATTCGATAATATTTCAACTCATTTTATTCTGGGGTACTCAACTGTTACTGATGAAAGAACGACTACCTTTTTCCAAACCTTCAGTGATAGATGCATATATAATGAGTTCATTAACTCCCTTTCTATTATTAACATCGAAGATATGCTCAGGCATCAGGAGATTCTTAATTTCGACGGTATCGAAGGAATAGGCTGCGACCGGTTACTTGGATTGATTGGAGCAAGAAATGAAAGAACCGGTAATATTATTACTGTAGATTGCGGTACTGCAATTACCGTTAACGCATGCGATAAAGACGGCAAATGCCTCGGCGGCGCTATATTCCCCGGCATCCATACACAAATATCATCTCTTGCCAATAAGGCTGAAAAATTGTTCGAAACAGCGGTTTATATGCCAGCAAATATCCCTGCAATAAATACAGCCGATGCTGTTAGGCTCGGTGTTCTCAGCTCTGCTATCGGTGGAATTAAAGAATTAATATCAAAATACAGAATTTCTTTTGCCCGTGATGAGCAGCTCTCCATTTTTCTTACCGGAGGGTATTCTGAGTTAATTGTAAAGGAATTGAACTATAACGACTGCGAGGTTATTATTAACAAAACACTTGTACTGCAAGGGATAAATAAATTAATCGATATATATTCAAATGGATATATGATTTAATTCAATTTTAATATGATAAATAATAAGAAAATTGTAGTTGTCCTGCCGGCATTTAATGCAGAAAAAACATTGGAGCAAACCTATGCCGAAATTCCTTCTGATATTGTCGATGAAATTGTTTTAGTCGATGACCACAGCCATGATAATACTTTTATATTGGCAAGTAACCTGGATATTCATCATGTAATCAGGCATGAGGAAAACAAAGGCTACGGCGGCAACCAGAAAACCTGCTACCGGAAGGCGCTCGAATTAAATGCAGATATTGTGATAATGCTGCATCCCGACTATCAATATACTCCTCAACTCATCCACTCAATGGCATATTTGATAGCAAATGATGTTTATCCAGTGGTACTTGCTTCTCGAATTTTAGGAAAAGGCGCATTGCTTGGCGGGATGCCGAAGTACAAATATTTAGCGAATCGATTCCTGACTTTTTTCCAGAATCTAATGCTTAATCAAAAGCTATCGGAGTACCATACAGGTTACCGGGCATTTTCTGCCGAAGTGCTTAAGAAAATTAATTTCGAAGCCAACTCCGATGATTTTGTTTTCGACAATCAAATGCTTTCGCAAATATTTATGGCGGGTTTCGAAATAGCCGAGGTCACCTGCCCAACGAAGTACTTCGAAGAAGCTTCATCAATTAACTTCCGCCGCAGTGTGAAATACGGGTTCGGTGTATTAAAGGTATCAATTTTGCATAGGTTGGCGCTATGGGGAATGAATCATTCGGAGATTTATAAAAAGCTATAAGGGAAATGTCATTCCTGCGCATGCAGGAATCCCTTGATTGAAACCGCTGTCATTCCTGCGCATTCAGGAATCTACTATTGAAATTAATTGGTGAAAGTTAGTGAAAAGTCATCTGATGACTCACAACTTTTGAAATCGAATTATCATTGACCATTAACAATTGACCATTAACAATTGACAATTAAAAATTAGGTAATTTCATAAGTTTTATGTAGATTAGTTATTACGATTTAGTTACTTTATTTTAATAATTGATTAGTTAATTTATGAAACTTTGTAATTCATTTTGCTCGTCAAAAATCCTCAAAAAGAGAATAATAACTATTACTGCTTTTGCAATTATTCTTATCCAGGGATGCGGCTCTTATGGAAATATATTCAAGCAGATAATCGGCATGGACCCCGAGCCTCCGCCAGGCTATAAACCAGTATTTATAACTAAAATAAAAGAAATCCCTTCCGAACTTTCTGATAGTGTGAAATTAACAGTATCCCGCACAGACCCGTACAAAGAAAACCGCGTAAAACTATATCTGCATTTAATCGAAGGAGATACAGCTTTTTTAACCGGGGGAGCAGATGGGAAATGGAAAAAAATCTGGTGCAAAGTTACCGACTCATCCAATGGCGAAGAACGCGAAATCACCGAATTCAAGATACGGGAAGCATCGAAATCCGACCGCAAACCGCAGGCTATTGCCATGGTGATGGACCATAGCGGTTCGATGGGTAATAGCAGAGCCCATGAAGTTCAAAAAGCTGTGGAACATTTCCTGAATGATTCCAAAAAGGATAATGACAAAATAGCTCTAATCAAATACGACGACAGTATCGGTGTGGAATGTCCTCTAACCAACAATATCGAAACCCTAAATTCGAAATTCGAACTAAACGGGCTGGGTAAATTCGGAAGACAAACCGCAACAATAGATGCTATCGCAGCCGGTATCCGCGAAGTATCGAAAGCAGAAGCCGGATTGGAGCGTGTCGTGATGGTGTTTACGGACGGGCAGGACAATAAATCGGGTCTTAAGAAAAATGATATAATCAATTTGGCTCATGCTAATAATGTAATTATTTGCGCAATTGATTATGGAATATCAATCAGCGAAGGTTTTTTAGAAAGCATTGCCAAAGCTACAAACGGCACATATAACCACATTTATAAAGCCAAAGAATTTAATCTTGTCTATAGTGATATTTATACCCGGCTGGAGCACTATTACGAGTTAGAATACGAACCTCAGGATTATGGTCATCACACGGTAACAATCAAGCTATGTGATAAAAGCGGCAAGGAAATTATTGCAACGGGTTCTTACGATAACGTTCCCTACGAAGGCTTGGCAACGATTCTAAATGTATATTTCAATACGAACAGCGATAATTTAAAATCCGAATCGAACAAAGCCATTCAGAATGTTTACGCTCTGATGAAGAAAAATCCGAAAATGAAGATTGAACTTCGAGGTCATACGGATTCAAAAGGCAGCAAGGATAAAAATTTGACACTATCCCAGGACAGAGCCGATGCCGTACGAAACGCACTAATAGAAAAAGGCATCGATGCGTCTCGAATTAAAGCAGTCGGATTTGGCGATACAATGCCCGTTGCCGATAATCAAACAGAAGAAGGGCGTGCAAAAAACAGAAGAACGGAATTTATTGTTTTGCAGCAGTAAGATAAGTATTCCATAAATGACAAAGAAGAGAAACCCCCTAACCCCCTTTGAAAAAGGGGGAAATAAAATTCCCCCTTTTTCAAAGGGGGTTAGGGGGTTTCTCTTAAACTTAGAATGATGATTATGGACATAAAATCAAACATAAATGCTATCGGAATCATTCCTGCCCGCTTTTCATCGGAAAGACTGCCGGGCAAGCCATTGGTTGATATATGCGGAAAGCCCCTTATACGGCGTGTTTGGGAAGGAGCAAGCACTTCGCTTCTTATTAGGAAAATTTACATAGCCACAGATGATTTGCGAATTGCAGTTTCTGCCGAAAATTTTGGCGCTGATGTTATTATGACTCCATCCGAACTTCCGAGCGGTACTGACAGGATTGCTTATGCAGTTAAAAGCATCGAGGAGGAAGCAGACATCATTGTAAATATTCAAGGTGACGAACCCTTCATTACCGGTGAAATATTGGATAAACTTCTTTCGGAATTTGCAGCCAGTGGAGCCGATGTCGGTACGCTCGTTCAAAGAATCGATTATACAGAAGAGCTTACAAATCCATCTGTAGTTAAGGTTGTTCTTTCGGATATAAATCATGCTATTTATTTTTCAAGAAGTCCAGTGCCACATTTGAGAGATGTATCTTTAGAAAGCTGGGCTGCAACAGGTAATCACAGGAAGCATATTGGGATTTATGCTTATTCAAAAGCAATACTTGCCCGCTTTACAGAATTACCACAATCAAATTTGGAAAAACTCGAAAAGTTAGAACAGTTGAGGCTTTTGGAAGCTGGTGCGAAATATTATTGTTCGGAAACTGACGCAAATTTAATTGGAGTAGATACCGAAGAAGATTTAATAAGGGTTAGGGAGATTATTTCTAAAAGAGAGCAAGATGATAAATATTTTATCTGACTTTTTTCATCAAAATATTGAAAAAGAGCTTTAGGGGATTCATAAGTTAATTTTACCACCCCCTACCCCCTCCTAAAATAGGAGGGGATTTTAAAAAATTCATTTTATTTTCCCCTCCTATTTTAGGAGGGGGTAGGGGGTGGTAAAATTGTGATTTTGTCAATATTAATAAGAATCATCCCTGCAAAAATCCCTCATCATTAAATAAAGTAATTGAAGCGGCAAGCCGACAACGTTGTAGTAGCAGCCTTCAATCCTGCGAACAAATACTGCACCGAAATCATCCTGCACACCATAAGCGCCGGCTTTATCTAATGGCGACCCTGATTCGACATAAGCAGAAATTTCCTCATCGGATAAATTTCGGAATTCAACCAATGTTTTTTCATATTCGACAACTGATTTTCTAGTACAAGATTCTACTAACGCTACTCCAGAGAAGACTGTATGCTCCCTGCCTGATAAACGGCTGAGCATCTGAATGGCATCGGATTTATTTTCAGGTTTGTTCAGAATTGCTCCTTCGAGAAAAACAATTGTATCTGCTCCAATTACAAGTGCCGGAACTGATTTGGTTTTTGCGATTGCCCTTGCTTTTTCAAGTGCAAGACGCATTACATGCTGTGATGGCTCTTCATTCTCTAATTCATTTTCCTCTATATGAGCCGGTTCTATGGTGAATTGGAATCCGAGGCGTTCAAGCAAATGCTGACGTCTGGGAGATTGAGAAGCAAGTACAATAGGTATCTTCAATCCGATTAGTCCGGATATTTTTACAATTTGTTCTTTCATATTTTAAAATAATAAATCACTTACGACGTTAAAAAGGCTAAAATAAATAAAATAATGCGAACTGAAATGAAAAAATATAGATTCCTTTTTACAATAGCGCTTGCAACCATTCTTTGCACTTATTTTTCGTTAGCCCAGAAATTATTAATTCCAATGGATTTTACTCAAACCGACCATTTAAAAGCTTATGGAATAACCTTTTGGATATTACAAAAGAGTCAACCGGTAGATTGGCTGCTGAACTACCGCGGAGGCTCATTTATGACTGATTACAGCGATGTAATCGCTACCGAATGTCGTATCAGGGGTGTCTCCTTCGAATCCATAGAAGGTTCCCAGGCAGCAACGATTTATGCCGAAATTCAAAACGAGAATGTCAATATGGAAGTTGTTAGATTAGAAAAAGCCCCTAAAATTGCCGTTTACGCTCCACCCAATATTCCGCCCTGGGACGACGCTGTTCGCCTTGCTTTGGAATATGCCGAAGTGCCACATGAAATTTTATGGGATGAAGAGGTCCTTTCCGGCAAGTTAGATAATTATGATTGGATTCACCTTCATCATGAGGATTTTACCGGACAATACGGTAAGTTTTATGCAAGCTATCATAACGTTCCCTGGTATATTCAGCAGGTAGCATTGAACGAATCTGTTGCACAAAAGCTGGGTTTTTCGAAAGTATCGGAGATGAAACTTGCAGTCGTTAAAAAAATTCAACAATATATTGCATCCGGCGGTTTCATGTTTGCTATGTGCAGCGCTACCGATTCTTATGATATAGCATTGGCTGCAGATGGAGTCGATATTTGCTCCGAGATGTACGACGGTGACCCCGCAGACCCAATGGCAAACAGAAAGCTCGATTTTTCAAAGACGCTGGCATTCGAAAATTTCCAGCTTACCCAGGACCCTTATGAATACGAGTTTTCAAATATCGATGTGGGTCCACTGACAGGTCAGGCAAATGCCGATATGGATTACTTTACTTTATTCGATTTCTCTGCTAAGTATGACCCGGTACCTTCGATGCTTACTCAATGCCATGTAAATATTATTCGTGGCTTTTTAGGACAAACTACTGCCTTCCATAAAGCCATGGTGAAGAAAAGTGATATTGTGCTAGCCGAACGCGACGGTACGGACGAAGTTAAATATATTCATGGGAATTACGGACGCGGCACTTTTACATGGTATGGCGGTCACGACCCTGAAGATTATCGTCATGCAGTTGGCGACCCACCCACGGATTTGAAGCTGCATAAAAATTCTCCCGGATACCGGTTAATTCTCAACAATGTTTTATTTCCTGCTGCAAAGAAAAAAAAGCAGAAAACATGAGTCATTAATTTCTTAATTTTGCAAGTTACAACGCTGATTAATTAGCGTATTAAATATTATTGCCGTAATTATTTAACGCTCTTGCAGCTATTAAATTTTTATTTAGAACTTATTGATTTAATTTGAAATTATTAAAATATATACCAGAAATAATTTTCTTCTTCATTGTTTTTGCTGTATCCTTACCTGCCCAAATTAATATTGAAATCCCCGATACCTCCATTCAAAGGGGCTTTGCTCATAAAATTTTGTTAGATGTAACCGGCAACATCAATTTAAAAGGCATCAAGGAAATAAAGATTATATTTCAATACAACGCTCTTTTACTCGATATTTCTTCAGTTCGTGGAGGTTCGGATTGTGCAATGGGAAATGCCCTTCCATTTATTTCTAAGAATTATCCGCTTAATCATTTTGATTCTGCATATTTCGTAGTAAGCGATACAGTAATTAATTCCAAATCCCAAGGGAAGATTTGTAGTTTGGAAATCGAAGGGCTTGCCGGCGATGATTCCATAGCATACATAAAACCTTATCGCTTATATATCGACGGCATCGAGAAGCAATTCAGCGAAAAAACTGCAAGGATTACTTTAAAAGGTGACGTAACAAAACCTTATATCAATGAAGGTCTGGATTTACCATACCCGAATCCATTCGATGAATTCACCCTGATTCCGGTTTCAATCAATAAAACAAGTAAGGTAAATTTTTCATTATATTCTATTGATGGTACTAAAATAGACTTCGGAAAGGAAACCGGAACTTTGAACTTTTCGATTTTGGATGAAAACGGAAAGGAAGTGGATTATTTTTTTACCAAAGAATTAACTGCCGGATATTACACATTGAAAGTCAAAGTAGATATGCTCCGCGCTTCTTGTTGTATGTATTTCATCGTAATGGAAACTGGTATGGGCATTTACAACCGTAAAATTGTAATTAACAAATGATAAAATTATTTGAATTTATTTCTAAATTTACCAAATTGTCATTCCTGCGAATGACATTCTTCTTTAATTTTTACTGGGAAATAATCGTAAGAAGGACAATTTTTAGAAATAACCAATTATTTATTTTTCTTATTATTTCATTCATTCTTCTCAATTTCAATCCAATCAAATTACATTCGCAGGAACAACCGGATTCCCTTTTGGGGAAATATTTAATCGAAACGAAAACCGAAGGTAAGGAGTTCTGGATTTGCTTCCAGCCGAATCATTCCGAAGCCGTATTAGGATATTTCTTAGATAACGAAGCATATAAGTATATCAGGAAAAGCAAACCTGAAAGAAAAGATAATTCGAAAAATATCGATTCGGTTCGTTCAGGAAAATTATTATCGAGCAGGACCGCTTCAAGATTGGACTCAGCCAATGTTCTTCATCTCGAATTATTCATAGCCTCGGATAATGACGCAATTGTAACTATCGAAATCGAAGCGTCAGGGTATAAGAAAACTTATTTTGTAGCTGCAGGAACCGTCGATACCGTAGTTCTTGATTCATCTGCTTATATAAAACTCTCCGAAGAAGTAGATTACAAGAGTGCTATTCACATTACTTCCAATAATCCGATTACGGTTTATGGGTTGAACCGGCGCTCCCAGACAACGGATACTTTTCTTGCTTTGCCGATAGAAGCCCTGGGAACTGAATATAGAGTGATGTGTTATTCAATTTCAGAAGGCATGACATCACAGTTTGCAATAGTAGCAACAGAAGATTCGACAGAAATAATTGTAAATCAGTCTATCCGGACCAATGCGCATAATGCCGGAATTCCCTACTCGGTAGAAATGAATAAAGGAGATGTTTATCAGGTAGTTTCAGGCTACTATTTGCATCTTAAAGGACTACCTTATCAAAATACTTCTGTTACACTCGAAAACCTGACTATGGGAGTGGTCCAAAAGTTTTTTCTTAATGCCGATTCCCTTGGTAATATTCCTTCTCAATTTGTAGAGTTGTATTCCCTTACTCATGCAATTGACGGAGATACATCACTAAGAAATATTAAATTCCGTGTAACAGCCGATTACCCGATTTCAATATCGGGCGCTCATAATGCTGAGAATATAACAAAAGCAATCTTCATGCTCGAACTTGGGTCGAGCGACCTGACAGGTTCCCTGATACAATCAAATAAGAAAGTTGCCGTATTCAGCGGGCATCGCTGCGCTTATGTTCCCGATTCAACCTTATATTGCAATCATTTGGTTGAGCAAATGCCGCCAATTAATACCTGGGGAAAGCATTTTTTTCTTGGGAAGTTTCATTCCCGGAATATTTATAATTACCGCGTTCTCGCTTCGATGAACGAAACCAAAGTATTTGAAAATGATAAATTAATTCGATTGCTTAACAGGGGTGAATATTTTGAAAGAACCGGTACTTCAAATTTGCAGATAACTGCTGATAAACCGGTGCTGGTTGCTCAATATTCACAAGGTTCACGATATCAATATTCAGTCATGGCAATTCAGAATAATACAAATGTTTACGAAAATGACAGGGCTATCGCTTCCTTAAAATCGGATGATTCTACTCAGGTTGCGGATACTCAAATTACAAGGTTAAGATTTACCAAACCGGTCTTATTGTCTATCGAGCCAAAAGGAAATGCCGGATGGTATCAGATAGAATCACAGGGTGATACCGTCAAAGTAATGGAGAATTTCGGAAGGACAATTACAATCCATCCAAACGATAGTATCCGGTTTTCAATGCGTGGTAAAGTTAATTTAAGAATCAGCGGACATTCAATATTAACCATCGAACCGGAAGGTAGTAATTTCCTTTGTTCTGTGCAGGCAATCGAAAAAAATACCAATATTTACATCAATACAGGATTTTACCAGACACTGAAATCCACTGAATTTGTCGAGCGTGCAGTTGCCAGGAATGTTAATATCACAACAGACAAACCTGCAAAAATATCGAAATATTCAATGGCTTATCAAAAAGGCGATACTGTCGGCGACCCTATGATGCTGCTTATCAGCCCAACACAGCAGTTTTTAGCGAAATACCGCTTCACTACTCCAATTCAGGGATTTTGGCAGCATTTCGTAAATCTTGTAGTTCCCACGACAGCACTATCTACGTTGAGACTTAACGGTTTTCCGGTTGATATTTCAGTATTCGAACCGCTTGGATTGAGCCGGTATTCGCTTGGCTGCCTGCAAATACCCTACGGCACCCATGTTATTAATTGCAGTGAGCCTTTCGGATTGTATTCTTATGGTTTCGGTTACAATAAAGATGCTTACGATGCTTATGGAACAATGGGCGGGCAATCATTTAAAGAATATGTCTTCCAGAAAGACACCCTCGCGCCTATGGCTGATGCAATCGTATCGGGGGATTCATTAATAAATATTATCTTTCGGGATGACCGGGTAAATGATTTGGGAAACAAGTCTATATATACGATTAACCGTCTTGGAATGGATATCCGGATACCTGAATTTACCGAAGGTGTTCCCCAGGTTCCTGCCCAAATTACAATTCCAAAAGGATTGAACTATGGCTTTCTGACTTTAGCAGCTAAAGATATTGCCGGCAATTCCGCATTATATACTGCATGTTTTAATATCGATGCCGGAACCGGGAAAATGAATATATCATTCAGGCAGGATTCCAAGCCAGATTGCCCTCACGGTCCTGAACTTTTTACAGGAATTTTCGGTAATGCATCGATGAATTTCAATTTCGCAGATTTCTCAAATACAGGCAACATTAAGGCGGATGGGAAATTCGGAAACAATTTAACTTTCGGTGGCTGGGGGGGAGCGCTCCTGGGAATGGCTTATAATTCATCATGGAATTTTTGTGGCGCTCTGTATTATGAAAATTATCAAAGCAGTCTGGCAGCGAAATATTCCGTTAAAATGCGCAACCCGGATGACAGTGCAGGTGGGCTTATTCCATTTACTATAGAGAATCGGTTGAATCTTAAAGGCGGTTTTATTAATCTCGGATTGACAGCGGAATACCTGTATCGAAGCTGGCTTTATTTCATTGGGGGAATAGTGATTTCATTTAATACAAGCGATGAAATCGAATATAAGAAATACATTATCGAGCCGGATTTCAAAGCATTTTCCAATGGAGAAAGAAGTATGACTTTTCCCGAAAACCAACTTTCATCTCTGAAGGGGGTAAGATTTGGTATTAACGCCGGTGTCGGTACAAATTATCCATTAACACGCACAATAAGCGCTTTTGCTGAAATTTTCAATACTATCCACTTGGGAAGTCTTGTTGAAGATTCAAGCTGGTGGCTCAACCAATTAACACTGAGAGCCGGGCTCAGGGTCAGATTAAAAAATATTTTTGGATTATATTAGGTTTCTCAATAAAATGTCTCAGAAGTCAATAAATAGGAAGAACGTCATTCTGAACGAAGTGAAGAATCCAGTCCCAATGCTGCTTCTTGATTCTTCACTTCGTTCTGAATGACATTCTATCCCTCAAGTCAAGAGGAACTCTTGACACGAGGTCAAAATTAATATTTGGAAATTGAATTTGGAATTTAAATGATAACCTTAAAAAGCTCAATAGCAGTATTTAGAAAAGATTTAGCAAGCGAATTTCGTCGCCGTTACGCAATATCCTCGATAGTTTTATTTGTACTAACATCCGTCTCGGTAATTATTTTCTCGACTAAAGGCGAAACGCTTACCGAAGCAATGGCAGCAGCTATCCTGTGGGTTGTGATGTTTTTCGGTTCGATGACGGGGCTATCCAAAAGCTTTATAAGTGAAGAGGAACGCGGGACGGCATTGCTTCTGCAAATAGCCGCACCGGCGTCATCGGTTTACTTCGGGAAATTATTATTCAATATTGTTCTTGATATTTCACTTAATATATTAGCTGCTTTTTTGTTTTTTCTTTTCTTTGGCTTTGAGTTTATTAAAAATTTCACGATATTTTTTCTTACATTGACATTAGGCAGCTTAGCCCTGGCTTCAGCTTCAACAGTGATTTCTGCAATCATTGCCAAAGCCCGTTCAAAAAATGCATTATTTCCCGTTTTATCTTTTCCATTGGTTCTACCGATTATTTTAATTGGAGTGGAAACTACTTTAGCATCATTTCAAAATGCAGAATTCTCGTTCGTTGCAGGAAGTTTCCGTTTGCTTTTTGCATATAGCGGAGTTATGATAACCGCATCTTATATGCTTTTCGGATTTATCTGGAAGGAATAGGTTATTAGGCTTTTAGGCTTTTAGGCTTTTAGGCTTTTAGGTTGAAAGGATTTTTAGTCCATAATATCTTAGAATTAGAATTTGTCTGATAAATCAAAAATGGGAAGAACGTCATTCAGAGCGAAGCGAAGAATCCAGTCCCAATGCTGCTTATGGATTCTTCGCTTCGCTCTGAATGACTTTCTTCTTGCATTATGATACTTTCTCAATAATAGAGTTGTTTTTCTAAAAGGGATAAAAATATATAACCTACAGCCTAAAAGGCTAAAAGGCTAAAAGGCTAAAAGGCTAAAAGGCTAAAAGCCTTATTCATATTCCGGGTATATCGTGGTTGCGCAATCGGGGCACACACCATGACTTAATTGAGCCAGTGAAAATTTAGTGATAAAATCTTCGATTGTGTGCCAATTATTATTTTCATCACGCAATTTTTTGCAACTTGTGCAAATTGGTATAACACCGGTCAGGGTTTTCATATCCGTTAAAACACCGCTGTATTTCTCGAGCTGTTCGTCGCGCTGCTTTTCCAATATTTTTCTTTGGCTTATATCCCAAAAATACGAACGAGTTCCTACAATTTCATTGCCTTGTTTCTCAAGGCATACTTCGGTTTCGATAAAAACCAGACTACCGTCTTTCCTAACTCCGGTGAATTCATACCTTGACGGAGCCTCGCTACCGGAAATTCGTAAAAAATGATATTTTTTTATAGTCTCAGCATCTTCGGGATGTACAAGTTCGCCGACTTTCATCATGATAAGCTCTCCGGAATCATATCCAAATAGCTCAGAAAAGCGATTATTGAAGTAAACAAAATTTCCCTCCGGGTCATCTATTAGAATTGCTATACCTGCACTCTCAACCAAAAATCGAAAACGTTCTTCGGATTCTTTCAATGTCTTCTCGATTTGCTTTCTTTCGACGATTTCCTTGTGCAACTGTTCCAAATTTCTTCTGAAGGCATTGTCTGCCATGTACCGTTCGCTAACATCCTCGATTATCCCGTCATAAAAAACCGGGTCATCATCTTCATCGCGAATCAGCCATGCATGTTCCTGTATAAAAACTTTGGTGTTATCGAATCGGGTCCATTCTACCATGGTTTCGTGTACAAAACCGTCGCGCTCGATACGTTCCTTGAAGTCTGCTCTTTTGTATCCCGGCTCGTATATTTGAGTTTCAAGATTGTGGTTTAATAATATTTCAAGTGAAGGGTATCGAAGTATCTGTGCTAAAGCCGAATTTGCCAAAATAAATTTGCCGTCGGGAGTAGTTCTGTATATACCGATTGGAGCTTTTTCAAAAATATTGCGAAGACGTTCCTCGCTCTTAGTTAATTCCTTATAATTAATACCATCGGTTGGTACAAGAGTTCGAATGTTTTGCAATTTCGTCATTAAATCGGAAATAATTTCGTTTTGGTCGGAAATTGTAGTATTCAAATTTTTATTTTGAATAGTATTTTTTTCTAATTCCGCTGCGAGTGCCGATTTATCCTCAATTGTCGATGTTAATAAGTTAGTTAACCGAATATTTTCAAAATGTAATTGTCCGGCATTTAGTAATGACCCGTCAGAACCGGATAACTGAGTCTCGTTTAAAGGGATACCTTCCGGTAATTTTACCGATTCTTCACTTTTTATTCGTTCCGGTTGCAGGAGTTTTGATTTTGTATATCCGGTAAAAATACCGGAAGCAAGAGAAATGCCACAAACAAAGAAAGTCCCGTTTAGACTTATAAATGAAGAATAGAAATATTGTTGATAAAATGCAAAGAGAAGAACAAGGAATGTTGAGAGATAAAATGAAAGTTTGAAATTAAAAAAATAGAAAATCGTCATAACCGGAAAAATTAGAAGAGAAATGAAAATAGGAGCCAGGTCGGATTTAATCAAACTAAGAAAGATAAAAATTATCAAAATTTGAGAAAGCAGAACCAAAAATTTTATTGGTAAGCGTTCTAATTTTTTGTTCATTTTTACCTCAATTTTTTGTATATTTAAAATTAATAATATTAATATTTAGTTATTACAATTTTTTATTATCAAAAATATGAAATATTATTTTTAGAAGTATATAATTTTTTTGTTTTTTAGGAACTAATAGGGGTGTTGTTTCAGGAAAGCAAGTGTTAGTAAAGTTTGAGGATAATAAGCAGGTAAATATTATTTGAAATTTGGCTCTTTAGCTATTGGGCTGTAAGCTGTGTGGTATTGAATGGGGATAGTTAATATCTCCTGAACACCTTAAGTAAACATTTACAGCCTTAACTATTCAACCTGTTTCTTGTTAATATTTTTATTTACTAAATTATCATGGCTTCCACTGAAATATACTTAGAGCAAAAGTTATGTTAGAAGATTTTTCAAATATTGAACCAACGCAAAAACGGCTTTTAATAGTCGACGACGAAACTTTATATCTGAAAATACTTCATAAAATGCTCGAGAAGCATTATGAAGTACAAACAGCTTCCTCGGGCGCTCAGGCTCTCGAAATACTAAAAGCCGGATTCAATCCCGGCGTGATTCTCAGCGACCAGAAAATGCCTAATATGACAGGTGATGAATTTCTTGAGAAAAGTATTCAAATCGTCCCTGACTCTGTTCGAATAATATTAACCGGTTATACGAATCCAAAGGACATAATCCCTTGCGTCAATCGCGGTCATGCATACATGTTTTTAACAAAGCCTGCAGAAGAATTCGAAATTGTCCAGGCAATAAAATTAGGTTTCAGCCAGTATTTTACGACCATTAGAACTAATAATACGATGAGACATCTTCGAAATGAAGTGAATCAGAAAACCAAGGAATTAAAAACAGCAACAGATAATCTTTCCAACCAAATCGATTTAAACAAAGCAATATTTAATCAGGTAATACAACTTTTATCCGGTATTATTTCTTCCACCGAAAAATATTATTTTACCAATCATTCGCAATACGTAATGCTCATTGCAAAAGTGATAGCAGAGCGGTTAGGTTTCGAATCGGGGAGGATAACAGATGTTGTGGTTTCATCACTTCTTCACAATATTTCGTTGGTTTACCTGCCTACTAACCTGCAGTTTATCGACCCTTACGATTCCAAAGACGATAATGAGTTACTCCTGTTTTTCGATGCTTTCACCAACTCCGTGCTTAATCTTCAAAAATTCCAATTATTGAAAAAGCACTCTCGTATTATTTCTCAAATCTGGGAGCATCATGACGGCAGTGGAAGACCTAATGCTTTGGTTGGGAATTTAATTGAAAGGGAAGCCGTAATAATCGGAATAGCAAATATTTATCACAATGCCGTTTATAGAATCCAGCCGGAATCATATCCCCAATTATTGGAAACCGGCGAGGTTGTTCAAACAAAAGATGAAACCAAGCGCCGGCACGACGATATAATAAAATTCCTCTTCCGCAAAGCCAGTTGGTTCGATTTGGAAGTTTTCGAAATCTTCAATGAATTTATAAAACGTCGCAGAATACCGGAACTCATTCCTTCGGAAGAAACACTCGTTTTGAAATTAAAAGAAGAGAACGAAATGGGTCCTGATGGAACTATAGCCCCCAAGGGAGGCGCCGAAGCTTTCGGCATTAATATTTCCAAGAGCAGGAAACCAATTGAAAAAGAAATCTTAGTTTCCGAATTAGAGCCCGGCATGATAATCATGGCAAACATATCAACTAAAAGCGGGATATTAGTAGTTAAACAGGAATCGGTCGCCGATGTAAATCTTATCAAAAATTTAAAACAGTTAGAGAATTCAGGATTGATTTACAGCGCTATTAACGTTCTAATACCGGTGCCGGATTAGCAATCTAGTGTCAAGTCAACGATACTTTCAACAGACAAGAATGTCTATTCTACTTTTTTTATTTAAATAAGTAGGTCAGACATTCTTGTCTGACACGTCAATCTATCCTTGACAAGACAATAGATTTACCTGATTCAATGATTACATTGATTTTGATATTTTTTAATTCTTTACATTAATCATTGACCATTAACAATTAACAATTAACAATTAACAATTGAGAATAGAGCCTCTCCACAACATCGGCTAAACTCTCCCATGAGAAATGCTTCTGTGCATTGCGAATATTCTGCTTGTATTGTTCTGCATTGCCGGAATTGAAGTAATCCAATATCGCAGAGCGGATTAATCCTGAATCAGGACGCTCAACGATAATGCCGCATCCATAAGGTTCGATTACTTCTTTCAAACCCCCGACATCGGTTGATATAACCGGAAGCTCAAATTGATAAGCTATCCCGACAATACCGCTTTGCGTTGCCGTACGATATGGTAGCACGCACACATCCGCTGCGGAAAAGAAGATATGCAGTTCATCATCATTCAGAAATCTGTTGTGGAAACTAACTCTGCTTTCTAATTTCTTTTCAGTAATTATATTAGTGTAAGATTCATCATCACCGTACACCTCGCCGGCAATAAGCAAATGGTAATCCTCCGGCAGCCCTGCGACTGCCTCTATAAGTAAATCCAAGCCTTTATATTTGCGAATCAGTCCGAAAAAAAGAATTATTTTCTTTTCCTTTGGTAATCCAAGTTTTTCGCGGGCTTCATCCTTATGAATTTTCTTGCCGAAATGAGCATAATTGGGGTGAGGATGACATTCAAATTTTGCATCAGGGCGCAGCTTAAGTAAATCCTTACCCACAGCGCTTGCCAAAACGATAAAAGCATCACTTCGATTTAGGAAATATTTTGTAAGAATCTCATCTCCGGGTTTGTGTTCATGCGGGATTACATTCGCCATAAGGCTGATTACAGGGATACCGTGTGTTTTTACCGATTTTGCAATATAACCGAGGGATGGTGCGAAAAACGGCATCCACTGCTGAATGAGAAGTAAATCAGGTTTCGAACGAATTATTTCTTTAGCACAAGTTCGCCAGGTGAACGGATTCAACGTATCAACAATACGTCTGGCTGGAATTTGTACAGCGGTATCAGTTTCGGTAACATATTGTGTTTTGCCGGGGAATAAAAAATCGGGATATTGACGTTTAAAAGTAAATGCATGGATTCGGTGACGCTTCTCTAATGCGCCAAAGAGAGCGGCGTTGAATTGCGCTATCCCGCCGCGATATGGATAAAATACCGATAAATAAGCAATGTTCATCTGCTTACTTATTCTTGTATATTATTGTCGAATAGCATGGTAAGCAGCGCCATACGAACATAAAGCCCGTTCTGGGTTTGACGGAAATATGCTGCTCGAGGGTCGTTATCAATTTCCCGTGCTATTTCGACAGAACGTGGGAGAGGGTGCATAATAATTGAATCATACTTCATTTTCTGTAATACGCTGCTGTCGATGTTGTATTTTGTAATATCAGTATCGGACTTTGCCATTCGCTCGCGCTCGATTCGCGTTTGATATACCACATCAACTTTGTTAATAATATTATGTGGTGATTCCGACAAATGATAGGAAATCCCTTTTTCATCAAGATGGTCGAGAATATCCTGTTTGATTTGCAGTCCTTTGGGAGCAATAAAGTACAACTTTACCCGGTCGAACTTGCTCAATAAATAGGCTAATGAGCGGGCTGTTCTTCCTAAATCGAGAGCTCCGATAATGGCAACGGATAGTCCGTCTAAGGTCTTACATTCGCTGAAAATTGTGTATAAATCGAGCAACGCTTGAGTCGGATGTTGACCTCCGGCTCCATCGCCTGCATTTATAACCGGTACAGGTGAAATGGCAGCGGCACGCTTTGCACCTCCTTCTTCGGGATGACGAAGAACAATAACATCTGAGTAATTTGCTATGATTTTAATTGAGTCTTCAAGCACCTCGCCCTCTATTTCGGAGGAGAACTCGCGAGCATGTTCGGTTGAAAGCACTTTCCCACCTAAGCGATACATTGCTGCTTCGAAAGAGAATCTGGTCCTGGTCGAGGATTTATAGAATAAAGTCGCCATAATTTTGTTATCGTAATCGCGCGTTCCTCCTCTGGCAACGATTTTCTTCATCTGTTCGGTGCGTTCGAATAGCTCCATAATACGGGGGACTGTGAATTGCTGTGACTCGACGATGTGATGTAGATTCATATTTTTCTCATTTTAATCGGTTAAGCCAAGTCAAATAAACCAACCTTAGCTATAATATTAATATTATAACGATTAAGATTATTTTTTATGATAATAGCTTTGTAATTTAGTTCCTTAAAAAGGTTTTTATCTGACAACTGCAAACTTCACCGTCCTTGCAATTTCATTTGTTCGGAGCGTGCAGAAATATACACCGGCTGAAAAATTCTCGGCATCGAAGATAACAACAATATTTCAATTTCCTTTCAATGAAGAATAATTAGGTCCCTTCCATATTTTTATTGTTGAATCACGACTTGCACTTGCTATATAATTTCCATCGGGGCTTATGTCAACTGAAACAATTGAACCTGTATGCCCATTATATGTTTTTATTAATTTCCCAGTTTTCAAATCCCATAATTTTACAGTTCTATCTGAACTTCCACTAACAATGCTTTTTCCATCTTTACTTATTGCAACTGAATTAACACTTGCATGATGACCAATTAAAGTATTAATCAAATTTCCCGTATTCAAATCCCATAGTTTAATAGTACTATCTCTACATCCACTTACAATATTACTATCATCAGGAGTAATTTTAACTGAATATATATCTCTACTATATCCATCCATAGATCTAATGAGAGTCCCTGCATTTACATCCCATAATTTAATTGTACCATCCTGACTACAACTTGCAATTTTATCTCCATTATTTGTGAAAGCTATTGAATATATTGAGAATGTATGACCACGAAAAGTTTTTATAAATGTCCATGAATTTGCATCAAATAAATTTATATCATCACCATCACCTACACTAGCTAATTTATTTCCTAAAGGGTTAAATTCTAAGTAATGGTTTGAAACCCATCCATATTTATTACGGGTGATTATTGTATCTATTAATTCCCCCGAATTTATATCCCAAATTTTAAGTACTCCATTATTATGAGAACTTATGATTTTACTACCATCCCTACTAATTGCCAGACTATTAATTGGTTTTTGATTCAATTCAATATTTTTAAGTAATTCCAAAGTTTTGGTATTCCATAATTTAATAATATTATCATAACTCCCACTTACAAGGATATTTCCATTTGGAGTAAAAGCAATTCTACTTATACCGGATTGATGCCCATAAAGTGTCCTTATTATATCATCTTGATCTGAAGGATTTGTGCTTGTATTTGAACAGTAAGAAAAAATTACTACTAATAAAAAAATTGAATAAGAGTTTTTCATAGCTGACTCCCGAGATATTTATTTTTTATTTGATTAAAGAACCTTCCGATGGTTATTCTTCAATATTTAATTTAAGCATTAAAATTCAAAATGTCAAATTATTTTGAAAGCAGATAAAAAATAATTATGTTCGTAAATATTAATTATTGGTAGTATAAGGGAAAAAAATGAAAACCAATGCTGAGATGTATTTTGATGAGAAAACGAAAAACCCTGAGTTCAGAGCCTATTATACACTTGCAAGAGAAAAAACAAAACTTGAATTTTTGATTGAAAAATTGATAGAAGATATCAATGAAGATCATGACAAAAAAGTAATATTAAAACAAGCAAGAAAAATTGAAAAGGAAATTTCAAAAATTTGCCTTGCTTAGTGATGAAAACACATTTGAATAATTCTTATCTTGCAGAAGAGTTTGTAATAAAATATAACCACTACGTGGTAAATAGATTGGTTATTTGCTATTTCCTACCATAATATAACCACTACGTGGTAATTTCGTTCATATCAATTCAATTTTTATAATTTAAAATCCTAATTTCATAATCTATAATCTATAATCTATAATCCCTAATTCAGAATTCAGAATTCAGAATTCAGAATTATAAAGTCATTTCCTCTTAAACCTTGCTACAAAGAAGCCATCGCAGCCGAATTCATGCGGATAGAAGGTAAAATGATACGAATTATCATCCAATCCGGGAATTTGAATACCATAGCGTAAATAAGCCGGCGACAATGAATCCGGCTCGAAATCCGTATTATCGGCTAAGAATTTTTCGGCAACGATTTCGTTTTCCTGAGGCATAAGCGAGCAGGTAGAATAAACAAGAATCCCGCCGCTACGAACGAAATGCGAATAATGATTTAATATTTTCAATTGATTAGCACATAATTTTTCTAACAATCGTGGATTCAGTTTGTATTTCGACATCGGCGCTCGCCTGCTTGTGCCTATTCCGGAGCATGGCGCATCGACGAGGACGGCATCGAAATAATTAGTCCTTAATTGTTCAGGCGGACTAATACTTGATATATTATATCTTGAATGTTTTTCTTCTTTATTCAATAACATAGTTTTTATTGACCTTATACATGCTCGGTGACATCTGAAGCGGATTTGACGTAACCTTTGGTATTCTATATCCGTTGCAATAATTTCTCCTTTATCTTTCTGCAAAGTGGCAAGGTGCAGCGATTTACCACCAGCTCCGGCACAAGCATCCAATATACTCCAATCTTTCCCGGGTGATACAGCTAAAGCAATCATTTGGCTGCCTTCGTCCTGAACTTCGTATAAGCCCCGCTTGTAGGATTCTAAATTATTCAGATTTACTCTTTGCTCTAAAATTATTGAATCCGGAGAGAGACTTCCTGCCCGGCATTTGATACCCTCGGCAGATAGTGTTTCAATCAGGCTTTTTCTGTTTATTAACAAAGAATTCGTACGCATTGTAAGATGAGCCGGTTCGAAGAAAGATTCAGCCACTGCTACTGCACGCTTAATGTTCGATTTACGTGCCCAGCTTTCCATAATCCAGTCCGGAGTGGAATATCTTTTCGATAGTAAATCAAAATTACTATCATCTAAATTATGCTCAGTCGTAGTTGAAATAATATCTATTGAATTTTCGTTCAAATTCCTAAACGAAGCATCCAATTTTTGCAACAGAAGCCTTATCTGTTCATCGTTCAAGCTGAATTTTTCGGATAAAGACGATGATATATCTTCATTAGATATTGGAATTTTCAAGGAATCGTTGTTTAAGAAATTATTAAAAATAAAGCAGGAAGTCGCGACTACTGCAAATTCTCTGAATAATTTTGCCTTATTATCTTTGTCTTTTAGAAATAATGAAGAGTCGCTCATATTAAAAGCAGCTTCAGCGCAATACTCGCTAAGTAATTTAATTCTAAGTGTGGTAAATACTACCTCAGAAATCAAACGCCTTTCGGAGCTACCAATATATTTTTTTTGTCTGAAAAATTTCGATGCAGTATCATCCGATGGATTTGTCGATTTAACTAGGATTCTGTATAATTCTGCACAATGTCCTAAAATTGAAATTATCTTCATATTAAAGTGTATATTAAAATATTACAAATTTAAACAGATATTCGAAAAAAAAATTTGGTAATAAAATGAAAAAATATTAATTTGTTTTTAAGGATAAAATTTATTATGTAAATGTTTTGGAGAAGCAGCAAAATAGCAAAGGAAAACGGAATTTCATTAGATTATGAATAAATTATCATTTTATGCTACAACCTTTACATAATTAGAAAATATTTTAGAACAAAATTTTTATAGTTTGATTATATATGGCATATTTCTTGCATAATTAAGATTAGAAATGAAAAAAATGAGGTAATTTTATGAAGAAAATATTCTTTTTAACTATTTTAATTGGAATATTTACATGGTCTTATCCCTCGAACGGGCAGGGATTAAAACTTGTTAAATATACACTTTCCGATGGCGGAACATTCCAGGATACAAACGGTGATACATTGAAAATATCATCTTCAATTTCCCAGACAGCTATCGAAAAAGTCGGCTTACAGAACGGTTCCACTGCATTGAAATTATATCAGGGTTTTTGGAATCCTTGGCCAATTATCACCAATGTTGAGGAAAATAACCATGTAACAACCGGACAATTAAATTTCTTCCCAAATCCTTTTGCTTCGGAAGCTAATATCACATATTCAATATCCTCATCAGGATTTGTAGAAATCAGGGTTTATACAATTTCAGGGGATAAAATTGCCGTAATTTTATCCGAATTTCAACAACCCGGTGAGAAAAATTTAACATGGAGATGTCCGGATGGATTGGCTAATGGAACTTATATCTGTTGGATGAGGTTTCTTCCAACAGGACAATCACGCGAATCAGGTGAGATTATTCAAAAAGCAATTATTACTAAAATTAAATAAGACAATAAATAAATTATAAATATTTAAGGAATAGAAAAATGAATAAAATGTATGCAAGATTAACGCTTATATGCTTGATTTTGTCAACATTATTAGGCTCGGCTGCAAATCTTGAAGCCCAAATGCCAAGATACTTCACTTATCAGGCTTATCTTACCAATGCCAACGATATAGCTTTGGATTATCCCAATGGAGTTACTATGACTGCTAAGTTATACAACTCCGAATCTTTAAGCGATAACACTCCTGTATGGATTGAAATTCAGGAAGTCAAAATTATCAGCGGATATCTTAATACTTATTTAGGACAATTGATACCTCTCGATTTAAAATTCGACCGTCCATATTTTTTGGAAATCGTAATCGGTAATAATCCACCCTTCAAGCGTACAAAGCTGACTTCAGCGCCCTATTCGATGAATTCATTATTCTCGGATACATCGAAAATGACGCGCAATATTCCCGATAACATTGTTACTCAAAGCAAGCTTGCAACTGGCGTTAAAGCTTTGCCTTGGGGTGTTGCCGGTGGTGACCTGACCGGAGTATATCCATTGCCAAGTATAAGTAGTGATTCACTGCTTAAAAGAATCCCAGCCGGTAGTCTTACTCAAAACATGGTAGTTCCCACCTTACAGGCATTTCCGAAAGGTGTTGCCGGTGGTGATTTATCCGGTACATATCCTCAACCTCAAATCCTGAACGGCGCAGTTACAGAGCAGAAAATTGCTACCGATGCTGTTACGGAAATTAAGGTAATGGATAATGCTATTGGTGTAAATAAACTAAATGCATATAATCAAAAGGTATATTTCTGGGACCCCAACGCAAAACCTGCATCAGCGGCTGATAACGGGAGATTTTTATATTATAAATATAATTCTTCATATCCGCAAAATATGACCTGGGCTCCGGCTCCAACCGACGGTTCATATCCGTTTTGGAAAAACGGCGCTTTTGAATGGGGTAATCCTCAGCAGTACAGCACAGCGCCACCGTTATCCGGTACCGGGACTCCAACAGACCCTATTACACTTTACATCCCGAATGTTTTAAATAAACAGGTTCTGCAATATAATAGCTCTTGGGGAGCAGGTTACATTGACGCTGGCAACCTGAATACTTCGAATACCGTAGGCTCCGCTACTAACAACTATGCTCTAACATGGGATAATTCAACAGGGCAAATGAAATGGTCACAAGCATCTGTTACATCAGTTGCAACAGGCGCACCACTGACTGGAAATGGCTTTACAAGCACTATAACACTAGCTCCTATCGGCACTAATGAAATATTATCCTATTCCGGCTCAAGCTGGACAAACGGAAAAATTTATAACGGATTATTTGCCGATAATACTATTGACCTGGAATCAATAGGGGCAGTTAACGGAACCGGTGGGCAGTTCCTCCGCATTAATAACGGTGCTACAGGCTTGGAATGGGCTGATGCATCTGCTTCAACAGCCGGAATGCTCGTTGGTAATGGTTCCGTAACAAATCCTATTGCTATTAATGAAACCGGTGTTATGATTAATCAGGTTATGTATTATAATGCCGGATGGAAAGCGGGATTATTATCGCCATTTAATTTGAATACTTCCAATACAGTATCTTCCGGAACAGATGGGTATTCCCTGATTTGGGATAATACTGCAAATAAAATGAAATGGTCTCAAGTCCCGGTTAATACCAGTTCACCGCTTAATGGTAACGGCACTACATCACCAATCACCCTGGCAGCCATAGGTAATAATCAAATATTATATTATAATGGTAGCTGGCAAAGCGGAAAAGTCGCAAACGGACTCATTACTAACAATTCACTTAACCTTGAAACTATAGGCGCTCCAAGTGGTACAGCCAGGCAGGTTCTTCGAATCAATTCGGCAGGGAATGGATTGGAATGGGCAGATGCATTGACTTCAACTGCCGGTATGCTCGTTGGTAATGGCTCTACTACGAGTCCCATCGCAATCAATGAAACGGGTGTAAACTCAAATGAATTAATGTATTATAATGCAGGCTGGAAATCAGGATTACTAACTCCGGCAAATATTAATACTTCAAACACTGTTTCTTCCTCAACTGACGGATTTTCTCTTGTATGGGATAATGCATCCAATCAATTGAAATGGTCTCAATCGACCGTTAGCACTAATGCCCCTTTGACAGGAAATGGTATATCTTCTCCTTTAACATTAGCATCAATAGGGAATAATCAAATATTATATTATAACGGAAGTTGGCAAAGCGGAAAAATAGGTAATGGATTATTTGCAGGAAATACAATTAATTTGGAAAATATTGGCGTTGTTAACGGAACTTCCAAACAAATTTTGAGAATCAATGCAGCAGGCGATGGGCTCGAATGGGCTGATGCTACAGTTAATACTGCCGGAATGCTTACCGGTACCGGTACATCAACTAATCCAATAGTTATTAATGAAACAGGAGTTAATACAAATGATGTTATGTATTATAATGCAGGCTGGAAATCCGGTAAATTAATTCCTGGGAACCTCGACATTTCCAATTCTGCAACTTTAACGACAGATGGTTATTACCTTCAATGGGATAATTCTTTAGGCAAAATGAAATGGAATATCCTCAATAATACAAATACCGCAGGTATGATTATCGGTAATGGTACTGTTGCGAATCCGATAGCCATTAATGAAACCGGGGTTAATACCAATGAAGTGATGTACTTCAATGCAGGCTGGAAATCCGCCCTTCTGAAACCTGTTAACATGAATACGAGCAATGCCGTATCTTCATCAACTGATGCATATCAATTAACATGGGACAATTCTGCCAACCAAATGAAATGGCAGCAACCGAATAAATTCCCATATTATGCAAATTGTGCTTCAATAACCGAATTGCAGGGTTTGTCTCAATATACCGTAATCAATTATACGGGTACAGCGAGTATCATGACTCAAACTGATTTACCTTCCGGAACAAACGGTCAGATTATTTATATTATGGTTGGAGGTTCGAATTCAATTACAATATTAACTAAAAGTGTCGCACCGGGTAAATACGTTATGTTAATTTATTCTGACGCATGGAGACTGCCGCAATAAGGTTTTCGAGCGAAGCGAAGAATCCAGTCTTCTTTAAAATCAACAAGATAGATTCTTCGCTTCGCTCAGAATGACAGTCTAAATTGAATTTTTAGAACCCACCTTATTTAAACCACGCTAATAACTTCACGATAGTGGTTTTCAAAGCGGTTCTGGGAACAATTCTATCGAGAAAACCATGCTCTAAAACAAACTCCGAACGTTGAAAGCCCGCAGGTAGTTTGCGTCTTATTGTTTGCTCAATCACCCGTGGTCCTGCAAATCCAATCAAAGCACCCGGTTCGGCAATATTCACATCGCCAAGCATACCATAAGAAGCGCTGACTCCTCCTGTTGTCGGGTCGGTCAATACTGAAATATATGGTAATCCGGCTTCCGAAAGTTCTGCAAGGGCAGCAGAAGTTTTTGCCATTTGCATGAGTGAATATGCCGCTTCCTGCATTCTTGCGCCTCCTGTGGCAGAAACGATAATCAGGGGCATTTTTCTTTCAATTGCAGTGCGGGCAGCACGAACGAATTTCTCCCCGACTACGGCGCCCATGCTTCCCCCGATGAAATTGAAGTTCATGCATCCGAATGAAACAGGACGCGCATCCATTGTGCCTATACCTGTTAATAACGCGTCGGCTGTTGTAATTGTTTTGTACCCGGATTCGAGTCTTGATGAGTATGATTTACTATCTGTAAAGCCTAATGGGTCTGCGGAACGGACTATTGAATTTGTTTCCACAAATGAACCTTCATCAAGAAGAATGCTAACGTATTCAGTGCTTCCGATTCTGAAATGATAGCCGCATGAAAAGCAGAGATAAACATTCTCTTCCAATTGCCTCTTATAATTCAGTTCGGAGCAACCCGGACATTTCGTCCATAAACCATCGGGCATCTCCCTTGGTGTTTTATCGATTATATTTTCTTTCGAACGTTGGAACCAAGCCATGAATTTTTATTCCTTTATAAATTATTTATTTTATCTGCTGTTAATCCGGTAGATTTAATTATCAAATCAATAGAAACACCATTTGCTAATAAATTTCTTGCCACTTCCATTTTACCTTCCAATATCCCTTCTATCTTCCCTTCTATCTTCCCTTCTATCTTCCCTTTTAGCTCACCTTCCTCTTTTGCAGTTTCCAACGAGTTTTTTAAATCCCTGTAATATTTTAAACTATCCTCATAAGATAATACCTGGTCATAAGTGAATTTTGCAATTTCAGCAGTTTCAAATAATTTATCGAATATTTTCTCGCGGAGTTTTTCAGGAATCCTATCGAATAAATTCAAATTTTTAATTACATATAACCATTTATCAAACCTTGTTTCAAGCTCATCAACCGATTTATTGAATTTAGGCATTTCAAGGTATATAAATGTTAATTTATTATAGAATATCTTGTTTGTTTCAATATCTTTCAATTTTACGTCATATCTGAATTTATTCGGTTCTTTTTTATCTTCATCAAATACAAAATCAAGAATTGCTATTGTATAAACTGCCTTTAATTCGAAATTCCAATCTGCACGTTTGGCTTGTTCACGAATCGGAAATGTTGAGTAATAAACTGTCCTGTCCTTAAAAAAATTCTGTTTGGACTTTTGCAATTCAACTATGAACTTTTCGCCATGCTCATTTTCGCAATATAAATCAAAGATTGCCCTTCTATCCAAATCGGTAACTCCAAGTTGTTCGGTTTTCAGATAAGTTAGGTTCATTATCTGCCCTTGCTCTTCTTTAAGTAATTCATTTAAGAAGTCCAGGAGTAAGTCCTTGTTTAACTCTTCACCGAATAGTTTCTTGAATCCGAAGTCAGTAAAAGGATTTATATATTTCTCAACAAATTCTGTCATTTTTATTTCAATCTTTAAAATAATAATTTATAACAGCAGAATCACATGGTTTCCGATACAACCAATTATCTTTCACAATTTAAAAAAATTTAACCTTATTACAATGAAAATTTTCATTGAAGACAATTCTAAAATACTTAAATTTATTTGTTTTTTTATGAAAAATAAAAATGTTCCATCGGATTTCATCCATTATTTGGTTACAGGTGTTATTATTTCAATAACGACGGTACGGCAGTAGCTCCTGCCTTGAGGGGTTGAATTATCGTAGAGCAGCGCCTGACTCCCGATAGGATTAAGTGTAAGTTTCGTTGCGTCAACTTTGAGAGCCTTCTGTGTTTCAAAGCAGCGCCGGCGGGCAAGTTCAAGATTGTATTCTCCTTCACCGATTCTGTCGGTATATCCGGAAATTGAAACGGTGGAATTTGGTTTAATACTGCTTCTTATTTCCTGCAAAGTGTGCATTTGAGTAGGAGTAATTTCTGCTTTATCGAAATCGAATAAAATCAACGAAAAGCGTTCAATACGCTTATCTTCCATCATTTCGTATCGCTTTTTCCTGATTGTAAGCTGGCTGATGGTTAATTCCTTTTCTGCCGTTGCAATTTGTTCGGTTTCATCAGTGGCTTTCAATTTTATAAGAACGGGAGTCTCCAATTGAGGCATTGGTTTTTCTTCGATATTCCAATTTATACTATCCGTTGGTTGTGAAGGATATTCATATTTCCGAAGTATTGTATTTTGCTGCTCAACTATAATTTCAGAGCCTTTTAATGCAACTTCCGATTCTACTTCGGGAGTTATACGAATAACAGGTGGATTGGCAGTTCGTTCGATTTCAACTAATGATAAAGGTGCAGTTATTTTGGGGTCATTGGACACGATTTCAACTCGGCGGTTTTCCTGTTTGCCCTCTTCAATTTGGTTATTACTCGGTCGTTCCGGTAAATTCTGAAAACGAAGGGAAATCCTTTGACTATTGATTTTCCATATAGATTCCAGATATTTTTTCACTGATTCCGCTCTTTTTTTCGAAAGGGTAATGTTATCCATCTCGATGCCCGAATTACTCGTGCATCCAATCAGAACAATTTTAGCAGAAGGATTATCCATAAGCCGGGCGGCGATAATATTCAACATATCTTTGTAAATAGAAAGAGTATTCCTGGTGAGTTTTTGCTCGTCGAAGAGTTTGGTTGATTCCACTTTAAGCAGGTTCTGGTCTGTCGAATCCAATTCGGAGTTACCTTCTTTAAAGAAAATTTGGGGGAGTAATGAGAATTTTTCTTCTACCTCGGTTTCCTCAATAACAATTTTTGGGTCTTCCATCACAGAGCCGTCTTTGGTAATCCCGACAGCATCTATTTTTACTGTAAGTATTGGTATTTTTGGAATTTCGCGTAAATAATTTTCAATAAATATTGTTTTATAATAAATTGTATTATTGGATTCAACTTTTGAGAATTCCGTATTTGTCGATGCCAGACGAATACTCTCCTGTTTATGACCTAAGACAAATACTGTCGAAGTGTCTCTTTTATAAATTGTATCGTTAATTATCACGGGAGGTTTTTTCGGATAAACCTGGTATTTAAATGCAAGACCAAAGTAAAGATAATGTGGTTTCCAATTTACGGATGAGATATTGGAAAAACAATAATTGAAATCGAATTCTGGAGATAATACAGATTTTGTCCCAACAGGTAAATCGTATGAGACACCCAATAAACCATAGAACAATAACAAATTTTGCTCAGGCACATCCCACTCATTCAATTCATTCCTAATAATTCTTCCGTCGAGGAATGTTACATTGTCAGGCGAAAGAATTTCCTCTTGTTGGGAAAATTTCGAAGAAGCCTGAACGGCGATATTTAAACCGGCTCGAGCCTTGAATCGAGGGAATAAATAATAATCCAATGCTGCTTTGAGAGTTGCCGCATATAAATAAGAATTAATTGTATGCGCTACCATAACTGGAGTTATTTCCTGAATGAGGGTTCCGGATTTATTTATAAGAACCGGAGTATTTCCAATATCCTCATTTTTTGTAAGTTCAGCACCGAGTGCGGTAATACCAAGCCTGATATTAAGCGATAAATCCCTTGAAAAGGGCTTCTCGTACTGCAATCCTAATGAATAGCCTAATCCGAATCCGCTTTTAAATTCCGGGCAGCAGTTCGGAACATCAGGAAGTTTGCTGAATCCGGCAGAATGAAGATTAAGATTTACTCCGCCATAAATACCAAGAGAGTATTCAGGTAATGTATCCTCACATTGAATCGATTGTGTATAAACAATGCTAATTAAGCAGGTTATTATTAAGAAATAATATATTCTCATCAATTCTTTTGTTAAAAACGAAAATTTCAATTTACAAAAATATCAAAGTTTAACGTTACAATTTCTGTTAGTTATAGCCTGAATTGCAATTTTCATAATAAAACAATAATTTTGCATTTGGATTGTCTTATAAAATGGTCTGTTTATTAAAATAAAATTGACGGAGGCTGATCTTCGGTTTAAGGAAATTATTCGGTGAAGAGCTTGCGGAAAATGAGACTCAGACAAGGATAATTAACCCTACGCTTGGCGGAAAAGTTTTGGTGCTTAATCAAAGCTATGAACCGGTAACTATATGTAGTGCAAAAAAAGCTCTGATAATGCTATATCTGACGAAAGCAGAAATGGTTGCTCGCAAGGACGGATTAGTAATTAGGTCGGTATCGACCTCATTTCCTCTTCCGAGTGTTATACGCCTTTCGACTTTCATCCGGATGCCTTTCAAACGCGTCGAACTTTCACGCAAAAATATTATCCGCCGGGATAATTATCGTTGTGCATATTGCGGGGAAAAATCCCAGGAATTGACTATCGACCATGTTATTCCTCGTTCGCGGGGTGGTGCGGATACTTGGGAGAATTTAGTAGCTGCATGCATTCATTGCAACAATAAAAAAGGCAGCAGAACGCCTGAAGAAGCATCGATGAAGCTTCGGACTAATCCTATAAAACCTCATCATTTACTTTTTATTAAGCAGTATTCCGGCAGGCTCGATAACAATTGGAAACCGTTTTTATTTATGGATTAAGCAGTCAGAGATTATTATAATATGAGCATTAAAGTTTTTCTTCCAAACCTGCAAGAAGCCCAAACAATTAATGAAATTATTACCCCTGAATTTATAAATCTGAATCCAATGGTGCCTTTCTCGAGGCTGTCGATTGATTTTTTGAATTCAATATCGAGGAATATTTTAGCCTATCGAAATATTAATGATTTTCCGGAATTGGTTGCCCTTGCTTATTGGTTAAGACGAGCAAATATAACTCAAATGGTTTCATCGTTTACTTCGACAGTTTCGGCAGGTGAATTCTTATTGCCTTGCGGAATTGCCTTCCATATAGCGCCGTCGAATGTGGACAGCATTTTTCTTTATTCCTGGGCGCTATCGTTAATTGCCGGGAATAAAAATATTGTAAGGGTAACTCAGTATTTAAGCGAACAGATTTCGTTACTGCTCGAAATAATTAGAACGACAGTTTCTGACAATGAATTTGCCGATATTGCATCCAGAAATATCATTATCACATACCCCCGGGAAGATGAAATTAACCGTCAAATATCGGGAAATGCAGATTTACGGCTAATCTGGGGCGGCGACGAAACTATTCGAAGTATTCGAAGAATTGACGCCAAGCCTGCTTGCCGCGATATTGCCTTTGCCGATAAATTTTCCTATTCGGTAATTAATGCCAGGACCTACAACAATTCGGACGAACAAACGCTAAAGCAACTTGCAGAGAATTTCTACAATGATTCGTATTGGTTCGACCAAAAAGCATGTTCCTCTCCCATAATATTATATTTCTCCGGAACACCTGAGCAATGCAGGAAAGCCAGCCAGACTTTCTGGAATAATTTAACTGATATTTTATATACCAAAAAAAGAGCCGATTCGGCAGGATTAGCAATGGATAAATTGGTTTTCTCATTCGAAAATATGCTCGAGTCCGAAAAAATCGAATTATTAAGCAATCAAAATTTCAAAAAACCTTCGGTAATGCGCATCACTAAAAGCGAAATACCTGCCAAACGCAATACCTGCGGCGGCGGCTTCTTTTACGAATGTTTTATTGAATCGTTATCCGAATTAGAGCAATTCATTGCAGATAACGACCAAACCCTGACATATTCCGGTTTTTCGCAAGATGAGTTGGAGAACTTCATTCACAGGGCTTGTGCAAAAGGTATCGTCCGGATTGTCCCAATTGGACAGGCTTTATTATTCAATCCGGTTTGGGACGGGTTTGTTTTGCTATCCGAATTAACCAAAAGGCTGACACTTAAGTAAGGGAGTTTCTATTGTTTTCGATTAACGGGTAAAATTTTTATGATTAAAATAATATAATTTGTATTTATATATCTATTTATTAATTTTGAATATTATATTGTTGATAAGTTATATTCTTTTGAGGAATGGCTTATTTTTTGATAGTTTTTATATGCATTTAATTAAAATGGATTGTTCCAATTTTCAAAATTGAGGTATAAATGAAAATACTTGTTATTGATGATTCGAGACATGACAGGCATTCAATAATAAATGTTCTTGAAAATCTGGGTTTTGAAGAAATAACTGAAGCTGGTGACGGTGAAGAAGCTTTGACGCTTGTTGATGTAAAGCAATTTAATTTTATTATTACTAATTGGATGATGCCAGGTATAAATGGTATAGAATTAGTTCGTCGATTAAGGAAAATGCAAAACTATGAAGACGTACCTATTCTAATGGTATCGAGCAGAGGAAGCCGCGAAGATATTATGGAAGCCATGAAAGCAAACATTAACGGATATGTAACCAAACCATTTACTTCGGATATTCTTTTTAATAAAATTTCTTCGGTTTTGCAGGACGCCAGTAAAAAGAAAGAAACCCGAAATCTGGCTCAAATATCCGGTGCAAAGCCTGCATATTCTTTTCTGCCTTTCGAAGTTAATTTCGACCTGGGCAGGGATGAAAACGTGGAATCTGCTGCTAAAATTTTGATATGCTCTATAAAAAATAAAGATAAGATAATAAAGAACAAACGTATCAATTTAACTTCTGTATTCCCAGGCGATAAAAGCAAAAGTAAATTTTCACTTCTGATGGCTGATTTGGATATTGATTTCAATCTTAAAATAGAAGTTGAATTAAATATTGAATTTTCACTTTTGAACGAGAACGATGAGCTGGTTCAGAGAAGTGTATATTCCTTTAAAAAATCAAAAGCGTAAGAATCTAATTTTTATCGGAGTAGAATAACAAAGAATAACACCCTCCTTAAATCCCTCACGGTAGGGGAATAAGGAGTGTGTTATTTTCCATATTTTAAAGCGAAATATTATTAGATAAGAGCAACTTTATTATAAAAATGGATTAAGAACAAGGATTAACGAATTATGATTATTGATTATTTACACGGTTTATTTTAATTCTTCTAAATTGTGTTGATTTTTATTAATATTCCTTTTTCCGTTTACTTTCTTCTAAAATCTTAAATCGTTAATCCTTGTTCGTCAATATTTTCTGATAGAAAGTTACCTAAAATCCCTATCCTTGTCTGTTTGAAAACAACTTGGCTATACTTACAACAACCCATATTTCTTGCGCAGCGCCCACTCGAATGCAAAGAAGAATATCGATAGAGCCAGTATCCATGGCAGATTCCATAGTGCATATTCATTGCGGAGTGTTACCTCACGTTGTATAAACGAATTATTTTTTCTCAAATCATTTAAGAATTTCCCTGCTTCAGAAGGTGTATAGAATTTACCTCCTGAACGCTCTGCTAAGCTTCGCAGCAACGCAACATTCATCTTCAGGTTTTGATATTCAATATTCAAATCGCCAATGGAAAACCTGTTTGTATCCGCGCCTAAAAGTTTATCAGCTAAAAAAGCCTCACCGGAAAAAATAAAATCTCCTTGTGGCAGCCCATCGACATTAGCGCCATAACGTCCGTTCCCAAGGTTTGTCAGCGAAACCTCTCTTTGAGTCTTTCCTCCGGAAATTTTTATTGTGATTCTTGCATTGTCAATTGGAGTTAATGCACCATCATAGACCTGCCCTATGAACTCGACCTTCTCATTGTTTATATATAGCTTTTTATTTGTTTTAATCGTAACGAGTTTATTCCTATCCGTAACTGAGAGCCACTTAATTGAATTGCGAATGAAAATCGAATATAAATCCTGGGCATCGGTTTTTCCTTTAGCGATATCGTTAGCATATCCCAGCAACTTCCATCGATAAAGCCCGTAACCCAGAACAGCTACTGATTTCTTCTCCTGGAATTCCCGCATCAAAACGAGTGGTTCCTTCATTGGAACATTATTAACCTTAATACCCATTACAATTTCACTTTCCGGTTTAATTCGAACGAAGGTCTCAGTTCGAAAGAGAGGAGGCAGCGAATTCCAGAGTTTAATATCTTCATCGACACCCGATATTCGAAGTAGGGGATTTGCCATCGATTGCGGCTTGATATCTGCAAGAGCAAAATATTCCTGATTGCCGGATGATATATAATTGAACGGCAGATTACCTTCGAGCATACGCAATTTCACATAATCAGTTGCCTGGGATGCAATGAATAAGACGGGCTTCCCGGATTCCAGCGCTATGCTTAACATTTGCATAATATTCGATGGAGTGGAATTAACAGGAAAACCGAGTAATACTATAATTTCAGCCTCCCGGATATCAGCTTGATTGGGCTGATGCTCGTAATAATCCGATTCCTTTTTTTGAATATATGTCATTACTTCGATACCGCGTTCTTGCGAAAGAGCAATTCGAATAAAAGACAAATCCGGACTTGGTGCGCCGGCAAAAATTGCTATGTGGCGTTTGCTTTTCAGCACCTTTATGAATTCGGATAAAGTATTGTTCTTCAGCGTCAATTCCTTAGCCAAAGGTGAGCATGAAGCAGTGATTTTATGCATACCTTCGGCAGTTGGTTTATATTCGAAAATAGTAGAGTAAGACTGTTTATCCGTATTAATTTTAATTACCTGCTCGGCTATGTGATTGCCATTATCACTTAGGGTAACTTTCACTTCGCCGGAAGAATATCCGTTAATTTTCACATTTATATTTATTGGAGCGGGATTGTCCATATATACTATATCATTTACGATTATAGATTGAATGCTTATATCCCGAGGCTCTGACGAATCACCGACACCAATAACATAAATAGGTTTGCCGAATTCCGCAGCGTCGTATAATGGATTATTTCCGGTGTTGAAAGCTCCGTCGGTTATCAGCAATGCTGCGCATACGTTATCCTCAACAGCATTGAGATTTGCCCTGCGAATCGCTTTGGAAATATCAGTCAATTGACCGGTATTTTTCATTGAATCAATTAAAAAATCTTTTACTTCCTGGGTTTCATTGGCGAATAAAATAGTATTTAAGTTATCTTTCTCCAAAGATAAAAAGCCGGAATTATTAATCGCACTTCGAAGCGCTTCTTTCCTGCTTCCGGCGGCATCGTCGGTGGCGGCTGATAGGGAATTATCAAGCAGTACGGTTAATCTGGCAGGTTGGCGGGAACCGCTGATAATTGTAAGTATCGGCTCGAAAAGTGAAAATAACAGAAAAAATATTGCCAGACTGCGAAAGCTGCCGAGCAGGATTTTTTTGTTGCGGGGTAGTGGCGGAATGGTTAATGGTTAATGGTTAATGGTTAATGGTTAATGGTTAATGGTTAATGGTTAATGGTTAATGGTTAATGGTCAGTGGTTAATGGAATAAAAGGATTAAAGGATTTTTCATTTACCATTAACCATTAACCATTAACCATTTTAAAGTTATAATTCATAATTATTTTCACTTATCAAACGAAAAAAGGTTACAACGATTTAAATGCTATAAGATTTTATTTGGGAATCAAATACTTAATTGAATTTAGCAAGGATTCACGTTGATTATATAATTTTAGAATTTAATTCCTTTCAATTTCCATTCAATAAATTTGAATAAATCCTTGTTATTTTATTAGTCTTACTTAGTTTATATAAAATATTCTATTTGAACTTTCGTTATTATCTTAGGTATTTATACCATTATTTATGGTATAAATTTTTTAAATGTTCAAAATTCAGGTTAAATTAATGAACCTTGAAAGCATGGTTTTGATATTATAAGTAAGCAGGAGAAAGGCTAAAAGTCTATCAACCTACAGCCTAAAACCTGAATACAATCAAAGTTGATGTAAACTATAAGTAATAAATTAATATGAGAAAAATATGAGACTATTAAAAATTTTCAGTATGTCAGTAATCATCCTATCATTGTTGATTCTTATTTCCTGTAAGCACTCTCCGGAACCTATCAATGAAAAGATATGCTTCGAAACGGAAGTGCTGCCGATTTTCCAGACAAACTGTGGAATGGCTGGATGTCACGACGGTAAAAAGAATATTATCAAAGTAGAAGAAGAAGATGAAGATGAAAAGGAAAGCCAGGAATCCCTGAGGGATTACCAGTCAATAATGAGATGGATTACCCCGAAGGACCCGCTCAATAGTAAAATTTACAAAGCCATTACAGCTACTTCCGATGATGCCATGCCGCCTGATGGACGAACGCCTCTTTCATTGGAACAGAGGAACATTATTAAAAACTGGATTCTGCAAGGCGCCGATTCAACTGCCTGCGAGTGATTTATTCAAAATTGTATTTTATTAATAAAGGAAAATTTCCAGATGAAAGAAATGAAATTATTTTTGTTATTTATTTTTGCTATTTCTGCACTTAGCCTTAGTTCATGCTATTACGACAATGAAGAATATCTTTATTCCGAATCAACAAAAAAATGTGATACTACAGATGTATCATATAGTAAAACAATAGCACCGATTATTTCATCGTATTGCCTGTCCTGCCATGGTGCAACATATAAGGCGGATGGTAAAAATATACCACTTAGTACTTATAATGACGTTGTCGGCATTATAGACAAAGTCGTTGGCGCCGTCCAACACAATCCGGATTATTCTTCTATGCCGAAAAACAGTTCTAAATTGAATGCATGCCGTGTTAAAGCTTTTGAAATATGGCAAGCCAATGGATTGAAGCAATAATTTAGTTTTTGTTAGTTATCATTGAAATATTTAGAGAAAAAATATGAAAAAAATTCTATTGTTTGTTATGTTACTTGTCCCTTTCGGACTCACTGCCCAGGATGATTTATTAGGAATGTTGGATAGTGTTGCACCGCCGCATACGGATGTTACTACTGCTACGTTCAAGGCTACCCGGATTGTTACCGGTCATTCGGTTGAAAGAATGAAGGAAGGGCAGCTCGAGTTTCGTATTTCGCACCGTTTCGGAAGGATGAATACCGGTGTCGATAATTTTTTTGGTCTTGACGAATCCAATATATCGCTTTGTCTTGAATACGGAATTACCGATTGGCTCGAAATCGGGGTTCAACGAACATCAAGGGATAAAATTGTGGAAGGTTTCACGAAATTAAGCTTATTGAGGCAGTCATCTGGAGCAAGCTGGATGCCCGTTACGATTTCGTATGTTGGAGCAATTGACATTAATACAATGCCATGGCAATATCCCGAAAGGAATAATTATTTCACATCGCGTTTGACATTTGTTCATCAGATATTGTTAGCAAGAAAAATTACTGAGGAATTATCTTTACAGATATCGCCTTCTTTCTTTCATAGAAACATGGTAGCCACCGAATTTGATGAGAATGATGAATATGCTTTTGGAATAGGTGGGCGTTATAAACTATCGAATAGAATTTCAATCAATGCCGAATATTTCTACGTTTATCGCCCTGACAAACGCACAACGGGAGATAATTCCACATCTGGTTTTACAAATCCAATATCAGTCGGATTGGATATTGAAACAGGCGGGCATGTATTCCAGCTTATGCTTTCGAATTCGCGTGGTATGATTGATAAGCATTATATTACAGAAACAACCGGATTGATGAATAAAGGAGATATTCATTTGGGATTCAATATTTCGCGGGTGTTTACTTTGTTCGGGGAGTAATGAATGATTCAAGAGAAACCCCCTAACCCCCTTTGAAAAAGGGGGAATAATTATTCCCCCTTTTTCAAAG
>JAERMQ010000049.1 GCA_016844745.1 Ignavibacteria bacterium | reverse complement strand
CCAATTATGGAACGTATATGTTACAGTTAAAATTCTTCTATATTTGCCTTTATCAATATTCAACTAATTATTCCATTTTAATTTACAATATTAAATTCAGTTTTCCAAATATTATTTTTGGGAATGTTAAAAGAGGGTATTATCACTTTTCAATGATTGAAAATATCAACTTATTGTAAATTTTGAAATGAGCTATTTCTAATTTTTAGAGTACTGCTAATTTCAAGAACGATGAATTGCTGACATTTGCCTGGGTCACAAACAACTGTTCCGAATTGCTCGAAAGCTTAACATCCTGCAGTGTCTTGCTAATAGAATTACTGCCGAAGGTTACGCTTCCACCAAAACTCGAGCCGTTTTTTACAGAATCCGTCTGCATATCGGTCACTTCCTTATTTGAACTATCAACTGCCGGTTTTTTCTCCGAACCGGCTTCTTTATTATTTTTGAACGAAAATTGTTCTTCTGTTTTATCTTTTATACTTTTAGTATCCTTTGAATCGTCATTCTGAACATTGGAATTAATTTGAATCTGCTGCGATGCTTTAAGTCTGCTCTCAAATTCGGCACGGATTTTTGTATGCTCGGAAAAAACATCGAACACATTCTTTTTATGGAAATTCACTTTATTGGCAACAATCGTGTCACGAACTGATGAGACCTGCGTTTGAAAGTCACCTACATAAGATTGAACGCTTCGAATATTCTCAAGGGCTTTTTTCACTTTTTCAATTGTAGCCTGGATCTTATCAGCATGCAACATTCCATGGTCGTCTTTTGTAATTTTTGCAAAATCGGCAAGGTTTAATCCTTCAATTCCGGCAAATCCTTTTCCGGTTGCTGCGGATGATTGAGCGCTGTTATCATCATTACCGTTATTATCGGCATTGTTTGATTGAACAGTTAGGGAAGCCTTTTCGGAAGAATTATCGTTCAGATTAGGTGTAAATGCATTCTTACTCGTTCCTCCGGATGCCAAATCATCCGTAATTTGAGCAGGATTAGCAGAAGTGTTCCAAGTATTATTTGAATTAACCGGATTTTTATCGTTCGATTTATTGTTGTTGCTGTCGACTGAATTAAGCAAATTTGCTTTATTATTAATATTACCAATAAGTGTATCGGTAAATAATTTCGGAGTCTCATCGGTTTTTGCCTGAATTGGAAAAGCAATTTGAAGTGGTGAATTTGGTGAAGCAGAGTCTGCCTGAAAAATTAAATTAGATGCAGCAGGTTGCACAACTCCGAATGGTGAGGGCGTATCCGGTAATAACTGCTCATTGCCAATATTCATTGGAAAAGGATTCGCAAGCTGGGAAATTGTTAATTGCTGAGTTCCGGAATTCGTGTTGAATATAGATTGAGAATTTAAATTATTTGCTGGGTTTGTCGAATTCGCATTCGAATTATTTGAAACTTGTCCGGTAGTATTTTTATTACCTTGAGTAACGGCAGCGCTGCTTGAATTTCCGGTATTAAGAGTATCCTGGTTTTGAACTGTCTGTGTCTCCGTGCCGGATTCTACAGATAAACTAAACGAAGTTGAACCTGAAATTGAGTTAAGATTATCCTGCGTCAAATCCAGATTCAAACTAATTTGACTGTTTTTGGTCTCATTTGTATTGACTACCCATTCGGTTTGATATTCACCATTTAAGAGGTTCTGGTCACCATCAGTTGTATTGTTAACGATTAGATTTATCTGGTCAATAGCCTGGGTTAAATTTTGAGTTTGCTCCGCTAAAACGGTATTTTCAGTTGCCGGGGTTGTTGTCTGTGTTGTAGTCGTCTGGGGTAGCGACTCGAGATATTTTTGGATGCTATCGACAATTTGGGCAACCTGTTCTAATGAATAATAAGTAACATTAGCAGTTTGATTTGCATTAAATAAACTCTGAAAATCATACTTTTGGTTGGATTGAGAATTCCTTTCAAAATTTTTAGTGTAAGCGTCTACTAATTTTGAGGGAGAAAATTGAAACTGGCTGCCAATAGACAAACCAATCTTTCTCATCGAAAGATTGGTGCTATTATACAGCAAAGATATGTTATATGGTGCAAATGAGAAATTTCCCAATTTGCCGGACCCGAAGGCAATGCTACTTGCCATGGTTCAACCTATTTTAAAAAAGGTATCTCTATTTACCGGGTCCTTCCGGGTTATGGTTTTCCTTAATCAGCCGCTGTTCCAATTGCGCTAAGTCCCCGTACTTAGCTTTTTCTTTTATTATCGACAGGTTCCATTAAAACTTTAGTACAATTCTTCCATTTTTTTTCATTTATTTTTCAATATAAGAAAGTGTCCTTGTGAATTAATTTCATGTCAGGGATATTTTGATATATCAGGCAAGAATGTCTGACCTACTATCTTTATTAATAATAAGGTAGAATAGACATTCTTGTCTGTTCTATTATACCTGACACAATACTATCATAAATTATCATAAAAAATACTGCCAAAACTCAACTCATATACATTCGAACAATTTGCAGAGGCTCATCATTTTCACCAAAAACCGCTACCTGCCGGAAATCAATTTCCTCATTGAATTTAAACGAAACAATATTCTTATTATTGATTACCTCCTTATTTTTTTCTTCTAACACCTCGGCAACATCAGGCGGATATAATTCCTGCTCAACACGACCGAGGATAATATCTTTTGTTATCTGGTATTTTTCCTGAAATGCTTCGTTAACGTATTCAAGCTTTTGATTCGGAAGCTCCAGGACGCATATAGGTACAGGCAAATTCTCAATGTAGGTAGAGAGTTTTTTACTTGAATCGGAACTTTCTTTCGAATTTTTACTTATAGCCAGATAATTTTTCTCCAATTCGACTAACTTCTCAGTTAATGTTTGCTTTTCCGCCATAAGTGACTTCATTGTTGCTATCAGTTTTTTATTATCTACGGGTATTTTAGAATCCCCGCCGCCTACCATGCTGTTTTGTACTCCAATAAGTTTGGAAATCATAAGTATGCCGTTACATTCTTCTTTTTCATCGAATAAAGGCATCACTTCTATATCCACATCATGGTCATAAAATTTCTTATTGTACTTTTGTGGCGCTTTGGTTATTGTGACAATTATGTTATAATCAATCATCTTTTTAACTTCATCCGGGTCTTCGGTTACGAAGATTTCTTTGAAATGCTTACCTTCAACATCGATATTTTTCATAAAATTACTTTTCTGGGCAATATAAATCCTCTTGGCAGAATCGTTCATGTAAATAATATTCATCCTCGGGTCGATGATTGTTATCCCATCATTAACATTGGAGAAGGCAAGTTTTATATTATTCTTCATAATCTCAATTTCTTTTGCATGCTGCACCTGAGCCGATTTAACCAAAGTATTTGTCGGAATGATTTTGAAGTAAGACCTGTAAATACTCTTTCTTTTCTGAATATTCCAAACCATTTTGAAAATTTCGCCGTTATCCTTTTCTCCAACTATTTCCATCATTTTTTCATCTCTTCCGGTCCTGACAAATTTATTAATCGTATCTTCCAAATCTTCCTGCTCTTCTTGTGGCTCCTGTTCTTCAGTTTCGGTAACAGTGATTTCATTGCCCTCCTCATCGACCTTCTTTTCTTCTCTAATGGTCTCTTTAGTATTTTTTGTAGTTTTATAAACAACCTTTACCAAATTTGCGCCCCTCTCGAACATTTTTGATGCCGGAGCGAATATTTCTTCCGTAGCGCCATAAGAATTCATAATCCGCATATCTTCCCTTGTATCGATGATAGCCAGCTCAAAGTACCGAAGTAAATCGCTAAGTTCTTCGGTTTGCTCGTTTATTTTGGATTCGAGTTCTTTTAATTTTCCAAGTAATTTGGCATCTTCAACCATTTCTATCACCCCATGTTCGATAAAGTAATTCAAATAGAATGAAAATTTACAAAAAAAATTCTTATAAAAAAATAAAATTTGGATTTTCAACTTTTAGTACCAACTGAAAAGTGTCTTTCACACGAAAGCGGGAATCCAAATACAACCTTAAAACTGGATTCCCACTTTCGTGGGAATGACACTTCAGGCTTTTTGTGGGGGTTCATTATTAAAACTTATTTAATAAATATTTTTCTTTGAGTAATTATTTTTGTAATTTTATAAATTATATTAATAAGTAATACTATGAAAATAATAAAACTTTTACTTGTTATAATGGTTTTCTCATCTTTTGCCGGATGTGGAATAACCAGGACAGAAACCGATATATATACCCATACTATCAGGGATACTACCACTCTTTACCAACAGGTTAATGCTCCGGGTAGCCGGGATAACGGGGTTGTCTTTCCCTCTTCGAGAACTATAAAATCGGAAAGGAACATTACGCAGTACGACAGTATTGTGGAACGTCTATATCCGGATTTCATCAGGCTTTGTGCATTCGAAAGCGTTGGACTGATGTTCACAGGAGCTGAAAGTCACGGCTTAAGCTCCGGATTGTTCGGATTATTTTGGGATTTCAATCGGGATTTACAACTCGATTCCGGTAAAAGTAACGTATTGTTCGGCGGCGGCATGTACAGATTTCTAACGTATGAGTGGCGGCTTCGCTGGTTCCGTGATGCCAAGGACTGGACTTATGGAACGACCGGTCTGGAGGTTATAATGCCGGAAGCAAGATTGGAAAAAACATTAATTTCTTTCGGAACAATGTATATCAGGAAAAGATTTTTCTTAAGAGAGAAAATACCATATATTGCAATTACACCTTCTGTAGGACTCGGTGTTTTTCCATCTCAATATGTTAATCTTTCCGGCTCACTCGATATAGGCTCAATAGGAGGTTTAAACTTGCGTGCCTATCTGGGATTTGCGATTGGCTCTAATCCTGATTGGGCAACCCAGGTTGTTAATAGTACAAGAAAACAAGAGTCCCAATCAATATCATTTCCTTATGCCGGTATAGGCATATCATTTTTGGATTTTCTAAATCGTGTCGAAGAAACAAAAACCGAATGGAAATTTCATGAGCATTCCGCCTGGAATGTCGGCTTGCTCCAGTTTGCCTATTTATCATCCGGCGCTAAGGGTTCACTGACTTCAGGCGATTCGGCAAAAAAATCAATATTTAACGGATTATGGGTGCGTTTATTAAATTCTTCGGTTGCCCTTCCGTTGTTTGATTATAAACTTTATGCCGGGACTTCATTTATTAATCTTTTTGGTCTCGGCTATAATGAATTCGGTTTCGGGATATTACCAATCAGAATAGGCTTTTGGCAGACTTTAATTCTCGATGAACTTACATTGGAACCATTTCTTGAATATAACTATTATCCTTCCGATTTCGTGAATTTCGGAGCAAGAATAAACCTGAGATTTTCTGATATTGCTAATGTTAGCTTCCTTGTCGGATATGCATCCGGTGAGACAAAAGAAATTTTAGGAAATAATATTACTTCAGTTTATGGCACTCCCATCAGCTTTTCACGTAGTTACATAGGATTTTCTATTGGGATAATGGACCAAATTTTCTTCCCTGAACATTTAAGGTATAATAAAAAATAAAAATAATGGTTAATAATATAACATATTATAATAGTGAATCAATTGAAAATCATTGGAATTTACAAGAATGTCATTCTGAGCGAAGTGAAGAATCCAGTCCCAAAGCCACTTCCGGATTCTTCACTTCGTTCAGAATGACATTCTTCCCCATTTTTCAATTATCGCATAGTTTATTTTGCCGGAATGACAAATTTTTGAATATTAATCCTTTTAAGAAAATACTTTTCAGAATGAGTAAAGTTACTTTTCTAACTACGATATTAAATGTAAATTTATTTATTTTCTTATTATTAATATTACTCACCTCATGCTCACCTGATACATTCCGAATGAATTCAAATTCTTCTTATGAGTTGCAGGGATTTATTATGACCGGTATGGATAAAGTTCAGGTAAAAGGTTCCAATAGTATGGTACTTCAGGATAAAGCAAGGGTATCATTGCGCAGTCTTCAATTGACACAAATAATGGCTGATTTCACAATAACAGTATCTGAAGGCACCGGTCTGAAGTTCTATTTTAATACGGCTGTCAATAATTTTGACAAGCATCCGTTTATAGCGTTTGAATTTTCTACTGACGGATACTCCCTAAGCGAAAACGAGAAGATTTTAGCTAAAAGTGACAGTATTAAAGCCGAGTTAGGCAAACCGGTCAGAATAAAATTAATTAATGACGGCAAATTCATTAAGGTTTATGCCGATTGTGCCGAAATATTTAAAGGTAGAATAAAGCTTCCGGCAAGTGAGTTTGTAATAGTAGAAACATTGCCGGATTCAAAAGTAATTGTTAATGCGGTGGACTTTACGGAAGCCGTAAACGATTGAAAACATCAGAACTTAAAAATAGGTGAAAATACTTACTAAAGTTTTGATTGAAACTGACGAAAATGGATTTAGTAGGAATAAACAATTTGTTGGCAGGATGCCCAAAAACAACTTTTCAATACATGGAGGTTTAAAATGCCAACAGCAGTATCAGGTGGTTCAAGAATCAGAACCAACATCGCGGCAGAAAATGCATACAATGCATTGCTGATGTCAAATAATACAATTGCGAACAAGCAATTGCGCCTTTCAACAGGCAAAAGAATTAACTCGGCAGCAGATGACGTTGCAGGATATATCACATCCAAGGCTTTGTTAGCAAGAAATGGTGCTTTGAATTCAGCGCTGACTGCTACCGGAGAAGCAATGAACGTAACATCGATAGGACAGGATGCCCTCGATAATATTCAAACCCTTCTCACACAAATTAAAGATTCATCATCAACAGCTTCATCCGGCGCCCTTGGTACCGATGAAAAAGTTGCTCTTGCAAAAGGCGCATATCGCCTTGCTCAACAAATTCAATTCGTTGTTGATTCAACCGTATTCGGTGGAAGACAACTTCTTCAGGGTGGATTTTCAGGTGATTGGGTAACCGGATATTATGCAAATAATACATTGCTTACAATCGGTATCGATTTAACAACCGGAAACACATCATCCTTTAACATCACCAATCCAGGCGCAAATGGTTTCAACCTGAATGCAACCAGTGATGCTAATGCAACCGGCGGAGCAGGCTCGACCTTGAATTTCGCAGGTGTTATCGGTTTAAGCCTGGAGAGTCTTAACACTGTTGGTACAACTGATTTAGGTATCTTCAATTCGACGAATATAAAACTAACCTTTACAAGTCTTGCCCAGGCTATGGATAACGTAAGTAAAGTTTCCTCATACCTTGGCGGTCTTCAGGTTCGCTTGAATTCGCAACAGGATTTGCTTAAATCACAAATTACTAACTACAAAGCAGCCATATCAAGAATTGAAGATACTGACGTTGCAACTGAACAGCTCGATTTGATTCGTTCGCAGTTCTTACAACAATCATCTTTGATTTCCTTGGCTCAAGCTAATCAAGCGCCTTCAAACTTCCTGCAATTATTCAGATAATAGCATGGATGCGGCATGATTTTTGAGGCAAAAATGAGAAAGCGGGGATAATTTCCCGCTTTCTCAAAGTTTAAAAAATATAAGAGGATAAAATGGCAACAGCAGCCCAGCAATTAGCGGCATCAAAGGCTTACGGAACAGGAGGAGACAAAAAAATTCCTTCTTACTTAGAACAGGAAGTGATGTCTTGGAGTAAAGAAAAAATAATATTAAAAATGTATGATTTATTCATTGTGAGCTGCAAAAGAAACGATGTTCAGAAAATGAGCAGAGTATTAATCGAACTAATGGGAGCCCTGAATTTTGAGTATGAAGAAACCTCAACCAGGCTCTACAGACTTTACGAATATTGCCAAAGGTGCATTTTCCAGAAGAAATTCGATGAAGCATTGCACATCATTACCGAACTAAGGAATACTTGGGCTATTGCTTTTAACCTTGAAAATTAAAAAAAGTTTTTTGGAACAAGGGCAGGAAGCCCCAAATAAATTTTTCATGGATGAAGGAGAAATAAAATGGCAGATTTAACAGCAATTTCGGATTCATTAGCAGGCAGTTACTTTTCAAGAGGAAATACTGCTTCTGACCAATTAGTGGCTGCATATCTCCAAACACAGCAGTCTTTGGTCGATAATATGAATTCCGCAAGACAATCGCTTATAACCAAACGAACTTTTTTTAATAACCTTTACAGCCAATTAACAAGTGTTACAGGTAAAATAGATACTTTCGGTCAGCTTACCGATGGAACTTTTACAAAAGCCACGGGCGCTGATGCGAAATTTGTTACACGCTCGGTTACTTCTTCAAAAACAGATAACCTGACCGTCTCCGGCACAAGCGATGCTTTGGTCGGAGTAAACCAGATTAAGGTCAACCGCCTGGCATCCAATGATAATTTGGTTTCGACCAGACAGACCTTAGCAAGTAATTTCGATTTAACCGGCGATTATACTTTTGCTATTAAAATTGGAACTAAAGACCCCGTTAACGTTACCGTATCACTTGGTACTGAAACGTTAACCAATGAGGCTGCATTGAAGAAAATTTCAGATGCAATTAATAAAACAACCGATATTGGCGTTAATGCTTCCTTTGTTAAGGATACTTCCACAACCGGAAGATTAACATTGACGGCTAAAACCACCGGAGAAACCAATGCTATTTCTTTCTCCGAAACAACGCCGGGAGTATTGAATAAAATTGGTCTGACAACCCAGCTCAATACTGATAGAACCGTGGCAAGCGGAACGAATGCAGGTTTCAAGGTTCAAAACTCTGCTAACCTGAATTCCGAAATCGAGATGAATGGTGTCACTGTTACAAGAGATACCAATTCAATAAGCGATGCTTTGACCGGTGTTAACATGACACTCTTAAAACCACAGGACAGCGCCGACCAGGCTATTACAGTTAGTACTGCAGTGGATGTATCGGCTGTGAAAGATGTGATTAAACCTATACTCGAAGGCTATAATTCATTATTGACATTCCTGAAGAATAATACTTCAAGTTTGCGAACCGATGGAACAGTTACATCCATTTATAGTAAAGTTCGAAGTGTTTCTTCACAATCAATTACGAGCGCAAGTTCAGGAAATCCGAATTTTCTATCGGATATTGGTATTAAAATTGGCAACGATGGCACTCTTTCGTTAAATGATGAAACGAAATTAACGAAATTTCTGCAGGACGACCCTCAAAAAGTTGCCGATTTATTTACTTCTTCTGATGGATTAGCATCAAAAATATCGAATGCTATAACCAATCTGACCGGTGATACCGGCATAATAAAAACGAGGCAGAAATCACTGAATTCGCAGATTGACACTAATAGCAAACGTACGACAGAACTGAAGAACAGAATAAATAAACAGGCTGATATTATGAGAAAAGAGTATGAAAGTACTCTTAAATCATACCTTCTAGCACAAGGTCAGTACCAAATGCTGGCAGGTATGAGCACAACAACAACAGGTTAATTTATTTTTTTTAATTATTATTATTAACATTCCGGAGGAGGCAGAGATGGTAAGCGGCATACAAAGTCTACCTATTACTGCTATAGCCGGGTTAGATACAGTTCAAACGGAAATTAAGAAAAATAAGGAAGAAATTCCGGTTCAGCCGGTCGATAAAAACTTAATATCCAACAATGTTAAGTTATCTGCCAAAAATCCTGCAAGAGCAGAGTCAATGGCTATCATCGGCAATAAAACCTTTACCGATAAATCTCAAAAATCGGTAACTTTCAAGGATTTGGCTGATTCGATAAAATCGTTTCTGGGAGATGAAAACCTGACTATTGAATTTTCTCGTGACCGCGAGACCAGTAAGATGATTATGAAGGTGGTAGACAATAAGACAAAGGAAGTTGTCAAACAATTTCCGCCAGAAATTGCAGTGAAAATTGCAAGAATAGTTAGCAATACTTTGCAGAACGGTCAATTAACAGATGCAGCAGTATAGCATCGAAGAAATAAAACAGGCTCTCAGTGAGTTGGATTCTATATCCAATGGAGTGCAATCTATTTTGAATGAAACAGAAAAATTAGATTTTGCAGATTTGGAAAAAATATTTAATTTATATGCTAAGAAGCAGTTGTTTTTTGAAAAATTGCAAAAATTTCAAAATAGTCCTGAATACGAAGTGTTCATGGAAGATAATAAAAACTTCTGGGAAGACAGTGTGGGAGCTATTTTGAAAAAAGAAGAAAGCAACTTGACAAAGTTAGAGTTTAATATGAAAAGTCTGAGTGAAGAACTAAGACAATTTTTAAAGAAAAAATCAGTTTTAATATATGCGCAGGAGAACAAAATATGAAGATTAGCGACCTTAAAACCGGACAAGCAGAGTACTCTAAATCAGTACGACCACGTGTTGATAAATTATACGTCGATAAAAAAGATGTGATTCAAATCAATAAGCCTTCTGCGAGAGGCGATAAACTGGAACTTTCCGCTGATGCAAAACGTTTAAGGCCTGTGATGTCCCGCATGAACTCCGGATTCTATAATAACCCTGGTGTATTAAGGGAAGTTTCTAAGAAAATTTCGAATGAAATACCCGTGACTAAATAACAAAACACACTATAAATATTTTTTATCTGCAATATTTTCTTTCAAGATTCGTTTTGAAAGAAAATTTTTTTTTTCGTAATTGTTTGATTTATTTTGCTTATTTTAAAATGCATGGTTAATACGAAACTTTGGGAGAGAAAACATGTCGAGGACATTGAACAAGGTAATGCTTATCGGAAATGTGGGAAAAGACCCTGAACTTAAATACACCCCCAGCGGAATTCCTGTTACTTCATTCCGCCTGGCTACTTCGGAAACATGGAAAGACAGGGATAATAACGTTCAGGAGCATACCGATTGGCATACCATTGTTGCCTGGCGTGGCTTGGCTGAAGTTATTCATAAATTAATCAAAAAAGGTTCCAGGGTATATATCGAGGGAAAAATTCAAACCCGGAACTTCGATGACAAAACAGGGAACCACCGGCATGTTGTTGAAGTATTAGCAGAAAATATGCTGCTTTTAGACCATCGCCGCCAAAGGGAAGACGGGCATCCAGATTCAGAAAAAGACGATTATGATGAACTGCTCTCCTCTCATTCATTAGATTTCGAGCCTGCTGATTTCCATGATAATTTTCTTGACGAATTTCCTTCTAAATAAGTATGACTACTCAACGTTCCCTTGAAATTAAAGTTGGTTTTGTTGCAATTGCATCCCTTATTATTTTCATTCTTGGCATTACCTGGGGGCGCGGATATTCTTTATCGGTAGCTCTTAAGGAAGTAAAATTCCGCTTCCCGAAAACGACCGGATTGCAGCCTTCATCTCCTATTGTTGTTAATGGTGTCAAACGTGGCTCGGTGATTTCCGTGAAGAATGACCAGGGCGGCGTACTTGTCCTGGCTGCTTTAGATGATATTTCCGATTTGAGAAAGGATGTTTCCGCCAGATTGACCATTCTCGAAATAACCGGTGGCAAGAAAATCGAGATTTCTCCCGGTACGATTGATGGGAAATTTAATCCACAAAACGAAATACCCGGTACATGTCCGGCTGATTTGGCAGAGCTTATCGTAATTTTCGGAGATGTTGCCGTCGACGGGAAGAATCTTATCCGCAGGCTCGATACCATAACCGCTGCCACAACACAAGTCCTGAGAGGAGGAGATGCGGCTGAAAGCATAAAGAAAATAATCAGTGAAGCAGAGAAGGCATTTTCGAGTTTGAATTCCATGCTTTCGGAAAACCGCTCAGCTATTAATACGACTGCTGCTAATATTAAACAATTATCGACCGAACTTCGGACTTCAATAGAAAATAATTCACCTAAAATCACCTCTCTCCTATCGGATTTCGAAACTACTCTGATTGATTTGAAGACAATAATTCGCAAAGCCGATACAGCCGCAGAAAGAGCAAATTCCATGCTTGGCACTGCGGGCAAAATTGCAGATTCAATTCGTACCGGACAAGGATTCGCATCGAAAATCTTATTTGATTTAAACTTTTCTACCCGCATTGAATCATCATTATCTGCTATAGATTCTCTCGTAGCTCAAATCAAGCAATACGGCATAAATACTAACATTAGGCTGGGAACGAGACCATAAATTTAATTACGAATTACGAATTACGAATTATGAATTACGAAATGGAATTTCGTGTTACATTAACCATTAACCATTAACCATTGACCATTAACCATTGACCATTAACCATTGACCATTAACCATTGACCATTAACCATTAACCATTAACCATTGACCATTAATAGTTACTTCCCTGCCTCAAATTCCTTATCGTCAAGTGCCGGATTCAGTTCATAATTGCCGGTAAATTTATAACTCAGTTCAGGCGCTTTCTCTTCAATAACAGTTGGGAATTTCACACCTTCATACTTTTTATATTCGAATAAGTATTTGGTTATCGGCATGACAGTCCCACCCTGCATCTCCTGGTTATATTCGATTTTCGTAAGTAAGAAATCATTGTCATAATAAGCGGTCATTTCTTTACCGGTGTTTGTAAGTACCTTCATAAGGATTTCATTGCCGATTTTTCCCAATATTTCGCATTTGAATAATTTATTATATTGAGTTTCAATAAGGAAAATATCATCCTCTAACTCTCTTTGCAATTCCTTTCCCGACATATAGAATTTCCGGTTATCCATATCAATGATGCCTTTGACTCCATCAACATACTTTTGCTGCTTGAAATTATTACCGTCTAATAATGTATAAAGTTTATTCGGAGCTTTACATTTATTAATAAAAGTACCGGTCGTCGGTTGATATGAACTCGAAAATGAAACTGTAAAATTCCCCTTGAAAATATAAGATTTTATTTGCTCTACATTTTCACGTCCGCCAATAGCATCAATATATTTGGCAATCAATTCTTCAGGGGTCATTGCGACTTTTTCCATTTTAGCGCCTTCCCCCGAAAGCGGCTCCAAATCAAGGTTATAATCATAGATTTTCCCGAACTTTTCTAATTTTTCCCGAACCTCAGGCGCACCAACAACAACGATAAAAGCGTTTTTCGGGTTCATATATTTCTCTGCTGCAGATTGAATTGCAAATTCACTCATTAACGATATGCGCTTCGGATAGGATTTAACCAATTCGAGGGGAATACCATAAAAATCCGCCTCCTGAATCAGATTGGCAACGAACTCCGATTGCTCGAATCGCATCTGATAACTGCCAATAACATATTGTTTGACGAGATTAAGCTCTTCACTGCTTGCCGGTACTCTTGTAAGTGAGTCCATTAATTCTTTAACAATTACAATAGTTGAATCAGTTGCAGAACTGCGTACATCAGAACCGGCAACGAATCTGTTAGCATATCGAGCCATAGTCTGATACCCATAAGGAGTATAAGTAAATGAATACTTCTCCCTTAAGGTTTTGAATAAGCGCCCACCAAAGCCAACTCCCATAATATTTGCAGCCATATTAATCGCTTCAAAATCAGGGTCTTTGTAGGGAACGGTCAGGGTTGTGAGAATTACAGTCGATTGAACCGAACCCGGACGCTGTACAAAATATACACCAAGCGGCATCGATTTTGCAGGAGGAATTTGAATAACCTGCGCTGTACCGGGCTTCCATTTGGCAATTGTCTCCTCTAATTGAGTAATTATCTCTTCGGGTTTTACATCTCCGATTATAGCTATTGTAGAATTATTCGGGATAAAATATTTGCTGTAATAATTTTTTAAGTCCTGAACCTGAATCGGATTAATGCTTGCTTCATTAGGTTTTTTTGAGTATGGATGATTCTCGCCGTAAATCGCTTTCCTTGAAAGAATAGCAGCAATGGTTCCCGGGTCGGATTTTTCATATTGTAATTGAGCTAATACCTGGGCTTTCAATTTCTCCAATTCATCCTGCGGGAATGTTGGTTCGGTCAATATATCGGTTAGGACTTCTAAAACCAACGGCAGATGCTTTAAAAGAGTGGATGCATAAATATTGGAGTAATCCCCGTCAGCAGTTGCTGATATTGATGCCCCAACCCCATCCAATTCTTCGGCAATATCCAATGCTGAGCGTTTTGCAGCGCCTTTGGTCAGTATTGAATTTAAAAGATTTGCCAAGCCGGGTTGTGCGCCATCGGTAGAACTTCCACCGGGAATTAAAATATTTATTCCAACGACTGCTTGCTCGTGGTCTTCTATTATGAACACCTTGAGTCCATTCGAAAGTTGTTTTTGAGTATATACCGGAAATGAGAATGTCTTTTCATTCAACGGTTCGGGCTTTTTTGTAACATCGAGTTTATTCTGGGCAATCAAGCCGTTATATGCAAATATTATGATAATGAATAAATAGATAAACCGCTTCATGATTTTTTCCTTTTTATATATTTTTTTAATTTCTTCTTTAACTTTAAAAATAATCTATGATAATTGTCATTCTGAATTTATTTCAGAATCCATTAGCTATTTAGTAGCCTGTTGAATAAGTAATATGAATGTCATTCTGAACGAAGTGAAGAATCCAGTTCCAATGGGTCTTCTGGATTCTTCACTTCGTTCAGAATGACATTTCTCCATTTAATTACTTTTTCAACAGTCTCTTAGGGAGTGGTTTCTGAAACATTTTACTAGAGATAAATTTTTCTTGATTCAAAAAAATGCCAAAATTTCAATAAAGAGAAACCCCCTAACCCCCTTTGAAAAAGTGGGGACAATCAATTCCCCCTTTTTCAAAGGGGGTTAGGGGGTTTCTCTTTGTAAGCAATTGTTCTCTAATTTTCACTTGCCAACTCAATCATTGTTTCGGTATATAAGTCAATACAACCCGCTTATCGGTTGCAAGATATTTTTTTGCTACGGCTATAATTTCTTCTTTAGTTACTTTGTTGTACATTTCTATTTCGGTATTAATCAGGTTGGCATTGCCATAATAAGCAAAGAGAAATGCCAGGGTCAAGGCTTTATCCAATACACCCTTTTTATCGGCAATAAAATCAGCTTCTGTTAAATTTTTCGCTTTTTGTAATTCCTCATCGGAAATACCGTTTTTTACCAGACTGTCAATTTCTGCATACATAGTTTTTTCGACAAGCTCCGGCGCTTTGCCGGGTGCAACAATGCTAATTAAAAACATTAAACCGGAATATTGCAGGTCATAAGGTTCCACATTAACCATCTCGGCAATTTGGTCATCATCAACAAGACGTTGATACATGCGGGAACTTTCACCTTTTGCGAGAATCTGTGTTAAAAGAGTTAATGGATAATAATCAGGGTCGCCAATTTTTACCCCCCTGTACCCGATGAATACAGCAGGAAGCTGAGCTTTCTCATCTTCAATTTTTTCCCTGTATTCCTTTGTCATCGGTTGCAGGATGAATGGATTTCTTAACGGTTCCTTACCTCGTGGATAAATTCCGAAGTAATCCCTTATCCAATTCCGAACATCGCCCGGGTCGAAATCCCCACAAATACACAGTACTGCATTATTCGGTTGATAATAATTATCATAAAATTCTTTGAAATCACTAATCTCCGCTTTGGCTATATGTTCCAAAGAACCGGTTATAAACCATGAATATGAACTGCCTGGGAAAGCATTTTGAAATATTTTCTCCCATGCAGTACCGTAAGGAGCATTATCAACACCTTGCTTTTTCTCTTCGGAAACGACTCCTTTCTGAGTGGCAACGCCGATAGAATCAATGTGTAATTTCCTCATTCTTTGAGATTCTATCCAAAGAGCCAGTTTGATTTGGTTCGAAGGTAATTGAAATTGAAATACCGTCTCATCGAACGAAGTATGGGCATTTAGTTCCCCACCGGCTTCCTGAGCGTATTTAGGAATCGAGGCACGCGGAATATTATCCGTAGCTTCGAACATCAAATGCTCAAAGAAATGCGCATACCCGTTTTTATCCTGCTTCTCATCCCGTGAACCAACTTTATAATGCAAAACAGTTGCTACGACGGGTGCTGTCTTATCCACACAATAAATAATCTGCAAACCGTTTTCAAGAGAATCAAGCATAAAACTGATTGGAATGAATTGGGCAAATAAACTGTTATGCCCAAAAATTAAAATCATAATAGCAAATGCAATGTATAGTGCCTTTTTGCGGAATGGTTGCATCATTTTTTTCATTTCCTGTCTTTCACTAAAAATATAAGTATATTTATTTTTTTACAAATTTACAAAATATTAATTTGTAATTTAGATTTGCAATTAACTTGAAATTGAAAGAAATGAAAGCGAAAGAAAGCAAGATACAGCCACAATTAGCAATTTACAGCGACTTCGACGGAACGATAACAGTCAAAGATATTGGAGATGAAATTTTCAAGGAATTCGGGGAATTCGAACCCTGGAATACCATGCTTCGCAATGATGAGATAGAAATTAAAAATTATTGGCATAAACTTTGTAGTAGTTTAAGAAGCGGTTTAAAAAAAAGTGAAATTGAGGCATGGGCAAAAAATGCAGAAATCGATGCCTTTTTTGCAGAATTTGCCGGATTTTGCAAAGCGCGGAATTATAGGCTGACAGTAATTAGCGACGGATTCGACGCTTATATTAAGCCTATATTTGCTGAAAACGGATTCAAAGCTATCGAGTTTTCATGCAATAAATTAATTTTCCGCGATAATCAGCCCCCCGAGCCGGTTTTCCCCGGTGCAACGGAAGGCTGCAATTGCAAGGTTGCTTCATGCAAGAGAAATGCTATTTTGAAAACCGCATCCGAAGGTGAGATAATCGTCTATATCGGGGACGGTTATTCGGACTGCTGCGGGGTGAAATATTCCGATATCGTGTTTGCTAAGAAGGAGCTTGCTGCCTTCTGCAATAAAGAGAAAATCCCGCATTATCCATGGAAGAGTTTCTTTGATGTTCGGATTACACTGGAAAATATCCTGAAAAAAGGAAAAATCAAACCCAGAACCGAAGCAAAGAAATTAAGAAATGAGGCTTTTAAGAATGAGTAGATACAGGTATTGAATGTTTTTGAAAAATTGAAAAAGTTGAAATGTCATTATTACGAAATATTGTGTGATTTGGAAGCCAAGAAGAATGTCATTCTGAACTTGTTTCAGAATCCATTCCCCATACGGTTTATGGATTCTGAAACAAGTTCAGAATGACATTCTTATATTTTAAATAGTTTTTACACAAACATAAAAATAGAAACGAAAAGATATAAAACAAAATTAAAAATAATTGAAGGTTAATAATAACCGGATTGAGAAGGAAAGCCAAAATTTGAAATTATTAAGGAAAAATAAAGTTTTATTTGAGAGTCTTTACAAGGAAAAGAGTTTTCTTTTCACTTTGAAAAATTTCCTCTTTAAAATTATTATATACGGATTTATTTTTATTGGCATATTCGGTTTTACGATTTCACAAAATCGCGACCCAAATCCGATGCTCAGGGAAACAATTATCGAATCGATACAGGTAAATGGCAAATCATTACCTAAAGAGAGAATGGCTAATATCATTATTGCCACAAATGATTCTATTACATTTATCTTTTCCTGCTTTGTTAAAGGTGGTGAAAGAAACGATTTTCTCTTCCGGCTTATCCTGAAAAACGAGAGGGATTCATCCAACCGGGTATTTCATCAACCGGTATGCAGCTACAAGGGATTGGACGAACAGAACTATTCATTATATATCCAGGCTTTCGACCCACAAGGGCAATGGACAGCGACTTCGGCTTTTGTAAGGTTCCGTGTGAATAATTACGAAGCCCGCCTCCAATCGCAGTTGGATAGCCTTAGGAAAGCCGTAGCTATAAAAGACAGCCTTGAAATAATTGAAAAAAATAAAACTGCAAAAGGCGGCATGAAAACAAATGATTTATTAATGATTGCCGGTGCAGTTTTCGGGGGTATATCCCTTTTTGGTATTGTATTTTTTATAGTTAAATTTGTAATTAAATCAAAAAGCAAAAAAAACGGAAGTAAAACCGATAAACAGAGTGCAAATATGGCAGAATATCAACTAACCGGAAAGCCCGACATGGATAAACTTGTCGTTGAGAATAGTAACTTAAAAGCAGAAATCTCTGCACTTCGCGGACAAATTGACGCCATGCACGCTCGTTCAGGAGAGCTGCGTACTCAAAATAAAGAATTGCAGGAAAAGGTCAATCGAATCCAGACGAGTAAAACCGAATTAGAAGAGCTTCAAAAACAGAAAGATGAACTCTTCGCTATAATTATCCATGATATTAAAAATCCTGCATCCCTGATTAAGAGCCTCGTCGAGTTGCTTCGCTCTTATGATTTATCGGCAATTGAGCAGCAGGAAGTTATTGCGGATATTGTGGAAACTACATCGAGAATTGTTTCTCTCTCGCAGGAAGTCTCGCGAATACTTGCTTTGGAAGGAAATAAACTGCACTTAGAATTTAGTAACCTGAATGTTAATGAGATAATCCGAAGCGTATATCACCGCAATCAGGTTGCTGCAGATAATAAAAATATCAAATTTTCGGCTAATTATGGCAAAAACGTACCCAAATCCGATATGGACCCTCAAAAAATTGAGGATGTGCTTGATAATCTTGTATCCAATGCAATAAAATTTACCCAGAATGGCGGTATCGTTGCTTTATCCTCCAAGTTCGAAAACGGTGTCATAATTGTCGATGTTAAGGATAATGGATTAGGTCTTTCACAGGATGACGTCAAAAGAGCCTTCCAAAGGGGAGCCCGCTTAAGCGCTGCTCCAACAGCAGGTGAACATTCGACAGGCTTGGGACTATGGATAGTAAAGAAATTGGTAGAGTCGCATAATGGTAAAGTTTGGGTTAAAAGTGCTTTGGGAAAAGGTTCTACATTTAGTTTCTCAATTCCTCTAAATACCGATGCTTTCGTCAATGAGCCATCTGATTCATCTATGGAATTGTAAATGAATAAAATTTATAATTAACTTTAAGCTGAAAATAACAAACTAATTAGATTGTGCAAACCCAAAACTTAGAAGAATGTCATTCTGAACGAAGTGAAGAATCCAGTCCCAAAGTTACTACTGGATTCTTCACTTCGCTCAGAATGACATTCTTCCTAATTTAATAGTCAGCCTCAATTTGATTTAGTTTTTTCAGAATAAAGTATCTGTTAAGAACAGTTTAGCATAAATTCTTGAAAAAAAATTTAATTAATGAGAATATCCCGAAATAAAATATTATTTTTATTACTTCCGGTCATTTTCCTGACTGGCTGCTTCATAGTGAAAAGACCGGAATCCAGGGAAACTCCCCCATCTGCATCGATGGTCAGCCCCAAACCGAAAATCTCGATGAGCGATGAATTGGTGCGCTCCAGGCAAGGTGATATGATTGCCTTCCTCCCGAAGGATTGGTTCTTTGTTGACGTTGAAAACCGTTCATCTTCAGATGTAATAGCTGTTGCTGTCAATCCGGATTATACTTTGAGCGCTGTGTTTTCATTAATTAAATCGAATGAAAATATAACCGACATCGTAACAAAAGAAGGTTTGTTAGGATTAGCACGTATCAGCTTTGCTCGTCACGAACGCAAAACCGCCGGCGCTGTCAAGCTGATAGGCAATTATCAAACCATTCAAATCGGGCAGAAATCTTTTGCAATATTTGAATTCTCATCAAACGGCGGCGCTTCGACTACTAAAATCGCTGTATATAAATCGGAACTCAATCAATATTATGAATTTGCCTTAACACCCATGAACTTTACAGGCAAGCCGCAACCAACAAAAGAAGAAACCAATGCGATTTTCAATTCCATTCTTACATCTATTGATTATTGATACAGGACAATCCATGCAGATTTCCACTGATACTGAAGAAGTTTTGAATTTCCTGGACTTTGCATCGCAAGGCAACCTGCGGAAGCGCGCTGACTTAGGCTGTATTCTGGAGGTTGGCGCCAGGACAGGCAATCCCGATTTAATCAATAAATTAATTCATCATGGCAGTTCGATTTATAATATATCGACAATTTTGCGCCGGGATAAACTTAGCGATGATGAAATTATTAATTTTGAGAAGGAGATTGAGAATCAGTTCCAAACTTTCTTCGACTTGTTAGTGCAAATTTCGCAGGAATCGGAAGATGAAGCAGTGAGGGATAGATTTGAGAAAATTTATCTTAACGATTCGTCCGGTGCAAGAAGCAATGCTATTGATTTATCTTTCGATTTGACAATCCTTAAAGATGTCCAGACCCAGATGCGAAAAATGAATAAAAAGGAAGAATAGAAAATAAATCAAGTGCTGGGAATATTATCATCATCCTCGTAGCTGTCATCATATTCCTTATTAAGATTTTTTCTTTCCAATGATTCCAATGTATTGAGGATTTTATCTTTCAATATCTGAGGCGTAAAGGGTTTGACGACATAATTATTAACCTTGGCTTCCATAGCTTCCAATACCGATTCCTTACCGCCTAAAGTAGTTATCATTATAATGGGTAAATTCATCAGTCCTTCGGTTGAACGAATAGCCTTAGCAAGCTGTATTCCGCTCATGGTAGGCATCAACCAATCGGTAATTACCAAATCAACATCCTCCGTCTTTAACTTAACTAATGCATCATAACCGTTTTCAGCTTCGGTTATATCGGAGTAGCCCAAGCTTTTAAGTGTATTTGCAATTACCCTTATCATAATGGGCTGGTCTTCAACAACAAGTACGCGCATAGAATTAACTCAATTATTATTTTAAAAGTAATTCTAAAATTCTTATCTCCTATTAAACCTGGGAAAGAATTTTTCTATTTAACGGATATAAACTATCTATCCGAACTTATATAATTTTCGGAACCTTCCGAAAAACTACAAAATTAACTAAAGCAATAATAAGAAAAAAATAATAAATTATAAAACTTTCATCAAAAATTTAATGTTCTTCTATTAAATAAGGCATTGCTGCAATTACCGATTCTTTTCTTGACATTTCTAATAAACCGTATATATATTTTGCCTGGCTTTTCAGGGCGTCTGGCAGCAACTCCCATTGAGAAGCAAAAACTTTATCGGACAATCCTAATCGTGAAGCAAATTCTTTCTTCCATGTTGTAGTAGTTTCTTCTTCCCCACCTTCGGAATCCATGCCGAACAATCTCAATAATTTTTCAAATTTATCCTGCGGCTTCGGATAAAATTCCAATTTCACTTTCAGTGAATCCGGCGCTCCAATCCGGCGCTTTGCAATTTTTATACAATCCCTGAATCCACCGAGGGCATCAACTAATCCAAGTTTAAATGCATCCCTTCCGCTCCATACTCGTCCCTTAGCAAGAGCCCTGGTTTCATCGAATGTTTTATGCCGGCTTTCGGCAACCCTGCCGACAAAGCGTCTGTATATGCTGTACGATAGATTATATAGCTTGGCTTTATCCTGTGCAGAAAATTTCAGCATTGGATTCAGGAAGAAAGCCGATTGCGAAGTGGAAACCGTATCAACTGTGATATCAAGTTTCCCAAGCATACCGGTAAAATTCGGAATAGCAAGTATAACGCCAATCGAGCCGGTTATAGTTGATGGATGGGCAACTATGGTATCGCAAGCCATAGCAATATAATATCCGCCGGAAGCCGCCAAATCGCTCATCGAGGCATAAACGGGTTTAATCTTTTTAGTTTTAATAATTTCTTCCCAAATTGCATCCGATGCTATAACAGAACCACCCGGGCTATCGAGCCGTAGAATGATAGCGCTAATTTTATCGTCATCGCGTGCTTTCCTCAGATATGAAATATAATCATCTGCCGCTATTTCCTGCTCGTCGAATGCTCCTTTAGCTTTGCCTGACCTTATAGTTCCCGAACCGTAAATGACTGCAATCCTCATATCCTTTTGACTTGCTTTCGACTGCAAAAGGCTTCCCGAAGCTACATAAGTATCGATTGAAACCAACCTTAAATCATCCTTGCCTTTAGTTGATTTCTTATCGCTCTCACTAATTTTAAGGTGGCTTTTAATAAATTCACGAACGTTTGATTCGGATGAAATTGCATCGATAAATCCTAATTCTTTAAGGGAATCAGCAGTATAGATACCACGATTGATTGCATTGCGTACTTTTGGCAGCTCCATTTTCCTTGCTAATGAAATAGCATTTGTAAAAACATTGAAACGGTCGTTCAAAAGTGTGTATAATTGCTTTCGTGCCGAATCGCTGAATTTTGTCCTATTGAGGGATTCCGCTGCCGATTTGAAATCTTCGAATTGCTGAACGTAGAATTCAATTCCGAATTTATTCAACAATCCTTTCATAAACAAACCTTCGGAGCCGAATCCGTTCAGTTCCAGCATACCTTCTGACGGCATGAAAATCGAATCAGCCGGCAAGGCATTGAAGTAGTCGGATTCCCTGCCTGTTTCTATGAATGCATAAATAAATTTACCAGAACTTTTGAAATCGTTCAATGCTAAGCCAAGTTCCTGCATTTTTACGAAACCGATTTTTGCTCCGGATGCTTTTATGTATATACCTTTAATTTTAGAATCTGTTTTGGCTACTTCAATAGCTGTCAGCATATCGAAAAAGGATGCTTTTCCGGAAGCATTGAAAATGTCGAACGCATTTCCCTGTGAGTATTCGGCAAGTCCTTCGGTAAAATTCAGGTACAGAACACTATTTGATTTCACCGATGGCGGTTCTTTATCGAAAATCGATAATGCAGAACTGATTATAACAATAATAATTATGGCAACTAATAAAATTGAACCCAAAATAATAATCAGGGGCACCCACCATCGGGATTTTTTCTTCTGCATCATATAATACGGCGGATATTGTTGTAATGGCTGTTGTGGGAAATTAGTCTGTTCCATTTTTGTTTTACTCCGAATTATAATCTAAAATAGTTTTGAAATAAAATTTGTTAGTTAATTGCTTATTATTTCAATTTTTCATTTCCATATCAAGTTAATATTACGAAATTAACATTATTTTTGTTGCTTGGAAAACTAACTTTTTTGTATTAAATAAAAATAAGGTTGAATAATAACTACCAAAAAAAAGAGTATGTAGTGAATGTCATACCTGCGAATGAGAATGTGTAAAAAGTTAATATGAATGTCATTCGTAAGCGAAGTGAAGAATCTTCTTCAACATAAGATGAAAGTTATTTTGGGGTAAAGATATAGTGATTATTATTCGAGAACCGCATCATTACTTATTCTTCAGGAGAGGATTAAGTGATATGGGAAGCCTGAAAAAAATAATTTATCAGGTTTTGCAAGAAGATTCTTCGCTCCGCTCAGAATGACAATCTGTAATAAATTTAAGAGGTTACGAATTTAATCATTAAAATATTTTTATTAGGAGTTACTAACGGAGTATGGCTATTGAATCGTATCATCCATCGAGGATAGTCACCATTTGGAAGAATCACAGGAAAAGCAGGAAGATAATTTTATTTTTTGTTTTATCGGTTGCTTTTTCATTATTCGTTGCTTATTTGTTATCACTTTTTTTTGAGTTTATCGAAGCTCGACCCGGAGTCCTGCTCAACGACCCTTTGTTTAATATTATTTCCCCAATTGACCTATCGACGCCAATTTTCATTGTACTTTATTTGATGCTATTCATCAGCATTTATAGGCTCTGCTTCGAACCAATCAAATTCATTCTCGGATTAAACGGTTATACGCTGATAATCCTAATCAGGATAATTACTCTTTACGTTACACCTTTGGACCACTCGCCGAATATGATTGAATTGAAAGACCCGTTCCTGTGGTTCTTCTACCCCGGACACATGATTACGAAAGACCTTTTCTTTTCCGGGCATACTGCAACCGGATTTTTTCTATATCTCCTTCTTCCACCCGGAAGATTGAAAAAAATATTCTTAATAGCTACGTTATTTGTTGCATCGGCTCTCATAATACAGCAGGTTCATTACTCCGTAGATGTGTTTGCAGGATTTGCATTTTCCTATTTATCTTATTCAATCATAACCGTTATCGAAAGAAAATTCTTAAGTAAAAAATAATATTTTTGATTAGTTTTGCAATAATATATATTGTTTTAATTGTAATGCTTTAACCAAAGCATGGAGGGAAGTAATGAAGAAGTTCTTGTTAATATTAATTTTAATTTGCTGGTTTTCCACAATACTTTTCTGTCAGGCAGATAAAGTAAGAAACAATATCAAATTACTTAATCAGGGAAAAGTTGAAGAAGTTAAAAAGGCATTGCCCGATTTGCTTGCAGAATTTCCTGACGACCCGGGAGTAATGCTACTTCATGGCTTAGTAGTCGAAGATGCAGGAAAAGCCCTTGAATTTTACAAAAAAATTGTTAAATATTATCCCCAAAGCGAATGGGCTGACGATGCACTTTGGCGAATTGTCCAGTATTATTCAATTATCGGCGATACTGCCCAAGCTCAGTCAGACCTCAAAATGTTCAAAAGGAATTACCCCGGTTCAATATTTCTTTCTTCGGCTTCAGATGTTGTCAATACAGCGGTTTCAATTGCCAGAAGCGATAAAAGGGCATTTAAAAAGAAACCGGCAATTGAGAATTCTTCTGAAGAGCAAGCTAAATTCTTGGATGCTCAAAAGTCGGTGAAAACACCGGAATCCCCTAAAAAGCCACAACCACCAACGGTAAGAACCGATGAGCCAAAATTTCCTAAACTAAAAAGCTATACAGTTGGAGATAATAAATCGGATACTCATACAAACACCGATGCCGAAAAACAATCTACCAGGGAAAAATCACCAGTGCAGCCCGTCAAACCTGCATTAAAAAATAAGCCGGAAAGCCATAAAGAAACCGAAGAATCAGAAGAAAATGCAAATGATGATATTGATAAGGGCTTTGGTATTCAGGTTGGCGTATTTTCAACTCATGAAGCTGCGAAAACCGAAGTGGAAAAATATATCAAAAAGCGATTAATTACTGAAATCATCGAGAAAACAGTTAAAGGTGAAAAATTATTTGCGGTAATAATCGGCAATTATTCTACACATGACGCTGCAGAAGCCGAGCTTGGCAATATCAGGCAGAAATGCGGATGTCAGGCTATAATTTTTGAAAGGTAGGAAAGCATTTACAAATTATCAAAAATATCCTGGAATTTGTAAACTCCCTTCCTTCCGTGAATCCAGCGTGCAGCCATTAATGCGCCGGATGCAAAACCGGTGCGGTTTTTTGCCCTGTGTACCAATTCAATTGAATCGGATAAACTTTCCAGATACACGATATGAGTGCCGGGAACCTCTCCACCACGCGTCGAAGTAACATGCAGAACATTTGGCGGTATCTGGGTATGAATTGTTTCGGCAAGAATTGCATTTTTTGAATTAAGCTCATCCAGGATTATTTCGGAAATTGAAAGGGCAGTACCGCTCGGACTATCTTTTTTCCGCTTATGATGAATCTCGGAAACCATGATATCGTAATCTTCGGTTTTATTTGCTAATTTTGCCGCTTGCTTGATAAGTTTCATAAAAATCTGGACACCAAGCGAAAAATTAGCTCCGTAAATCAATCCCGTGCCTGCGTTGGATACCATCTGCTCTACGAAGTCAAGGTCGTTGTACCAACCGGTAGTGCCAACAACGACCGACTTACCTAAATCGATAAGAGTTTCGATATTATTAACAACAACCGATGGCAAAGAGAAATCAATTGCTACATCGAATTGATACTTCTTATCCGGCGAGAGCCTGTTATCGACATCGATTATATCAGTGATTATAAATTTATTTTCACGTGCAAGATGCTCGATTTCATGACCCATAGAGCCATATCCGATTATGGCTAATTTCGGATATTCTTCATTCATTATAAAACCTTTCAAAAAAAATGGCAGCTCCGTTGAACTGCCACAATAATCAATACGGAATAATAAAATATCAAATTAATTTTCAATTTCCTCAATCAATTCATCAAAAGTTTTTCCTGCTAATTCGCCTTTCAGCGCCCGTTTTAATAGTTCGGTTAAAGCGTCGTTTCTTTTACGCTGCAAATGGACTCCAGAAAGCATTTTTACCTTGGCAGTAAGGAGTTTTTCTTCGATTGGTTTGCTCAGGAAATCATCTGCGCCTGCATCGATGGATTTCAATTGGTTTGCTACATCGTTCAATGCAGTCACAATTACGACCGGAACATCTTTTGTCTTTGGCTGGCTTTTTAATCTTTTCACCGTTTCGTAACCGTCCAGACGCGGCATCATAACATCCAGTACTATTGCATCCGGCACTTGCTCCTCGACTTTTTCCAAACAATCGATTCCGTCATAAGCTTCCCTTGCTTCATAACCGCTGGCTTCGAGATAACGCCTCAATAATTTTGTCGTTATTCTATTATCGTCAACTACCATGATAAACGGTTTTTTCATTTAAACCCTTTTCCAATTATCTTGAATATTTCAAGTTATTTTTACTAATTAAGTAAATTACTATTTTTTTATACAAAAAAAAACTTTTTTTTTCTTTTATGCGAAATCAGTATTACTTACTATTTTGACTAAATATAATATAATATTAAAATTATTTTAAATTTTAAACTTTCGAAAACATTTACGATTTTACCGGAAATTTAATATTTTTGTTCTGAAGAAAACATATTGGAATTTTTTTGATTTATTGATATGAAAATTTATTTATTTATCATTTTCTGTATAATAACAATCTTTAGCTTTGTTTCCTGCAATTTATTTTCTACACGCAATCCGGAGGAACCGAATACAGGAGGTACTATAGTTGAACCACCTTCAACGCCTGAAATTCTAATTTCAAACTTAATAAAATCATTTCAGAAGAAAAATGCAGAGAATTACATTTCCTGCTTATCTTATTCGGGCAGAATCGATAATTCACAATTCGAGTTTATACCTTCTGCCGAAGCCAATTCCCGGTATTCATCAATTTTTTCGCTATGGGATATTTCCTCGGAGCACAGGGCATTCATTTCACTTGCATCATGTTTTACTGTGGGTAATTCACCCCAGGTTATTTTTTCGCATGAAGTTTACGACCGTTCAATACCTGATTCCATAATCTTTGTTGCAGATTATTATTTAACAGCAGCACATGGAAAAAGCAATATCCCAACAATTTTTTCCGGCAGGGTACAGATGACAATCTCAAAAAATGCTATGGGGCTATTGAGAATTAAACGCTGGATTGATACCAGTAAGGAGAATGACACCATACAAAATACATGGAGTATCCTGAAAGCCCAGTTCAATAATTAGAATAGGTTTCAATTAATTTTTTAATCTCTATCCGCTTTATTATATGAAAATCAAAGAATGATGCTCATAACCATGAAAAATATTTGGCAGTTTCAAAAATTTCGTTGTAAATTAAAAAACGTTTTTTGTAATTTTGGTGAAAAATAATTTTTTTATTTGAGTTGTATGAATAAAATTTGTATAATTATAAGGTGGGTTCTAAAAATTCAATTTAGACAGTCATTCTGAGCGAAGCGAAGAATCTATCATGTTGATTTTAAAGAAGACTGGATTCTTCGCTTCGCTCTGAATGACAATTTTTAGAAGCCCCCATAAGTTGTCGGTTTACTTTTAATAATGATAAATTTTCAATTGTATAGTATTTTGAATCACTTTGTAGAAACTCTAAACAATGCAAGACACCCTACCAATAGATACCCAACATGTTGAAGAAAGAGTTCGGGACTGGAAAAAAAGAGTTTCAGACCTTTACTCAATCATAGAAGAATGGTTAAGGAACAGTGAGTATTCACTTAAATATGGACCTAAACTGATAATGTATGAAGGATTGATGTCTCAATTCAATGTTCATTCAACAGAAGTTGAAACTGCTGACATTTACAAAAATAATAAAATTGTATTAACTATACAACCCAAAGGACTATGGGTAATTGGCGCTAACGGAAGAGTTGATATTTTATCAACCGAAGGTAATCATTTGCTTTTAGATGTTTCGGAGCAATTTGAAACTCCCCATTGGAAATTATTTAATGGTAACAAAAAAAACGGGATTGATTTTACTAAACAATCTTTTCTTCAAATTTTAAGCAAATAATCGCTTATGAATATTTTTGACGAACTCGGGAAAATTTACAACGAGATTGATAATAAATACGTAACCATATTAGTTCAAGCCCGTTCACTCAAACACAATAAAAAGGAAGCAGAATATTACAGAAAACGGCTACTCAATGACCAAGCATATTTTCTATTCATGTTCACACGACTTGAAGGTAGAATAAGAGAAATTTCCGATAATATTATTAGTGACAAAACTGCAAAAACGAAAGATTGGAAAACAAAATGGGCATGGGAAGTAATACAAAAACAAAAATCAGATGATAAGTTGCATTTTATGAATCGGGTTGCTTTGTTAACACCCAAAGGACAAACTGATTACAACCTGATTAAGCAATATTATGACCAGAGAAACGAAATTGGACATGGTGGTGATTTTACAATTATTATTAGCATCCCGACTGTAATAGCTGACATGAAAAGACTCTACTCAGACCTTATCAGATGATAGAAAACAATTTATAAAATCTTTGCACAATCATAAAATTGCTTACAATTATTACTTTTTTCGTAACTACTCAGCGTATTTATTGTAAAAATGATTTAAGAACAAGGATTAACGATTTTTGATTTATGATTTTCGCACCTATTGCTTTTGACTATTCTTCTGTGCAGTTTCAACACTTTTAACGAAAACAGCTATCAATTCATTACTTTTTATTCCTGTTAGCTTTCTTCTAAAATCTTAAATCGTTTATCCTTGTTCGTTATTCCTTCCTGCTGAGTAGTTACCTTTTTTTTTACATCTTTTTCAATATCTCCCTTGCAATAACTATATGCTGAATTTCGGATGTGCCCTCGTAAATTTCTGTTACTTTCGCATCCCTGTACATTCTTTCAACCTTGTATTCACGCACATATCCGTAACCGCCGAGTATCTGCACTGCCTCTCGGGTTACTTCATTTGCAATAGTCGAAGCATAAAGTTTTGCCTCCGATGAAGCCAGTATATGGTCTTGTCCCGAATCCCGCAAATAAGCAACTTTCTGGATAAGAAGACGTGCTGCATCTATCTTAAGCTTCATTTGTGCTAATTTGAATTGAATCACCTGATGCTCGCATAAAGGTTTGCCGAAAGTTTTACGTTCTCGCGAGTATTGAAGAGCTATTTCAAATGCTCCAATAGCAATACCCAGGGATTGCGATGCTATTCCAATGCGTCCTCCGGTTAATCCTTGCATAGCAATATTGAATCCCTTCCCAACGCTGCCAATCACATTATCATCGCTTAGTGTAACATTTGTAAGTCCAATTGAACAGGTATCGCTCGAACGAACCCCCATTTTATCTTCCTTCTTTCCGGGAACAAAGCCCACGGTTCCTTTCTCAATTAAAAAAGCGGTAATACCCCTATGCTTCAATTCGGGATTAGTCTGGGCAAAAACGACATATAAATCGGCATTCTGACCGGTCGAAATCCAATTTTTAGTGCCGTTCAGTACCCACTTATCACCGATTCTTTCTGCAATCGTATGCTGCTGGGAAGCATCCGAACCGGCTTCAGGCTCACTTAAACAATAAGCGCCGACTAACTCTCCGGTGGCAAGCCTTTGCAAATACTTTTCTTTTTGTTCTTGAGTACCGAATTTTTCGACTATCCAGTTTACCAATGAATTATGCACTGAAACAACGATTGCAACGCTTGCGTCAACTTTTGCGATTTCTTCGATAACGATTGAGCAGCTCATAACATCCAAACCGGAGCCGCCCCAATCAGGCGAAACCATTATTCCAAGAAATCCAAGTTCGCCGAGTTTACTGATTATCTCTTTTGGATATTCGGCATTTATATCGCGAATTTCAGCGCTTGGCGCAATTTCTTCATGCGCGAATTTCTGTGCAGTGCTTCTTATTTGCTCGTGGATTTCGTCGTATTCAAAACTGAACATTTTTTTTCTCCTGTATTACAATATTTTTTTAGAAACCGTGTCAATTATTGATAACAATAATAAAGGTTTTTGTTGATAATTCAAATTATTTGGCAAATAAATTATATTATAAGTAAATAAATTCGAGGTTCAAATGAAATTCAGAAGGGCAATTATACTCATTTTCTTTGCATCTTTTGCGATATTAAGCGCTGGTCCGAAAATCAAAATAGATGGCGGCAATTCATATAACTGGGGAAAAGTTAAACCCGATAATCCTCAATTGAAAGTGAAAATCAAAATATATAATGTCGGAACAGATACTCTTCATATTACAAGCGTAAAACCCGGCTGCGGTTGTACCACAGCACCGTTGGATAAAGATAAAATCGAAGCAGGAGGATTTGCTACTCTTGACGTATCTTTAAATATAGGCGCTTCACAAGGGCAAATTTCAAAAAATATTACTATAAAATGCAATGACCCGGAAAACGAAACGATAAATTTCGAACTGAAAGCCGAAGTATCCAGACCTTTATCGGTTTTCCCCAGATTCCTTAGCTTCTCTAATATGAAAGTAGGCAGAACGGATACTACAAAGGTTTATATAGAAAATAGCACCGATAAAGATATTAAAGTAACAAGCGTAACAGTAGAACCATCGAAACTCAAGATAAATCTGGAGCAAGGCTCGGTTATTCCTGCAAAAGGGAAATTCCTTCTCTATGGTGCATATTTACCTGATAATCACGATAGATTTGCAGGGAAAATCACCTTCAAAACAAATAATCCCGATGCTCCCGTTATCGATATTTCAGCATGGGGCAACGTTCAATCCGATGCCGCTCCCAAATCATCAGGTACTCAATCACAGGTTCAGACCGATTCAATTGCAAAAGCAAAAGCTACAGGCGATGGAGGGAAACAACCCGGTTCTCCCCGCTCAAATCCAAGAGGGGGAAAACCCGGCACAGATATCGTGAACCCGGGTAATCCCCAGGTTTCACCTGTTCCTGTCCAATTGGATAATAATGCAATTAAAATCGACCCTGCATTGAATAATCCGGCTAATCAGAAGGTTGAACCTTTACCTATCCCTCCTGCTCCTGAAATGGTTGCACCTCAAGCAGTTCAACCGGAACCAGAGGTCGTTCCGCCCGTTGAAGAAAATAAAGAAAAACCAAAGAAATAAATTATGAGTTGGTTTTTTGGCATTTTTGGTGAATTCCAAACTGATGAAATCGAAAAAATCAGTAGAATTTGTCCACAACCTTTATATAATTTTGAAAAAGAAAACTATAAAATATTAGCAGGTGGATTTGGCAAAACACTTTACCACAGCCAAAACATAGATACAAGCTGGGTTGTTTGCGGAGTAGGTATTTCCCACTCCGACAAAAACTTTTCCTTATATGATTCTCGAAGTTGGGATGAAATTCTCAGTAAACCCCAATTGAACACATTACCTATAAATGGGCATTATGTTGCCGTTATTTATTCCAAACAACATATCTATTGCTTTACGGATAAATTAGGTTTAAGGAATATCTACATTTCCAAAACAGGAAAAAATATTGTTTTTTCAACTCGTTTAGACTGGTTGGCTAAATTTCGTGGTAACTGCAGTTTCAACTTAGCAGAAACAGCCAACAGGCTATTCCTCGGGGATATGCCCACTGAGGGTTGTATTATCAAAGGTATTGAAAGATTGACTGCCGGCGGTTCGGTATATATAAAAAAAAATAATATATCAATCCTTCACAACAAATGGCTACCTGAATCGGTACCAAATATCGGGATAAACGATTGTGATACGCTGCTGCAAAAATTTGTATCATTACCCCGGAATATTGATAGCAAACTATCTTTTGGATTATCAGGAGGCATGGATTCGAGATATTTATTTTCAATAATAAATTCATCCTGTATAAAAGATTGGACTGCATTCACTTTTGGTAGTATTTATTATCCCGATAGCCGAATTGCATCAGAAATTTGCAAATTATATAATATCCCACATTTTATCCCTGAACAACCAAAAATGCAACCTGATGAATTCATGGCGGCTATGAGGGAATTTGCAGGAAGCATGCAATTTTCAAAGCCAATTTCCGCTTTTTTGGATATTGACATACGGAATTATATATCCTTTTCTAATAATAATGTGATTGTTATGGATGGCGGATTCGGAGAAATTCTAAGACGTGGTTTATATAACAGGCTATTAATAAAAGGTAAGAAATCAATTTTAAAAAAAGAACCCAAATCATTGCTTAATTCATTAATTAGAAATACGGGAAATACTTTTATTAAAGATGAAGTTCTCAGAAGCATGAAGAAGTCCTTAATAATGATTGTCAGTAAGATGCTCGATACTATGCCGCCGGCAGTTTCATTTGGGATTGAAAACTGGCTGGATTTATTTTCGGTAAGAGTGAAAATTGCCGGCGCCTTGGCGCTTGAGCAGTCCCGCCTGGATTCAACGGCGATAAGTTTGACACCCTTTATGCAGCCAGAGATTATAAATCTCGCTTTTTCTTTACCTTTAGACTTAAAGATAAACTCGAAGATGATGCGTGAGTCAATAAGGAAGTTCACTCCTAAATTAGGAACATTTCCGCTTGTCAAAGATAATATTTTTTACCCATATATTCTACCTACAAAACTTTCAAAAGCATATCTCAAGTTTAAATCAAAATTAAAAACTCCTATTGTAGACAATAATTTGAATGAATTACTAAATGGAACACGTGAATTTGTAATGGATACGGTCAGTTCGATTTCAGTACAAAATTTTGATTTGTATGATACTGTCAGGATTAAACATGCCGCTGAATCATACTACTCCGGCAATAAAAAGTACGGTAAGTTTTTGAATCATTGGTTAGCGTTTGAACTTTTCAGGCAAGAGATAGAATAAGATTTGTTGAACACAAAATTTCCTAATATCCAAAAGAAAAACCCCCTAACCCCCTTTGAAAAAGGGGGAATTACTTCTACATCTACTTCTACTTCTATGTTCTACTTCTATGTTCTACTTCTATAACCGGGGTTAGGGGGTTTTTCTTGAATTTTTCATTCTTTACTAATTGATATTTTGCTCAACAGCTTCAAATCCTTTGGATTAATATAATCATACTGATAAATACCATCGGAAGTAGATAATATCGCAACCCTGCCTAAAGGAATAACATCATAAGGTTTAAAATCACTCTCCCAGTCTAATAATTGAATATTTTTCGGGTCTTCCACGTTGAAAACCTTTAATCCTGCAACACCGTCGCAAATGAATAAAGTCGTTCCGTCAACTCCCAATCCTTGCGGACCCTGCATAGGATAACTTCTCAGGAGAACCGGATTTGTAATTTTGGTTATATCGAGAATATCCAATTGATTTTGTCCTCCACCGCAACGAGTACCCTGCCTTAAAGTTACATAAGCATATTTATCATTGGCAACTACCGGGTCACATGAACGGGCATGTGTAAACTGGCAGAGCCGGGTAGGATTCCAGGGAGTGGAATTATCGTAAATGAACATACCTGTCATAGAGCCGATAAACAGCTTATCTCCATAAGGAAAAATGGTTTCGATATTCCATCCGATATTGATTTTATTCCACGGTCGCGGATTGGACGGTGATGAAATATCAAGTGTCTGTAAATTTGATTGGTCAACGATATATAAATAATTATCATAAATCGTGATGCGTGCCATCGAGCCGCCTATGCCAATATTACTATTACCACCTCCGGTGCTGTTTGTATTTGCAGATTTACCTGATTGCAAATCCATACCTCGAAATGTTGAACCGTCTTCATAATAAGCGCCTCCGGGTGAGACAGGAGAAGTATTACCGTCGCAGTCCGAGCGGGAATAATTATATACCGTATCTTTAATAATCCATTTTACGAGCACGCCTTTATTTCTATCCATATAATAATTATTCGGGTCCAATGGATTCGGGAATAATGAATCCAGGCGTTTAACAACCTTCATTGAACGGGGATTGCTTATATCGATTGCCAATAAATCGATATAGCTGTCGGCATAAAGTATATTATCTTTGATTGCAATATCGCCGTTACCGGGGATTGCAATAAACGAAACGAAATTCGGGGCAGAAGGATTGGAATTATCGATAATATGGACTCCTTCCATTACTTCATTGATTAGAAGATAATTTTGATAAACATAGATTTTACCGGGATTTTTCAATGGTTGAGGGCTTTGCTGCCTGACCGAATTGCGAAATTCTTCTGTGCTTTTATACACAGGGACATAAATTTTCTGCGTCACCTGATACGTGTAGGGTGTGCAGCAGCCGATTAGCAATATAACTGCCAGGATGGCAATGACTCCGATATTAGTGTATTTTTTCATTTCGGATGGCTCCTATAATTAAAGAAATAAAATTAATAAAATCTTTTTAATTCAACATCATTAAGTAAACAAATCAGATTCGGAAAAGTTGCAAAATGTTTTTATTTTTTTTTAGTATAATGTTAATAAATGTCATTCTGAGCGAAGCGAAGAATCTTCTTAAACAAATGATTAGTGAATTTTTAAGGTAAAGAAATAATTGTAATCATCCGAGAACAGCATACATACAATTTTTCTCAAAATTAATATTTGAGTTTTGAGAAGAAAGAATAAAAAGAATATTTCAGATTTTACAAAAAGATTCTTCACTTCGCTTACGAATGACATTCTTCTCGTATTGATTATAGAATCATTCTAAGATATGATAAATTTTCAATTTTTAAATAACTAATAATAATCATTCCAAAAAAAATCTTAATTTTATATTTTGATAAATGACAAATTCAACGGAGCTATAACTTGTCGGCTTGGTTTAAAAATTCAGATAATGAAAGCGAAAGTATATTTGTTCGCCGAAGGAAGACATTTATCACTCTCGGTATCATCCTATCGGTTCTCCTCATAATGATATTCTCGAATCAGGGACTGCTCAAGCGTGTAGAATTAGAATTGGACAAGAAGCGTTTGGAAATGGAGTCGGCAAAAGAAATGCGAATCAGGGATTCTATTCTCAGGCAAATAAAGCTTATGGAGCAGGATTCCACTGAAATTGAACGTATCGCACGCGAACGCTATGGTATGAAAAAACCCGGCGAAAAAATATTCTACTACCGGAATAAGAAATAAGACTGAATATATACGTATAAAGATGTCCAACATCTCCCAGATGTTGGACATCTATTTTTTTAATTTTAACTCAACATCTTTTTTAGCCGAACAAAAAACCAAATTATGAAAAATCAATTTCGTAATTTTGTATTTCTTTCTGAGTCCCGCTCAGAGAAAATAATTGATTAAGAAAGGAAATTAAATGTACGATTTCGTGTTCAAACCCTTTGGGGAAATGACGCCGGAAGATTATGAAGAAATAGGATTTATGTCCGGTTTGGAAATCCATCAACAGCTTTTAACCAAAAAAAAATTATTTTGCCACTGTCCGGCAGGCAGATATACACACTCTTATAATGCTGAAATACTGCGTCACATGCGTCCGACTCTTTCGGAGCTTGGCGAATACGACGGTACAGCCCTTATGGAATTCAAAACTAAGAAAAATATAATTTACCGGATTCACCGTGATACTGTTTGTACTTATGAAATGGACGACACTCCACCCTTTTTAATCAATGAAGATGCTTTGGATATTGCGTTCGAAGTAGCCCTGCTGCTCGATGCAAGCATAGTTGATGAAATACATATAGCAAGAAAACAATATTTAGACGGTAGTATTCCCACGGGCTTCCAAAGAACGGCTATAACCTGCGTAAATGGTAAAATTCCTTATAAAGACAGGGTAATTAATATTATCCAGATGTCAATCGAAGAAGATTCATGCCGCGAAGAAGGCGACTCAGGTCATAATCGTATTTATCTGACCGACAGGCTTGGAATGCCGCTTATTGAGACTGTAACCGCACCTGAAATGAAAACGCCGCAGGAAGTTGCCGAAGTTAACGAATTATTGCGAAGATTGTCCCGCTCGACAGGTCATGTACGCACAGGAATTGGCGCTGGACGCGAAGATGTAAATGTCAGCGTTCGCGGCGGCACAAGAATCGAAATCAAAGGCGTGCCGCAAATCCATCGGATTCCACTTCTCACCTATAATGAAGCTATGCGGCAATGGAACTTGCTGCGCCTTCGCGAAGAACTTCACAGGCGTGGTATTACCCAGGAAACATTTGAAGCGAAAGTTGATGATGTAACATTTTTACTTCGCAAAACCGTTTATCAGCCGTTATTTAAAGCTATCGAATCAGGAAAACTGGTCAAATGCGTTACACTGAGAGGCTTCAAAGGATTGCTGACCTGGCAGACCCAGACCGATACATATTTCGCAAAGGAAATTTCCGACCGCGTTCGTGTAATAGCTTGCCTAACGGAGCTTCCGAATATTATTCATTCCGACAGCTATGAGAACACACTATCTTCGGCGGAAGGACAGAAATTGCGTAAAACAGTCGGCACCCATGATGATGACTCTCTTGTATTGGTCTGGGGTGATAAGGCTGATGCAGAAATGGCGGCAAACGAAATTATTATTCGTGCTAAGGAGGCAACATTAGGAGTACCATCCGAAACGCGACAGGCTTTACGCGACGGTACGAACGGATTCGAGCGGATACTACCGGGACCGGATAGAATGTACCCCGATACCGATTTGCCACCCAAGAGAATAACTCCGGAACGTATCAATAAAATCAAACAAAGTATTCCGGAGAAATACTGGCTTCGCGAAAAATGGTACCAATCACTAAAATTGAGCGATGATATTTCCAAACCACTTGCTATATCACCATTTGCAGACCTTTTCAAGTTGGTTGTCAATGAATGGAAGGTAAATCCAATAACGGCATCAAATTTTATTATTCAATTTCCCAAACGCTTAAAGAGGCTCCGGCTCAATACGTCCATTCTAACAATTGACGTTATGAAAAGTCTTTTCGACGAATATAGGAATGGAAACATTACTAAAGATTCTATGCTTTTCGTCATGCAGGATGTTTGCAGAATGGGGAAATTCGAACCGGAATATTTACCTGAAAAAGCTACACCGGAAGAAGTTGAAGCGGCTATAGATGCAGCTTTGCTGAATGTTAATGATTTGGAAATCAAAATTATGGGGAAATTTGAACACATTATTTCGGGTTATGCAATGAAGAACCTTCGCGGAAGAGCAGCAGCAGCGGATGTTATGACAATCATTAAAAAGAAAATCGGTAAGGAGAAATAAATGGAATACAATCAGGAAGATTATAAAGGATACCGCGGCGCAGGATTGGATGCGCTAATGCAATACGAGGCAAAAATCTGGAGCGATGTTGAAATTATTGCTAACGACGGTGGTACATATATTGGTATAATTTTACCGCGCTCGGTACAGGCAGATGAAGAACATATTGTAATAAAGCTGCGTTCCGGTTATAATATCGGAATTTCAGCCAATAAAATTACCGGTATTAAAATCAATGGAAGAAAAGTTGCGAACTATAAAATTCCGGAAAAGGCATTTCCCCATGACCCTAAGAAACCTCGTGTGAAACTGTTCGGAACGGGCGGCACTATTGCGAGCCGGTTGGATTATAGGACAGGAGCCGTTATTCCGGCATTTTCCCCGGGTGAATTATATGGTTCTGTTCCGGAATTAGCCGATATATGCAATCTGGAAACAGAAAAGTTGTATGGTGTTTTCAGCGAGAATATGGGACCAGAGCAGTGGATAGGCACAGCCAAAGCTATCGCTGCTGAAATTGAAAAAGGAGTGCAGGGTATTGTAATCGGTCATGGTACCGATACTATGCATCACACGGCAGCAATTCTATCTTTTATGATTCAGAATTCTCCCGTACCGATAGTTATGGTAGGTTCCCAGCGCTCGAGCGACAGACCATCATCCGACGCAGCGCTTAATTTAATCCATAGTGTGAAAACTGCCGCTGAAAGCGATATTGCCGAGGTTATGGTTTGTATGTTTGGTCCTACCTCCGACGATTACGGATTGCTTCATCGCGGCACACGAGTCCGCAAGATGCATTCCAGCTATCGTTCCACATTCAGAACAATTGGAGAAATACCTTTAGCTATGGTTGACAGAAATAAAATTACACCTTTGACCCAGGATTACAAGCGACGACGCAGGGACAGGGATGTGAAAATTATTCCAACATTCGAAGAAAGATTAGGTATCGTTTACTATTACCCGAATATGCATCCTGATATGATTGATTCGATGATTGACAATGGTTACAGGGGAATAGTAATAGCAGGTACAGGACTGGGACATGTTAACAAACCATTGTATCCGGCTTTGAAACGCGCCCAGGAAAAGAACGTTGCCGTGTATATGACCGTACAGACATTGTGGGGGTACGTTCAAATGTATGTTTACGATACCGGCAGGGATATGATGGAACTTGGCGTCGTACCGATGGCAAACATGCTGCCGGAAGTCGCCTACATGAAGTTAGGCTGGGCATTGGGGCAGAGCCGGGATTTGGAAGAAGTAAAAAAAATAATGATGACACCAATAGCCGGCGAGATTACAGAACGCGAGCCAAGTAACGGCTACCTGATTTATCAGGGCGGTATACCGGAAGTTGAAGAATTTATATCTAAGTATAATAAATAAGGGAAATGACAGAATCCCCCCTAACCCCCTTTGAAAAAGGGGGTATAATTATTCCCCCTTTTTCAAAGGGGGTTAGGGGGTTTCTCTTTGTTTTGAATGACAATGAAATATGAATTTTTGATAACGCCTAAATTGAATAATTCTATAATAAATAAGGACTTTTATGCTGACATACATTATCGAAATAGCTGCATCGATTTTCTTACTCAGAACATTGCTCTTCATCATTGGAGCAAAGCTGGAGAGAAATAAGAACCGTTCAATTTCCCTCCCCAAAGAACTTCCATTCGTTAGTGTGATTGTACCTTCCCGTAATGAAGAAGCTAACATAGCAAGCTGCATAAAGTCCTTAGCAGCTAATTCCTACCCATCGGAAAAATTTGAAATTATCGCAATTAACGACCGCTCGACTGATGGCACACAACAGATAATCGAGTCCATGCAGGCATCAGTTCTCAATTTAAAAATTGTAAATATCACAGATGATTCCCAGAAAAAGAATTTACGCGGTAAGCCGGGCGCTCTTCAGGCTGGCATAGATGCCGCACAAGGAGAAATTATTCTTATGACCGATGCCGATTGCGAAGTCGGACAAAAATGGGTCGAGACTTTGGCAGCAGGTTATACTGACCCAAAAACCGGATTGGTTGCATCCTTTACAATTACTGACGGTAAATCAATTTTCGAAAAAATTCAGACAATCGAATGGATTACCATGAATACCATCGGTTCGTCAACAGTGGCTTTCAATCAGCCGATGGGATGTTACGGAAATAATCTTTCCGTAAGGAAAAAGTTTTATAATGAATTAGGTGGGTATTCAAAAATAAAATTTTCCGTAACCGAAGACCTTGCACTGCTTCGTGAAATTATTGGTCATGGCTGGACAGCACGCTATTATTGCGACCCGGGAACGATGGTTACGACCAATCCAATAGAAAACCTTACGGACTATATCAAACAGCACCATAGATGGGCTACAGGCGCATTATGTCTTGGCTGGAGAGCATTAGTATTCGTACTTTGTACCGCATGCCTTTGGCTTGCAATGCTTTTATCTGTTATAGATGGAAATTATTTAATGTTGGCTGCCGTAATAGTTGCCCGAATGGTTGGAGATTTTCTGCTGATTTATCCATCTCTCAGAATATTAAATCTAAGGTATTTGGCAGTATGGGTGCCGCTTTCCGTAATATTTTTCATACTTCTCGAAGCGGTTATGCCATTTACTTTATTTAATAAAAAAGTAGTTTGGAAGGGGCAGGTCTTTTCGAAAAAGTAAATCTAATTATTTATACAAATTATTTGATAAAATATATTTTTCTACTGATGCCGGAACATAATATTTAATTGATTTCTCCAATAATACCTTATCGCGTATATCTTCAGAGGATATATCGAGCATTGGTGTATCCAGCCATTCCGGCTTTTTCTTATTAATAGTTAAACTATGGCTGATTTCCTTTTCCATTTTTTTTGAATCCAAACCCTGGCGGCGGGCTATACACAATTGAACTAAAGTTAATAACTTCTCCCATTTTTTCCATAATTTAAATTCTTCAGCCTGGTCTGTGCCAATTAATAAATATAGCTCTGTTGCAGGCTCCTTCTCTTTTAAATGGTCAACAGTATCGATTGAATACGATATACCCCCTTTATCAACTTCATAAGTTAGTATGCCGAATTTGGGATTATCTTTAATCGCTAATTTCAGCATCTTCAATCGATGAGCGACGAGTGTATCCGTCGCAGATTTGCTCTTTTTCTTAAACGGGGAAATATGCGCCGGAACAAACAAACATTTATCCAAATTGAAATTCTGGGCGAAAGAGTCTGCTATAATAAGATGTGCTATATGAATGGGATTGAAGGTTCCACCGAATAAGCCGATTTTTTTCATTTATTGATTTAATTGAAATTATTAAGCAATCAACCGACTTCCGACTCAAAAACAAGAGTAGAAGCGGAATTCCTTCTGCCATGAACAATATTCGGAGCAACGAAAGTACGCTTTGATTGTATTCTCTTTTCAAAATCATCCCGGAATTTCGTCACAAATCCGCGAATAGCCCAGGCAGCGGCATCACCAAGAGCGCAAATAGTATTTCCTTCAATGTTATTTGAAATATTAACAAGCATATCGAGGTCTTTCGAAGTGATGTCACCACGATAAGCGCGTTTTAACATTTTCTCCATCCAACCGCATCCCTCGCGGCACGGCGTGCATTGTCCGCATGATTCATGATGATAGAAATGAGCGATTCTCAAAGCTGTACGAACCATATCGGTATCTTCATCCATAACGATTATTCCACCGGTTCCTATGTGTGTGCCATGCCTCTTAAGGGATTCCTCATCCATTCGTACACCTGAAATTTCGTCACCTCTCAACGGCGGCATAGATGAACCACCCGGAATTACTCCCTTGATTTTCTTTCCATTTCGTACGCCGCCGCAGTGCTCATTAATTATTTCTTCGAGCAACGTGCCGGTCGGTAATTCATATACTCCCGGTTTTACAATGTGTCCTGATACTCCAAATAATAAAGTGCCGGAATGTCCCGGAGCGCCAATCTTAGAATATGCCTCTCCTCCCATTTTCATTATTGCCGGTACTGTAGCAATTGTTTCAACGTTATTTACCGTTGTTGGCATACCCCAAAGACCGCTCTGAGCCGGGAACGGTGGTTTGACACGTGGGTATCCGCGTTTACCTTCGATTGAGTTCATCTGGGAAGTTTCCTCACCGCAGATGTAAGCGCCGGCGCCTTTGTGTATATAAATATCAATTTTATATTGAGATGAGAATGTCTCCCGCATCTTATCACCAACGAAACCACGCTTGTAAGCATCTTCCAGAGCGGATTGAAGCATATTAATCCATGTGTGATATTCTCCGCGAATGTAGATATATGCTGCGGTTATACCCATTGCATATCCTGCAATCATTATACCTTCGAATAGCTGATGAGGATTGAATTCAAATATTTGCCTGTCCTTGAATGAACCCGGCTCTGATTCATCGCCATTAACGCATAAATACTTAGGTTTGCCTGTTCCTTTCGGCATAAATGTCCATTTCAGCCCTGTGGGAAAGCAGGCGCCGCCTCGTCCGCGCAGTCCTGATTTTTTCACTTCGGTTGTAACTTCATCCGGCTGCATTTGAGTAGCTTTGCGGTATTGGTCATACCCACCGTTTTGCAGATAAACATCGATTTTATGGAAATCCGGTATTCCAGTCAATAACAATTTAGGATAATCATTCATATATTATTATTTATTTCTTATTTAACAAGATTTCAAAAATAAAATAATTCGAACGGAAATAAAAATTTATTAATCATAATTACTAAAATTTATCATTATTTTCTCAATTAGCTTAAGTTATGGATTTTTTATTATCACTTTAGGAGCCTGTTGAAAAATTAATTATATGGAAGAATGTCATTCTGAACGAAGTGAAGAATCCAGTCCCAATGCGGCTTCTGGATTCTTCTCTTCGTTCAGAATGACATTCTTCTTGACTTTTTCAACAGTCTCTTAGATAATTTTTAATTTTCAATGAATTTTCAATTCTCAGATCTTAATTATCAATGTTTTGTTTTCAATATATTTACAATTATGAGTCCTATCTAAAAAGCATTTTTAGTGAAAATTACATTCCAAAATCAGAATTTTGGAATGAGATATATCAAGGATTTACTAATTCCAAAGTTGTACTTTGGAATTCAAATTTCGGTTTTTAGAGAGGACTCAATTATGGTTAATAATAAAATTTTTCATTATAAATTGAATGAAAATTGCAAAATTGGAAATTGAAAATTTTAAACACTATTACCATAAGATAAATTAGAAATATAAAGTTACTGCCGGTTGTTTGGAAAATCCAAGCAAAGAATAATATTGAGCCGTCAGATTCACTGCCAGCCATGAATTAACATGAATTACTGAGCTTGCTTCAATAATGGCAGGATTTGTTAGAGCCGCCAATCGAAATTCTAACAAATCACCATAACTGTATTTACCGGCGAGCGCAATCCCGGAACTTTGATTCATGGCTACAATGCAATCTATATCGAGAGAAAAATCTTTACTGATAGCCAGACCTGCACCAAAAAGTCCTTTCTGTGGAATTGCCGATTGAGAGCCGGCAAACGAAGCCCTGTTGATATTTTGCAATGCAAAACCGAATTTGACTTTATCTGTTAAATGTAAAAGCGCACCGACCGATATAGCCCAATAATCATCGCTCCCAAAACGGGTAATGCTAATCCTGTTATATTCGATGCTTGCCCCGGCGCTCAACATTTCATTGAAACTATACGAAACGCCTGTAGATGCTGAAATTATATTAAATAGCTGCCAGCCAAAACTCGAAACTGCCGCTGACATTGAAATTGTCGTATCAATCGGTGTTTCAAAATATATCAAAGCCTGATTCAATTCAGGCAAATCGAATTTAGAGGGAGAAATACCTCCGGTAAAGGATTTTCGTATTGTATTATTTAATTGAGCAGGATTCTGCAATTTGGAAAAGAGCGTCGTTGAGGCGCTGCCACAGGCGCTTTCGATTGGATTTTGTAAATGTAAATATGTAGATTGGGCAATATTGCTGCCGGTGAGTAAAATAAAAATAATAAAGAAGTGAATAAGTCTTATGTAGTACTGGTTAAGTATAGAATTATATCTTGTATTTTTTTTGCTCATGAAAAAACTAAATTAGCAAATAAAATCAGAAACAAATAAGGGTAAATAATATCAATTATAAAAAGCAATATTACGAAATGCTTTGGAAACAACAAAAGTTTTGTTAAATTATTTTTTTTAAATAAACGTTTAAGAGGATATAATGAGATTGAAATTTTATATTATACTGGTTTTATTTATTTCGGGTATATTATCAAATGCCGCAATAGCACAGGAGATTGAAGCAAACGTAATTGTAAATGTCGAGCAACTTTCCATGGAGAATCGAATCAGTGTGCAAACAATGCAGAATGATATTACTTCTTATATTAATAATCAGAAATTTACCGAAAAGAAGTGGGAAGGTCCTAAAATTCAAGTGGATATTAATGTATTTCTTCAGGGTGGAAGTAATAATAAATATGCTGCCAGGGTGTTTATTATTTCAAAAAGGAGTTTAGACTCGAAGCAGAACAGCTCATCGATTGCATTGAAATTGATCGATACGAAATGGTATTTCGAATATGCACAATACGCAAGCCTGACTTATAATTCCATGCGTTATCACCCGGTATCCAGCTTATTGGATTTTTATATGCTGATGATAATCGGATACGACCTCGATACTTATGGTGAGTTAGACGGTACCCAGATTTATGATAAAGCCAAACAAATCTGCTCAACCGGCGAAATGGGTGGAGGCGAGGGCTGGTCAACGCGTCCATCCCCAGGTGATTATACACGCTATAATTTAATTAACGAAATGTCGGATATGCGTTATGAAGAATTTAGAAAGCTGATTTTCTCTTACTTTGTGGATGGATTAGACCAAATGGATAAGGAGCCTGAAAAAGGTTATCAAGCCGTTAAAGATGCAATTCAAAATATTGCTCTTTTCAAAAAGAATAAGCTTTCCGGTCCAAGTGTATTTCTGCAGGCTTTCTTCGATGCTAAGTCAGATGAATTGGCAAATTTGTTTAAGGGTAAAGAAAAAGAATTTTATGCTATTCTGAAATATCTCGACCCGACCAACTCCATGCTGTACGAGGATGCAAGAGACGGGAAGCTGGATAAATAATGGTTAATGGTCAATGGTTAATGGTTAATGGTTAATGGTTAATGGTCTGTCCTGACCTAAAATAGGTTGACTAATTTAAATAAACAATGTACTTTGAT
>JAERMQ010000121.1 GCA_016844745.1 Ignavibacteria bacterium | reverse complement strand
GTGCGTTATGTCATGGTCCAAATGCAAGCCAGGGAGCAAAAGATGCAATAACAGCATACAGAGCAGATAATACAAAAAAAGCCGGATGCTGTCCCGTCGCATATTATTTTAACTAAAAATCTCAAAATAAATTGAATATCAAATTATTTTAGCAATAGCAATAAAAATGGCAGAACGATAAAAATTCGTTCTGCCATTTTCGGTTTTAAATAGTTTCTGTAAAAGCTATTCGAACATGTTCTGCTGATATGACATTGCATTTTTCAGATGCTGCTGCAATAAGAGCACCTCGTGCAACTATGTTAGTTTTTCGAAGTAAACCTCTTGTTCCTTGATAGATTGCCAGAATTGCTTCGTCGGAAAAGAGTTGCTGTTTTATCCCTGCAATTTCAAGATGGTGTTTTATGTATTCTCCGATATCTTTAAATTTTATCCCCTCAAGATGGCTTCTGGAAACAATTCTTGATGCCAACGAACGGGAATTGGTATACATAAGTTTGTCTATTAAATTATTCTGCCCTGCAAGAATAATCGGCATTATCGGCTTAGAATCCATTTCAAACTGCCCAATAGTATGCATCTGTGAAAATATCTCCAGTCGCATAAGATGCGCTTCATCTATTATCAATACCGGAACTTGTTTTTTATTGGCTATTTCTAATATTATTTTTCTTATGGTATTCATAAGCGCTGTCTGTGAATGAGAGTTATTTTCAATGTTTAACGCAAGACATATTTGCCTTAATACTTCCAGTATTGAACCTGTGTTTGCTATTACCTCGATTATTTTGTATTGAGAGGGATGCATCTTGGAGAGCGCATATCTTAATGCAGTTGATTTCCCGGCGCCAACATCGCCGGTAATCACTGACACAGCTCCGCATCCGACAGCATAAAGCACTCTATCAACAGCGCCAATAACTTCAGGCGTATTTAATATTTGTTCAACTTTTAAATCATGAGGAAAAGGTTCATTGCTAAAACCAAAGAAAATTTTGTAATTTGCAATCATATTAATTTCTCCTTTCAAATAATTTTCCACCTGTATAAAAATTTTCATTTTTAGTGTTAGTTGATATTTCAGGAGTATCTTTTGAGATCAATTCTGTGACATTGCAGTTTCTTTTAATTGAGCAATTGACATTTACATTTACAGAAACAAGCATGCCATATGATTTATTTTGATAAAATATTTCAACCCTTGAAGAATCAGATGCCTGATAATGCAAAGTAACTGTTTTGCCGATAAGCTCAACCGGAGCTTCATATATACGTTTAAGAAGCGTTACAGTTCGGTCTTTATCCACCTTGCGGTTAACTCTTTTTCTAAAATAGTCGGTCATATATTTTGGAGCTTCATTAATTAATTGAATATCCTCAAAATATCTAACATAAGGAGTTTTGTTAGTTGCCGAATGAATTCTGTTATTGTATTCATTGTTAAACCAATCAGTAAGTTTCGTATTAAGGGCATCCAGAGTCAATGCGTCATTGCATAGAGGCAGAAACTGCATTCTAACTGTTTTAAACCATCTTTCGATTTTACCTTTACCTTCAGGTTGATATGGTTTTGCATAAATCAAAGCTATCCCTAAGGATGCGGTAGCATAGCCCAGTTCCTTACTTTTGAATGCAGGACCGTTATCCACATATAATTTTTTAGGTAAACCTCTTTTGCTTAATGCTTTTATGATGCAATCTTTGTAGCAATCCAAATTTTGTTGTAGATAAAATTCAGCATGAGTAATGAGCCTCGATGCATCGTCAATAATGGCAAACAAATATGCGCGCCGCATTTTTCCATCCACATTAACATACGGTCCATACATGCAGTCAGACTGCCACATATCATTCGCATGTAGAGACTCAAACTTTCTTCTGTCAGGATATATTTTTTCGCTGTCAGCAAGTCCTTCTTTTTTAAACAGTCTGTAAATTGTAGCGCGAGAACCTTTAAAATCAGCAGGCAGAATTTTTTGTTCTCTGGCGATTCTCATGATTACAGGTAAAGATGCTTCAGAGTGCTTTTTCTTAAGATTACACAATAGAGCAATAGTATCTTCATCTATTGCCCGCAAACTCCCTTTATCGCTACGTTCATCGGGGCACAAACTCTCAAGCTTTCTTCCACCGGATTCATACATCCGCACCCAGTAAAGTATTGTTGACCGGCTGATGTGAGTTCTTCCTGAGCCTGGAATATCCCAAACATATTCACACTTATCCCGTAAAACTTTTTCTTTTTCACCCCTGTTAAGCTTTCTTCCGCCAACCAGTTCAGCTATTACACTAAATCTAAAAACAGCAACATCTTTTTTTAATTCTTCTTGCATAAAACACCCTCCTTTTTTGGTTTCAATTAACATAAATCAGATTAAAAAAAAGATCACCGCAAAAACAAGGTAGGGTGTATATTAAATGCGGAGTATCGCGCTTTGAATTGAATGACTTGCAAGGATAATATTAGTAGAAAGTAATTTATTTAAAATATCCAAAGAGATATATTTATTTAAATTTTCAATTTTTGATACTTGAAAATTTAGTCCTTTGAACCAATACTGTTGATTCTGTCTTGATACATAATTTGCCCATTTATTTTTACTAATTTTATTTTTCAAACATGAGATGATAGTTGAAGTTGAATATTGAAATGACTTCCAATATTCAGATGGACGCATAGTGTGTACACAGCCGCAGTCAGGGCACCGGTATTTTTTTATCCATAATCCCTGAGCAAATCCCTTGAAATATCTCAGAACAAACCCATGTCCCCAGAGCCTTTTGCCGTGGCATGCAGGACATTTATCAGGTTTATGCCATGGATATTTTTTACCAAGCTCAAATATTTGCTTTACATTTGCTTTAAAATATATTATTGATATATTGTTCTCGGTAAGAGAAACCTGTGAATATTTTCCGTCTCCTGGTCAAGGTTCAGGAAATTCCATAGGTTTCTCTTTCTATTTTTTGATACATTGTTTTTTAACTTGCGAATTAGCACGAATTAGCACTTACAAAATGAATTATCCTCTTTTAATTGTTAATAGTGTTATTTATGTGGTTATTATGGATAACTTTTATTTATTTAGATTTATCTATATTTATTACTAATTAATATTATGGCTAATATATATTATTCCTTCTTATCTTAAAAATCTATTTAATTTAATCTGATTTGAAATACGATTTGTACAATATATTTTGAGAAAATTCATAGGTTTTTAGGTAGGATAATGTGCGACGGGACAGCAGGGATTATATTTTCTTCTATTAGCTCTTTTGTTGCTGCTGTAACAATAAAGTCATCAGCATATCTTATGAAGTTAACTTTTCTTTTTGTTTTGCATGACTTTTTTATTATCTGTTCCAGCCCATCTAATGTTAAATTTGCTAATGTTGGCGAAATTATTCCTCCTTGCGGTGTTCCCGCTATTGTTGGAAATAATTTATCATTCTGTATATATCCGCATTTTAACCATTGAACAAGTATCTTTTTATCTATAGGGATGTTATTCATCAGCCAGTCATGACTTATTCCGTCAAAGCATGCTTTAATATCAGCATCCAGTATCCATTTTGATGAATAGGATTTTCTAAGTGCACAAAAACACTGACCT
>JAERMQ010000120.1 GCA_016844745.1 Ignavibacteria bacterium | reverse complement strand
GGGTTCATTATAACCTTCCAATGTCTGACCTAACCGCAATCCTTTTTGGGATAAAATAGCTTTAATTTCATTGAGTGAGGTTTCTCCAAAATTTTTAAAAGAAAGCAAATCTGCTTCTGTAATTCTGGTAAGGTCTTTCACTGTTCGAATGTTCATCTTTTCCAAACAATTTTTGCTTCTCACAGAAAGCTCAAAATCGGAAATGGGGATATTCAACACTTCGCTTTCTTTCCCTTGTTTTTTCGAAACTTCCTCATCATAATACATCGCCATTGCGGCTTTTGCATCTTTTGAAAATAACGCAGTCCTATTATGGGTTGGCTCGGCATCTAAAATTGCCTCAAAACAAAACACCGCATCGTCATATTTGCCTTTATCTTCGTACAATATTCCCAAATTGATAAACGCATTCTTATAAGTAGGATGCAACTTTGTACACTTTTCGTAGTATTCAATAGCCTTTTCGTCTTCCCCCCCCATATCGTAGTTAAATGCCATTCGGAAGAGTGTCTTTGCATGGTCGGGGGCAATTTTAAGCGATTGCTCATATTTATTGAAAGCCTCCTGATACTCCCCCATATCATCCAGACAACGTCCCCATTGATAATACAATTCGGCACTGTTTGCATGTGAATGTGAAAAACTTTTAATAATTTTTAATACTTCATCGATATTGCCTAACGTTCTTTTTGTCTCAGCGATATCCATAATGATATCAAATTCTTCTGCATCTGTTTTTTTTGCACGTTCAAAACATTCCAAAGCCTGATTATAATCGCCTGATTCCTGGTAACATTTTCCCAAAAAATAAGCCCCTAACTTTCTTGATTTTACTTCTTTTAGTAGCTCTACTGCCTCTTTTATTCTTCCTACTACCCATTCACATATACCCAATAAGAGAGTTAAATCCTTCGATCTGGCCCCATCATGTTCCTTCTTTATAGCAACTTTTAGTGCTTCAATTTTTTCATCTAGTTTTTCCCTGTTTTCCTTAGAACTGTATACTTGTGCTTTTATATGTGAAACCGTTTCTCTTGATATTGTTTCTGCTTCCAATAGCTTATCAAGATCAATCTCAGTAATAGCAGTCGTCATTTTATTATCCTCCCACACTTCAAAAAATATCAGTTACCAAAGGGGTTAATTTCGATAACTTTAAAGGGTGAAGTTTAACAAACATGCATTATAAATTCAACTAAATTTTACTATTACAATTTTCACAATAATCTTATTTTTTCCCTTGCTTTAATATTCACTGTTTGATAATATAATTTCATGTGGTTAAGTCGTATCGTAAAGTCGTATTGTAACTATAGTAATATTAAGGCTGCGAGGGCTAGTACTTCGTGGCCTTTTTTGTTTTATAAATTTTAAATATGAGAGGGGGTGATTTTGAAATGGCAACAGGAACCGTGAAGTGGTTCAATGACAAGAAGGGATTTGGTTTTATTTCCCAGGACAACGGAGATGATGTTTTTGTACATCAAACCTCGATCGAAGGCGAGGGGTTTAGAACCCTTGCCGAGGGAGATAAGGTCGAGTTCGAGGTCATAAAGGACCAGAAGGGTTACAAGGCCACAAAAGTACGCAAATTATAAATTTTTATTAAAAAGCGCACTCTTATATTATATAGCATAATCGATTATAGTCGACTGGCGTGTAAAAATAGGGAGTTGTCACTTAATTATAATTGCGACATCAGAGCCCCAATATCTGTAAAGGATATTGGGGCTTTTTTATTTCTTAGTCCTTAACGCTGCATAAGAATCTAAAATGTCTTCTTGTTTAAAGTTGACAGAATTTTTTCATATTTCTTGTGCAGTTTCTTTTCATGCTTTGCGGCATCTTTAACAATTCTGTTAAAGAATGCTTTTGCAAAGGGGTCTGTCTCCTGATCCGCCATCTTCAAGTATTTTTCTTGGAGTTCACGTTCATCTTTTGTCACCATATCAATTGCTTCGGATAGATTCATTTTATGTCTCCCTTCTCGAATTTTTAGGGCTAAAACACGATTTTCAGGATGTCAAATTTACCAAATAGAACAAGAAATATCAATAGCTTTAATTCTGAAAACCCCATTTGAATTAATCATTCTCTTAATAATGAAGGGCAAATATGCAAATTTTCTTTCAAACTCTTAATAAGTTAAAATTAATCAAACAGTTTCCCTTTATAAAATTTTCCCATTGCTTTTAGAAAATGCTTCTATTATTCTTGGTTTTGGTTTATCTTTTTAAACTATTAAATAATCTTCAAGAAAGTTACAAAATTATTGCAAGAGTTGTCTACGCTCAAATCAGAGCGTTTACCCGGAGTTAATAAGAACAAAACAGACCTGAATCATGTTCAATAAAATTTTATATTGTGTTCCTTTTTTGTGTATTCTTGTAGTATTCATGATGTGTATGGATACCTTTGCTGAAGATAGTATACAGGTGTCTGTCGCTGACCAAAGGTTTGATATCGAAAACTTCTTTTATCTGAAAGAAAAGGGATTCCGGAAGAATAAGGTCGATTTTAATAAAGGATGGCTGGGAATCTTTATGGAAAATGCTGAAGGAAAGGGCATTTTGGTAAAGGAGATTACTGAGGGGTCGCCAGCAGATGAGGCAGGTTTGAAGACAGGCGATATTATTACGAAGCTTAATAATGAAACCACCATAGATAAGGAAGGTTTCAATCTCATCAAATTTAAGAAGACAATTGAAACGACAGGTGCAGGGGGCGTACCTGAGATTACCGTTTCCAGAGATGATACAGAAATGGTGATTAAACCAAAATTAATTGCAAAACTTCTTACGAATACGACCGAACCAGTTTCTTCTTTGACATGGTTGTATAAAAGATCGATGACAGATTCATCACAAAAATCCGGAAAATCCTTCATCGATTTTGCCATTCAAAATGAGTCATATAAAGACAAACTCGGAATGGCAATACAGCGAATTGGTGAAGAGGCATATGTACGAGAAGGTTTTCAGACAAATAACAAAGTAAATCCATTCCGCCTATCTATCGTAGATTATTTAATGCTCCACCCATTTGATACCCCTCAGATCGGTCAGAACATCCACGACAGCTTGATAGGCAAAGATATATGTACCCAAGTGGAATTTGCGGCAAAGTTATTAGATGTTGGATCACCACTTAAAATAGAACAAATTGTTGCGGCTGACTCGTTACAGGAACAACTCCAGCTTGTTATCAATGGTTTAGCGCCCTGTGTTTCTCTCATAAAAGAGGCATTCCACAACTTATCTCAGGAAGAGGTTGAATTTTTGTATCAAAATGCCCAGAAGATTTGGCTTCCAAATGAGAAGATAACGCCCCAGGACCTTACGAGGCTGCTGACGCTATCTCAAAAGGTTGATATTTCAAAATTATTTGAAGCCGTCTCAATACTTTTGAACAAACTTATCCTTCTAAATTTTGAACAGCAAACAGACTCGAATATACACCAGGATGTAGCACAAACCAAAGTATTACCATTTAACTTGCCAGAACCTATTCGATGTCAAAATACACAAAACAATTTATGTAGTAATGGTAAAGATGCAAAGGATTTTGCCGGAGATATCTTGTTTGTTCAGGATACAAACATTGGAAAAATCGTAGTGGGTGG
>JAERMQ010000048.1 GCA_016844745.1 Ignavibacteria bacterium | reverse complement strand
AAAAAGAGACTATATCAAAGTACATTGTTTATTTAAATTAGTCAACCTATTTTAGGTCAGGACAAACCATTAACCATTAACCATTAACCATTAACCATTGACCATTAACCATTAACCATTGACCATTAACCATTAACCATTGACCATTATTTCTCGATTGGTGTTTCAACCATAATATTAACAGCCCTGCAATAAAACCTGCCTTCCGGTAAATTATTTTCATAAAGAAGCTCCTGCTCACCTTTTCCAAAGGCAATAGCATCCGGTAATTTCAATGCTTTAGCGGTAGTTTTAGCACGTTTATCCGATAAAATCATGTTATAATTATCATCGCCTGTTTGGTCACTATATCCAATAATACTAACAACCGATTTCGGTTTTAGCCGCGATTTAATGAAATTAGTAATTTTCGTGTTATTACCTGTTATTTCAGCTTTATCGAAATCAAAAAGAATCAGGCTATAACGGTCAATTTCCTTATCGGCTATATGTTCGGAGCGTTTTCTTTCAAGGGTAACAAAATTTATTTTTATAGATTTTATATCTGTTGAATATTCATTATTTTTCATATCCGTAAGAACCAGTCTGTAATCCAGTGGTACAAGCTGCAGCGGATGGATAGGTTGATTCTCATCTAAATTCCAATCGATGAAATGTTTGATACTTTCATTTGATTGGAATTTTTTTACGGGAATTTGATTCTGCAATAAACCAATTTCCCATGCTTTAAGTCCTGCTTCGGTTTTTGAAGTTGGCTTGAACCTGATAAAAGGGATACTGCTTTTCCGCAATGTATCCGTTGTGAAAATTGCCTGGACTAATTCATAATCATCGGATACAAGCTCAACACGTTGATTTTCGTAATTTTTTTCGGGTTCACCCAAAGGTGTTGATGGTTTTTCCGGTAGATTCCTTACTTCGATTTCAAGCCTGTCATCCTCAATATTCCAAATGGATTTCAAATATTCTTTTACGCTTGCAGCCCTATTCTCAGAGAGGGTTTTGTTTCCTTTTTCAACACCGAAATCTGAATTGCAGCCGACAATTTTCAGGCTTGATTTCGGATTTTTAAGCATTCTGCTGCCAATAATATTCAGGATTTCATAATAAGTAGGAAGTGTGCCGTATGAGAAGAGTTTGTCTTCGGAAAATTCAGGAATCTTTTCTTTTGTAATTTTTGAATATCGTGGGGGAATTTCTGAAGAATTTTCATCGAAAAAGATATAATTAAGTAAGGGCTGCAGGCGGCTGGAAACGAACTCTTCGATAGTAATAATTGGATTACGGATTTCTTTGCCGGCAGAATCCAATCCTACGGCGTCAATTGTACCGCTCAACTGGAAAATTCGCGGTTCAAAAATTGTATCTGTTCGTCTTATATGCTCTATTGTCAGGATTGTATTATCTTCAAATATCTTTTCAATCTTTATTTTGCTCTCACCAATAACTACAAACCTTTTTGTTATTTTTTCCGATAAGATTATTATACTATCGATTTTTTCATCTTTTTCAAAACGCTCAATAATATTTTCTTTCGGAATGGGCGTGTATTTCACTGCAAGACCTACCCTGAATGCACTTGCCTTCCATTTCGTATCAGGAATAATATCGTTAAATCCGTAGTTAAGAAATACTTCGGGAACAAGCATCAAATCTTTTTTGGAATTAAGCGGTAATTCATAGCTTGCGCCTAACAAACCTGCAAAATAAATGCTCGCTGCCTGGGGGATATCAGCCGAGGCAGTGTTACGAGTTCTCGTTCCCAAATCCCGCCCTAAAGAGTCAACGAATGTACCTGTGTTGACTGGTTTTGAAATTGTTTCCACCTGGCTGAACGACTTCACTGTTACAAACCCCAACCTGAATCCGATATGCGCAAACATATCACTGAATAAGCGGAAATTTATCATTGGTTCGATACCGATATTGGCGAGTTTGCCCGAAATATCATGCTTCAGTTCAGCAGGCGTCAATATACTATCAACACTTATCCATGATGTCTCCGGTTCGCTCAAATCTGCATCGAGATTTGTATAAGATAATCTAATACCAAGCAGGAAATCATCGTTAAGAGGCATTTCGAATAATCCACCAAATGTAAAGCCATTTCCTGAACCGGTTCTGAATCGTGGGCAGCAGTTAGGCACACCCGGCAATTTACTAAAATCCGCTAAGTGGAAATTTCTATTGTAATCGAGCATTATACCATATCTGTTGTTTAATGAATGGCTTTCACTCTGTCCAAAGCATTCGTTAATCGCCGGTATACCCGATAATAATATTGCGAAAAGCAGTAAAAATCTTCTCATAACTTCCTAAAAAAATTACAAGTAAAAAAAATTTAAACGTTTCAACAAGTCCAATGCCTCAAAAATGGCATGAACATTGGTTTCCGGTTGCACAATAATGAAATTTAAACACTGACAACAAAAAAGTTTTTTCATTTTGTCACAACTTTAAAACATATAGACACAGAAATCGGCAAAACGTCTCAAAAAAAATTAAAATTTTTTGTAATTTTTTTAATTTATTTTTTACTGTATAACTAAGTAGTTAGTTTTAAAGAATTTAGAAATTGAAAATATTGTCATATTTTTTACTACAAAGCCATTTAACTTATTACTACATAACTTTCATAAAAATAGTTACAATTTTTAGTGTAACAAAAAGTAATTTTAAGTGTTTATTAAGTATCTGAATTATAAAAAGTTTTAATTGATAATTGATATTCTAAAACGAGGAAAAAAATGTTACTAAAATACACAATTCTTACAATCATAATTTTATTATCTTTCGCTCGATTAACAGCGCAGGACTTGTTCTTGGAGCCAAGACTACCTGACACTTTCAACGAAAACTCAAATTATATAACCGATAATGAATTCATTAACTATAAATTTGAAAAAAATAAATCCCCTCAATTGTTAGCTGATACATTACCCTTTGATATTCCGAAAATAAATTGCGAAAGCAGGAATAATCCGTGGAACGGACAGCTTTTCATTACTAATTTTGGAGGTAAATCCAGCTATGTACTGCTTTATAATGATTCCTGCCAATGTATAGCTTATAAACAAGTACCCACAATGGCTATGGATTTCAAAATGCAGCCAAACGGACTGTTTTCTTATTGCCTTTTGGAACCGGGCTTCAAAAACGCTGCTTATGGGTGGGCTTTTGGCGACCATCTTGTTATGGATACAAACTTAAATGTCATAGATACCTTCCGTTGCGGGAATGGCTATATTGCAGATTTCCATGAATTCAAAATGCTGCCGAACGGACATAGTTTCGTAATGTCATACTATTCCAGTATCGTAGATATGACTCCAATTGGCGGAAATCCAACAGCTACTGTTGTTTATTCCTTAATACAGGAACTCGATGCCGGTAAAAACGTCGTATTCCAGTGGAGAGCGGAAGATTATATTCCATTCGAGGATTCATTCAGCGACCTGAGAGCTATAGGAATATCGCCAACTCATATCAATTCAGTCGAACTCGATACCGACGGTAATATAATTATTTCAAGCCGTCAGACTTCCGAATTAACCAAAGTTAATCGCCAAACAGGGGATATTATCTGGCGATTGGGTGGTAAACGCAATCAATTTCAATTCATAGGCGAACATCCTCAAAACGGTCCGACTTATTTTTCCTTTCAGCACGATGCAAGGCGAATGCTTAATGGTAATTTAACTCTTTATGATAACGGAAATCAACATAAAACCCAGGAATCACGCTCTGTGGAATACAAATTGGACGAAATAAATAAAAAATGTGAATTGGTTTGGGAATACAACCATACTCCCTATATCTTCGGACCTAATATGGGTTCCTCGCAAAGGTTACCAAATGGTAATTCATTAATTTGCTGGGGCGGGATTCAAATGGGTATGAAGAACGTGACAGAAGTTAAACCCTATAAGACAGTTGCTATCGATATTACATTCCAAACAACAACAGCTAATGCAATTCTTGCTTATAGAGCATATAAATTCGATATGAAAAGCCGGCTTCCAAATGCAGTTATTACAAGATCGAAATTACAGGAAAATGATTCTTATAGTTTCGAAGATTTACCTAAAAAAACCGGAGTGAAAATAAAAATAAATAATATTACTCCAGTCGGCGCCGGAATCATAACGGTTGAGAAATATCCCTTTGCTCCGTATTATCCTACTTTTGGTGGACGCGCTCCGATAGTCACTCCCGACCATATAATTATCAAACCACAAAATATCACCTCTGTATCAGCAGAAATCCGTTTCGATTTGGGAACAATCGACTGGGCTGTGCCAATGTCGGCTAATACGGTATATTTACGGGAGACACCCGATAACGGCAGTTTTACCAAACTTCCAACAACTTTCGATAATGCAACAAATGAATTGGTTGTTACAACAACCAAATTCGGCGAATTCATTTTCGGGAAGGATGATATTGTTGCCTTACCACCTGCACCTATTCTAAGCCTGCCAACAAATGGAACTTCGGTAAATAGTAATAATCCGGCAACATTAGTTTGGGCTCCAAAAGGGTACACAACCGGTTTTCATTTGCAGGTTGCTGTCGATACCTCGATGAATAATTTCATTATAAACGATTCCACTCTTAAATCTGCTATTTATGCCGTTAATCCGCTTGAAACAGGAAAGAAATATTTCTGGCGAGTACGTTCTGAAAATGAAGCAGGCTGGGGAAACTGGTCGCAGATATTTTCCTTCAATTCAGAATTACCATTTATTAAAGTTACCCGTCCTGCATTGGGAGAAATTTTCTATGGGGATTCTACTAAAAATGTAGTTCGATGGCAGCATAATGTTGAAGACCCATTTAGAATTACCCTATATAAAAACGGACTGTTTTTCAAAAAATTAAGCGATTCGGTACCTATCGGCTCTGTTGCCTGGTGGCATTTAATTGATTTGGATACACCTTCGGATACGAATTATACTATAAAAATTACCTCATATAATGACTCCACTATTTTTGCATTTAGTGAAAAATTTACAATTGATGCGTTATTATCCGTCGAGGATAATCCTACTTTTGGTAATGCCGGTTTATCTGATATTGAAATAAACCCGAATCCAATTAACTCAACAGGAAAAATCAGCTTTAAGACACAAAATTATGGTTGGGTTTGCGTGAAACTTGTAAATATTGACGGTACAGAAATTCAAACATTATACAATGGAAGGCTTGAACCTGGTTATCATAGTATTGATATTGACCCACAGCGATTAGCGGATGGTTTCTACATTCTTCGTTTGCAAACAATCGGAGAAGTATTTTCGAAAAAAATCATTATATTAAAGTAATTTATTTTATTTTGTTTGGGAAAAATTATTTGACGTTTTTTTTGTAAAAAAAATTCAAGAACAAAACGAAACGGAAAATGTATGAAAATTATTAGATTATACCTTATATGCGCTGTTGCAGTTCTATTGCTCCAGTTCAGGCTTATGTCATATACTCCGGCAGAGTGCCAGGTTACTTTGTACAATCACCCTTCATCAGGGTATTTATTCTTAGGTCCCTTTGTAACCGGAGCATTGTCGCTTAGCGATAATACCGGCACACCCGTAAAATTATTAAACGTAAATAGTTTAGGTCCTGATTACGTTAATGTAGTAATGCAACCAAACGGCACAGTTACATATTTTGATGCAATTAATAACAAGCATTATGCCCTGAATGAGAATTTAGCCGTAGTTGATTCATTCTCTTGTGGCAATGAATTAAGAACAGATTTCCATGACTTGAAGGTTTTGCCGAATGGTTATGCGTTATTACTGGCAGATGTTGATAGTATTATAGATATGAGACAATTTATTCAGAACGGCAATCCCCGGGCGCGCGTTAAGGGTTTCATTATTCAACAAATCGATAGATATAAAAATGTAGTTTTCCGTTGGAATTCATTCGAGCATATTCCAGTTACCGATGCAACAGATGATATAGACCTGACTGCACCGGAAATTCTTTATATTCATTGTAATTCTGTTGAACTTGCTCCCGATGGGAATTTACTTCTATCCAGCCGGCATCTTGATGAAATTACAAAAATAAATATTAGCAGTGGTCAGATTATATGGCGAATGGGTGGGAAAAAATGTAAAAATAATCAATTTACCTTTATTAATGACTCTGTAAACGGCTTTTTCGGATTTTCACATCAACACGATGTTCAGGTGCTACCAAACGGGCATCTGCTGCTGCTCGATAACGGTAATTTAAAACCTACTCCCTATACCAGGGCAGTTGAATACGAAGTGAACGAAGCAAATATGACAGTCAGGAAAGTTTGGGAATACAGGAATACTCCTGATGTATTCGACCCGTTTATGGGAAGCGTGCAACGCCTTCCCAATGGTAATACTGTTATAGGCTGGGGTGGAGCATCTAATTTCGGTGAGACATATAACGATGAAAATTTTCAGCCTGTTGTTACAGAAGTTAAATCCGACGGAACCAAAGTTTTCGAGATGCAAGGCAAAGGGTTTACGAGCTATAAAGTCAAGCGACATATTTTCCGTATGAATTCCATAACAAAAACCCTCAATTTTCCCGGTGTTTATTTATTTAATGACGGGGCTAACAGGACAAATATTGAGTTAAATTTAACATCATCCCAGGCTAATGGTGATTTAACCATAGACCAGCATAGATATGTAGCATCAAATATTTCGATACCAATCATCAAAGTATGCACCTATCATCCTTATCGTTGGGTTTTATCTTATTCCTCCAGCAGTAATGTAGCTGGTAAAATTAAATTCAAACTTGCAGATATTTCCGGAATAGTACCATCGCAAAGCCTGGTATTATGTTACCGCAGCCAGGAAGGAACCGGACAGTTCAGGGTTTTACAATCTACCGTAAATACTACATCGCAGGAATTGGAAGCTGATTTTGCCGGTTTTGGCGAATATATAATTTGTTCCACTCAATTAGAAGCTCCTGCCGGCAGTTTTCCCGGAAGCAGTTCTTACGGAAATGAAATCAATGGGAAATTACAGTGGAATAATGTTGCAAGTGTGGAAAAATATTCAGTTCAGCTTTCGGAAAAACCCGATTTCATTCAAAAAATAATAGATGAAACAGAATTAACTGTAAATAATATTGCCTATTCTAATTTAGATAGCGGGACAACTTACTATTGGCGGCTACAGTCTTCAAATGCAAATTGTACAAGTAATTGGTCGGATATAAAAAGTTTTGTAACGGTACTGCCCTTGCCAAATTTATTGATGCCGAGCAATAATACAACTAACTCACCGGTTGAAGTAAAACTTGGATGGAATAATGTTAAAGGGGCAGAATCTTATAATGTTATGGTTGCCAACAATTTAAATTTCGATTCGATTATCTATAATAATACCGGAATTTATACAACCGATTGCGATGTAAAGAACCTGGAATTCAACGTTAAATATTATTGGAAAGTTCGGGGCATGAACGGCAATATTCCCGGTCCCTGGTCCGAAGTTTTTTCATTCTCAACTAAATTATTAGCTCCTGAATTAAGATTTCCAATAAATGATGCCGTTGGTATATCTGCTACAGTAACCTTAGAATGGAAGCCATCATTTGGAGCCGATGTTTATTCTGCCCAGATTTCCGATAATCCTAATTTTTTCAATCCAATTGATGACCAATCGGGTATAACTTCAACAAAAATAACATTTTCAAATTTATTGAATGATAAAAAATATTATTGGAGGATTAAATCCTCTAATCAATTAGCGAAGAGTGATTGGAGTGAGGTTTGGAAATTTACAACCGTTTTTGGGGTTCCTATTCTTCAATTACCTAAAAATACTGCGGTTGGAGTTAATAAATCTGTTTATTTATATTGGGGACCAGTTTCAAGAGCAACTTCTTATAATATTCAAATATCGTCAAATGTTAATTTCACAAAACCAATCGTCGACAGGAGTAAAATTCAAAATAATTTCTTATCATACGACAGCCTGGATTACAATAAGACTTATTATTGGCGTGTAAGTGCAACAAATTCGGAAGGTACAAGTTCATGGTCTGATTTCTTTACATTCCAGACTGTTTCTGAGGAATTTAATACCCCACCCATATTACAAATACCGAATGATTATTCTGAAAATATTCCTGCAATTCAAATTTTCTCGTGGGTCCCGACTAAAGGAGCAGATAAATACAGAATTCAAATAGCTCTCGATACTAATTTTGAAAAAATCTTCAAAGATGAGATTGTAAAATCCCAAAATAATTATTTAGCCATAGGTTTTAGCAATTTCAGGAAATATTATTGGCATATTCTTGCTATGAATGATTTTGGTACAAGTGTATGGTCGGATACATGGGAATTTGAAACTATTATCGGTTCACCTGATTTAAGTTTTCCTGAAAACAATAAAATTGATATACCTATTTCCGGTTCACTTGCCTGGCTATCTTCAAGTGGTGCAGATTCTTATAATGTACAAATTTCAAAATCAAATACTTTCGATATAAATGTTGCAGATTTTACCATGATTAGCGATACGACTATAAAATATAAAGATTTGGAATATAGCAGAATTTATTATTGGAGAGTTGCTTCTAATCGAAATAGTGTAATAAGCAATTGGTCTAATCCGTATACTTTCAGAACTCTGGCATCTTCATGGGTAGAAGAAGTTGGTCTAATTAAGGAATTAATCATTCAGGCATATCCGAAACCTGCATCAGAGGCTGTTCAATTCGATATTAAAATGGGTAATTTGTCTCCGTTCAGGTTGAAAATATTCGATTGTACAGGGATATTATTGAAGGAATTCATTTTAATAAACCCGGAACAAAATAATTATAAACTAACCTGGGATACACCGGATATTGCATCCGGCAATTACTTTTTTGTAGCTGTTTGCGGTAGTGATATTCTTTCGGGAAATGTGATTATTATTAAATAAAATATAATTATTTAGGAAAAAAAGTACTAAAAGAGTCTTCTGAAAAATGTCATCCTGAATTTATTTCAGAATGAAACCCTGAAAATTTAATAATTTTTAGTTTTTTCAAAATAAAAAAAATAAAAAGGATTTATTTAAAAATACAAAAAAATAATATTTAAAAGCCTAAAATTATTATTATTCGTAAAAAATAATTTATTGCAATGAAAAGATAATAAATTTAAATTATTGAAATAAAATATGAAAAAAATATATTACAAAATAGATTTGATAATGATAATTATAATGTTAATAATAAATTATCATAGTCAGGCATATACAACACCCGAAGTTCGGGTCACATATAGCAATCGTCCTTCACCTGGCTATATCTTCTTAGCTCCTTTCTTAACCGGTAAATTAGCAATTTGTGATAATACCGGAACGCCGGTTATATTGAAGCAAAATACTTCTCTTGGTCAGGATTACATTAATTTAACAATTCAGGAAAATGGTAAATTGACTTATTTCGATGTTATTGAACGAAAATTCTATAGCTTGGATGTGAATCTTAATAAGGTTGATTCTTTTTATTGCGTAAATGGTATTTCAACCGATTATCATGGTTTAAAAGTTTTATCGAATAATCATGCCCTGTTATTAGGTATTGTCGATAGCACTATCGATATGAGACGTTACATTCAGGGCGGCAACCCAAGTGCAAGAGTTCACGGGCAAATGATTCAGGAAATCGATGAAAATAAAAATGTTGTCTTTCAGTGGAATTCTTTTGAGCATATACCAATCGTAGATGCAACGGACGATGTTAACCTAACCGGAGATGATATTCTTTATATTCATTCCAATGCAATTTTGAAAGACCTCGATGGGAACTATTTGTTATGCAGCAGGCATCTGGACGAGATTACAAAAATTAATAAAAATAACGGACAAATAATATGGCGAATGGGTGGAAGCAAATGTAAAAATAATCAATTTACTTTCATTAACGATACGGTAAATGGTTTCTTTGGATTTTCCCACCAACACGATATTCAGGTCTTACCTAACGGGAATTTTTTAATTCTTGATAACGGTAATCTAAAACCGAATCCTTTTACCCGCGCTGTGGAATATGAAGTAAACCAATCAAGTTATACAGTCCGAAAGGTTTGGGAATACAGGAATAATCCTGATTTGAACGACCCATTTATGGGCAGCGTCCAGCGTCTTGATAATGGTAATACCTTTATTGGCTGGGGAGGTTTGAGAAACATAGGAGAAAATAATGACGATGATAGTTTTAACCCAATTGTAACAGAAGTTAAACCGGACGGAACAAAAGTATTCGAACTAAATGGGAAAGGTATCTCAAGTTACCTTGCAAAGCGATACGTATATAAAATGAATACGGATTCCAGAACAATTTCTAATCCTGGAATTTATCTGTTTGATAATTCGGAACAAAAAACCAATTTCGAAATAAATGTTAATTCAGTCGATTTAGCTGCTCTGGTAACTGTTGAGAAGCATAATTACACAGCAAAAAATATTGTCATATCAGGCGATATTCTATGCACCAATTACCCATTTCGATGGGTTGTTACTTATTCCCAAAATATGAATGTTACTGGAGAAATTAAATTCAAATTAGAAAATATTCCTCAGATTATTTTATCCCAGAATTTAGTAATTTGCTTTCGAAGTAGGGAAGGCGAAGGCCAATTTACTAAATTACAAACTACTCTTATTCAATCATCGAAGGAATTAAAAGCTGATTTTCGTGGAGAAGGCGAATATATAATCTGCTCCAAAATTCTTGAAGAACCTCTAATATGCTCACCAGATAATATTTATAACGTTTCAACTTATGATACGCTTCATTGGGATAACGTTGTAGGTGCAGATTCATACACATTAGAGCTATCCGAATTTGTTGATTTTCATCAAAATATTATCAGCAAGGCTGATATTATTGATAATTATCTTAAATTTGACGGTCTTGATAGCGGAACAGTTTATTACTGGCACATGCGTTCTATTAACACTGCCTGTGAAAGTCAATGGTCGAAAATAAGAAGTTTTACAACCGTATTGCAGAAACCGTTTTTAATCATGCCACTGAATAATTCAAATAGTACACCTGTTGTTACTACGTTATCCTGGAGCGCTGTGAAAAATAGTCAGAACTATCAATTAATGGTTTCTGATAATCCAAATTTTGAGAATAAAATTTATAACGACAGTAATTTAACTTTGACTTTTCAAATTATTAACAATTTAAATTACAATACTAAGTACTATTGGAAGGTTCGAGGTATTATTGCTAATAATCCAGGACCCTGGTCTGATATTTTTTCTTTCTCAACTAAATTATTAGCTCCTGAATTAAAATTTCCAATAGACGATGCTGTTGGTGTCTCGGCTACTGTAACCTTGGAATGGAAGCCATCTTTAGGAGCTGAAGTATATTCTGCCCAGGTTTCCGATAACCCAAATTTTTACAATCCTATTGATGACCAATCCGGAATAACTTCAACAAAAATAATATTTTCAAATTTATTGAATAACGAAAAATATTATTGGAGAATTAAATCCTCTAATCAATTAGCAAAAAGCGATTGGAGTGAAGTATGGGAATTTACTACCGTTTTTGGGGCTCCTAACCTTCAATTACCGAAAAACAAAGCAGTTGGAGTTAATAAATCAGTATATTTATATTGGGGAACCGTGCCAAAAGCAACTTCCTATAATGTTCAAATATCTTTAAATGTTAATTTTACAAATCCTGTTGTCGACAAGAGTAAAATTCAGAACAATTTCCTTTCTTATGATAGTCTTGATTTTAGTAAAAATTATTATTGGCGAATCAGCGGTACTAATGCCGATGGTACTGGTCCATGGTCTGATATATTTTCCTTCCAAACGGTTTCAGAATCATTTAATGTACCACCATTATTACAGACTCCAACCAATAATATGGAAAATATTCCTACTTCCCAGAATTTCTCCTGGCTTCCAACCCAGGGAGCTGATAAATACAGGATTCAAATAGCAATTGATACTAATTTTGAAAAAATATTTATTGACGATATAGTTCAATCAAGAAATTACTATACAGCTTCAGGATTAAGTAATTTCAAGAAATACTATTGGCATATTCTTGCTATGAATGATTATGGTACAAGTTCATGGTCGGATACATGGGAATTTCAAACTATTATCGGTCCTCCTGTTTTAAGTTTTCCTGAAAATAATAAAATTGACTTACCTTTATCAGGACAATTATCATGGCTTTCTTCGGAAGGCGCCGATTCTTATAATGTACAAATTTCAAAATCGAATACTTTTGATATAAATGTTACAGATTTTACCCTGATAAGCGATACTACGATTCAATATAAAGATTTGGAGTACAGCAGTATTTATTATTGGAGAGTTGCCGCTAATCGAAATAGCATAACAAGCAATTGGTCAAATCCTTATACTTTCAAAACCCAGGCATCATCCCCGGTAGAAGAGGAGACTGTTAATACCGGATTATACATTCAAACGTATCCAAAACCTGCATCAGAGGAGGTACTATTCGATATTAACATGAGCAATCTTTATCCCTTAAGATTGAAAATATTCGATTTTACCGGTATATTATTGAAGGATTTTGTTATAGTGAATGCTGAACGAAATCATTATACTTTAAAATGGGAAACCCGGGATATTGCATCAGGCAATTACTTCTTCGTAGCCGTTTGCGGAAGTGATATACTTTCAGGTACTGTTATTATTATAAGGTAAAATTGGGTTTTATTATTACGGTGGAAATTAATTTGATATATTAATTGAATATTTATAAAAGGATGATTAATAATTATCTATTTTAATATAATCTAAACACTTAAGAGTCTATGGAAAAACTAATTATATGGAAGAATGTCATTCTGAAGTTGGTAACAAAAACCTTTAAAAAATATATGAAATGACGCTTCTTTACTTTTTCAACAGGCTCTCAAAATAAAAATTATAAAATATAATTTCAAGTAATTTATTAAAAATAAAAATGAAAAATATATATTTCACGATTTATTTGATAGTGATGGTTTTGAGTCTGAATTATCATAGTCAAGCTTATACACCACCCGAAACTCGTGTTACCTATTATAATCGCCCATCCCCCGGTTACATTTTCTTAGCTCCTTACCTTACCGGCAAATTAGCATTATGCGATAAAACCGGAACACCAGTAGTTCTTAAACAAAATACCGGTATTGGACAGGAAGATATGAATATGACTATCCAGGATGACGGTAGGATGACTAGTTTCAATTCTTTTGATAGAAAATTCTATGCCTATAATGAAAATATCGAAAAAGTAGATTCCTTTAATTGTACCAACAATATTGCAACCGATTTTCATGCCTTAAAAGTCCTGCCGGGTAATCATGCCTTGCTTCTGGGAGAAGTCGACAGCATAATAGATATGAGACGTTTTATTGAAGGTGGTTACCCAAGTGCACGTGTTGTCGGGCAGATTTTTCAGGAAATTGATGAGAATAAAAACCTGGTATTTCAATGGAATTCATTCGACCATATTCCAATAGTCGATGCTACGGAAGATTTTGACCTGAAAGCGCCTGAAATTCTATACATTCATTCCAATGCAATTGTGAAAGACCTTGATGGTAACTATCTTTTATGCAGCCGGCACCTGGATGAGATAACAAAAATCAGTAAAACAACCGGACAAATAATTTGGAGAATGGGTGGCAGCAAGTGTAAGAATAATCAATTCACATTCATCAATGATACAATTAACGGATTTTTCGGTTTTTCTCATCAACATGATTTGCAAGTCCTGCCTAATGGGAATTTTTTAATTCTCGATAATGGTAATCTTAAGCCAACTGTTTACACAAGAGCGGTTGAATATGAAGTTAACGAGGCTAACAGAACAGTGAGAAAAGTTTGGGAATACAGACACGACCCCGATATAGCCGACCCGTTTATGGGAAGTGTCCAACGGCTTCAAAATGGTAACACAGTTATTGGCTGGGGAGGAACAAGGAAAATTGGAGAAAATAATGATGAGATTATTTTTTCTCCCTTACTTTCCGAAGTGAAATATGACGGTACAAAAGTTTTCGAGTTGGAAGGTAAAGGAATTACCAGTTACATAGCAAAAACATTCGTATTCAGGATGAATGTCGATTCCAAAACTATCAGCATGTTAGGATTATATTTATTCGATAATCCTTCATACAAAACAAATTTTGAATTAAATGTTCTTACAAAAGACAAATCTGCACTTATTACCGTTGAGAAGCATAATTACAAAGCTAAAAACATTTCCCTGCCGAATAATGAGAATCTTTGCACTCAATACCCTTTCAGGTGGGTGGTCACTTATTCCGAAGACATGAACATTGCAGGTGAAATAAAATTCAAATTAGAAAATATACCTCAAATAATATTATCTCAAAATTTGCTTATCTGTTATAGGAGCAAAGAAGGTGATGGAGTATTCCGTAAATTAGAAACAACTTTGATTCCATCAACTAAGGAATTAAAAACCAATTTCATGGGTGAAGGAGAATATATCATTTGTTCAACTGTTCTCGAGCAGCCTGTTAATTGTAAGCCTGATAATGCTTTTGGTATTTCGACCGATGATACTCTTCATTGGAATAATGTTACAAGCGGAGAAACCTATACAATTGAACTTTCGGAATTCAACGATTTTCATCAAAATGTTGTCACCAAAGCTGATATTATTGATAATTATTTCAATTTTACAGGGCTTGACAGCGGAACCATTTATTATTGGAGAATTAGGGCAGAAAATTCTTCTTGTATTGGCAAATGGTCTGCCATTAATACTTTTACAACAGTATTGCAAAAACCATTTTTAATAATGCCTCCGAATAATTCTAATAACACACCTATTAATGCTATGCTTGCATGGAACGCAGTAAAGAATGCCCAGAGCTATCAATTGATTGTTTCCGATAATATGGATTTTAATAATAAAATATATGACAACAATACTCTTAGTTTGACTTTTCAATCCTTAACCAATTTGAATTTTAATACACGATACTATTGGAAGGTTCGCGGTATTAGTGGAACTATGCCGGGACCATGGTCGGAGGTTTATACTTTTTCAACCAAATTACTTCCGCCGCAGTTAGTTACTCCGGTTAATAATGCAAATGGCATATCAATCCCAACTTATTTTGAATGGGAGCCGGCAATCGGAGCGGCATACTACTTGTTCCAGATTGCTACAGACGAGCATTTTAATTTTGTTGTTCATGAACAATCCGGCATTGAGACTGCAAATTTTCGCTCGGACAGCTTGTTCAATTATACTAAATATTACTGGAGAGTCAAATCGATTAATCAAATAACCAAAAGCGATTGGAGTGTTGTTCATAATTTTAAGACCGTTATTGGACCACCCCAACCGGAACAACCTAAGAATTCTTCTATGGGTGTAAATATTAAGGGGCTTTTACTTTGGTCGGCTGTTAAGGGTGCTGCTTCGTATAATATCCAGCTCTCAAAGGATATAAATTTCGATAAATCTATTATTGATGTTATAAGAATAAAAACTTTAAGCATAAATTACGACAGTCTTGAATACAACACAGTATATTATTGGCGTGTAAGCAGCTCTGATACAAACGGTACAAGTCAATGGTCGAAACCATTTTCGTTTACCACTCTATCCCGGGATTATTTCAAACCGCCTGTATTATACTCACCTCCTGATAAAAGTGAAAATGCTCCGGTATCTAATATTATCTCATGGGAGTCAACACCAGGAGCAGTAAAATACAGAGTTCAAATTGGCAATGATATTGCATTTTCAAACATTATAAAAGATGAGCTTATATTTTCAAATTCGATTAGGTTAGAACCTTTAGAAAACTTCAAAACCTACTATTGGCATATCATAGCAATAAAAGATAATGGCTATAGCAATTGGTCGGATACCTGGAGCTTCAGGACCATTATTGGCGCTCCAATGCTCGAGCAACCTTCAGATAACATTACAGGTGTTCCCATTGATGGCAAATTATTCTGGAAACCGGCTAATGGTGCAGAATCATATAATTTGCAAGTCTCGAAAAATAACGATTTCCTGCCTATCATCATTGATAAAACCAGTTTAAAAGATACTTTTCTTGATTATAAAAGTTTGGAAGAAAATACAATTTATTTCTGGAGAGTCTCATCAGCAGGACTTTATGCAACAAGTGATTGGGCAATACCATTTGTTTTTAAAACCCAGGATTTAACTTTTGTTCCGGATGGAATAAATCCAGAAAGTTTTTCCATTTCGGCATTTCCGCAGCCGGCAGTCGATAACATTCAAATGGAAATAAATTCAAAATCTCAGATGCCTGTTCGAATAAAATTCTACAATGTTGCCGGAGTTATAATTAAAGATTTATTCTTTAACCCTGATGAGAATACCGGGAATGTTCTTCTCTGGGATGTTAGACATGTCATAAATGGTTCATACTTTTATGTTGCAACATGCGGCAACACAAGAATTACGGGTAAAATAATAATTTATAAATAGAACAGAAAAATCTTATTTTTGTAATTAGCTTTTTAGGCGTTTAGAATTTTAGGTGTTTAGACTGTTGGTGTTATGTTTAGTGCAGTGTCAAATATTAAGTGACAATCAGGGATGATTGTCCTACTTTTAATATTAAGAAAATAGTAGTTCAATCATCCTTGATTGAATTGACAAATTAGAATTGAAAAGATACTAACTTTTTAGACTTTTAGGTGTTTAGACATTTAGGTGTTTAGGATGTTTAATATTTAAATGTAGGATTTTTCTAAAAGCCTACAGCCTAAAAGTATACACCCAATAGCCTTATGTTTTTGTTTAATAGTGAAATCTTAAATTGAGGAAAATGATGAAAAAAGAAATGAAAAAAATCCTTGTTACCGGCTCTGTTGGCCAAATCGGCTCGGAATTAACAATGGAACTTCGCAAAAAATACGGAGCAGAGAACGTTATCGCTACCGGACGGAAAACCAAACCCACAGCAGAATTGGAAGCATCCGGACCTTTCTATTATATTGATGTTGTAAAAAAAGATTCCGTCGAGGAAATAATCAAAAAGCATGACATCGATACGATTTATCACATGTCGGCATTATTATCGGCTGTCGGGGAAAAAGACCCTATGCTTTGCTGGGATGTCAATATGAACGGCACAATCAATATTCTTAATCTTGCAGTGCAATACGAGATGGCTCGCGTAATCATTCCAAGCTCAATTGCAGTTTGGGGACCAGGCACTCCTGCAATAGCCCCTCAGGAATGTGCATTGAAGCCGACGACAATGTACGGCGTTACAAAAGTAGCTGGCGAGGTGCTTGCAGATTATTATGTACGCAAATTCGGATTGGATAGCCGCGGTTTGCGCTACCCAGGTATTATTTCATCGGAAACATTTCCCGGTGGCGGCACGACCGATTACGCTGTTGCGATATATTACGAAGCAGTGAAAAATCGCCACTATACCTGCTTCGTAAGGGAAGATACCAAACTCCCGATGATGTATATGCCGGACTGCCTGAAATCAACACTGGATTTGGCTGAAGCAGATTTCTCCACACTGAAGCATCATAACGACTTCAATGTTGGTTCGATGAGCTTTACAGTTAGGGAACTTGCCGATTCGATTCGCAAATATATACCGGAATTTACTATTAATTATGAGCCGGATTTCCGCCAGGCAATTGCCGATTCATGGCCCGATGCGGTCGATGATTCCGCAGCCCGCTCCGAATGGGGATGGACGCCGGCTTGGGATTTGGATACGATGACACGCGACATGCTTGAAAAATTAACCGAAAAGCATAAAAAAGGCTTAATTTAATTTCTAAGTATTAGTCATCCGATGACTACCAGTCATCGGATGACTTTTCTACGACAAATTGAGATGTCCAACATCTGCCGGATGTAGGACATCTTTATTATTCATTTGTTCTATTTTCAGACTAAAGTTGAATGGGGAGACTTTCGGAAAGGGGAATGGCAGCAAAACTTCCGAAAGTTGGAAAGCTATTGACAATTGACAATTATGCGTTGACAAAAGCTATTGAAATATTTTCTCGGTTTAATGAAAAAAATAACCATTGTAATATTGTTTTATTTTTTTAAAATTGTATAACTTAATTGTTATATGTCGGAATCTTTGTGATTCGGACGGATGCAAATTTTTATTTATATATTGAGAACAAAGTATATGGCTGAATTTGTAGAGAAATACATAAACCCTTTTACCGACTATGGATTCAAGAAATTGTTCGGTGAAGAGTTAAATAAGGACTTGCTATTGGACTTCTTAAACGAATTGCTCAAAGAAGAACAAGGGCAAATAAAGGATTTAACATATCTTAAAACTGAGAATCTTGGAGCAACTGATATTGATAGAAAAGCTATCTTTGATTTGTATTGTGAGAATGAACGAGGCGAAAAGTTCATAGTTGAATTACAAAAGTCAAAACAAAATTTTTTCAAGGACAGAACAGTTTATTATTCAACTTTTCCGATTCGTGAGCAAGCAAAAAGAGCAAATTGGAATTACGAATTGAAAGCTGTTTATACAATTGCAATTCTTGATTTTGTATTTGATGCGGATAAAAACGAGCCAAATAAATTCAGATATGATGTGAAATTAAAGGATATTGAAACGAATAAAATATTCTATGATAAATTGATGTTCATATACCTGGAAATGCCGAAGTTCAATAAATCGGTCGATGAACTTGAAACAAGATTTGATAAATGGCTGTATGTAATTAAGAATTTGAATAAGCTCGAAAGAGTTCCGGAAAAACTGAGGGAGCAAATATTTGATAAATTATTTGAAACAGCCGAGATAGCTAAGTTTACGCAAGACCAGGTACTTTCGTATGAGGATAGTTTAAAGTACTACCGCGATTTAAAGAACTCTTTGGATACGGCAAGGGAAGAAGGAGAGATTAAAACTAAGATTGAGATGGCAGTTGAAATGTTGAAAGCTAATGAACCTATTGATAAGATAATAAAATATTCTGGTTTATCTGAAGATGAAATAAATAGTTTATGAATAGAAATCATTCTATAACCTTTCCGAAAGTTGGGAAACTTTCTGAAAGTAATTATTTATCTTGCTTAAAATTACGTCGTCTTTTCTTACAAAAAAACTCAATATGTAAATTATAACAAAATATTTTATATCCCAATTTTTCCAAAATTTATTTTACTTTGCCTTAATATTTAATAAACAGTTCAAAACAGAAAAAATTACATTCAAAGCATTTTCAAATTAAAAATAATGCAAAATAATAATAAAAATTCAATAATTCCTCCTCCCCCATTCAATAAAATCCCCTTTTATCCGATAATACTATAACTATATAAAAGAGGAAAATGAAGTTTGTAATTGTTATAATGCTACTTATCGTTTTTCAGGAAGATGCGCTCCTCTCCCATGGCGGAGGCTTTATCGAAAACCGTGGACAGTGGAGCCCACAGGTTAAATTCCTTCAACGGAAAAATAATGTACGTACATGGCTCACAGATAGCGGTCTGGTTTTCGATTATCGAAATGTTAAATCCGGCAGAAAAGATAATTTCTCAAAGTCCGGTAGAAATGATGAAATAAGTGTTTCGGGAAATGTTGTGAAAATGAAATTTGTGGATTGTAATAAATACACATATTTTACAAGCAAAAAGGAATCTGCATATTACAATTATTTTTTAGGTAATAACCGTGAGAATTGGAAAACACATGTGCCTTGCTATTCCGAATGTACTTTGAAAAATATATATTCCGGTATAGACTTGAAAATATATGAAAAGAATAATTTAACTTCTTATGATTTCATTCTTGAGCCAGGCGCCGAGCCAAGTTCCATAAAAATAACATTTGAAGGTGCAGACGATGTATTTACTAATAGTTCCGGTGAACTGATTATCCGTACTTCCTTAGGAGATATAAAGCATTTCGGATTGAAAGCATATCAGTTAATTGATAACAAAGAACATGAAGTTAAATGTAGTTTTAATATAAATAAACAAAAAGAAATTAGTTTTAATGTTGCTAATTATGATGCAAATCATGCGCTTATTATCGACCCGAATATTTATTCCACATTTATAAGCGGTTCATATTCCGATGAAACCCGTGATTTAGTAGTTGATAATTATGGCTTTGCTTATATTTGCGGTTATACCAGTTCGGAAGATTATCCCGTAACACCTGGGGCTTATAGCGATTATACTCGAGGAAGCGCAACCTATACCGACGCTTTCGTTACTAAACTCGATACTACCGGCACAAAACTTATTTTTTCTACGTACATAGGCAGTATATTTGATGACCGCGCGGAATCAATCGCTTTGGATAGCTCGCTGGACATGCTGATTACAGGTTATTTCAAAAGCAGCAAGTATTTTCCTGTCACAATTGGCTCTTATGATTCCTCAAGCAAAGGTGGGTTCGATATTTTCGTAATTAAATTAAATTCCAATGGTGATGCTCTCAAGTACTCATTTATTTTCGGAGGCAAAGGTGATGATTTTGCTCAAGGTATTGCATTAAATGTTTCCGGTGATGTTTATATCACCGGGTATTCAACCGGTGGAAAAGGTTTCCAGGTTTCTGATTCTGCTTTTCAAAATAAAAACAAAGGTGGTACGGATGCTTTCGTTGCCAAATTTTCTTCCGATAGCAGTAAGTTGATTTACTCTACATTTCTTGGTGGTTCACAGGATGATTTCGGCAATGGCATTGCTTTAGATACCAACGGATTTGCTTGTATAACCGGTACAACCCGTTCAAATATCTTTCCAACCACTGCAGGCGCTTTCAGCCGGACTTTTTCGGATACAGCTACGGTTAATAATACGGAATGTGATGCTTTTATCGCTAAACTAAATGATTCGGCAACTTCAATTATTTTCTCTACTTACCTCGGTGGTAAAGCGCCTGATGGAGCCTATGATATTGCGGTCGATGATTCTAATAATTGTTATGTTACCGGATTTACGGGTTCGGCTGATTTTCCATTTACTCCATCTTCATTCGATACGGTTTTCGGCAATAAGAGCGATACAATTATAGCGGTTGATGCGTTTGTAACGGAGCTTAATTCTTCGGGTTCTTTTCTTGAATATTCTACATTTATTGGCGGTTCATTCTATGATTACGCATATACAATCAAGCTCGATAAATTCCGGAATGCTATAATCACAGGAAACACAACATCAAGTGATTTTCCTGTAACACCTTATGCTACTGATACTTCTTACAATGATACTTCAAAACTTTCCGATGCTTTTGTCTCTATTATTAATCCGAGGGGTGACCAGGTATTTTATTCTACTTTTATTGGCGGTTCGAAACCCGATATTGGTAATGCTGTTGCTATTGGACCTGGTGTATCATTTATTTGTGCAGGAACAACTGCTTCGGATGATTTTCCACATTCAATAAATGCTTATGACACATTATTTATCGGGACAAGTAATAATTGTTTTGTTACAAAAATCAATCCTGTGTATTATTTATATGGACAGGAAAACAAACAGATTTGTTCCGGTGATAGTGTTTATATAGGTATGCAGCCATTCGGGAATGTAAGTTTAAACAGTTATACATGGACTCCAGCAACCGGACTGAATTCCAATACTTTAATACAACCCAAGGCATCTCCTGTCGCAACGACCACATATTTTCTAAAAGCTGATAACGGTTTCGGCGGAATTATTTATGATACGGTTTTTGTTGATGTAATACCGAAGCCAATTGTAACTATTTCCGGTCCTGATACGGTTCGTATTGGTGTTAATACAATATATACAGCACAATTTTATGATTTGTGTCAATACACATGGGAACCAACCGGAGGATATGTTTTAAATGCAGATATTAATGCTGCAACAATTGTATGGACTGATTCCCTTTCGGGCAATTTACGCCTGACTACTTTAACTGATGAAGGTTGTGCAAGTTGGGATGAGAAAAATAATATTTTTATTATTTCAAAATTCAATTTTAGTTTGCAATCCAGCGGGTCGAATACTTTTTGTTTGGGGGATAGTCTGGTGTTGGATGCTGGTAAGGGGTATCAGGATTATCAATGGTCAAATGGGAAAAAGACGCAAACTATAATAGTTAAAACAAGTTCCCTAAATTGGGTAAGGGTTATTGATACTTATGGAACTACCGGATATTCCGATACGATTCGGGCAATTACACATCCAACCCCTCAAAAGCCCACAATTGTTAAAAAAGGCAAGGCGCTAACATGCAATATTACTTCCCTCATATACGAATGGTATATTAATGGGAATGAAATAGCAAACAGCAATGTCAATCAGATTATACCGGACCAAAGCGGGGATTATCAGGTTGAGGTTACAAATTCGTATGGATGTTCAAAAATTTCTGATAAATATAAGTTTGTTTCGTCTGTGGAAGAAATAAATAAAGGAAATATCAGGATAACACCGAATCCTGCAACCGATATAGTTACAATAGAATTAACGCAATCCGAGCCTACATATATTAATATTGAAATATATAATTTGTTAGGTGAGAAATTGTTTTCAATTCCAAAAACATACATCGAAACACAATATTCTACATCATTCAATCTTGAATCGGCGCCGAGAGGTATTTATTATATTAAAGTAACAACCGGCAGCGAAATTTCCACGGAAAAATTGATATTGAATTAAAACCAAAGCAACCAATGTTTGGCAAACATTGGATGTCTAATTGAAATACTTCCTACAGTCAGGAGGAAGTTCTGGCTGCCGGGATATGAAAGTCAGAAGGAACTTCTGAGATTAGTTGAATTAATCTTATTTACCAGTAAATTTTTGAAATATTACATTATAAAGTTCTTTGCCTTCTTTTGTTTTTGAAAATGGAATATTGATTATTTCTTTATTTCCATTTAGCCATTCCAATTTCATCTTATAATTACCATAATAATAAGCTAATGAAATTAGAAGACACATTAAAGTTCCTATAAAATAAATTATTTTTACAATTGCTACATCATCTCCAGAAATCAATGCTCCCAAAAATAAGATGGAAAAAATAACAAAAATAATTGTAAGAATGATATTATTTTTTCTAAAAATTGAGATTGATACTAAATTTATTAACGATATCGTTTGTTGTTTAGATTTGTCAAATATCGTTAATGAATTTTCAGAAACTTGACCAAATTGGTTTTGTAAAATTATATTACTCATAATGGCTCCAAAAAATATTTTAATTAAAAGGATTTATTTTCTGATTATAGATTTATTATTTAATTCATTTTATTACTTTACATTTTGACCTTAGAAAATTATCATCAATTATACTATTTAGCTGTTTTATTATGTTCGTAAATCCTTTTCTATTCCCACAATCACAAAGTTCTATTAAAGGGTCTTTATCAATAATTAAGTAGATAAGTTCTTTCAAAGTAGGTGCATTTTCAAGTTGTGAATATTCTTCATAAGTCAGTTTTAAAAAGGCAACATTTATTCCTATTCCTCTATTGTCAAGTAAATAGCCTTGATTCAAAGTATCAGGAAAAGAGAAACCACTACCTAACTTTATATCTGTTGGGTGTGGGTAAGAAACAATTTCGGTTTTATCGTCAGAAAGAATAACTGGAACAAGATTATTATAATTAGCTTTTGTCTTGTAAACTATTGCAGGCGGACCCGGAGAAAATTGAGGAGAAAAGTCCATCTCTTTAATTTCCCTATTTTTTGAAATGTTTAAATTTGACCTACAAGCTAAAACCGTAAGTAATAATATTATTATTAATGTTCTCATTTTATTACGATTATTTTTTTGGTTAAAATCCCAACATTTGCATGTAATTCAATAATATATACTGCTTCTGGAAATTCAGATACCGGGATAGTCATTGTTCCTTGAAATTGTTCAATTTTGGATGAGTGAACTTCTTGCCCAATAAGATTAACAATTTTGATTTGATTGATTTTTTCATTAAAACAATTAAAGTCAAGAATTATAAAATCCTTTGCTGGATTAGGATAAATCAAAATAGAATTTGAAATTTCAGTTTCATCTATTCCTACTGAAGGAGTTCTTGTAATTGTCATATCAAGTAAATAAGTTCCTGTCTCACCTAAAAAGTAAGGGGAAACAATAAAATAAATTGTATTTGCACCACTAATTTTTATATTTGAATCAAGAACATCATCAAAAGCATCTGACAAACTCAAACCACCATCAGTAGAGTAAAAAAATAATGCATCAATAGAATAGATTTTACCATCGTTTGAATTTTGTGCATCTTGAAGTCGAGCATTAATATTATAATTAAAGCCTGATTTCAAATTAATCTTATAAAAATCATAATCATTTCCAACATGAATATTTGATCCTGTTGTTTTGATAATTGCTTTGTTATTGGAAAAATTAACATTTAGATTTGTCGAGAAAGATAAATCATTATTGGGTTCATATATATCAGGTTTATATGGAGCTTCTTGAACAATTATTTTAATTGGATTAATATAATTATCGGTTGAACCAGTTAATTGCCAGTCAATATTTCCATTTGCTTTGTGGAAAACTGCAAGTAAATACGTCCCTGGGTTTGCTATGATACTATCAGTAATAAAAATTAATGGAGATGAATATATATAATTAGGTGGTAAACCATCTTTTTCTGCACGAGTTCCTATTGATTGTACAAATACTCCTTCTAAACTAAATAAACAAACTTGATATTCTCCTTTAAAGGTTGTTTTACCTATGTTTTGTAAATTCAGATTTACAAAAGCTGTTTGTCCTTTGATTAATGTTTGAGGTGAAACAGTAATTAATGAATATAATACTATATCACTAGAATTAATAACCTTAATTTGACAATAATTTTGATATTGAGAAGTACTTGAAACTAATGACCAATTACCGCCAGTTGGTCGAAAATATATTCCAATAATATAGTTTCCTGGTAGCATAGATAACAAACCATTCGTAGAAAAAATAATATCTTTTGAATAAATATTTCCCCCTGACAATGACCAATTCTGTTTTATATCAATATAATCAATAAAATTATTCGAAGCATCAAATACTGCAGCACAAAAATCACCAACAAAAGTATTAGTACCGTTATTAATAAAATTAGTAGTAATCTGAAAAGATTGACCATAGTTTATAATATTTGAAGATGCTATTACGTTATTATATAGGCTAATATTATAAGTTATTGCATTTGAAGGAGGTTGAATTCCAATAAGAGCCTGTTGATAACTGTTATAAGTGCCTGCTCCTGATCCTGTTCCTCCACTTCCAGGATTTAAAGAATTGATATTAAAATAACCGTCAAACATACCACCCCAGCCCCAATTCATATGAAAGAAATTGTTATCATCAAATCCATCACAGACGAAAGTATGTCCTCCTTTCCCAAATCCTGCATACTGTAAGGGTCGACCTGAATTTAATTCTATTTTTAGCAAATTTATCCATTCATTATCTTGAAATTTTGCTCTTTCTAAACCATGTAAAGTTGACTCATAACCAAAATAAGTTTTTAAAGCATATTCTGCGCAATCTTTCTCATGTTTTTGTGATGAAATAACATAAGCACCACTACCGCCTGTAGAAGCAATACCGTAGTCCATATCAACACTAACGCCACAATGGTACATCAAAGTAGCAACAGCATCATTTTGGCTTGATACATTATTCGGCATTGCACTCCATTGATAAGTTGTGCTTCCGAAATTTGCAGACAATGTACCGTATTTTGAGTGTTTATACGAATGAAAACCTGAACCATTGATCGGATAATTCCAATATTTCATAATCTGAGCCATAGCAGTTGCTGTACATCCTGTAACAGTTCTTTCGTTAGAATCATTATCAAAAGGACAAAGAGCATTGTAATATGGGGATTGGTTCCATTTAGTTTTAATTAATGGATTTACACTGCTTGTTATTCTCGGAACATTCTTAGGTGGGTTTGCATTTTTAATATTGAACCAATCATTTGAAATAGCTTTTGTTGGTTTCAAACCATTGACAATAGCAAATCTTATTTGATTTTTATAACCCTCTAACCACTTTGAAACATTTGGAGGAATGTTATTTGGGTCAAATATGCTTTCTTCTGAATATCCCAAAATTGGAGTTACTATGTCGTCACCAGAAACGATAACAAAACCATTTGAGTTTGAACCGAAAACATAAAAATAATTTGTTTCTTGGTCAGGTGCATTTGATTTGGCAGTATAAACTAAATGCAAAGTTTTACCATAACTTAAAATTTGGGTGTTGGTTCTTATTGTGAGAAAATTCTGCCCGACAAGATTAGCTGTGTTCTCATCAACGGGTTTAGCAATGGTTGTCATTGTAACAACAATCAGTACAAACAAAAGTGTAATTGAATTTTTCATTTTGCTTTTTTCTATAATTAATAAATCATTAGTCTATAAAACAAAATATTTCTGAAATCAAACTTAAAAAAAGAAACTTACAAAATAAACCGGTGAGAAGTAAGTGCAAAATGAAAATATTTTTTCGTTTTCCCGACATCTGCTCCCACCACATACATAACCAGTTCTATACCGAGAAGACTAATAAATAAAAAAACATTCATTGCCTCTTAATTAATTACATGTCCGGTTTTTATTATTTCCGAAATTATACTCGCTGATTCTGCATTGTTAATTTCATCAATAAAAAAACACCGTGGTTCAATTCTAACATCAATCTTTTGTGCTATTTTGTAGAGTCTGTTAGTAATAATATAACGGTCTTTTTTATTGTCTGAATTAAGTATAACTGCTATATCAATATCGCTCATTTTGGTAGCATAGCCTTTTGCATAGGAACCATATAATATCACTCTATCAATGGGATATTCTTTGGAAATAATCCTCAAAAAATCCGGAATTAATTCATTAACTATGTATTGTTCGTCAGCCATTTTATTAGTTCTTGAGTATGAAGATAAATATATTCTGCTTTAGTTTTGTCAATTTCTTTTGTTAGTTCCTGAATATCTTCCGAATATCTTGATTCAATATAATAGGTATTTAATTCAATTATAAATTCATTAAAATGCTCAGGTAGGGATTCATTAATTTCAGAAAGATAGCATAATCTATTAAGGTTATGAATGTAAGGAGGCATCCCGGCTTTTTTTCGAATAAATACGGATTTTAATAATTTCTCAACAGCCTGTTGACACATGAAAGCAACATAAAGGTATCTTCCTGAATTGAGCATAGCCAAAGCTGTCTGATTATCATATTCAGATTGCATTAACCAATTATTTATTGTTTTCTCGTTCATTTTATATTTTACTCATAATATCAATGATAAAATACAAATAATATCAATAATTTCAAAATTCATCATGTCAATAATGCTAATAAAAGTTATAAAACTTGTATCCTCGTGTACTTACCCTCATTTCTTCACTCTACATTTAGTTGCAGTTAATGAATTAATCAATTTAGTCTTTAAACAAAATATTCCAAAAATAACACCTATAAAAAAAGAAACTTACAAAATAAACCGGTGAGATGCAAGTGCAAAACGAAAATAATCTTGCAATGCTAAGCATAAACGATTTCATTTTGTCTGTAATTCTGCTCAAATTGCTTTGATTCACTAAGATTATCCATAAATTTGGAGGCATCTAATATCTCTATACCTGCTATTTTACCATCATTATCATAGTTAATACAGACTGATTCACTCAAATCCTTAGTTACTGCAGAGCCGTTCGTAATTTGTTTGAATTCTATATATAAAGCATCAACTTGCTTATCATATAACATCTTCATTTTTCCTCCTGTTCATTATGATAATAAACTTTGACTGTAACAACGATAATCTCTGAATTTTCTTGTACAAAAACCGAATCCACTGTTTTGAATTTATAAAATTGATTGTTAACCGGCGAAATATTCTCAAATAAAAAAGTGCTGGTACTGTGTTGTTTATTCTCCTTTGCAGGCTCCCATTGCCCTTTTTCTATTGATTCAATTACTTCGGTTTTTTCCGCTCCTCTTGCAAGCATTTGTATTTTTGCATGATTGCTGAAATTAATCAACTTATTATTTTCCCTTCTTTATCGTAGCCCTTTAGTCAGAATTCCCTAAAGAGCATTGTTAAAAAAAAGAAACTTACAAAATAAACCGGTGAGAAGCAAGTGCAAAATGAAAATAATTTCACACGGCTGAACTTCAGAGGCAGATTTTTTAACTCTTCCTCTTTACATTCTTACACACCCCTTGTTGAGGCATCCATAATCGTTATTCCAACTATATCCTCATTTCTATATCTGATTAAAATGCCATTATCCAACATTTCCGAATCCGTTGCCCTTTGTGGTTTCATATAGTTTACATATAATACATCTGCCTCCTTATCGTAATCAACCCAGAATTTCTGATTTGGTAGCCTCAATAAATGTGGTAATATTCCGTATAATTCATTTATCGATGCTTGTACTACTTGGCTTGCTATAATATTTCCTCATCATCTAAATTAATTTTTGAAGTAAAATATGCAGTAATTAAAAATCCATCATTTTGTGAAGTTTCTTTATAAACTACAGCAGTTCTACCTTTTGTACCTGTTTGAAATGATATACAGGTTCGCAAACTTCAAAATGCTAAAATTTCAACTTGGCTTTTTTGAGATTTTGTTGCGCTGATACTTTCCTCAACCCTAATTGCCGTATCATTAGCAATCCATTCTTCACCACAATTTGTGCAGACCATAGCAGGTATATTCCTTAAAACAACCAATCTTTCTCCGTTATCAACCGTAAGTGTTGTGTGCCCTTCTTTTGCCGAGCCTCCGCAAATCATACATAAGTTTTTATTTTTCATTTTATTTCTTCCTTGTTTTAAAATCATCATAATAATATTCTGTTGACGGATTATAAGCAGTAATAATATATGTAATTTGAGCTTTATCATTATAAGAAGCTATAACATGTAAGGGTAAAAAATCATCAATCCTTAAAAATAAAGCGCTTGGGTATGGTCTGTCCTCAAGATACACTCTAATAACTTCACCATCAATAATACAATTTATTCCTTTCTCAATAGTTATATCTTGTTCCAACATCCTTTCAAGTGCATGTTTGCGCCAAACAATTCTCGATGAAACCACTGCATCTCTTAAGGCATGAATATTTATTTTACTTTGTTCCATTATCTAAAAAAGTTAAGTAAATTTAAAAAACTATTCTGAAATCACACTTAAAAAAAGAAACTTACAAAATAAACCAGTGAGATGCAAGTGCAAAATGAAAATATTTTTTAAACCAGTATTATAAGAGCCGGGTAGCCTTGCGGAGGGATACGTATAGCCCAATTTTTTATGAATTGATTTTCTTATACTTTTTTAAAGGTTTGGCTTTGATTAATGCCCTTAAAGCAAAATTCACGCTTTGTGAATCGGGGAAATAACCTGCTACATCAGGTTCCAAAACTATCGTCTTCACATTATCCGATTTAATGATAATTGTCTGATTATCTTCGGAATAATGACTTGCATATTTATTAGGTATGGAATCTTCGAAATTGAAGGGAGGTATTTCGAAATCCCCACTATTATGCTTTGTATGTTTCATTTTTTCTCCTTTCCCAAGGTTCTGCTTTGCGTGCCGATATGATTCTAATTATTTCATCTCTATCAGTGAAAGCAGTAATACCTTAATCAGTGAAAATAAATGAAATTGCAATTATAAACGTCATAACAAATTATAAGTTAAACAATTTTAACCACTTCACCGAACAAAAATGAG
>JAERMQ010000047.1 GCA_016844745.1 Ignavibacteria bacterium | reverse complement strand
GTGCACCATACTATAATAAAATTGAACTAAACCTATTCGGACAAATGCAGAAGGAATTGTTAAATGGGAGTAACTTCAATGATATTAATGAATTAAAATCCTCGATAGTTGACTACGTGGATGACAAGTACAATGGGAAGGTACTTCACAATAATCGGGTGTGTTTGTATTAAATTAACTATTATTTATTGGAAGCTATAGTTAACAATGAGCAAAAATAAGAAAAATTCTGGAATACCGGTAATAAGTCAAATATTAAATTTATTAGACAAGTACAAAATTTACCGGACAGCAAAAGAAAATAACAGCGATAGATATTATAAAAAGTTTAAAACCATAGATCATCTAATAACTATGATATATGTAGTGCTTAGCGGTTGCACATCTCTTAGGGAGATAACAGGCATCATACTTGCATGTGAAGGAAAAATTAATCATTTAGGAATAAAATACTTTCCCAAACGCAGCACTATATCGGATGCTAACCGGAATCGAAATAGTAAGGTGTTTGGCGATATTTATTTCGGATTATATCATCAATACGGTAAGGTTATCTCGGACAGCAAGCTGAAACACACAGTATTCAATGATTTGAAAATAGTTGATTCGACTACGATAAGCTTGTTCGGAGCAATCTTGAAAGGCGTAGGACGCAATCCGATAAACGGAAAGAAAAAAGGCGGAATAAAGATGCACACGATGATAAATGCTTCAGAAGACGTGCCAATACTTGTAAGGTTTACATCAGCGGCTACACATGACCATACTTTTTTAAAGAATTTGGATTTGAAGAAAGGCTCAATAGTAGTATTTGACAAAGGTTATAACGATTATATTCAATATCTGCAATGGTCGCTTGAAGGAGTATATTTTATAACCCGTCAGAAAGATAATGCTGTCTGGTCAAGCATGGAAGAATTTGAGATACCGGAAGGCACAGACAATGGTGTATTAAAAGACGAAAAGATAAAAGTAGAAAAGGACGGCAAATCCATAGAGCTAAGAAGAATAGTTTATTGGTCTGATGAACATAATAAGTTGTATGAATTCATAACCAATAATTTTGAGTTACCTGCAGATATAATAGCAGAGATATACAAAAGACGCTGGCAGATTGAGCTACTGTTCAAGCGGTTAAAACAGAATTTCCCATTGAAATATTTTTTGGGAGATACTCAAAATGCAATAGAAATACAAATTTGGGTGTGTTTGATTGTACAACTTCTAATGCTGGTTATTCAGAAGCAGGCACAGCGGAAGTGGGCATTTTCAAATTTAGTTTCTGTTGTCAGATTTCATTTAATGACCTATATTGATTTGTTTAAATTTCTCAAATCACCGGATTCTGATTGGGAGTATTTAACTAATAAAACTGAGGAGCAGTTGGCATTATTTGATTATTCGTGATATTAAGGGGGGGTACTTTTTAAAATTTAAAATGAGAATATTGTTTTTCAATGGCTTATTGATTGAAAATTCTTATTTTACATTTTTACCGGACAGTAGTGATTAAAAATAAGAAAATGCGCTTATTGGTATTATCCGGAAAATGAAAAAGAGTTAACAAGTAATGAATCTACAAGAACAATTGAAATAAAACTTGAAAATTTAATTAGCATTAAGAATTTTAAGGAAATATTTAATAAGTTTAGTTAATATGGACAAAATATCAATATATAACAATATAAAAACTTACCTTATCGATCGTAAATGGGAATTGGAAGGTTCAAATAATAGATATGACTTTTTTATACCTGATTTGAAATTAAATATTGAAAGTGATTTTAAACTTTATCTCCCAAATCAAATTGATAAATCGGACTTTTATTCAAACATTGAACGAATAATCGAGATTTTGTCTCAAATACATGAAGAAAGTGCTGATGATTTATCTGAGATTGTAATTGATAATAAACAGATATTGAAGTTTCATTTGGAACATATTAATATTAAAGATGGTAAACCACTTTTAGCACAATTTGAAAATATTATAAGTAAAATAAAGAATATTCTTTATGAGACTGCATCCTTTACAATTCTTAAAAAACCTCATATATTTGAAAAAGAAATTGAAGAGGCTGAAAGGTATATTAACTATGTTAGATTTATTAAAAATGAGCCAGGAAGTTTAATTACAAAAGTTGAACTACCGAATGAAGAAGATATTCAAATAAAAAATATTTTTGAATCCGGGATTAAAGGATTTGTTGTCAATAACAAACTTTTTGAAGTTATCAATTACATAAACACCAAAATTTTATTGGAAGAGTTTATTGAACCATCTGATGAAGAATTGTTAAAAGATAAAGATTATATTAGTGTTAATATAACTGAAAAATTACGTGATTTTTATCATAGTATTGACCTAATGGATGTTGATTTTGAATTATTAAGAATTGAAAAACCTAAAAAGTTAAGTGTAACAGGTTTAACCGAGAAAAAATTGGGAAATTTATTGAATTTTGCAAAAGAAGTTAAAAAAAGGATTAACGAAATTAAACCAATGAGTTTGGAAGGTAAGATAGTTCAACTCAGTTCCAGGGATGTTGACGGAGATAAAAACTCAATAAAAATGAGAACAACTATCGATAATGTAGGTTGGGGGGTTCTAATTTCTCTAAGTTCAGAAGATTATCATAAAGCGGTTAATGCTCATGATACTAATAAAACAGTCCAAATTACAGGAATACTTGAGAAAAGAAAAACAGAATATAAAGTCACTGAACTAAATGAATTTAGAGTAAAAGGTCAAAATCAAAGAAATAATGAAGTAAAATCTTTATTTTAAAATTCCTTTTTTAAAGAGAAAATTTTATAGATTTGATTTGCATAGTTCCTGTAGAGTATTCATTTATTAAATTATTAAATAAATATCATCAAAAAAATAATTATTAATTCCAAACGCCTTATAAATTATGAAAAGGTAATCAAGAAAAGGAAATTCATTATGGAAACATTTAAAGCAGTTTTGCAAAATAATAGAATAAAATGGCGGGGGAAAAAGCCAAAGGAAATTAAAACTACTAAAATTTATACCGTTGAAATAAAAATTATTGAAGAGGAAGAAGTTCAATCTCCCAAAAATGATTTAGTTGAATTTTTCAGGAATTCTCCTTTTTATGGAGTTGAGCTTGATTTAAATAGAAATACAAAAGATTTTATCAATACCGGATGTAAATTATTTAATCCCTGGGAATAGGCAAACAATGTAAAATAATAAATCTTTAAAACCATGAAAACCAAACAAATATTTTTCTTTATGTTCATACCATTTATTTTGTCTGCAAAGAATGGTATTACCTTCCAAATTGAAGAATTATCAAAGCCTGAAAAATTATTACCACTTGCACCTTATGGTAAAATCCAAAAACTTAAGGAATTTCCTAAACCCAATAATTTCTATGAATACATAGTTGATAGTAATATTATTGCTAAAAGTAAAGCGCCAGATAGTTTAGTGATATTTGGTGAACAATCATTTTTTCGAGGGATGTATCAGGCTTATGCCGACCACAGACCTTTTGTATTGTCGCCGGATATGATTTGGCTATTGATTTGCCAGGGATTTTCATTGCATGTGATTAATAATTCCGAGGAACTTCGAAACTATTTCGTCGATTTTTCAGGCAAAATAAGTTTGATTGTGAGGAATGATTGTATCCGGCTTAATAATCCTGATAGTCCCTGGGAAAGTGTTTTTCCAGAATTTACCGAACAAATCAGTAAATTTACAGGTAGGGAATTAATTAATACTTTAACATGCGATTTCACAACAACAACCCCTGTTTCAAAAGTTGCATCTGAAATTACCATTATGGTAGCAATGAAACCCTATTTTGAATATATTGTTATGAGATTTGTTTGCGGCATTCCCGAAATTACTTTAGAGGGAACACCGGAGGATTGGCAAAAGGTTCTGGATAAAGCAAAATATATAAGAAAATTTAAACTTGACTGGTGGATTGATGAAATTGAACCGATATTGGAGGAATTTGTCGATGCCTCAAAAGGAGATATAAGTAAAAGATTTTGGCGGAAAATGTTCAAAGAGCACTCTGCAGACAAATACGGCGCTCCAAATATTATTGATGGATGGATTGTCAAATTTTTCCCTTATGATAAATGGGGAAAAAGAAATAATCTGGATGAGTTAAATGGCACAGGCGATTTACCTTCTGAAATTGTAAATGTTGATTTTGAATTTGTGGAGGTATATCCTGATAAAACTGTATCAACTCCCTTGGAATTTTGCGCCGGATTTGTTGGATTACAACAAGACCCTGTAACTTTTGCATTAAAACCGGAAATAGGCTGGAAGATTCAAAAGAAAGAACTTGATAACATTAGTTTAAAAGATGAACTAATACAAAAGGAGATTGAAAAAAATTCTTTCAAAGAGAAACAAAAACAGAAAAATAAATTTACTGAAACTGGCTTTTCGTTTGGGAATGAAGTTTTAGGTATTAGAGTTCGAACCGTTCCACAAGAATTATTAGATTTAGAATTTATAAGTAGTTTGGAAATAATATTCGTTGATGGAATTAAAATTCCTGATGAAATGGCAAAAATAAAGATAGATAACCTTGAATTGTGGGGTGAAATTTCCAACGCTGAAATTACACGAATATGCAACCTCTTGCCAAAAACCAAATTAAGAATCAACGGGAAATATTGTAATGAATAATGATGAATGTTTTGAAAAAAATAACCCCTCCCTAACCCTCCCCGAAGGGGAGGGAATTGATAAATAAGATAGTTACAATTCCCTCCCCTTCGGGGAGGGTTAGGGAGGGGTTATTCAATTTCCATTATTTCACTATTATAAATTTATAAACCCTGTTTTCATAATTCAAAAAATAAATACCGGTATTTAGAAAATTAACATCTATTCTAGGTTTAAATTCCGATTCAAATACCTTTTCTCCAAATATATTATATATTTTTATAGCACTTAATCCTTTTATCCGATTGATTGAAAAATAAAGATTATCACCAGATGAATGTAATACTAAAATTGTCCTTTCTTCATTATCTGATTCAACAAGCGTAGTATTGATACCCTCACCTTTAAGGGTTGTAAATTCTTTATAACAACCATCTGGCATTTGGTAATCAATTCGGGTAGTACTTAATCCTATACCGGTAGGCCTAAAAGTAATCTTAATATCCATACATTCGCCGGATGCGAGAGGTTTTTGCGAGATTGGATTACCCTGCAAATCAGTTATTTGAAAATCAGTATTTGAAGGCACAATCTTTGGATTACATATAAGAAGGTAGGGTGGAGGATTTACATTTTTTAAAACACAAATAAAACTTGAATCCATTTTACGGTTCATTTCAACTTTGCCCATATCTACAAACGAATTAATCTGGAAGGTGCATAAACCTGTACCAACAAGATTAATAGCTTGCTCTAACATGCAATCAGCCCTAATTGTATATTGTGCCGCTCTATGCCCGATATCGGAGGGCGTAAAGTAAAGAACTAACTGCTTAGTTTCACCGCTATTAATTGTAGTGCCTGTAAGTGGTGGTTCGGCTCTGAAATCACCTGCATTATTACCTGTTAAAATATCGCTTAAGAAACTGATTCTTTGGGGTGGTCCATTATAAGTAATGGTAATTGGAGTTTTCATCATTACCGGATTCCATAATTTGCAATCCCCGAAGTCTTCTGCGTTTGATGAAATAGATAGGGATGGCGAAACCATTGAGAAATCAAGGCAACTATCGGCGCCTCCCTGGGTTCCTCCGTATTTATATATGTAAGCATCGGACAATCCGTGGTTTTTCAGGTTAATAGTACCGAATGAAGTATCCCTGCGGAATCCCCCGGTTCCGTATATGTTTCCATTTGCGTCCGTATCTGTTGTGGTTGAATACCCTGCATAATTCGGGAAATTGATTTTTTGTAATGTATCCCAATCAAAATTCGGTTTCAAAACTGCCCAAAAAAGTAAACTATCGCCGGGTTTTGGGGGAGCGTATGTCAAATTAATGTTTGGGTCCCTGTTGGGATTTTTGCTGCTGAATTTGTTTCTGTATCCACCATAAATATAAGTTTTACCGCTTGCAAAATCATGCTTTATGCCTTTTCCCCAAATTTCAAAATTTGGATTAATGTTGTCTGCCCCAAAGATTGCGTAATTCATCACTGAACCGTCACTTTTTCTAAATTTCGCAACAAAGCAGTAAGGTTTATCATCAATAAGATTACTCGGTATCGCAATACCAAAAACAACTCCACTATAGCAAACTCCGGTAACTATTGCATTGCCGTCTGCATCAACGCAAACGCCTGTGATGCTGTCCCTGCCTGGGCTGCCGATTTTATTTGCCCACTTAAAAATTAAATTTTCGTCAAATTGTACAAGAAAACCATCCCTGTATTTGACGGTTTCTAATTGTTGAGTGCCGATATTGAAAGTTGAATCGAAATATCCACCGGCATAAACATAATGTCCGTCTTTAGTCAAGGCGAGGCTCAATCCTTTTTCAGATTCGACATCCCCAAAACCGACTGCAGCCATAAAGTACGGGTTTTGTGTGACGGTAACTTTCACTCGCAGGTTTTTACCAATAGGTGGAGGAGGATTGTAGTTCTTATCCCAGATAAACGATAAACCTGTTGCATTGTTCTTAAGAAGTCTCCATGAAATGCCTGAATTTGTAGAATATGATATTGTTACTTTTGTTGCCGGGTCAACTCCTGCCCATTTGATATTGATACCATCGTCACAACTTGAATATATCCCACCGCTTTGTGGTTCAATAAGCAATATTTTATTTAATCCGCCAACTAATGTTAAATCCTGGTCACAGGTCGAAGTTTTAATTGTTGCAGTACAATATCTGTAACCTTTTTTAGCCTGATTAAACTGAATAGTAATAGTTCTAGATTGATTGGTATCCAATAAATAAGGTGGTGGAGAACCACCCCAATCAATAACCTGAAAATAACCTGGGGGTTTGAATTCAATTCCTGTTAAAACTGCTCTTTGGTTTCGGGCGGTTATTACAACAGTTTGTAAAACAGATGTATTTGCAGGCGGGTCTCCGAATGATAGAATGGTATTAGACAATTCAATTTTTGCAACACTAATTGGCGGTGCAGTATATCTGCGGCTTTTTGTTTCTTTCAGCATTTTGAAAGTAACCGAGACATCCCTGATTCGGTCTAATTCCGTACAACTGAAAGATGAAATCCATGATAAATCGCATACCTTTTTACTCATTAAATCCATTGCGATTAAATAATATATTTCTTTTGTTTCATCTTTGGTATGTACTTCATAGGACTTTCCTCCTGTCAATTTAGATACTTTGGCTAAGGAATCATTCATCGGAAATGCCAAGGTTAAAGAATATACATTAATTGTATTGTCATTGCAGGCTTTAATAATTTTTTCTGCGTTTGGCTCCCTTGTTGGATCGCCATCCGTGAGGAATACAATAACCCTTTTCATTCCTTTCGGTTGATTCCCAAGGTCGAAATAAAAAGCTGCTCCGGTATCGGGCAATGGTTTAATAAACGCTTCCTCATAAAAAGTTTGCCCGCCCCATTTTATGTATTTTAGTGAATCAAGTAATTCATCCCTTTTATTTGTAAAGGGAACAAGAACAGAAGGCGAATTATTGAAGGTCATAATTGCAACCTTTGTTCTTCCGGTAAATTTAATCGTTTTAATGAAAGCTTCTGCACCTTGCAATACCCATTCAAAACGCTTGCCTCCCAAACTATCGGGCCATGTCATTGATGCAGTATTATCAATGAGTAGTATCACGCTTAGTTCGGGTTCAATCGTGTCTTTGCGGCAAGTCATGGACATCGAAGCCGACATATTAATACCGTTTTCAAGAATAGTAAAGTTATTGACCGATAAGCTATCATAAGGATTTCCAAAAGCATCTGTTGCCGATATAGTAACACCAACTTTAGGAAATGAGCCTGAAGAAACCGGCGACACTTCGAAGCTCTGGCAATGTAACTTTGCGATGCAAATTGTCATAAAAATTGTTATTAAAACACAAAGGGACGATTTTTGCAGAAACGGATTTCTCCGAACGAAGTTTTGATAAAGTGTAATCATTTTGCCACCTTTATAAATTGATTTTATTTTTTCAACGAAGAAAGTAATCAAAATTTATTTTATAAGTAGTCAACAATCATAGTCCAAGCCATAACAAAAGAATATTGAATCATCTTGTAACTCGTGTGTTCATCCTATTTTTGCCAAAGCAAGTTTATCTATTAAAAACAATTACTCGAATGTTATCTATTTCACAATAAATATAAGGAAAAAATATTAATAATCAAAATAAATATTAAATTTGAAAATGAGTTAATTTGAAAATTTGAAAATGTAAGGATTAGTAAAAATGAAAAAATTAATATTTTTTGTTAGCCTTATTGTTGTAATAATAATAAGTGTTAATGCTCAAGGCAAAGACGACAAACGGCAATTTACCGAATCATTTAATCAGGGAAATTGCACTTTCTTAACTACTGGTCAGAATTTGTATTTTATTTTAGAGCCGGGTTATCAACAAACCTTACAGGGTATCGATGGTAAAGATACTATCATACTTGTCATAACGGTTTTGAACGAGACAAAAAAAATCGGGAATATAGAAACGAGAATTGTCGAAGAACATGAATCCGTCAATGGCGAGGTAATCGAAATCTCAAGAAATTATCTGGCATTCTGCAAGGAAACGGGAAGTATCTTCTATTTTGGCGAGGATGTTGATATTTACAAAAACGGTAAAGTAGAGAGTCATGAAGGCGCCTGGATTGCCGGAGGTGACAACAAAGCCGGTGTGTTAATGCCGGGTATGCCTTTAATAGGAGCAAGATATTATCAGGAAATCGCTCCGAAAGTTGCAATGGACAGGGCTGAAATAATCAGCCTTACCGAAATACTTGTCACACCAGCCGGAAAGTTCAAAAATGTATTGAAAACCGAAGAAACTACACCAATCGAGCCAAAGGAAAAATCATATAAATACTATGCAACCGGAGTCGGGCTGATTAAAGACGGAGATTTGCTTCTGATTAAGTATGGATTTATGAAATAAATAGACAATTTTGAGAAGAAAAAGATGTCCAACATCTGGCAGATGTTGGACATCTGTACTCAATAGTTATTTTTTGGTGGTTACTTTTGCTTCGGGAGGAGGAGGAGCAGCCGTAGCAGCAGCCGGTGCGCCGGCTTCTCCCGGTGTTTTATCTTTAGCTGTTCTTGGCACTACTACCGAAACAACAACGGAGTCTAAGGATTTATCGAATTCAACTCCGGGGAAACTCAAATCTCTTAAATGAATGGATTTTCCTACATGCAAATCAGTGATGTCGATTTCGATAGTTTCGGGCAAATCTTTCGGAAGGCAGGTAATCGCTACTTTTCTTAGATTATGAAGCACAATGCCACCGAGACGGGCACCGATTGCTTGACCTTTAAGCGAAATGGGGAATTCCATCGTAAACTTTTTATTAGGTTCGATACCCATAAGGTCGAAGTGCATAATGGCTTCCGATACCGGGTCGAATGATGCATCTTTTAAAATGCAGTTGTGAACTACAGTTTCGCCTTCGATTTCAAGATGGACTACTTTGGAATGTTTGGTATAGATAATAGGTTTGAGCGCTTTCGGACTCGATAAAATCGGAACGCTCAATTCTCCTTTAAAATAAAATACTCCCGGCACTTTGCCTTCTCTTCTTAATCTCCTGGATATTTGCTTTCCGGAAGAACGTTTTTGAACTTTTAGAATTAATTCACTCATTTATACACCTGTTAATATTAATTATCTTTCAATATCAAATAATGAACTTATCGAGCGATTGTCGTAAGTTCGGATGATTGCTTCGCCTAATAGGTCGGCAATAGAGACTATTTCGATTTTTTTCGATTCGCGTTTAAGGGGAATAGTATCGGTAACATATAATTTATCGATTCCCTCGCAATTCTCGATTTTATCCAAAGCCGAGCCGGAGAAAACCGGATGAACGCAAATGCCCGATACAGTAGAGGCTCCGGCATTTTTAATTGCATCCGCGCATTGAATGAATGTGCTGCCTGTATCGATTAAATCATCGACAATTACAACATTGCGTCCTTCGACTTCGCCGATAATGTGCATAATTTCCGCTACATTATGAGCAGGTCTGCGTTTATCGGCAAATACTAACTGGGCGCCGACTTTTCTTGAATAAGAGCGGGCAGTCCGGACGCCGCCTGCATCCGGTGCTGCTATGGTTAAATTAGGAACTTTGAGCGCATCGAGCTTTGTGATAAATACCGGTGAAGCATAAAGATGGTCGAGGGGTATATCGAAAAAGCCCTGAATTTGCGATGAATGGAGGTCGATTGTGATTACCCTGTCGGCTCCGGCACGTTCGATAAGATTTGCTATCAGCTTAGCGGTAATCGATACGCGGGGCTGGTCTTTTCTATCCTGGCGGGCATAGCCGAAATATGGAATAACGGCAGTAACTCGCCTGACGGATGCCCGCTTGGCAGCATCTATAAGAATCAAAAGTTCCATTAAATTATCAGCCGGTGGGTGAATGCCCTGAATAATGAACATATCGACACCGCGCACGTTTTCTTCGAACTTAACCCAAATTTCACCATCTTCGAAATTTCGAATTGTGGTTTGCGAGAGTTCGATTCCCAAATGGTCGGCAACTTTTCGTGCTAATTTAGTATTCGAGCGTCCCGCTGCTACTTTGAAGTCAGGCATCATAACCGTTTACCCATTAATCATTTATGCTGGGATGGCAGGATTCGAACCTGCGAATGTCGGCTCCAAAGGCCGATGCCTTACCACTTGGCCACATCCCAATTGTTATTGTATTGAACAATATCATTTAGTTTAGCTTACAAATTTATGATTTTTTTGGTTAATTTACAAATTACAGGGAATATTAAATGAGGAAGCATGGTATTATGATTTTAAAATGAGGTCATTTGATATTGACAGTTTTGATAAAAAACTTCTACAATTTCATTCCCCCTCCACAATCCTAATTTCTTCTTCAGTCAAGTCAAAAAGGTTATCCAAACTTTTCCTGTTAAATATATTTTTCTTTAAATTCAGCATCAGGTCAACACAGCTCAATACTATTTTAGGCAATAAAAAATTATTTTTTTTATGAATTCCAAATTAATAAAAAAAATTATATGATATGATATATTATTAGAATTGATTGTAATCACAATGCCTATTTTCAATGATAATCGAACCTAAACAATTAAAATAACAACAAATAATAATTAAAATAATTTTAAAATCGTAAATTTATTTTGAAGACATCTAACTAATTGGTATTTTGTAGACTATGCTAAATAGATTACAAATATCAATTATCGGCACTCTGCCTAAAAGCAATTTCAGCGAGTTTCTTATTGCGCTTGCAGAGGGATTTAAGCTTGCCGGTTCGGCTCAGTTTGCCGATAATTCAGTTGAAATCGATATTGAGGGCGAAAAAGCTGACTTAGATATGTTTATCACCGGAATAATGAATAATAAACCATCTTCAACCTATATTACAACATTAGAATATCTATATCTGGATATAAAGAAATATAAAAAATTCGAGATAACAGAATCAAAACAAAATGGGTATGAAACAAGTATAATCCTACCTGATATTGCAATTTGCCCTGATTGTTTAAGGGAAATGAACGACCCAAAGGATAGGCGTTATAAATATCCCTTTATAAATTGCTCGCATTGCGGACCCCGGTTTTCAATTATTGAGTCAATGCCTCTGGAAAGGCAAAATACATCTATGAGGGAATTCGATATGTGTCCTCTCTGTCAGGCTGAATACGATAATCAGGGCGGCAGAAGATTTAAAGCGCCGGCATTAGCCTGCCCGGTATGCGGACCCCGATTGGAAGTACTCAGTAAAAAGGGCAGTGTATTATCGGTTAATAATAATGCAATCAAAAATTGCACTAAGGCTTTGCTTGAAGGTTTGATAATTGCGATGAAGGGATTCGGTGGATTTCAATTATTAGTCGATGCACGCAATGATTCGGCTGTGAAAAGGCTCCGCGAGAAAATGGAACATGATGAAAAACCTTATACAGTAATTTTTCCAAACCTGCAATCAGTTTATGAATATTGTGAATTATCAACAGTCGAACAAAATTTATTAAACGCACCCGAAGCGCCGGTAACAATACTCAGGAAAAATAAGAAACCTGAAATATATTTAAGCAAACTAATAGCTCCGGATAATCCTTATTTGAATGTACTCTTGCCTTATTCCCCTCTTCATAATTTATTAATTCAAAGAGCAAAAATTCCGTTAATAGCAGCAGACGGGAATTTATCCGAAGGGCAGGTCTGCATTGAAAATTCCGAAGCATTGAAAATGTTTTCCGGGATTGCCGATTATTTCCTCGTCCATAACCTGCCGCTCAGGCATCATTCCGAGGATTCGATTGTGAGGGCTATTGCCGGACGCAAAACTATTATCCGCCGGGCAAGAGGATATACAACTTTACCTGTAAATATTAATTTCATCTCCGATGAATATAACCGCCCTGCACTTGCTTTGGGCGCCGATACCCAGAATGCCATAGCCATAAAGAAAAATAACAACTGCTTAATAAGCCCTCAAATCAGTCAATTGCCGATTCAACAATCAAATGAAACATTTCATTCATTTATTGATGATTTTACAAATTTTTGCCAGATTCAGCCTGACCTGATTATTTGTGACCCCAATCCGAATTATTATACTTCGAATTTCGCAAAGAAGAATAAATTAGAAAAATTCTATGTTCAGCATAATATTGCTCATATTCTCTCTTGCCGGGCAGAAAACCGGGTGCATGGGAAATCTTTAGGTATATCATGGGATAGTGCAGGATATGGTTTGGATGGAAATATTTGGGGAGGGGAGTTCTTTATTTGTATTGACGACAGAATCAGGCATGTTGCACAGATGAGGAAATTCCCACTACCCGGAGGTGAGATTGGATTAAAGGATATAAGACGTGCTGCTTTGGGTATATTATATGAGATTTATGGTGACTTCATTTTCGATAATAATTCGATGTTTGACAGGTTAATTTTGAATAATTTCGATAAAAAAGAATTAACTATCCTGAAGCACATGCTGGAACATAAATCAAATACTCCAATGACATCGAGTATTGGAAGTTTATTCGATGCAGTAGCGGTTTTGTTAGGTCTTAAGACTCAGTCATCATTCGAGGGGCAGGCAGCAATGGCTCTTGAATTTGCTGCCAATCCTGCAATAACGGATTTTTATAACTACAGTGTGAATAAGGGAAGTATTCTTGTGATAGACTGGGAAAAAATCATACGGGAAATCATCGACGATATTAGATACAAAATCCCTACGAGCAGTATAGCCGCCAAATTCCACAACACACTCGTATTAATTATTGAATCGTTAGCCGGATATTTCTTCCAGAATAAAGTTATTCTCAGTGGCGGCTGCTTCCAGAATGTACTCTTAACCGAAAAAACAATAGAAACGTTAGAAGCAAAACATATTATTGTTTACCGGCATCAGTTGGTACCTCCGAATGATTCGGGAATCGCGCTTGGGCAGGTAGCGGCGATGGGATATAAGTTTATATTTTGATTAAGATGATTAGGTAAAAATTAATATTAATCGCTTAAGAAAATTATTTTTGGTAAGGAAATACTCAAAAATATTAGTTGGCAAGTTTAGTGAACCAAACAAATGTTATGTTCAGGACGGTGTACCATTATTTGTCAAACCCTTAAAATCTTTCAAAAATAACAACCCTAAAAGTATTATTTTTATCAGTTTAATTGATTTTAAAACTAAATCAAAATTTGGATGGGTCAAAGTCATTGATGAATTTTCACTGGAAGAGTATTTTGAAGATTATTTTCAAGAAAAAAAACTATCCGAAAATGAAATTCATGCAATAAAAACCATGTTAAGTTCAATTGATAAACTTGACTCAGAAACACCCGTTGCTGCAACATAATTTTGTAGAGGCGTCGAAAAACAAAGAATGGAACTTAGTTTTCATAAAGTATTCTTTTATTAATATAAATAATATATTTACTCTTTGGGTCATTAGGTCCTCGAAAGTTCCAATAACATTATTGGAAGGACTTAAAAATTATTAAAAAGCAAGAAAATTAATTCAAAAAATGCAAATATTTTTCTTATTTCTACAAAAATGTAAAAATAATTTAGATTGATATATATAATTTCAACGAGAATGTCAAAACAATGTATTATAAAAAATATTAATAAAAGGATTACTGTTTTTCTTAAAGACAAGAAATCTGCTTAATTTGTAAGAATCTTTTGTAAATAGGAATTATAGACTTTAAAAAAAATTATGATTGGATAACCATTGGATAATAAAAAGCTACAGCCTGATGTAATGCCACAACAATTACAACAATCGCCGCCTAATATTCTAATAATTGTTGGGATAGGAGTAACGACTGCAATACTCTGGCAGGTACCGTTCGGCTCTTATCTGCTATATCCTTTTACAATTTTGGGAACATGGTTCCATGAAATGTCGCATGGATTGGCGGCTTCGGCATTAGGTGGTGATTTTATCAAATTGGAGCTTTATCCGAATGGTTCGGGTATTGCATTCTTTACCGATAATCTAATGTTCGGCGGACTTGGACGGGCAATTGTCGCAGGCGCCGGTCCAATGGGACCAAGCATAGCCGGAGCAATATTTATTTTAGCTTCACGAAACATGATTTACAGCCGGATCATTATGTTTCTTTTAAGTATATTTATGTTCTTGTCGGCAATAATCTGGATTCGTTCTGTTTTCGGAGTTATATTAATTATTGTTTTGGGGATTATTCTATTATGGATTGTTCTTAAAGCGAATCTCCCTACGTTAAGGTTCACAATTGAATTTCTCGGTGTTCAGGCTGCTGCAAGTGTTTTCTTAAGCATAGATTATCTATTCTCAAGCGGAGGTTTCGTTGACCAACGGAAATATTTATCAGACACTGCAGTTATCTCAGATAACTTGTTTCTGCCATATTGGTTCTGGGGCGGTTTTCTCCTTGCGTTTTCAATTTATTTGATTACACATAGCTTGATTATAGCGCATAGGAAGAAAATAGTATAATATTTTATCCTACTTCTTCATCTCTCTCAACAGCGCCTGACGCTCGATTTCCAATTGACGGATTTTCCTGCCTATTGAATCTATCTCTTCAGGCATGGAATCTAGTTCTATGCGCAATTTACTCGCAGCTTCGTCGATTAAATCAATTGCTTTATCGGGCAGAAACCTGTCTGTAATGTAACGTGAAGAAAGTTGGGCAGCAGCTATAATGGCAGCATCTGTTATTCGTACGCCATGATGGACTTCATAGCGTTCCTTCAAACCCCGAAGGATAGAAATAGAATCTTCAACCGAAGGTTCATCTACAAATACTTTCTGAAATCGGCGCTCTAATGCAGCATCCTTTTCAATATATTTTTGATATTCATCTAAAGTTGTAGCTCCTATGCAACGCAAGTCTCCGCGTGCTAAAGCCGGTTTAAGGATATTGGCTGCATCTACGCTTCCGGCAGCAGCGCCGGCGCCAATCAATGTATGAAGCTCGTCTATGAAGAGAATAACCTGCCCTTCGGATTCCGTTACTTCCGAAACAATCGCCTTCAATCTCTCCTCGAATTGTCCCCTGAAACTTGCTCCGGCTAAAAGCGATGCCATATCCAACATAATAATCTGTTTTGTTTTGATTGTTTCGGGAACATCTCCGGATATTATTCTAAAAGCTAATCCCTCAACTATTGCTGTTTTCCCGACACCCGGGTCACCGATTAAAACCGGATTATTTTTTTTACGACGTGAAAGAACCTGAAGAACTCGTCGGATTTCTAATTCTCTGCCAATTACAGGGTCGAGCTTACCTGCGCGGGCTTCGTCATTAAGTGTAAGTCCGTATTTTTTTAATGCATTGTACTTCTCTTCGGGATTTTGATTCGTTACCCGTTGAGTACCGCGAATATCTTTCAAAGCAGTCATTACTGCTGTTCGGACAATACCATATTCCTTCAGCAATCCTGAAACGTTTGATTTAACTTCAATCATAGCAATTAACAAATGTTCCGAACTTATATATTCATCCTTCATTGTGTTGGCTTCTTTAAGGGCTGCATCAAAAATTTCAGCTAATGGTTTGGAAGCATATTGACCGCCGGCTGAAGCTCCGGTTACCTTGGGAAGAGCTTCCAAAAGTTGATTAATTTTTATTTTCAATTGGGTTTGATTTACAGCCAGTTTCTGGAGAATATCGGAGACAATACCGGTTGAATCCTGAACCAGCGCTGCAAATAGATGAATAGGTTCGAGTGATTGATTGCCGTAATTCGATGCTATTTCACCGGCGGTTTGAATGGCGTCCTGCGCTTTCAAAGTAAATTTTTGTAAATTCATACCTTCTCCGTCACTCTGTATAAATCTAATTATAAAATAAATATAATAGCAAAATTATCAAATTCATATTGAACTTGAAAATAAATGATATTTTAATATAATTATTCAAATTTTATCTAAGTAATACATCTATCTTTTCTGCGTTAGGATAACACCTATGATTATCAGAATTCCTCCGCTTATAAATAGAACAGAAAAACTTTGTTCGAATATAAAATAAGCTAATATAGAAGTCAGCACAGGCTGAAGATTATTAAATACAGTCAGGCTGCTTGCATCGATTTTCTTTAAGGCATAATACCATAAAACATAAGCGATAACTGATGTAAATAATGCAAGATAAAGGATAGATAGAATTTTTGGAATATCCAATGCAGCGAGAACTATTTTATCCGGAAGAAATATAAAAATGGGAAGATATAATAGAAAGCCGATTATCATTGTTATACCGGTAGTATAAATAGCTCCGTACTTGCGAAGAATATCCCGACCAAAGACAGTATAACCTGCCCATGAAATACTGGCAGCCAATGCTAATATGTTTCCGAAAAAATATTCCGATTTAAATTCCAAACCACGCTCGAAAAGAATCAATACAACTCCGCCGATAGCTCCGGCAATTCCAATTCCTTTTAATAAAGTGATTTTTTCCTGATGAAGAAAAATTACCAACATTGCCACAAATGCCGGCGTTAACGCATAAGCTAAAGCTACATTGGGAGCTGTCGTGAAATGAATACTTTGTAAAAAGAGAAATTGATTAATTGGAATATTTAGAGCGCCAAGGATAATCAGCATTAGAAAATCTTTGCGTTCTATTGCAGGCAAGAATTTATGTTTATATAATATCCAGCAAGTAAAAATAAGTGCAGATAATGAAGAACGATAAAAAAGCACAACAACGGGAGAGACACTATTAGTCAGATTTTTTGCAATAATGTGAGTACCGCTTGCAATCAGTTGTTGGAGGAGTATAAGTAAATACATTTACTTTGTACTTTCCAGATTCCGCAACATTTCTTCCGATGCTTTATCGCCCAAAGCAATAGCTGCCCGGTAATATTCAGCCGCTTTCTCTTGATTATTCATCTTTGTATATGCAAGCCCCATATTTTTGTATGGGTCAGTGAAATCCTTCTTTAATTCTATTGCTTTTGTGAACAACCCGATTGCCTGAACGTAATTACCGTTCATACCGTTAATCACACCCAAATTATTATATGCTCCATGATAGACAGGCGAAATCTGCAGCGCCTTTTTGTACATTGCCGCTGCTTTATCGAATATTCCTTTATGATAATAAGCTACACCGAGATTATTGTATGCATCAGCATTATCCTGATTCAATACTATTGCTTTGCTTAGTACGGTAATTGACGAATCATATAATGCAGTTTCATTGTAACAATTTCCAAGATTTATCATTGCATCTGCGTAATTAACATTGTAGGAAAGTGCTGCTTTGTATAATTCAATTGAGTTACTATATTCCTTCTTTTTCATATAGAAATTGCCGATGTTGAAATAAGCCAAATCGCAGGTTGGGTACACCTCCAACACTTGTGAGAACAATGTAAAGGTATTTTTCCAGACTTTAGCCCGGTTGTATGATACATAAGAATAAAACGATAATACACAAATAAGAAGGGCTGCAATGATTATTTTTATTTTTTTTATATCAAATCCGCGTGCAAAAAAAATACCTCCAAAAAGACAGAGTCCAGCCGACGGAACATAAACAAATCGGTCTGCTGTATATGTAGCACCTACAGGAATTAATTGAATTACAGGCGCAATGCAGAAAATAAAAAGAAAACCGGAAAAAAACAATAGTCTCTGCTTTCTACCGAAATAAACCAAGGCAGCAAACAGAATAATGAGTATAAAAGGTGAAGCAATAACAATTGAAGGTAGTATTCCGTCTTGTTTCAAAGGATATGGGTAAACTGCGGAAAGCTCGATGGGTATTATATATTTATGGATATAGAAAAAGATGCTGTATCCCAAAAGGAAAATCCTGTCGGTAATATTATAAAGTGTAAGCTCTTTAACGGCTCCCATGCTTTTCTGCGCATCGATTGCTACCAATCCCAAAACAATAGAAACAATTACAAAAGGAACTTTTTCAATTACCGTTCTCGCTGTTAATTTTCTTTTCAGGCAGTAGTCAATACCGAACATTACAGCCGGAGTTGTCACAGCAACAGCTTTCGATAAGCAGCTTAATAAGAAAAATAAAAAAGTGACTGATAGAATTAAATAACCTCTCGATTTGGATTGCTCTTTTCTTGATAAAAGAATAGTTATATATTTAATATAAAATATCAGAGCTAAAAAAAAGAAAAGTCCGAACAGCAGGTCTTTCCTGCCTGTTACCCATGCTATTGATTCGGTATGCATCGGATTTAAGGCGAAAAGCAATGTTGCAATCGTCGAAGCAAGTTGATTATTAGTCAATCGGAAAATAAAATAGAATAGAGTTATGCACACAATGCTATGCAGCAGTACGTTTACGAAATGATAACCATAGGGCTGATGCCTAAAAAAATGATAATCTATGGCAAAGGAAAGAATAGTAATAGGATTAAAATTACCGAAAACATAATTACTGAAAATCTTTGTAATACCAACGGGTGAGAGGTCAGTGATTAGTTGATTATTGTGAATATAAGCCTGGTCATCCCAATCCATAATGAAATCATTCGACAGGGAAGGCAGAAAAACAAAAAATGTAATTATTGCGATTGAAACAGCAATTAAAAGTGAAGGAATTTTATGCTTCGAAAGTGAAGGAATTTTATGCTTCGAATTAGTTGTAACATTATTATTCTTTTTTTTATTTTGAACGGTTCTTTTTGTCATACAATATCAATTAATATACCTGACTTATAAAGTAAGTCCGGCAAGTCTCTTTCCAACCTGCCGGACGTTTCTTTAATTACAAATTACGAATTAAGAATTACGAATTATAAGTTATATATTTGAATTATGATTTTCAAAATATTTTTGGTTTTAAATCCTATAATCCTTAAATCCTAAAAATCATAGTTCAGACAATTTATCATTAACCATTGACCATTGACCATTGACCATCATTGACCATTAACCATTGACCATTAACCATTGACCATTAACCATTGACCATTAACCATTGACCATTAACCATTGACCATTAACCATTGTTATATCATATTTAGTTCTTTGCCGACTTTTATGAAAGCCTTTACAGCTATATCAACATGTTCCGGGTCGTGACCGGCTGAAAGCTGCACTCTGATTCTATCCTTTCCGCGAGGAACAACAGGGAAGGAGAAGGCTATAACATAAATTCCTTCTTCCAACATTTTATTTGCAAAATCGACTGCTAATTGAGAGCAGTTGGGATATTTGCCGAACATAATCGGAACTATCGGGTGGTCGCCGGGAATAATGTCGAATCCGGCTTCGGTCATAGCTGTACGGAATATTTTTGTATTGGTTTCCAGCTTATCACGCAAAAAAGTTGATGCCATTAGAATATCCATAACTTTTATTGTGCCGTACACGGTAGCGGGAGGTACAGTATTCGAGAACAAGTAGGGACGTCCCTTATTGCGCATCCAATCGATAATTTCTTTATGTCCCGAGATACATCCGCCGGATGCACCGCCTAAAGCTTTGCCGAAGGTAGTAGTGATTACGTCGATTTTACCCATCACACCACGGTATTCGTGAGTGCCGCGACCGGTTTTACCCATAAATCCTGATGCATGGCTTTCGTCAACCATAACGAGAGCATCGTATTTATCAGCTAATTCAACAATTTTATCCAATTTTGCTATATCGCCGTCCATTGAGAAACAGCCGTCGGTAGCAATCATTTTGAAGCGGCAGCCAGCATTATTAGCTTCGATAAGGCATCTTTCCAAACCTTTTAATTCTTTTCCTGTTGCCGGGTCGAGACCAATTTCATTACTCATGTTGCCGTGACTGTAAATCCAGCGCTGAGCCTTGCATAAACGAATTCCATCAATTATCGAAGCATGATTGAGGGCATCGGTAATAATTGCATCCTGCTCTCCCAAAAGCGGCTCGAATACGGCTCCGTTGGCATCGAAGCAAGATGAAAACAGGATTGTATCATCGGTGCCGAGAAATTCGGACACCTTCTTTTCTAATATTTTGTGGATGTCCTGGGTGCCGCAAATAAAACGAACGGATGATAATCCATATCCGCGTTCATCAATTCCCTCGTGGGCAGCCTTGATTAAATCCGGATGTGATGACAATCCAAGATAATTATTGGCGCAGAAATTAAGTACTTTCCTGCCTTTAACTATAATTTCGGCGCCTTGTGAGCTTTCGATTATTCGTTCGTGTTTATATAATTTTTGGTCTGTAAGACTTTGAAGTTCTGCGGTCAAAAATTCTTTCATTTTGCCGAACATAATTTTCTCCTAATGATTTTAATTAATGAATTACATGGTTGTCAAAAAGTTATTAAGACATAACATCGACATTCCAACAATTAAGAGTATAAAAATTATTGCAATGTCATTCTGAACGAAGTGAAGAATCCAGTCCCCTTGTTGCTACTGGATTCTTCACTTCGTTCAGAATGACATTCTTATAAATTTTCATACATCCTATTTTGAAAAAATGAGAAACAATACTTTTTGACATCCTTTTATATACAAATTCTACAATTACAAAATTAACTTTTTTTCTTTTAAGTTTATTTTATTTGGTATTTCAATTCCTTATAAAATAAATTTGTTATCAATAATGTTGCTGTGCGTTTATTATGGAAGTACAACAATTTTAGTATTTTGAGCAAAGTTGCCGGCGATAGCCCGAACATAATATACTCCCGGAGCTACCCTTGAACCGGCATCATTACATAAATTCCAGGATAAATTAGAACCTCCCGAAGCCAACCATCTCGATTCAAGTGTTTTAATCAGATTTCCACGAATATCAAATATTGATAATGATACAAACTCAGAGTTGGATAAATTTAGTGAAATATTCAGTTGCGAGACAGCTGGATTAGGGCTACAGCTCAATGATGATACAATATCAGCAGGATTATCAACCGAAGTAATGAGACCGCTTTTGATAATTCCTCTACTCAAATTTTTATATACTCCGGTAACTGATTTCTGTGGCTGAACGGTTCGCACCATATAATAAACATTGCCTTCGTTAAGGGTAGAATCGTTGTAAGATGTAGTAAAAATGGGGTCTTTATTTACTTTAATAAATGGTCCTAATGTACTCATCGAGCGATAGACATTGTAGGATGTATTTTCTTCCGCTGATGCCGATTGCCACTTAATTTCTACAAATCTGCTGCCATTTGGCTGAACCACAGTTAGGTTGCTTGGTGAAGGAATTGATGCCATATTTATACGTAATGTAGGGTCACCCAACAGACCAATATGAACACCGGCAAAGCCTGATGTATTATATATATTCCCATAATACGGAGTATTTAAATAAGTATTTGAATAATAATTCAAGCCTGAAGAACCGTTGTTTTGGGTTACTAAAGTTGAGAAACCGATGGGATAACCAATTCCCATGTGATGGAAGAACCAGGGTGGACGTGCATCCCAGCTAACGGTAAGTACTGATGGTGAAGAACCCAAAATTGTGCGCATTAAATTATTTTTCGGGTCCCAATCTCCGAAATAAGAACCGAAAACCATCGAGAATACTCCTCTTATCGGATAAGTCGAAAATGAACTGGAATTAAGGCTTCCCACAGATTGATTGCTTCCTCCACCGGAAGCATATACCCATTGATAATCGTTTGCACTAATATCAGGATAAAATTTATCCATTGTTGATGTTTTAATACTATCATAACCGCAGAGGGAATTAAAATTTCTCCAGCTAGTTGCTCCGGGTACTTCATTGCCTAACAATCCCCAAGTATCGAGTAATAAAGCCTTGTTCCTGACTTGAGTAGCTCCGGTACGATAGTTATGGTCTTTAATCAGGTAATTCTTAAGATGTTGAATTTCACGTGCAAGTGAATCCTTGGTATAGAGTGAAATATTATAGAAATCTACTCGCCCAACAGCTATAGAAGCGGTCATGCCCTGAAGATTGTTCTGGTCGAATTTACCATCACCGGCACTATTTCTATTCGGCACTAAAATATTCATTGAATCTACATAGTAGTTATTATCAGTCCATGAAAACTCATCCAAATTTCCGTAAAAAACATCTGCTGGCCATGCGCCAAAATGATTGCTATGCCCGTCGGGTGCAATGAATCCCGAATATGGTACGGCAACCCGTCCTATAATAAAGACATGAGCAAGTTCGCCGGGATTATAATATTCTTCGGTAATGATTGATTTTGTTTTTAATACAGCTTTTGAATTAAAATTCTCGGCTCTGGGTGCGGTTTTTTTAACTACATGCCACCCTTCGGTTACCAAATCGTTCTCAAGTATAGATAGTTCATTCTCCAATGCCGGGGCTACAACAGAATCTACCAATATCATTACCTTACCGAATGAGCTGACTTCTTCGATATCGATACCGGAACATATATAGCTGAATCCAAGTACCTGCTGCGATGATGTAGTATCGACCTGCTTTTGACCAACGGTAAGCTGCCATCTGACCGAAGCATATAAATAAACAATAACCCTGTATTCATAAGGCTTGCCAACTATTATTTTTGTATCTTCATACATATTCTTGCTTGTATCAACTATTGTTTCCAAACCCCATGACTCTGCGTCTATATCTCTTCTTGTAACGGAGTATTTAATTGCGATATCGTTTTTCTTCCATTTAAGAGTGATTTTAGGTGATGGATTTTTTGTCGTTTCAACCGAAACAAACGGAGCAAGGTCGGTTACCTGTAAGCCGCGTGGTTTCTGGCAGAGTACAACAGTAAAACTTCCCATAATAATGAGAATTGCAAAAAATAGAGATATTTTTTTTAAATATGAGAGTAAAAAAGTTTTCATCATAAACTCCTAAAAAGAATATATTTTATCGTTATTATTTTTCGTTAAACAAAACCAAATAGGTTGTTCCATAAATTGTCGTACTGTCATTCCATTGACTTTTTACACAGTCTCATTCGAAGGAATGACAGATTAATAATCTGACCTATAATAATTTAAATGTCTGGATACATTTTTCGAAAACCGGCAGATAGTCTGCTTCTTCGCCCTTGAACCAGTTCATAGTTATCCTGAATAATTTATCAGCTTTTAATGCGAAATATACGCGGCTTGAAGCATCTTTTCTAAATGAATAACCGATAACATAAGCCTTGGCGCCACTAAGAGTCGTTTCTTTGGCGTCTCCACCTTTATAATTTGGCAAGTTGTCATCAACAATTTCTTTCAATCCTTTCTTTTTTGGCGCTGTCAGGACATCAACCTGTATATTGCAATCGCCCCGTCGTAATCCGATGTAATTAGCAGAATAAATAGTTCCTGCAACTTTTGTCCGTTCGGCTTTAAAATTATCGGGAATGCTGATTGAATAACCCGTACCATCCTTTTGAGTTAGATTAGGTGATGGCGGCGGTTGTTCTTCGGTGCGATACTCGACTTTGCTGAAATCTTTTTCCGGATTTGCTATTTTTATTGAAGCTACGATATCATCGAAAGATTTTCTGTAAGCGCTCATAGTTTCTGTGAATGCCTCGAAATACAGAATGGTAGCCATTTTACCGTCCTTCATTGCTACATAGAATTCACCCTGGAATTTGCCGTCCTCGAGCATAAATGCATAAGTATGTTTCGTTGCCGGCATACCTCCCAAAGTTACATTCTCAGGATTTGAATATGTATCCTTGGTAAATTTCATTGATACTTTAATAATTGAATCGAGTGTTACTGTCGAATCAATTTTCATCATAACAACTTCAATCTTAGCTCCCGAAGCACCTTCGGGAGAGTAATTACGAAAACGTTCCATATCATTTTGTGATGTAAAAACCAGGAACCTGTTCCCATGCGATTTTTGGGCTACATACCAGTTTGCAGGATATTTAATCGTCATTTCCGTTACTGCATCTTTGTATTCCGACAGACCTGTTATTTCAGTTGTCTTGCCGGATTTGGAGCATCCGGAAATTAGGAATATTAGTGCTGTGAACAATAATAACAAAGTATAATATTTTTTCATTTCTCACCTTTTGAAAATTTAATTGACTATTTTAAAATATATTTCAAAAATTAAATATTAATAATCCTATAATTAAAAGAAAGCAAAATTATAAAAAGTTTTTCATAAAGGAATATACAGATAAAATTTTGTTTGTTAATTGATGTCTAAATTCTTTTCATAAAAATCCTGAAAGGCTAATCTTATCTCATCCCTTATCCTCCTATACTCATTGATGATTTCATCTTGTGTTCCGTGCGCATTTGCCGGGTCGTCGAATCCAATATGCAGGCGATTAGCAGCTTCTCCCGGGAAAATCGGACATTCTCGATTGGCGCTGTCGCAAACTGTGATTACATAATCGAATTGAGTCTGCTCGAAAATTGAAATGTGCTTTGGATGATGGGAGGAAATATCGATTCCCGCCTCATTCATAACCTGTATAGCGATATGGCTAACCTTCGATGCCGGATGTGTACCAGCAGAATATACCTCGTGATTAGTAGCAATTGATTTAAGGAAGCCTTCTGCCATTTGACTACGGCAGGAATTGCCTGTGCATATTACAAGTATTTTCATATTGTTTAATTTTAAATTTGGTTGAGTAATTTTCTCATTTTCAACAAATTTACAGATGACTAAAAATTCTATCTTCGAAAAAATAAACTAAGAAAAACCCCCTAACCCCCTTTGAAAAAGGGGGAATTATTTTTCCCCCTTTTTCAAAGGGGGTTAGGGGGTTTTTCTTAGTTCTGGCATTTTTTAATTTTCGGAATGTCCAATGGTAAACATTATAAACTATTTTTTAAACAATGAAAACACTCTTCAAGGTTTCTTCCAAATGCTAATACTCCATCCTCATGTCCATTCATAATAATAATATTTTTTTTAATATCACGATTTTTTTTACTTGTAATTTCGGTTGAATAATCCATTTTAATTTCAAAATTATTATGTCGAAATAAATCTATAATTGCATAAGCAAGAGCAGGGGAGCCGTATTCTGCATCTATTGGAGTATATGCAAAATCTTTTGATTGAGATTCCCAGATTTTCTTATTATGGACATGTATAATGGCATTTACTTCGCTGCAAGCCTGGTAAATAGCAGCATGAGTCATCGCTTCCGACGATGGCTCATTTAATCCGTCGTAAGATACTTCATTTTTTTCAATATTAAACCTAATAATCGTACAATAATTTTGAGGCTCCAAATCCAAAAGTCCCTGCGATTGAGAGCATGTTATGATAAATTTATCAGAATCAATTCTGCTGCTGATATTGCCATAACCTATCCCTTCGAGTTCACCAATCCAGCCGAGTTTAAACAATTTATTTCTGTAATGTTCCAAATCCCTTAATTCATCAATACCCGGCAATTCCGGGGAGTGCCTGGTACTATGGAATTTTATTACACCCTCATACTGCATCATTTATTACTTTGAAATAATTTAACAATTTCTTCTTCGCATGGATTGCATATCCCCTTCTCGGTGATTAGTCCGGTGATAAGACGCGCAGGAGTAACATCGAATCCGTAATTTGCTGCTGGTGAACTTTCGGGAGGAATTAAAACTTCCCGAATTTTACCATCGGATAATCCTTCAACATAACGAACTTCATCTCCATTCCTTTGCTCGATTGGAATTTCGGCTATTCCGTCTGTAAGATTCAAATCAATTGTTGATGTAGGCAAGGCGACGTAAAAAGGAATATCACAATCCTTAGCTGCCAAAGCCTTTAAATAGGTACCTATTTTATTTGCCACATCTCCCTGGCGTGTTGCCCTGTCGCATCCGACGATTACCATATCGACCATACCATGCTGCATCAAGTGTCCGCCGGCATTATCCACAATGACAGTATGGGGAATACCGTGACTATTCAACTCCCATGCGGTAAGCCGGGCGCCTTGATTTCGTGGGCGGGTTTCATCGACCCAAATATGAATTGGAATACCATTATCGAAAGCTTTATAAATTGGTGCAGTAGCAGTTCCGTAATCAACGGTTGCAAGCCATCCGGCATTGCAATGGGTAAGGATATTTACCTGTTGTCCGAATTTCGATTTTGATATTTCTTCGATTATTTTAAAACCATGATTTCCGATTGAAATACAATTTGCAATATCCTCATCTGCAAGTCTGCGGGCTGTATTGAGAAGAGCGGATAATTTCTTATCGACACTAAATTCATCATGAATTGATTGGAGCATTTTATTTACAGCCCATTCAAGGTTAACGGCAGTCGGGCGTGTTTTGCAAATGCTATGTGAAGCATTCAATAATGCATCGTCAAAGTGCGGATTGTTTCCTATTTCTAATGCAGCAATATAAATTCCATAAGCCGCTGTAATGCCTATGAGAGGCGCTCCTCTTACGTGCATATCGGAAATTGCCGAACAAAAATTATCCAAAGTGATTAATCTTTCGATAACGAAATCGTGGGGAAGATAGCGCTGGTCAATGATTTCAATGGCGAAACCTCCACTGCCCGCTTCCCAAATCGTTCTATAATGTTTGCCTTCTACTTTCATTTTTTTACTTAAAACAAAATATATAATATATAAAAATAGATTCTATTAGAAAAATAAAAAATTTCTCATTCAATTTTAATAAAATTTCACTATTTTTGTAAGTTCGATATAGTACAACATTATAAATAAAAATGAAAAAGTTATGGCAAAACCATTAAGTATACTCTTTGTTACCAGCGAAGCCTATCCATATATAAAAAGTGGTGGAATAGCCGACGTATCATACTCCCTGCCAATGGCATTACGTGATTTAGGACATGATATAAGAATAATGCTTCCAAAATACGGAACTGTTTCCGAGCGCAGAAACCGAATCCACGAAATTAATCGATTGCGCGATATCCCCATTCCAATGGGAAAATTATCCGAGCCTGCAACCGTGAAATCATCTTCTGTTTTCAATCCGAGAACTAAAGTTCAGGCATATATTACGACAAATTTAACTTATTTCGATGCATTAAAGGGTATCTACCATGACCCAAAGACCGGGAAAGAGTTCCCAAACAATGCAGAAAGATTTGCTTTTTTTTCCAGAACCGTCGTCGAAACTTGTATGTTGCTTGGATGGTACCCCGATTTAATTCATTGCAATGGCTGGCATACTGCCTTTATTCCCGGTTTTGTTCGTGGTTTGTTCGCAAATAAATTTAAAAAAACCAAATTAGTATTAACTATTCACAATTTCAAACAGCAGGGTGAATATCAGGACTTTAATATGAGCCTGACAGGCTTTCCAAAGGAAGTCCAGTCTCATTATATTCAGAATAAAAAAATTAATATACTGAAGGGTGGAATTTATTATTCCGATTTTGTAACAACCGTCAGCCCAGGGTATGCAAAGCAAATCCTCACTGATAAAGAGCACGGCGGTGGATTGGGAACTTCTCTAAAAGAAAAAGGCAGCAGATTTCTCGGTTTGCTAAATGGAATCGATACTTATACCTGGAATCCGAGGCAGGACGATTATTTGAAACATAAAATGCGTTCCGATTTTGAAGAATTCAAATACAATAATAAAGTTGAGCTTATAAAGAAAATCGGATGGGAATATAAACCTGATGTTCCGCTTATCGGTATGATATCGCGACTCGAAGAGCAGAAAGGCACTCAGCTTTTACTTGATTCACTCGAAGCAATTTTCAAAGAGAAAGTTCAAATTGTGCTATTAGGTCTGGGCGAACAGGAAACAGCCAAAGCAGTAGCTAAAGCCGAGAAGAAATACAGCGCAAAATTCAAATTCTTCGACGAGTTCAACGAGCAATTAGCACATCTGATTGAAGCAGGTTCGGATATGTTCCTTATGCCTTCGCTCTACGAGCCATGCGGATTGAATGCCATGTACTCTATGGTTTACGGCTCTATTCCGATTGTTCATCTTACCGGTGGATTGGCTAATATCGTAACCCCAATAGACCAGAAAACCATGAAAGGGAATACTTTCGTATTTAATAAGTTCGATACACCTGATATGGTTCTGGCAATAAAAACTGCAGCCAAATGCTTTAAAGATAAAGAATTGTGGGAAACTCTTATAAAAAACGCAACTAACGAAGATTTTACCTGGTCGAAATCCGCCCAAAAATATTCGGAGATATACAAAGAACTTATGAAATAAAAGATTTGTTTTTCCGTATATATAGCTTTAGAATGTTTTGAAATCAATTTTGGTATTGAAATTCTTTGATTATTTGACCAAAATTTCAATCAAAAATTCCTAAAGAACTTATTTATTAAAAGAAATTATATCAGAAGGATGAAGAACATCGTTTTTAGATTAAGCATAGTGAAACCACACAATTCAAAAAAATATAACATTCTGACAACCTCCCTGCTATTAGCATTAATTGCGTTTTTCAGTTTTAGTTGTAATGAGCAGCCAACTGCAATCGGGAGTAGTTTTATTACGGATACGATTAATATTGTCCCAATAAACAATTCGGTAACCAAACTTATTGCATCAACCCAACCGAAACGTGAAGAATTGCTGCATATGAATAACGGAGGTCTGCTTATCGGTTCTATCAATGATTCGACAAAAGCTATGGCTTGCATGAGATTTGACCTGCCCGATACTTTTCCGTATATCAAAGCTGAGGATATAGTATCAGCAAAATTTACTTTATTCCTATCAAATTATTTGCTCGGAGATATTATTAATCCGTTTTTGTCGTTTAAGGTATTTAAAGCAAAAAATATTTATGAGTTAAATGCAACTTGGGATACGCTTTATAATTTGATTGATTATACTTCAATTGTAGGTTATTTTTCCTCTAAAATTGATATAAATGTTGCTAAAGAATATGAAATTGAACTGGATAAAAACATGGTTGCCCAGTGGCTGCGATGGCAGGCTGATACTTCTAAATTAGCATTGATTACGGGAATATTGCTCGTTCCCGACGGCAATTCTAATGTAATAGCAAGGTTTGATGCACAGGAACTCGGGATAGATTATTATCCGAATATCCTGACAATAAATTATAATAATAGTGGAACAATAACTACAATAAAATGTCGTGCAGGAATTGAAGGGGCGGTATCTACTGCGCCTTTTCCCTCAGAGCCAATTACAATTCAAGCGGGAGTTTCATACAGAACAGCATTGGATTTCGATTTTAGTTCTTTACCAGGATTGATTTCAATTCATAAAGCAAGCTTGGAATTGACTTTAAATATGGAGAAATCACAAATCGGAACGACAGGTCTGGATTCGGTTATTGCATTGAATCTTTATGTCGATACTGTAAAAGAAAAAGATTATGGTATTTATTATTATGGATTTCGCCAATCAGGTACGAACAAATTTATTTTTCCAAGCATTAGTTCGGCTGTTGAGAAATGGATGCGACAGGATAAAAAGGGTCGTATGATTCTTCATATCCAATCTACACTTGAAAAGGAATATTTGCGAACCGACAAACTGGTATTCTATGGATTAAATGACCCGGAGCCGGTTCGACCCAAATTAAATATTATTTATTCTACAAGACCCGGTTTGAATTGCAATAATAAATAAATTTGAACAATTGAAAATGAGTATAAATATCAGGAAATATTATTTTAAAAAACATAATCCCAGCAGACATTCATTTATTGATTTATCTCACGGTATATCAATTCTAATAGTTAATGAACAAATGAAAATAGCAGTAGTTAAGAATATAAAATTTCTTAGTATTTTAATTTTATTTATCAGCCTTAATCATATTGATGTTCTAAGTCAGGGAGGCTCAAATTATTCCATTGGTGGTGTTGGCGAAATTACCCGCACCAACGGTGCCGCTTATGATGCTCTTGCAGGTACATCGATTGCTTATCCAACCGAAAGCGCTATTAATACCGTTAATCCTTCAATGTGGAGCTTTGCGACAAGCACACGTCTCAAAGGCGGCTACAAATTCAATCAACATGTTAATTATATTGACGGCGCTAATCTTGCCCAGAATAATGGTAAAGTTAATGGCATGATGGGATTATTCTCAATTGACACTTCGCTTGGATTGAGCGCTGCTATTGGCATTTATCCATACAGTTGGATTAATTCAATGGTAACGCAAACAAAAAGTGTGACTAATCCGGACGGAGTAATTGAGGGTACCGCATTAAACAAAGCCATTGGCGGAATTACACAAGCATTTATCGGCGCTTCCGCCAATATAACAGATAAAATTTCATTTGGTGCGATGATTTTTTCTTCATTCGGAATAACATCGACAACCATCGATAAAACATTTAACAATGCCAATGTCTATGCTTCATCAGATGAAATTATTGATTCTTATGATGGGTGGGGCATCCGTACCGGTGCTTTCTACAAAGTATCGGATGATTTTTTATTAGGTGCATTTTATGAATTCAGTGGTAATATGACTATTGACAGGCAAATTACTTATAAGTCACCGTCATTAACAGTAAGTGATTCCGTTGTTTCCTGCTCGAGTCAATTCGATTTCCCTGATGCATTCGGAATAGGCGCTTCTTATAAAACGGGGAAATTTATTTTTGCTGCCGATTTTTCCAATCAGATTTTTTCCAATCAGACTTTTGCTGATATAAAATTTATTAACGATAAGTTTAACTACAGGAACAGTTGGAGCACAAGTTTGGGTATTGCCCGAATCGGCAACACTGGTCCTGGAACTCCTTTTTTAGATAAAATCACATATAAGATTGGCGGGGGTTATCGCAGCAATTACATTGAAGTTAATGGTTCCGGAATTAATGAAGTATTCGGAGCAATTGGATTTTCCGCTCCCATTCCCGGTACGATGATAATAGATGCTGCGATTACTTTTGGTCAACGAGGGAATAATACTAATGGAAATATAAAAGAATATTTCGGCAGATTATCGGTCGATGTATCCATTGGTGAAACTTGGTTTAAACCTTTCAGAAGATATTAATTTAGAAAATGAGCGAACTATATTTATATTGCTTTGTCATTCTGAACTCCAAAATAATGAAATTAATAAAAATATGCAATGACAAATTCAAGAGAAACCCCCTAACCCCCTTTGAAAAAGGGGGAATTGTTTCTACTTCTACTTCAATGTTCTACTTCTATAACCGGGGGTTAGGGGGTTTCTCTATGTTGAAATTATTGCCATTATTTTGAATCAAGAAAAATTAAAATTATTAATGAAATTAAAATGAAATCGAAAAAAAATAATATTCTTCTTCCTGAAACCCATTCAACAACGGTTATCGGGATTCTCCGCGACGGTAAAGCCGCCATGGGCTCCGACGGTCAGGTAACCTTCGGAAATACCGTAATGAAGCATACGGCAAAAAAAGTAAGAAAAGTATATAATGATAAAATTATTGCAGGATTTGCAGGCGCTACTGCAGATGCTTTTACGCTGCTCCAACGCTTCGAAGAGAAATTGGAGGCTCATCGAGGGAACCTCTATCGCTCATCCATCGAATTGGCAAAAGACTGGCGAACAGACCGGTATTTGCGCCGGCTTGAAGCGATGCTTGCCGTTATGGATGATACGAAAGTCCTGCTAATCAGCGGAACCGGAGATGTAATCGAACCCGACGATAACATTGTAGCAATTGGCTCCGGTGGTCCTTATGCCTTAGCTGCAGCCCGTTCGATGCTGAAATTAACTGATTTGCAGGCAAAGGAAATCGTTACTCAATCGCTTGAAATTGCTTCTCAAATCTGCATTTACACTAATTCCAATATTCATATCGAAGAATTATAAAATGGAAAATACCGAAATTATCCTCACTGATGAACAAAAGAAAAAAGTAAAGAACTTTGTTATAAATGATATTTTAAAAAAACAACTTACTCCACATCAGATAGTTGCGGAGTTGGATAAATTCATTATCGGGCAGGACGCTGCCAAAAAAGCCGTAGCTATAGCTTTAAGGAACAGGTGGCGGCGGCAAAACGTTAAGGACGCCCTGAAAGATGAGATTATGCCAAATAATATCATCATGATAGGACCTACCGGAGTTGGGAAAACAGAAATTGCACGTCGGCTTGCCAAGCTTGCCGGAGCGCCATTTATTAAAGTAGAAGCGACTAAATTTACCGAAGTCGGCTATGTTGGTCGCGATGTCGAATCAATGATTCGTGACCTTGCCGACCGGTCGGTTGCTATGGTACGTGAAGAACAGGCAAGCGAAAAAGAGAAACAGGCAATCATGAACACCGAAAACAGGTTGCTGGACATACTTATTCCTCCTGTAAAGCGCGGTCCATCATTCGATACTGCTACCGATGAGGAAGTTGAAGATAATAACCGCACTCGTGAGAAATTCCGGGAGATGCTTCGCTCAGGGAAATTAGATGAACGAACAGTCGAGGTTGATATTCAGGTTGACCAGGTGCCTTCGCTTCAGGTTCTTGGTCCTATTGGTATGGATGAAATCGGAATGAATATCCAGGATATTTTCGGAAGCATTCTGCCAAAGAAAAATAAGAAAAGGAAGATGAAAATTTCTGATGCCAAAGTGATTCTGCTGAAAGAAGAAGCTGATAAACTTATCGATATGGACGCAGTGATTCGCGAAGCTTTGGGACGTGCAGAAAATTCCGGTATCGTATTCGTTGATGAAATTGACAAAATTGCCTCACGTGGGGGTGCATCCGGCGGAGGTCCTGAAGTTTCGAGGGAAGGAGTTCAGCGGGATTTACTACCAATTGTCGAAGGTACAAGTGTAAATACAAAATATGGTCCTGTTCGCACCGACCATGTGTTATTTATAGCATCCGGAGCTTTCCATGTTTCGAAGCCATCGGACTTAATACCTGAACTGCAAGGACGCTTTCCTATCAGAGTGGAATTGACCAGCCTGACGAAGGAAGATTTTATTAAAATTCTTACAATACCTGAAAATGCGTTAATTAAGCAGTATCAGGCTTTGATACGCTCAGATGGAATTGAACTTACATTCGAAGTAGATGCAATTGAGGAAATTGCTTCGCTTGCAGCGGAAGTAAACGACGAGGTTATTAATATCGGCGCTCGCCGCTTGCATACTATTATGTCAACGTTGTTAGAGGATATTTTGTTCAATGCGCCGGATAATCTGGAAAATAAACAAATTAATATAAATGGTGAAATGGTTAGTAATCAGCTTAAAGAAATCGTAAAAAATTCCGATTTGAGCAGATTTATATTGTAATTTTTTTAATTAAGTAGTTATAGTTAGTCATTCCTGCTATCGAGACTTTGTCAAAAGTCAGGAAGATTGTCATTCTGAACGAAGTGAAGAATCCAGTCACAATACAGTTTCCTGATTCTTCACTTTGTTCAAAGCGACAAAAAGAAGAGTTTTATTAAAATTTTCTTACACCAATACCAACCTTCCATTAATGAAAGGTTTTGATTGTCCTTTTAAGTACAGTTCAAGATTTTCACCGATTCGCTCAACTTCTCCATCAGCTATTTTTTCATTCGAATCATAGTCGGAATAAATTTCAACATGTTTTCCAACTACTATAGAACGTTCTCGATACTTGTTCAACAACACTTGCATCCTATTCGACACTATCAAATTGTAATTAAATATTAGTTTTTGAATGAGTCTTTTGGCAGTATCCCCAAAGGTAATCATGGATTCCTTATTCAGGCAATCATTTAGACATGCTGCTTTAGGGACATATATCGTTGGTTCTGATTCCGGCTTTGTTTCAACATTCAATCCGATACCGATTATAACGTCCGTTAATATTGAACCGGTAGTCTGACAGTGGGATAATACTCCGGCGACCTTTGCTCCGTCAATGAGTATATCATTAACCCATTTAACAGATGCTTTACCGGTTAATTCAATATATGAATCTATTACTTCGAGTACTGAGACTGCCGACAGAGCTAAAAACGCAGAAGCAAATCCTTCTAAAATTATTTTAGGTGAAAAATATGCCGTTAGGTAAATATTACCGGGTGGGCTCTCCCATCGCCGGTTTCTGTTGCCATGGAAATTCTCACCTGAACCGGCAATGCAAAATATTTTCGCAGGCAGGTTTTTATTTTGTTTAGTTAATTCAAGCATTGAGTAGTATTGTGATTCCCGTGCAAATTTCGTTATAAAAAAATAATCCGAATTTCCGGAGATACTGCTTTGTGTTGAATACATAGTATTATTATTAAACAGTCTTATCGACAAGTTCCGGAGCGGTATTTCGAGTGAACCGGAAGATATTTTCTCCCAATGAAAATGCTGTTCCAATAGTGTATCGGTGAAAGAAATGTTGTCAGTAAATACCATCATATTTTTTTAATCCTATTATCAGTATTTTCCCCGAAATTATTTTCATAGGTTTTAAAATTAAATTCAAATATGCCGAATTTGCTATTTGTAAACAAATTATTTTGAAAATGAACTTAAGAATTTGGTATTTTCGTGAGTTTAGATTAATTTATAAAATTATATTATTTATTATTTTGATTTTATGGCTACGATAGAAAATATTATAGAAACACAGGAATTTGCAACCTTGCCGCCCGTAGCAGCAAGAATATTGAAACTACTCGAGGATGAGAATGTCGATACACGCGAAATAGCTCGTGCTATTGAAACCGATGCGCCTCTAACAATGAAAATGCTTCGTATAGCAAATTCCCCTCTTTATGCATCACGCACAGAGATAAATTCAATAACTCAAGCTATCATGACGCTCGGACTCAACCGCCTGACCAATATTGTGCTTGGTGTTTCGATATTTTCTAAATTCCTTATGAGTTCCCATCATCAGGCAGCCGGACTAATGGAGAAATTCTGGTGGCATTCTTCATGCACTGGAATGGTCGCTAAAGCCCTCTCAGGCAAGATTAAGCGCTCATTTAAGGAATTTGAGTTTATTGGTGGTTTGATTCACGATATTGGTAAACTTGCCATGCTTCAATTTGATTCCGATAAATATCAGGATGTGGTTAATTTAGTTAAGGACGAAGGATACATTGATATTGATGCCGAAAAGACATTATTCGAAGTTAATCATATTGAAGTAGGAACAGCTATAGCGAAGCTCTGGAAGCTGCCGGACGAGCTTAGCATAATTATTTCCAATCACAACATACCGATGGAAACACCGGAGCGTTATAAGGGATTGGTAGCGGCAGTAAGGCTTTCGGATATTCTCTGCGAAATTTGGGGAGCCGATTTTTTCGAAGGTATTAAAGCCGTTAACGTCGATGATGAGGATTCATGGAAGGCGTTATGCGAAGCATTCCCGAATTTAATCGATATGGATTTAGAGGTTTTCACTTTCGAGTTGGAAGAAGATTTCAAGCGCTCAACCGAGTTCCTTAATCTAATGCTGCAAGCGTAATGATATTCTTTATTTTTATTAATTTTCAGAAAGTGAATTTCTGACCTACTTAATTAAAAAGGGTAAAACAGACATTCCTGTCTGTTCAAAGTAATAGTAATAAATAAAAAAATATATTATTAGATAATGTCTGGTATTTTCAGTGATTTTGATTTTAATACCCTTAATTCTCCTGACTTTAAAGAGGATAGTGTTCGGGAAGTAATTATTTTACCAATTTTATATAAATTAGGTTTTGATAATTCCCAAATAATTAGAAGCAAAAGCCTTCGACATCCATTTGTAAAAATTGGTTCAAAAAAAAGAAATATTACAGTCATACCTGATTATTTACTAAAAATTGGTAATAATTATGCTTGGGTACTTGATGCCAAATCCCCAAGTGAGGACATTAAATCCGGCGACCATATAGAGCAAATATATAGCTATTCGATTCATCCTGAAATTAGGGCAAAATTTTTTGCATTGTGTAATGGCAGGGAATTTATTTTATTTCGTCCTGAAGAAGAAAAACCGATTTTATATTTTAATATTCAGGAAATAGATAATTACTGGGATGTATTTAGTTCTTTTCTAAGCCCTGATTCCTTCCATGGCGGAAAGAAATACGACTACAATCCCCAAAGGCAAGGTCAGAACAAAACGGTTGATTATGATTATTTAAAATTACCTCTTTTAGATGAAATTCCGGTAAGAAAGCGAGCAGCTAAAAGGCATTTCGGTGTTCATGGATATTTTACCAAACAATCCTGGAATGTTGTACATGAATATATCCGAACATATACTCAACCGGGTGATTTGGTTTTAGATCCATTTAGCGGCAGCGGAATCACAGTTATTGAATCATTAATGCTGGATAGAAAAGCTATTCATGTTGATTTGAATCCTTTATCCGGTTTCATTGTGGAGGCTTTGACTTCCCCTGTTAATATTTCCGAATTGAATGATTCATTTCAGAAAATAATAACTGAATTTGAAAAAAAAGCTCCAAAAAATGAACATCAATATACTAAAATATTAAATAAGTATCCTTTCCCTAAAGGATTACAATTACCAAAAGGTTCTGATGTCGAAACTATAGAGCAATTATTCTGCAGACAACAATTAGCCGAGCTTGCCTATTTAAAACATTTGATTTTACAGGAAAAAAATAAAAATATACGCAAATCATTATTGCTTGCCTTTTCAAGCACTGTTAATAAGATTAATCTTACTTATCATCATTCAACTTATGCTGGTCCAAATGCAGGAAATAGTGGTCCAATGATGTATTACCGTTATAGAATCGCTTCTAATCCAACTTCATTAGATATAGTATATACATTCACGAAAAAAGTGAATGCTGTGCTCAATGCAAAAAAAGATATTGAATTTAAAATAAATGAGAATACAATAAATAATCTTCAAATAATAAATGGTTCTGCTACTGATTTAAGCTTTATCAAAACAAGTTCGATAGATTATATTTATACAGACCCGCCTTACGGGAAAAAAATACCATACCTTGATTTGTCTATTATGTGGAATGCCTGGTTAGATTTGAAAGTAACTGATGAGGATTACCGTCTCGAAGCAATTGAAGGGGGCGAGCAAAATAAAACAAAACAAGAGTATAATCAACTTATTACAAAATCTATCGAAGAAATGTACCGGGTACTTAAATATGATAGATGGATGTCGTTTGTTTTTGCACATAAAGACCCTGAATTTTGGCATTTGATTATCGATACAGCCGAGCGATGTGGATTCGAATATGCCGGCGCTGTTGCACAAAAAAACGGACAAACAAGTTTTAAAAAGCGTCAGCATCCCTTTACAGTATTATCCGGGCAATTAATTATTAATTTCAAAAAAGTAAATCGTCCTAAGTATATTCTGAAAGCCGCCCTGGGGATTGATATTGGCGAAATTGTACTACAAACAATTGAAGGTATTATTGCAAAAAATCATGGTGCAACACTCGAACAAATTAATGATGAACTTATTATTAAGGGATTGGAATTAGGATTTCTGGATTTATTGAAAAAAGAATATTCCGACTTGACTCCTTTTCTTTTGGATAATTTCGATTATTCCGAGAAAACAGAATTATTTACCATAAAAATTACCGGTAGATTCAAAACTCAAATAGATGTTAAATTAAGAGTAAAATACTATATCATCTCTTATCTGAGAAGATTGGAACGGGAAAATAAAAGTCCCACTTTCGATGAAATTGTCCTTCATATCTTACCATTATTAAAAAACGGAATTACACCCGAAGAACAAACAATTTTAAATGTGCTTGAGAACGAAGCCGAGCATATCGGCAATAACCGATGGAAATTGAAGATCCAAGGACAACAAACAATGGAATTTTTTCAGGATTAAATAAAACTTCAAATTTAAAAAGCCTTCCCTGCTTCCCAGAACAGAGCCTCAAATGCTCGTTTATTTATTCCTATACTGAAATAACCTTGAGAGATGTTCGAGCCGCTTGGGTAATTTACACCAATTCCAATTGATACAATTGAATTAAAATCATAAGTAAATGCGAGTGCAAAAACCTCCGTCTTGCCTTGAACTGCAGCAAGATTGAATGCTAAAGATACTCCAAATCTTTCTACCAAGAATTCAGGACTAAATAAATTATTACTGATTATAGATTGATTGCCGAATGAAAGCCCCACTTCCATTACAACGCTGCTCATACCGGATAATGATTTATGCAGATTCTGTCCGATGATTGCAATTGGTATCAAACGGAATCGAAAAATGCCAAGGTTTTCACGTGGTTCAAGCTGAGGGTAAGTTTTTGTAGCTGTGTTATAATTTTTATAAAGAATTTTTACTTCTGATAATGTATCATCCAAAATAATATCCGAACGTTTTATCGGGGGACCAATAACATTTGTATCAATTGTTTCTTTCTCTATTTCCCGCAGTAGTTCAGCCTTCAATGTATCAGTATAACCGGCAAGCTTTTTATTGTCGATTGAAATCGTTTCTTTACCATCTTTTGCCGCAGCGGCAAATATGTCTCTGATGCTATTGTTGGCGGCATTTGCTTCGTCGAGTTTTTTATTTATTTCGCCTATTAATTTCGTTATCTGCTCGAATTTATCGGAATTTACAATACTGTATTGCTCGAAACTCGACTGACTGCTTTTTAATGTATTCCGGATTTCTTCCCATTCTGCTTTGAACCGGCGAACTTCTTCTTTCGGAATAGCTGATTCTATATTATCAGCAGATGTGTGGGAATCGAGAGTATCCGGTATTTCTTTCTGTTTTGCAATCTCGGTAAACCTTTTATCTGCAATCAAGAGCATATCATCGATTTTATCGTTCAATTTACCAAAAGACTCATGATAATTATTATCGATAAATTTGAAATAATTATTCAATGAAGAAATATTTTGGGCATCAAAATTTTTCATTTCCATTGATAACTTTTCAATATTAGTATTAATAGAATTCAAATAAAAATTCCCATTACTTATCGATGTGCTGAATCCGAATAGGGCATTGGTTTTACTATTGGCGGCTTTCATCATTTTTTTATAATTTTCAGAAAGAGGGGAAGATTTCAGCCTGACGCGAACTTCAATATCAATTCGGTGAATGCTGCTGCCTAAAGGTAAATCAGGCGACAGTGACTGCCAATAACGTCCCTCATCCATTTTTACAGCTTCGCGTATATAAACATTTGAGCCGTTGTAAATTGTAATCTTTACTGCAACTGTGCTATCGCGTAAAGCATAAACCGGATAGAAGCGTAAAAGATTGATTTTCCCTACTTCCGGCTTTCCATCCAGGCAATTACCGGCAGCATAATAATTGATTACGTTTATATCCTGATTTTTACTTGTCGCTTCATTTAAAACTATAAAGAAAATTAAAATATATAAAGAGAAAATTTTCATTAAGAGTTCCAATTATTTTTTTGAGAAAAACGGTATGCTAATCTCAATGGCAGGTGAAATAACTCTTTTTGCCTGTTGAGTAATACCAATAGTAAGCACTGGTGAATTAGGCGAAAATCCCTTGAAGGTCAATGCTAATGAATGAACCGGAGGTATAGTTTTCCCGGTTGCCGAAAACATTACGAAATACCCTGCACCCATAATTAAGCTTCCGATTGGTTCGGAAAATAAGAAACCTGTTTCGAAAATATTGCTCGAATTAAAATTATTACTACCAAGGAAAGTTGAGAAAGTAAAATCAATTTCCAAATCAGTCATTGACCTGAAAACCGGTACATCGGTTATACCCGAAAATGGTGTTGAACGATATATAAATCCAATCTGGGAGCGCAACGGTAAATAAGTTGAGGAAGATTCGCTACGCGGTATTTCACTTGCTGCAATAAAATCCAATTGTGTATCGGGGTCAACTTTATAAGCAAATAACAAACTCCCACCGATTCGGGATTCATCATCGGTATAAGCTATTCCTACATCCGCTACGAATTGATAATGAGAATAATTTAAATAGGAGCGGGTCAGATTACTTTCAGCAGCATCGAGCGATTCGGAAATCTTTGAGCGGTTAATGGATATTGATGTATTCATACATTTTTCAAAAATTGAAGCAAGTAATTTTGCATAATTCGGATTATCTTTTTGTAGAACATAAATATTGAAGTCCGGAATAACCGGTATAATCTGATGTAATAATTCAGATTCGGCGGATTTAGTAAGCATCCAAGCCAAAGATTTTGCTAATTTTGTTTGATAATCCGAACCGGCAAACGAGGGCATTCCTTTCAAATGGTCGTTATCCTTCAGTTCTTCGAAAACAGTCATGTAAAAAGCATTTTTCAGAACATCACCCCTAATGCTTTGTCGCAAAATGGAATTAATCGTATCGGATAAAAATGCTTTTAATTGTTCAGTTAACCTGTAATAGGAAATATTAAGCTGAAGCGTCACATTAGCGCCAATTAAATTATTTATTGTGATAGTATTTTCAAGTTCATTAAATGTAACCCGGACTGAATTTAATTTACTGAAAAGGGCTTCCCTGAAATAAGAGAACTTACCATATATTGATTCCAATTGAAGACTGACAGGTACTTTTGAGAGTTCAATATCATGACTGCTTTGCAATTGCCTGACTTCCGAAGGTAAATTATTTAAACCTGAAGAATTTATAGTTTGGTTCATTAAGCTGATTCTTTGTGCAGCAACTGGCTGGACAATTATTGTAAGGAGCAGCAAAAATAAAAACTTTTTTAACATTTCAAGCCTTATATTAATGAATAAACCCCCGGGAATTTCCCGATTTGTTTATTATTAAATATAATTATCAATTTAAATGCCAAAAAAAATATGTTCCCGGTTATGCATTTTAAATTAAACACACATACCCTAATCCCATCATGATGAATGGGAAATTACTATTGAAGTGTTCTCATAAGTCTAAAAGAATGTCATTCAGAGCGAAGCGAAGAATCCAGAAGCAGCATTTGGACTGGATTCTTCGCTTCGCTCTGAATGACGCTCTTCCCTTTTTTATACTTATGAGACAACCTCTTAGGGAGTGACTTTTATACCTACCCGGATTTTGGTTTTAAATTGAATATTCTGCAATATAACTCTTCAGGTCGTCTAACAGATTAATGTTTTGGTTATCGGGAAGGAATACCCTAATTGATTTGTTGGATTGTGTACCTTTAACCGTGTATTTTGAACGCACAATAATTCGGAAGTAAGGTTTCTCGAAACTATCTATGTATAATAATTTGCCTTTTTTTCCTAAATAAAAAATAATTTCTTTGGTAATAACATCATCAAGCAATAGATCCCATACATTGTTTCCTTCGAGGCATCCTTCGATTTTTTTCTCCTGAATAACTTTCATTTTTTACCTGCAAAACTTCTCATGATTTCCTTAATTGCCATAATAAATTTTTCGACTTCCTCATCCGTCGAGAAATAGGATGGACTGGCGCGGACTGTACCCCACGGACGAACATTCAGTGCGTCTAACATAAGAGGGGCACAATGCAGACCGGAGCGTACATGTATGTTATATGAACTTTCGAGGATGTAATTTACTTCCTCCGGCACCATTCCATCTATATTAAATGTAAATACGGTACCGCTCGAATTATTGATTGAATTATATATTGTAATCCGGTCATAATTCTTCAATTCATCGGTTATATAAGAAATATGCCGCTCTTTTTTCCGTTGGATGACATCGATGCCCGTCTCGGAAATAAAATCCAATCCGGCATTTAACGACACAACACCCGGGAGGTTTTGAGTTCCTGCTTCATAATAAATCGGCATTATTTTAGGTTGTGTAAGATATTCGCTTTTTATGCCGGTTCCGCCTGTTTTTAGAGGCTTTAATTCAATGCCATCCCGGATATAGAGTCCCCCGATTCCCTGCAACCCGAATAGTGATTTATGTCCCGTAAATGCCATCAAATCAATTTCCCAATCCCGGACGTCGATTGGCAGGCACCCTGCTGCCTGTGATGCATCGACGATTATTTTGCAGCTATGCTTTTTTGCAATTGCCGATATAGTCTTAATATCGAGAACAGCCCCGGTTACATTTGAACAATGATTCACTATAATTGCTTTGGTATTCTGATGAATCGCATTTTCAATATTACCGGATTCGACGTAACCGTATTTATCACAATCAACGAAAGTAAGTTCAATTTTTCCTTCTTCCTCCAACGTTTTAAGTGGGCGGATAACACTGTTATGCTCAATTTTCGTTGAAACAATATGCCCGCCTTGCAGGTCTAATCCTTTGATTGCAAGATTCAAAGCTTCGGTGCTGCCTGATGTGAATACAATCCTAATGGGGTCAGGGGCATTGAATAATTTTGCAAGTTTAATCCTGCAGGTAAAAAAAATATCCTGGGATTCCTCTTCAATTCCTGAGCGTGAGGAGTGAGTTGGCGGTGAATTTAAAATCTCAATAACCGCTTTAATAACATTTTCCGGTTTCGGAAATGAAGTTGCAGTATTATTAAAATATATCATTTCTTTTTGATTAACGAATATTTGATTCAATAAATTTTCTAAGTAATTTTAATTTTTGTTTTGATACTTTCCAGATTTCTTCTTCATTGACACCTACCTCAGAATTTACGATTTTTTCTTTTAGCGAAAGAAAATTATCCCAATTCATTTCAGGATGCGATGAACGAAAATCTTCAGGTAAATCGGTAATATCATTGATAATTGATTCGATATTTCCAACCACGAATATCATTTTTTTTCTATTGGTTCGGTAATCTTCGAAAGCTAAGCCCTGCAGGGCATCTTCTATATTATTTATGGAATCCTGTATATTATATAGCTTGGTTTTGATAAATTCCATTTTTTTTCCTTAAATATTTAATTTGCAAAATTATATAAAAACGTAATAATTTATCCCGTTGTTTTCCTATATCTCCAAACCGAAAGTACTATCATAACAATAGCATAAATCGATAATGCGAATAGGTGAACCTTCACTTCAGCAAGACCTGCTCCTTTTAGCAAAACCTGACGCATTATTTCAACAAAATAAGCAATCGGATTTAGTTTCGTTAAAAATCTTGCCCATTCAGGCATACTATCAATCGAAGTAAACAAGCCGCTTAGTAATATAAAAATAACCATAAAAAACCAGGATATGAACATGGCTTGTTGTTGAGTTTCAGTTACTGTTGAAACAAGTAATCCGAATGATAAAACGACTAACAAGTAAACCGATGCAAGCCCAAAAAGTAAAAAAATATTACCTACAATCGGTATATCGAAAAAGAGTTTGGCAAGGGAAAGCCCAAATGCAAGTTCAATCAATCCCAATACCCAGAATGGGAGCAGTTTACCAATAATAAATTCATGCTTTGCTATGGGGGTTACATTTAACTGTTCGATTGTTCCCATCTCCTTCTCGATTACTATATTCATCGAGCAAAGGAACATCCCAATCATTGTTACAAGCATAACAAGAATACCGGGTACCATGTAGAATTTATAATTTAGTTCCGGATTGTACCAATATTTCTCGAGAACATTGATGCTGGCTTGTTGTGGAGCCTGGTTCTGCAAATTCCCATAAACGGCAATTATCGAGCGGTTGAAATCGGCAATGATTTGGGCGCAATATGATTGAATCACACCGGCAGCCGAACCGTCCTCTGAATTGAGGATAAATTGCAATTTCGGCTTGCCGGAAGTAACTATATCTTTTTCAAATCCTGCCGGTACAATCAAAATCAATTTTGCTTTTAAAGTTGCCAAATCATCGAAAGCAAGCTTTTCTGAGTTAGATGAATTTGTGAAGAAAAACCGGTTTGTTGCTTCGAATTTATTGATTAGTTGTCTTGAAAGGGACGATTTATCATAGTCAATGAGATGAACGTTAACGGCTTTGATTTCGAAAGTTGCAGCATAAGAAAGGACCAATAACTGGAAGAGAGGCATTATAAAAATAATTGGTAGCATCTGGGGATTTCGCCGTATCTGGAGTACTTCCTTTTGAATAATATATTTTATTCGCTTCATTATTTTTCGTTCAAATCGTAAATTTTTGTAATGCAAAGATAATAAGATAAATTACATTGATGTTTGTTTTTTTATATCCGATTAATTGTTCACTAATCAATTTAAATTATCATTAACTTTGAAATTAGCTCGATTCCTGATAATTTGCAAAATTATTTTGATTGAAAATTATTTTTAAATATATGATTGAAATTTGGAATTTGTTCCTGGCTTTTCTGAAGGTTGGTATGATGTCCTTCGGAGGAGCATATTCACTATTACCTATTATCGAGAATGAAGTTGTTAAGAGTAATACCTGGCTAACCCCAGATGAATTTATGAAAGTTCTCGGGATTGTAGAAATAATACCCGGCGCTATTTCGATTAAATTTGCTACTTATACCGGATTCAAAATTGCCGGTATTCCTGGTGTAATAGCTGCCAATCTCGGCAATTTGTTTTTTCCTGCCGGTCTGATGCTGATAGTATTTTATACGATTTCTCATTTTGAGAAAAATCCGATAGTTATTAAAGCCTTTGAAGGTGTGAAGTATGCAGTGGCAGGAATGATTATCGTTATAATGGTTCAATATTTAACTAAGAGTACATTTAATTTAAAATTTCTCATTTTTGCACTGATTGGCGGAGTATTGGTATTTTTAAAAGTAAGTCCTGTATTTATTATTTTAATTTCGGCATTGATTGCCATTCTGCTACTTTGATAAAAGTTCTTTTCTAAATCAAATAAAAGAGTACCTGAAATGAAGGATTTATCGCATATCAACAATAAAGGTAAAGCAGCCATGGTGGATGTTTCCGGCAAATCTGCAACTTTGCGCCAGGCAGTGGCGAGATGCAGAGTTTTATTAAATCAAAAAGCATTTTCTGCGGTTAAAGGCAATTTGATTGAAAAAGGCGATGTATTATCCGTAGCGAGGATTGGAGCTATACAAGCCGGGAAGAAAACATCAGAATTAATACCCCTATGTCATAATATTTTTATTAACAATATCTCGATTGATTTTGAATTGAATGATATAGAAAATTCAATTGAAATTATCGCTTCAGCAAGAACCGAAGCCACTACCGGAATTGAAATGGAAGCATTAACATCGGTTGCGGTTGCCGGACTTATTATTTACGATATGTGCAAAGCTGTTGATAAATCAATTCGAATTACCGACATCGAACTCCTTAGTAAATCCGGCGGAAAGAGCGGGGAGTACCGGAAGAGAAATTACTAATTACTAATTACGAATTAAGAATTGAAAATAAGACGTTAAAAACAATTTAACATTGACAATTAACAATTAACAATTGACAATTAATTTAATGAATTTTATCCGTACAATTAGTATAGAAAAAAATGTATAAAGATATAACCGGAATAATTCTTTCAGGCGGAAAAAGCCAAAGAATGGGAGTAAATAAATCTTTTCTTCCATTCGGTAGCGTGACGATTATTGAACATATGCTTAACCTGATGAAATCGGTATTCGAAGATAATATCCTAATTACAAATGAACCGGAATCTTATGAAAGATTCAATATCCCAACATATCCGGATATTTATAAAAATATCGGACCGCTTGGTGGGATTCATTCAGGATTATCGGCAAGCAGCACTGAAAAAAATTTCGTGATTTCCTGCGATATTCCAATGATGACAAAGGAAATTATTCAATTCATATCAGATTATCAGTCATCAGCAAAAATAATCGTTGCGAAAGCCGATGGATTCATTCAACAGCTTTGCGGAGTTTATAATCGTTCCTGTTTAACAATGGCTGAAGATATCATAAAACATTCGCTCGAACAAGAAACGAGGGATGTAATGCAAGTTAAACGAAAATGCAAGGTATTAACATTATTGGATGTAGTAGGTGCCGAAATTATCGATATTGAAAAGGAATGTAAGGATTATAAATCCGGAGCGTATTTTAATATTAATAAACCTGAGGATTATCAAAAAATTCAAGGATTTTTACAATGAAATTAAAACCTCTAAAAAAACATAAAACTTCTTTTAAAATGTTCGATTTTTTGCTTTTGTTTACTTTGTTTTTGCTGATGCTTGGTTCTTGCGGACAAAAGGAGCAAAATGAACCGGCTCCACAGTCACACCAAACTGCTGCAACCTCCGAACAAGCAAACCAAAATATTCAGGTAATAAAGCCGGTGCAGGTCCAATATTTAACCATCGAGCTAATCAACACTGCTTTCGATGATGTATTTCAGTTATTTTACGATACAGGTAATAACTTCAATGAAAGCGAATCCATCAGGGTAGAATATAAGAAGCAAGACGGTTTACAAAAATTGCAAATCGACCTGCCTGATGAGAAAGTACGCAATATTCGCTTAGACCCAATGCTCAGGAACAAAGCGACTTTGTTTATTAATTCAATGACTCTGCATTATACGGATAAATTTTATAAATGGGAACCGATTGGTTTTGTAAAGGAGTTTCATGAGGAGCATGATATAAAAACATTTGGATTATATCAGGATTTAGCTGCTATTCAGGTTAGCGGCGCCGACCCGTATTTGGTATATAAAGGGAATTTCTCGAAAGTGTATAGTAAGATGAAGAATAGGACAGAGTGATTGATTCAATTTTACATATCTCCATTTTCTTTCAACATTTCGATATATTGTTCCATTGTAAATGGGCAATCAAAAAATTCTTCAGCCGATGAGGTTTCTGTAAATTTTAGCTGCTTTTTCAATTGTTGCATTAGGTGTTTATCATACTCACTTTTACCATGACTAAAATAAGTATAAATATTGTGTTTTTTACCATCAATATTCAGATAATAAAACACATGGTGAGCTTTTTTAGGTTCGGGAATAAAACCTTTTTGAGTTAATGTAGTTTGGAGGTCTTTTGTTTTTCTAATTTTCATTAGCCCTGGCAATTTTGTAAACAAGATGATTTAATTTATTTTTTAATACTCTTGCCTGCTCTGTTAAATTTTCATCTTTTTCAAAAACGAAATTCTTATAAAGGGCATCAAATGCAAATGCAAATGCTTCTTCAGCTTCGTCGCGCGAATCACCCCATACCGTCAAATCAAATTCTTCATTACGTATGATATAATCATCTTCCAGGAATTCTACTTTACAAAATAGTTTGGCATTTAACAGATAAATATTATTATCCTGAACAATTACTTTAGGAGTAAAAGGATATATTTCCTTTGCAATTTGAGCTAATAATACTTCATTTTCCATGTCTATGCCTTACTATAAAAATTTTAATTTATGAAACGATTGAAATTAAGAGTTATTTTCAATATTTCCAAGTGGATTGTTTAATTTTCAAAGTTTAAATAATCTTGAACAATGATGTACAGTTATAATTTCGATTGTCTCTTCCTGAATTTGATAAACGATACAATAGTTACCATGGATTAATTTTCTGTATATTTTAACCATTTTTCAAGCCTTTGCTCTGCTTCTTCTTCGGTATGGACCCTGTCATTTTTAATATCATCTAATCCTTGGTCGATTTTATCAAGAAAAATTAATCTATCCACAAAATCATATATCTCAAATTGTTCGGGCATTGAGTTGATTGTCTCTGTTACTTGTTCTTTTAAAAGCATAATAGACTCCTTTAATTAAATCAATTATTGATTCAACGTTTGAATAAGGCATTTATTTTTATATATTGAGTTGAAATGTATGAACCTTGATTTATATGATTTTTATGATTAAGATGATTAGAGGATTCTAAAATCATGTTAATCAAATTAATCTTGAGAATCAAGGTTCAGACAATATTCCTTCATCGGCTTGAAGTAATAATCCTTCCAGCCTTTCTTATAAGATTCTCCCTGTCCTTCGGGAATATTCTCATGTTTGATAGTAATTTTCGTTCCCGATTTTACATCTTTAAATGTTACCTCAATTGTAGAATCTGGGCTGCTTTCTGGAAATTCCGTTGTCCGCCAGGACTGCACTATTCTCGTATTAGGTTCGAGAATAAGATTTTTCCCGGAGATATACCCATCCCATGCAGTAAATTTACCACCGACAACCGGTTTGCCCGTTGATTTTCCTCCTCCTGTAAATTTGCTATGTTCCTTGGCATCCAGCCAGGCATTAAATATTTTCTCGGCAGATGCCGGAAGAGTTGTTGAAACTTCGAATGATTCTGTCATGCTTTATTCCGATAATGTTTAAATTCCAAATCTAAGTTGTTTTTCTTTGCGGCTTTCCAAAAAAATTTCACGCAAAGCTCGCAAAGAAAATTCATTAACTTTGCGGCTTTGCGTGATAAAATCTCGCAAAGTCGCAAAGAATAAAATTAATTAATATCATAAAGGGTGAAGAAAAGAATGCGTAGGTGGTATTGGGAGTGGATTCTTCGCTCCGCTCTGAATGACATCCTTCTTGACTTCTTATACCTTTCTTTTCACAAAATGATATAATTTAAAAAATCCTTATTTTACTGCTATAACCGAAATCTCAATTTTCCCATTAAGCGGGAGCGCAGCTACTTGCACGGTTTCCCTCGCCGGGAAGTTTCCGGTAAAATAACTGCCGTAAATTTCATTGACAATTTTGAAATTGGCGAGGTCGGTTAAAAAGATAGTAGTTTTCACAATATCTTTCATTTCGTATCCGGCTGCTTCCAATATTGCTTTGATATTATTCAATACTAATTCAGCTTCTTTTTTAATATCCCCTTCGATGATTTTGCCTGTTGCCGGGTCGATAGGTAACTGACCTGATACATAAATGGTATTCCCTGCTTGTGAAGCCTGGCTGTAGGGTCCGATTGGCATTGGCGCTTTTTCGGTAAAGATTGATTTCTTCATAATTTTTGTTCCTTTTTGATTAGTTGGATTGTTAATTTGAAATGCGGAAGGTCGTGATTGAACCTGGGCATCAGCATTATTGCTGATAATTATTAATAAAAATAGTAATAAAAAACTTAAGTAAAATGCTTTTTTCATATTTTTCTCCGAAGGTTAAAAAGAAAATAAAGAAGATTGTCATTCTGAACTTGTTTCAGAATCCATATACCGCGATGAGAGTGGATTCTGAAACAAGTTCAGAATGACAATAAATAATAATTTAAGAATGTTAAATAATTTTATCATATAAATCTTCCCATTCAGGATTTTCTTTTTCAATTAAATTTATTTTCCATTGTCTATGCCAGTTCTTTAATTGCTTCTCTCTTTCAATTGCAGAGTTAACATCATTTGTTTGTTCAAAATAAACTAATGTCATGTTAACTCGAATATGACGGATAAAGTCTTTTAAGTTTAATCCTAGCTTGTTCATTTGTGAACTGCCAATTAATCTTGGAATTTTTATTA
>JAERMQ010000012.1 GCA_016844745.1 Ignavibacteria bacterium | reverse complement strand
GCAGTCCGGTCGTTTCTTTTTTTAACATTTTTGACTCCTTAAAATTAGTTAATTTTGGAGTCAACTTATTTCAGGATTAGACAGTTAATGGTTAATGGTTAATGGTCAATGAATAATCTATTTTTTAATATTATCATGAGTAGTTTAAACTTATTATAAGAAAAAAGTTTTATTTACAAATAAGAATGTTCCCCTAAAGTCAGAAGTTTATTCTGACTTTTTTAGGTATGAAGTCAAAAGAAACTTCTGACTTTAGGTTTAATTAACCATTAACCATTGACAATTAACAATTTTTATTATGCAAACAACTATCTCCGAAATAATAAAATCCACCAATCCTCCGCCAGTATTACTCATATTCGGTGATGAAGATTTTTTGGTTGAAGAAGCATTGGATGCATTAATCGAATTTGCCGAAAAAAGCACCCGCGAAACCTATGAATTGGAGATGCTGAACGGTAGCGATATTTCATTAGATGCATTGTCAAATCTTGCTTCTGCATATCCATTTATTACTTCACGAAGGATGATAATCGTGCGTCATTTCGAGGAGCTGGTTTCAACTACCACAAGCAAGAAAAAGGTTTCATCTCCTGCTTTCACACGATATTTGGATTCTCCTCAACCAACAACTTTTCTGGTCTGCACAGCTTCGCATGACTCGTTAAATGGAATTGGCGCTGAAATGAGAAACGCACAAAAAAAAGCCAAAGCCGAGAAAAAAATCGAAGGTTTGAAATTCCCATTGAATCTTATGTTATTGAGGCATGCTTGGCTCGAATTTCCTAAAATATATGAATCCGATTTATCCGGGTGGCTGAAATCCCGATTGTCAAAGAGTGGTCTGGAGGCTTCCGCCGAAGCTATTGAATTAATGATTGCGCATGCCCCACCTGAATTACGTTCTTTAAATAATGAAATCGGGAAATTGCAGGCATACTTAAAAGACAGAAAAAAAGTAACCGGCGAGGATGTGCTTAATGTTGTTGGAGCATCTCGTGTCTGGAATGTATTCGAATTGCAGAAAGCAGTAGGGGAGCGAAATTTGCAGAAATCATTATTAATTTTGGAGAATATGCTTGCCGCCGACCGTCAGGAAATGCTGATTATCACTATGCTGACGCGCTTTTTTACGGTTTTATGGAAGTTATCCGACGAGCCGGCAACAGGAAAGAATCATTTTCAATTGGCAGGAGCAGTAGGGATAAACCCCTACTTCGTTGCGGAGTATTTAAGCGCTCTTAAAAAATATAAGCCTGAGGAATTGGACAGGGCATTCATAGCCCTTGCCGAAGCGGACAGCCAGTTGAAATCGACTGGTGGCTCTTCGATTATGATTCTTCAAAAGATGTTGTTGAGTATAATTGATTGAGAATTGTTTCAGGAAATTGGGAACAGGCTTGTATGTACACTTTTGCTGTAATAAAAAAAATATCGAACAAGGATTAACGATTTTTGATTTTAGAAGAAAGAAAAAAAGAACGAATAGAGATTTAAAATATATTACACATCAAAAAAAATATAATAAATTCAACATCATAATTCAAAAATCGTTAATCCTTGTTCTTAAATTTTTTTGCTTCAATTTTGGAAGTATTTCAATTTAAGGTAAAATAAAACTAACAACCTGTGAAGGCTCTCCCAACCTTACCCATTGAATAAAACCATTTCTTAAATCCATAGTATAGGCTCCCATACCAGGATATGCGATTGCATATATTTTATCACCTTTCTTAAAATCATGAATTAACCAGTTTTTAAAAATTCCTTCCTTTAAAACTTTATTAACCGAATCAAATTCAATTCTCCCAATTCCGGTTCCGTCTGTATAATAAGATTGATATTGATATTTAGATACATCAGGAGTTAAACTCAAAAATATCGTTAAACGATAATATTTTTCAGTATTAACTTTGAAAAATAGGAATTCATAATTATTGTATGATGAATCAATTATGAACTTATTCTCAAAAGCTATAAGAGATATTTTATAAGAAGGTGTTTTGTCGATAGCCCACTGAGTATTATTAGTGGATGGGAAATATGGTTTTGTGGCGTATGAATTAAGAAATTGTACAAGTGCCGTCCCATTTCCCGGAAATGGGAAACCAAAAATAATTAACGTATCATATCCAGGTTTTGAAAAGATAATATCATATACACCCGGAAGTACATCCTTTAATGTCCATTTGCCTTTCGAATCGCTTTGAGTATTGTAGTTTTTTCCTTTGATATTTACATTTACTCCGCTAAAATCACTTAGGGTTTTCAGATATTCATCACGGATTTCAATAAAACCAGTTATGTTCCCCGGTGTGACACCGACAACATTATTGTTATTATTACAAGAAATAATAATTAATAAAATGAAAAGCAAAAAGGTAAAATTCTCTTTCATCAGAAACTCCTGCAATTTGTCAAAAGCATACTTATCAATAAACAGTTCAAATAGCAAAAAGTTTCAATTTTTTGATTTTTTTCCCACCCTGTAAGAAGTTATTATGATGGTAAGATTTATTTCATCAACTATTAACTGATTCATATAGGATTTTTCCATGTTTTGAAATATGCTCAATAAAGGCACTGGTCGGTTGCATGGGAACTAAATCAACCTGTTTGTTTAATAATTTTTCCAAATCAGCGCCGAATCTGAAGAAGCTTTTATCGTAAAGACCGTCACAAGCAAAGTCAAAATCATTGCAATCATCAAAAGAATCAATAGAAGAACCAAATTGTATTAATTTAGTTACATGGAACTGCTTTGCCAATTCAATAATTTGATTTATTATTTCTTCATTCATTTAAACCCTTCAATTTAAGTTCCCGTTCTTAACAAATTTACAAAATACAATTCTATTATTGAAAGAGATTTTTGCGTTTTGACAAATATTTACCTATGAATGGGATAAATACTTTGAAGAGGAGCTATACATGAATAGCAGATGTCCAACATCTCCCAGATGTTGGACATCTTATATTATCAAACGAATCTTTTGTTCTGCTTTAACTGATAAACGTAGGCAAGCACTTGTGCAACTGCTTTGAATAGTAATTCCGGAATTTCTTCGTCGATTTCAACATTGAAGTATATCTGGCGTGCTAACGGCGGCTCCTCAATAACAGGAATATCTGCTTTTAAGGCTATATCGCGAATCTGGAATGCGAGGAAATCAACACCCTTAGCAACTACAATTGGCGAGCTCATCGAATCGGGTTGATATTTAAGTGCAACAGCAAAGTGTGTCGGATTAGTGATAACTACATCTGCTTCGCGTACTTTTGCCAACATCAACCTGCGTATGCGCTGACGCATAATAGAACGAAGCCTGGCTTTGATTTTCGGGTCGCCCTCGGTTTGCTTATACTCTTCTTTAACTTCCTGCTTGGTCATTTTCATATCTTCAAGAAAACGGTGTTTCTGGTAGAAATAATCCCCTACTGCAATAATGATAAATACGATACCGACTTTTAAGATTAATTCAAAGCTTAAACTGACCATAAAATTGCCGATGTCAGAAAACGGGCGCTCAACCAAACCGACGGTTTCTGCTGACCTGCCCTTCAAAACCCAGACTACAACTGCTCCGACGATTATTAACTTTAACATGCTTTTAAGCAATTCGAAAAATGAACGACCGGAAAAGAATAATTTTTTCAAGCCGGTGAAAGGATTTAAGATTTGTTTAAAATTCAAACCTTCGGTAAATTTTTTTGTAGCAAATTTCAAGCCTACCTGACTTACTTCAGCAATAAAAATTATAATCATTATGGTTATCAGGACAGGCAGAAGAAGTTTGGCAAGAATTCCGAGAAATTGAGGATAATAATAGATAATATTCTGATATGTGATTTCGATTGATGAGAGATTAATAAAAATATGCTTCATCAAAACCTGAATATTCGAAACCATCTGGGCGCCGAAAATAAAAATGGCAATTCCTCCGAAAAGGAGAATTGCTCCAGTCGTTACGTCATGGCTTTTTGATACTTGTCCGCGTAGTCTTGCTTCGTGCAAGCGTTTCGCAGACGCCGGTTCCGATTTTTCCTGACCGTCTTGATTTTCTGCCATTTTTTATTTCAGTAAGACAATTTATTAATACTTTGGTGTTAAATGAAACTTCTTTTTACCACCCCCTACCCCCTCCTAAAATAGGAGGGGATTAAACCTTTAAATCCCCTCCTATTTTAGGAGGGGGTAGGGGGTGGTAATTATAGATTTTTTTATTAACTTCATTAGCTCAATGAATGGAACGATTCGAAATAGCGATAATTTACGTTATCCCTGAAGTTTGTATGAGATAGCCCTACATTATTACAGTAGTTTTGAAGTAATGAACCTAACATTTTTTGGAAAGAAATTTGCCCGGTTTTATCCATTTGGGAATATTCGGGAATTTGATTCTCTTCTGCAAATTGCTTTATTGCAGTAATGTTATCGTTGAACTCATGTTTAGCAGAGTTAAAGTTATCTACTTTCAATATATTATGCATAATATCCCTCCCAAAAAGGATGAAATTTCCGTTAAAAAACCATTTTACTCAAATATTGTATATAAAAAATCATACCAAGTTTTATACTCTTCCCGGATTTAAACTTAAAAGCAATTTCATTATCTCGTTTTCCATGGAGGCTAACGAATATTTTGCTACAAAGATGAACAACGGCATTGTAGCAAGCAGTACCAATAATCCAACGGCAATTTTTGCCTGAAAGCTAAGCGAGAAAATATTTGTCTGGGGAGCAACCCGGGCAAGTAAAGTTAATCCTAAATTTGTCAGGAATAAAGAAACGATAACAGGCGCAGCCATTTTTAATCCGATTATCATAACAGATGCCGCCATATTAGTAAAAAGCCTTACGGAAGAAGTGGTCAGTTCAAATGTTGTTATCGGTACTGCCCTGACGCTTGCAAATAATCCCTGAATTAAATAATGATGCCCGTCAATAATCAAAAATATCATTAGGACAACTAAATTTTTAAACTCGCCAACTAATGAAGGATTAGCATTCTGGGGGTCAAACATCGTTGCTGCCTGATAGCCCATATCGAAGTCAATTAATCCGCCTGCCAGATTAGCTGCCCAAAAGACCACATGGGCAGAAAATCCCAATGCAAGTCCTGTTAAAAATTCTTTGAACGCCAGCCCAATTAAATTCCATAAATGGAAATCAATTGCCGGCTGTTCCTTCCAGAAAGAAGATGTTAGCATTACTGCTAAAAAAAAAGCTAAATAGATTTTTACATGAGGAATAATTTTTGGGTTACCGAAAAACGGCGCAGCAGCGAACAATCCGAAAATCCGGATGAAGAACAGCAATCCGATTACGAATTTGCCTTCCAATAATATTAGTGTATCGCTTTGAAGCATTGTGTTAGTGCTGTTCTATATTACTTTACGGTTGGAATCATTTGAATAAGTTGTATCATAAAGGATTTTAAATTGGAAATCATAAAAGGCAGTACAATAATTGTTACAACGAAAACTGCTATTAGTTTAGGAACAAAAGTTAAAGTCTGCTCGGAAATCGAAGTTGCTGCCTGAAAAATCGATATGATTAATCCTATGATAAGCGAAACCAATAGCAGTGGTCCCGATACGAGTATGATATAATAAAATGCATCTTTTACTATTGCTATTACTACTTCTTCTGTCATTTTAACTCCGTTATCATAATAATAATTTATTTTTGTAATGCCAATCCGGCTTCCGGATTCTACGCTTCGCTCTGAATGACATTCTTCCTGACTTTTCACAAATCTCCAATTGCATGAATAACAGATTACCGTTAAAACATTTTTTTCTTAAATTAAATATCTTCATTTGTTTTTTAATCATCTTATTAACCTATTTTTTATAATTCAGCATTCAGCATTACTTTATTATACTCTTCATTAATGAGTCAACAACCAAATACCAGCCATCAACCAGGATAAATAAAAGAACTTTTATCGGGAGCGAGATTAGCTGCGGTGGCAGCAGGAACATTCCCAAAGACATCAATGTACTTGCTATAATCATATCCAACACAAGGAATGGTACGAACAACAAAAATCCGATTTGAAACGCAATTCGAATTTCACTTAACGAATAAGCAGGGATAAGAGTCCACGTGGATATTTCACTTTGGTCGTTTGGTTTATCTTTACCGCTCAACTTAACAAATAAGCCGAGGTCTTTTTCGCGGGTGCTTTTCAGCATGAATGACCTGAAAGGTTGCAGACAGTTTTCGAGCGCCTGCTCCTGGGTGATTTCCTCCCGCATGTAAGGCTGAATGCCCTTAGTATTTGCTTCATTTAAAACCGGCTGCATAATAAAAAAAGTCAGGAATAATGCTAATCCTGTCAGAAGCTGATTTGGAGGCTGCGTTTGCAATCCCAGAGCCTGCTTGAGAAAATGGAATACAATGATAATTCGTGTAAAGCATGTCATCATAACGAGTATAGATGGCGCTAAAGTCAAAACCGTCAATATTCCTATAATTTGAAGAGTCAGTACGAAGTCATCTTTTGATTCGGCTTTATCTAACTGAACACTTAGCTTTGGCAACGTAATTGGAGTACTGGAGCTTGGCTGCGCAAAGAGCCTATGAGACTGTAATATCAATATCACACAAGCCACTGCTAAAAATTTAGCATATTTTAATATAATGTCCCGTTTATTTACCATTTTTTTTATTTCCATCATGGTTTAACTATTACAATCAATGTGCCAAATGAATTTCGAAATAAACTGCATGATATTTTTCACTATTTATATAACTTATTATATTGCAACAACTTGACGTTTCAATTGTTTAATATGCTGCAACGGTACGTAAAGACTCACGAAATTCTAAATAAGGCAACGTATTGTAAATCAATAGATTATAGAGAAATAAAATTTGTTTTGCTTATAAAAAATAATTTTATTTGATGTGATTAATTGATGAAAATCCGGTAAAAAGGAGTAAGTTTTCAGGTAATTGGTTAAAGTTCTACAAAATAATATAAATGAATTGTTCAATATTGTGCAGAATGAAGTTATGGTTTTATATAAACCCCCATAAATCAATTTACAACTATGAACGACTTATGAGAATTGCAGGATAATTTCTTATTTTTGTTGTTTTTTAATTTAAATGAAACTCTAAAATGGAAAATTTGGAAAAATTAAAGATTGCGTTTTCTTCATCGCTTGGAATTAATATTGAAAATATCGACGATAATCTTGCTTATGGATTCATAGGTTGGGATTCCGTTGCCCATATGAAGCTGATAGCCGCAATTGAAGACGCATTTGATATCATGCTCGATACAGATGATGTAATTGATATGAGTAGTTTTAGTAAAGCAAAAGAATTAATTGGAAAGTATGATATTATTTTCTAATTGTCAATTGTTAATTGTTAATGGTTAATTGTTAATGGTCAATGGTCAATGGTCAATGAAATAAAACATCTGAATCATGATTAAAAGGATTAAAGGATTAACTTGACTGAAGTTAATCATGGTAATCCTTTAATCAAGTAAATCATGGTTCAGATAATTAACTATTGACCATTAACCATTAATATAAAGTAATTTTAGGATAACATGATAATTTTTTCTAATTTTGCTGTTTATATTTAATTTTAATAGAGGTATTATCTATGAAATTCATGATAACCGGAAGCAAAGGTCAGCTTGCTAAAGAATTTATTAAATTCCTTACAACAACCGAACATGACTTTACCGCCTTCGATATAGATGAAATCAATATATCCAATCTGAACGACCTGTTAAAAATATTCGATATATTCAAACCTGATATTGTTATTAATTGTGCTGCATACAGCAACGTTGATTTAGCCGAATCCGAATTCGAATTAGCATATAAAACCAACTCATTAGGTGTAAGGAATTTATCATTTGCCTGCCGTGAAACAAAGGCAAAGCTGATTCATTTCAGTACTGATTATATATTCGATGGTAAGAAGGAAACAGGTTTATACGTTGAATCGGATAAAACATCACCCCTGAATATTTATGGTAAGACCAAACAATTCGGTGAAGTTCTGCTAACGGAAGAAATGAATGATTATTTAATATTTCGTGTTAGTTGGCTGTTTGGCGATGGTCAGCAAAATTTTATATCGAAATTGTTTACATGGCAGAAATCAAATGAATTCCTGAAAGTAAGTTGTGATGAGTTTTCTTCGCCAACTTCGACGACCAGCGTTGTAGATATAACATTCAAAGCCATAAATGAAGGTTTAACTGGAATATTTCATATTAATAATACCGGTTATTGCTCACGTTTCGAATGGGCAAAGAAAATTTTCCGGACTGCTGGTTTGAAGACACATTTATATCCCGCTTATATGGCAGATTTCAAACTACCGGCAAAAAGACCTCTATGTTCGGCAATGAGCAATCAATTAATTACTTCTACGCTCGATATTCCTATTCCTGATTGGGAAGAAGAAGTACAAAAGTTTGTTATCAAATTCGTAAAAAAGAACTTTTAATTAGATGGTTAATGGTCAATGGTTAATGGTCAATGGTTAATGGTTAATGGTCAATGGTTAATGGTCAATGGTTAATTCATAACTTATAATTCATAAAATATTTGGATGTTCGGAATAATAACCAGATTATCATTTTTATTTATAACGTGTTTATTGGCTTTTACCCACATCTATGCTCAAAATTCACAACCGGATTACCAATCATTTAAGGATACTTCAAGTAAAGATATAAAAAAGAGATTAAATGCTTATTATAATTTATCTCAATTTTATTTTGAACGTTCAATATCACTTAGCAGCGATTATGCGCAGAGAACCTTAGATTTGGCTGTTTCGGTTAATGATAAAATCCTCGAAGGAAATGCTTTGTTGAATTTGGGTAAGTGTATGTCCATAATAAGAAAAATGGATGAAGCTCAGAAGTATTATTTACAAGCTTTCGAATGTTTTAGCGCAGTGAACTACACCGACGGTATTGCTATTGCCTGCACCGAGATGGGCATAATGTACGAATCAAAATACCAATTCGCCTTAGCCTTGGATTATTACTTTCAGGCTCTAAATATTTATTCGAAGATGGGAAATGAATTAAGTAAAGCAGAAGTGTATATTAGAATCAGTAGCTTGAATGGAAGATTAAAGAACCTAACTGAAGCCTACGACTATTATGAAAAAACATTACAAATTGCAAAAAGAACAGGCGACAAATCTTTGCTTGCCGGCACGTATTTATTAAAAGGTCATTTATCTATTTATTCTCAGCAATATCACGAAGCTCTTGAAAACTACTTTAAAGGATTAGGAATATACAAGGAAATCAACGATCCCCGGCAAATTGCAAATTGTTACTGGGATATTGGCACTTATTATTTAGACATGAAGGAGCCTAAATATGCTTTGAAATATTTTATTGTAGCATATCAAACTAATAATGATTCAACAAATTATATCTTTCTATCCCATCTCTATACAAGTATAGCTTTCACCTATCACTTGCTCGGTTATTCCGAACAAGAGTTGGAATATAACTATAATGCCCTTTACTGCCGAATAAAAACCGGAGCTAATATTTTAATTTCAAGTTCGAACTTAAATCTCGGCACAACTTTTTTCAGCAGGAAGCAGTATGATAGTGCTGAATTTTATTTTCAGGAAGGATTAAAATATTCATCCATGGAGAACAATACACCAATTCTCCAGCGAGCATATTTTAAATTATACGAATTGTATAAAGCTAAAAACGATTTCTCTAAAGCTCTTTCCTTCTTCGAAATTTCAAAAAAATTCGAGGATAGCCTTGAAAGCGACGAATATGACCGCCGTGTATCAGAAAAAGTTCATAATTATGAAATCGAAAAGAATAAGTCTGAACACCGTAACAATGAAATCTTTATTGTTGCATTAATTACAGGAATCTGTATTCTATCAATCCTGTTTATTGTTTTGATAATAAGAAACAGGGAAAAAAATACATCAAATATTCTGCTTGGCGAGCAAGCCGAAAAGTTAGAAAAAACAATAGATAAACTTAAAGAAACCCAGGTTGAGTTAAACGCCCTTAATACAGAATTGGAAGCTAGGGTAGAAGAACGATCTGAGGATTTAAAAGACGAAATTGAACGAAGAAAAAACGTCGAACAATCACTTCGGCAGAGTGAAGAAAAATACCGGAATATATTTTTAGAACTTCAGGATACATACTTTTTATTGGATACAAAAGGGAATATTCAAAATATAAGCCCTTCATGTGCTACTACTTTTGGTAGAACCCAGGATGAGCTAATTGGAACGAATTTCTCTTCTCTTTTATACAGGACAAGCGATATTGATTTTTTCCTAAAGAAAATATTAGCAAAAGGCGAAATAACAGGATTCGAACTCCGATTTAAACCTGTCGAAGACAGGGACATTTATCTTTCGATTAATGCCCATTGTGATTATAATTTTGACAGCACACCCACTCAGGTTGAAGGTATTCTCCATGATATATCGGAGCGTAAACGGGCAGAAGAAATAATTGAAAATGACCGTTATTTACTTCGCTGTTTAATAGATAATATGAATGCTTATGTTTTTATTAAGGATACCGAATCACGTTTTATTGTAGTCAATAAAACACTCTCCGAAGTCATGCAACCGGAATCACCTGATAATATTATTGGCAAAACCGATTTTGATTTTTACCCCAAAGAATTGGCTGATAGTTATTACCTTGAAGATAAGGAAATTTTATCCACAGGTAAATCATTCATTGATATTGAAGAATTAGGCGTTGATAAGAATAATGAACCCATTTGGATACTTACAACAAAGGTACCTTTCTATAACCCCGACGGTAATATAGCTGGTATTGTAGGTATAAGCACAAATATTAATGAAAGAAAGAAAAGTGAAGAAGCAATCAGGAAAAGCGCTGAAGAACTTAAAGAATTAAATGCAACAAAAGATAAATTCTTTTCTATTATTGCCCACGACCTGAAAAATCCTATGGGTAATTTAAAACAGTTGCTTAATCTTGTCTGGAGCGAATTCAATAATATAACCTCATACGAATTAAGGGAATACATCGACTCACTCAATCAATCTGCACAAAGAACTTATAACCTTCTTGAAAATCTATTGGATTGGTCCGGAATGCAGCGGGGCAGATTCAAATACGAGCCGGAAGATATCGATTTATACGAAATTGCATTTAATACCGTATATACTTTGAATTCTAATGCAACAGAAAAAAATATCAAGCTGATAAATGAAATCCAACCCGATACATTTGTTTTATGTGATAAGGAAATGATTATGACCGTTGTTAGAAATTTAACTTCAAATGCAATTAAATTTACAATTCCGGGCGGTTCTATCGTCATTTCGGCTATTATTAATAATGAAAATGAACATGTTGAGGTTACAGTGACCGATAACGGCATTGGTATTTCTGAAGAAAATATTACCCAACTATTCAAAATCGATGCTAATATTTCAACACCCGGAACAGCAGATGAAAAAGGAACCGGATTAGGTCTTATACTCTGCAAAGAATTTATCGAAAAGCACGGCTCCAGAATTAGTGTTGAAAGCCAAACCGGAGTTGGAAGCTCGTTTAAATTCATTCTTCCCAAATCCAAAACCATTATTTAATTTTTAATTGTCTCCGGAAATAAAATATTACAGTATTTATCAATTCCTCGAAAGGGGTTGATAGTCATTATTAAACAAATAATTTTCATCAATGTCTAACATATTTAACAGGAAATAATTTGAAAAATATCTTCAAACTTATAGCAAATCTGACAGCTCTTATTAGTATAATTTTTACTTTTCAGATTCAAGCGCAGGATACCGTTATTATTCAAACCCTGAAATTCGATTCTCTTAGCGGCAGACGGGGTATCTGGAAGTTCCCAAACAATAATGACTCTTATCGCAAAATCCTTATGCATTATACTTTGAAATGCGACCCCAAAACTCCATGGGATGACTTTAATTGCGGTGAGTGGGATTATCTAACATATAACATGATAAACATTCATACCGGAGTTTGGGATTCAACTCGCCAAACCGCTTTCTCTCCCAAAGTGGGGAATTCTTATCCTTTATCAATCGGATTGAGAAATAATCCAACCTACACAACATACCAGAGAAATAAATATTCTATGGTTTATGAAAAGGTCGATTCAGTCAAGGCAATGCAATTCGGTTCGGGCAGTAAAACTTTGGAACTAAAGTCAATACCAACCCGGTTGCAATTTATTATCAGTAAAAATGAATTGACTGTATCGAATTTCCCAAAAGGATTAATCAATAAGATGAAGTTGCAGACCATCGGAATCGGTGGTACTCTCGCTAATTTTACGGTTAAAATGAAAGCTTATTCGGGCTCGGATTTGCCGGTTTTCGACAATTCCTCCTTTACAACATGTTACAGCAATAACCTTACCTTAAAATCCGATGATACTACAGATATTGGATTTACTGCTCCTATTAATCGTATAACTATTACCGGTGTAATAATTGACATAAGCTACGACTCGATTATCGGAGGAAAATCAATTTTCATAGCCGGAATTGACACAGCAAAATCCGTTTTTGCTTCAGGCAAGACGAATTATCTCGAATTCAACGGTGATTATGAATATGTTGACTGCGGTATATTCCCGGCTCTACAAAATTCTTCCGCATTTTCATTAGAAGCATGGGTTAAATTCGATTCATGGCAAGCAGGCAGAACCATACTTGGAAAAGCCGGCAGGGTTTCATTAGAAACAGGCTCGCAGCAAGGCGTAGTGAACTGCATTATCAGGAATCCGAAAAACTCATTAGGCGCTTCTCCGGCATTGCTAAAATTAGGCGAATGGACACACCTTGCAATGGTGTACGACGGCAGCCAGTCATCGAATGATAACAAATTAAAATTATTTATAAATGGCAAACCTGTTACACTTTCATTCAGGCGTCAAAAGGATAATTCAGGAATGGGAATAATCCCCATACCTTCTGCTACTGATTCTGCATATACACCTTTTTCTTTTTCAGCAGGCTCATCGATAACAGGCGGGCTTTCTAACGTTCACCTATGGTCTGTTCCACTTGATGCTGCTACAATTTCTAATTGGTTCACTAAGCAACCGGACGCCAGTCACCCCAATTTTATAGCATTGGCAGCGAATTACAAACTCGATGAATCCAACGGTTTGTCGGCAAAAGATTATTCTACTAATAACATTGCAGGAAAATTAATCGGAGTTCCCGTTTGGAAGAGTCTTGCAGGAAGCGAACTTTCAAATAATTCTTCAACGATTAATTTCCGTCCGAATATCGTTCTGGTGCAAGGTTTTTATAAAAGCCGGATTGATACTTCAATAGTTGAGGAACAAGTTGAAAATCATAAAACAATGGTTGAATTGCTGCAAATAACAAATGGTAAACCGGTTCGTAAAGAACTAAAATATGGTTGGAAAAGCGGCTGGCAATTTAAATATTCACCAACAGGTGCAAAAATTGATTCGACAAATTATCCTGCCGATGAAACATTAAAACAGGATACACTTGTTTATTACAATCGTTTCGAAAAAATGGATAGCTATGAAATTGGCAGATATATAACACCTTATGGAATTAATTTCGACTTGGGTCCCAACGGGTTCACCTGGATTTACGATGTTACCGATTATGCGCCATTGCTTCGGGGCGATGTTGATTTATCTGCAGGAAACAGTCAGGAATTAATCGACGTAAAATTTATAATGATAAAGGGTACACCTCCTCGTAACGTACTCGATGTAACCCGCTTATGGGGTGGTATGAAATCATATTCTTATGCCGATTTATCTAACGACAAAGCGCTATCGGCAAAACCTGTTACATTTGACGGGAATGCCAAACAATTCAAAGTCAAAACACGATTAAGCGGTCATGGACATAACAGCAACGACGGGAACTACCCACATTGCTGCGAGTGGAAGGATAATATACATTATCTTTACGTAAATAAAGAAGAAGCTGCATACTGGCATATTTTCCAATATTACGATTGCGCCGAAAATCCAAACCAGGCTCAGGGTGGCACTTGGCCCGGCTCGCGTGAAGGCTGGTGTCCGGGAGATATTGTCAAAGACTATGAATTTGAGGTTACGAAATTTATTAAAGGGGGTTCGGCTACATTCGATTATGATATAACAAAAGTACCAACCGACAATCTGGGTATGGGTGGGGGAAACTACGTTACCAATATGGATTTGATTCAATATTCGGCTGAAAATTTTAAGAATGATGCTGAAATCTATGATATAATTGCGCCGAATAATTTCCCTCTTTATTCCCTATCAAATCCTTTATGCTCACAGCCAAAAATTGCCGTGCGAAACAACGGAAGCGCTCCCATCAATTCCATGCAAATCGATTATTGGGTATCCGGTGGAAATAAATATAAATATGATTGGAAATCTGATGAATCTTCGCCTATTCTTCCTCATCAAAAGAGTGAAATATATCTGCCGGGAGACGGCAATAAATTCTGGATTGGGAATTCGAAAAATCTTTTTTATGTGGTAATCAATAATATTAATGGTTCGAAGGACGACTATCAGGCTAATGATACTGCCGTCACAAAATTTAACATGCCTGATTTACTCAAGCAAGGCGTGGTGCTATGGTACAAAACAAATAAACGCGCTTATGATTATATACTTGAAATAAAAGATGCAACAGGTAAAGTAATGTTATCTAAAGAAAATTTGAATAACGAAACTCTTTATAAGGACACTTTGAAATTCGGGATGGGATGCTATACGTTGGATATGGTCGACCCGAATAATCTTGGTTTGTCATATTGGGCGTACACAGCTCAGGGAACAGGTTATCTGCAGCTTCGTGATTTGAAAGGAAACCTGATAAAAACATTCAATCCGGACTTCGGGCATCAAATCCATTACGGATTTCAATTGGATGATTTTTATCTGGTTCAGGAAAATAATTATAACAATTTATTATCACTTTACCCGAATCCCGCATCCGACCGTTTGCATTTATTCATTTCGTATCCCATTGGTACTGCCGTGATGAAGTTATTCGATGAGTCAGGCAGGGTTGTATTAACAAAGCAGATTATGGCAGGCGAGGAATTCGAAATGGAACTCAATGTTGCAGGACTTGTTTCGGGGGCATATTTCATTCGTATTGCAAATAATCAATACGAAATAAGGAAGAATTTTATTAAGAGGTGAGATGTTAATGGTCAATGGTCAATGGTCAATGGTCAATGGTCAATGGTCAATGGTCAATGGTCAATGGTCAATGGTCAATGGTTAATGGTCAATGGTCAATGGTTAATGGTTAATGAAAAAAATTACGTGTCACGAATTACGAATTATAAGATTTAATCCTATAATCCTTTAATCCAAAAATTCCTAATTCAGACAATTTCCATTAACCATTGACCATTAACCATTGACCATTATTTAGAGGTTCATAATCGGAATTACATGCTCCTGAATTTCGCCTGCAACTTCCACTTTTCCTTCGTCTGTGACAAATACATCAATTTCCGTACGGAAGCCAATTTTCTCATGCTCCAGATATATACCCGGCTCTATTGAGAAGCACGTTCCGGGGATAATTCTTCTCTCGTCCTTAGTTTCGAGATTATCTATATGAACGCCGTTTCCGTGAACTTCCAATGCGATATTATGACCGGTTCTATGGGTAAAATAATCGCCATAACCGGCATCGATAATCACTTTCCGGCAGGCATCATCAACTTCCCAGCCGTGAACCGGGACTCCGGAAGCAAATCTTTCGGTAACAAGCTGTTTCGCAGTATCGCGGGCGTCTGCCGTTATTCGGAAAATTCTTTCTATTTTCTCCGGTATTTCCGTTCCGACAAATCCCATCCATGTAATATCATAATAAATACTGTCGGGCTTTTTCAGCTTTGCCCATAAATCGAGCAGCACAAGGTCGCCTTCCTTTATAATAAAACTGTTCCCGGCAGTCGGCTCGAAATGCGGGTCTGCGGCATGTTCGTTTACTGCAACTATCGGACCGTCATCCCATAACAAGTTATTTTTGCGCATTATATCGTGCATATATGCCTGGATTTCGAATTCTTTAGTTGGAACACCTGTCCTGATTCTTCGGGCAATTTCCTTAAAAGCTTCATCTTTTACTAAATGCATAGCCTTACCTGCCTGAACGTGACTTTCCCAATCTGTCATCGAAAGGTGAGATTCAAAACGGCTTACAAGGTCGGCGCTCGTTACGATTTCCACTCCGAAGCTTCGTATTAAATCGATAGTCCCGCCATCGACGATTGAAACGTATGGAATAGCATTCATTGGTGAATATTGCATTGCAATTCGTTTTGCAGAACCCAGCATATCTTTGAGCATGGAAAATTGCTGTTGCCATGGCAGATAGACAAATTTAGTACCGGGTAGGTGGTCGCATTTCCATGATTCGATTTTATGGACTAATTTCGAGGGTACGCCCGTTGCAGGAATAAAATAGAACCAGCGTCGTGATGTAAACCGGCTATCCATACCCAAAATTCTTGAAGCAATTGCATCCCGGTTGTGAAAATCGTAAAAAAGCCAGCCGTCTAATTTTGCCTGCCGCAGGGCATCTTGTATTTCGTTTAAATTCATTCAATAATCCTTGTATATATAAAATGTCAAAATTAATAATATTGCGGTTCATAATAAAATTTATTGTAAGATGATGATTCAAAAGTAAAGAAATGTCATTCCTATGAATGCAGGGATCCCTTTCTTGAGCGGTCCAAGAGATTCGGGCATTCGAAACTGTGTGAAAACTTTGTTTTGATTGTCATTCTGAGCGGAGCGAAGAATCTTCTTCAACGTAAGATGAATGTTGTTTTGAAGTAAAATAATTATGATTATCATTCAAGATTAGCATCAATACTACATTCTTCAAAAATTAAAAGCGTTTCGGGATGTCTTAAAAATTGTATTTATCAGATTTTGCAAGATGTTTCTTCACTTCGTTTAGAAAGACATTCATGTAGTTATTACACAGGCGCAATTGCATTAATAGCCTGATAAAACTATCCTGAACTTTTATCACAATTTCAAAATCTTATCCAATTTATAATTCATTTTCAATATATACATTCCTGAAGGCAGTCCTTCCAAATCGAGCTTCCATTCTTTTTCTCCGGCAGGTATTTCTCTTGCTGCCGCTTGCCGACCGAGAATATCAATTATTTGAATATGAATGGGAGTTTCTGATGGTAGGTCAATTTGAATATTTAAAATATTTTGAACGGGATTGGGAAAAAGTGATAATGCATCATACGAAGGTTGAATATTATTTACATCAAGAGATTCAAAATCACTTAATTTTGCTCTGTACAGACCGCTCTCCCATGTTCCGGCAAATAAGTAATTATCATGAATTACAATTGATTTTACATCACTTGCTTTTAACTTGGTTTTTTCCCAGACTTTTGCTTTATCCGACCATATATAAACACCACTATCAGTGGCAGCAAAAAGATAATTTTCATATTTTATAATATCATTTACCGATTCATTTTTGGATAATCCCTTGCTTTGATTTAACCAGCTTTCACCGTTATCATAAGATACATAAACTCCGGTTACCGAACCGACATAAATTTCATTATTAAAAATGGTGATAGTATTGATTATAATGCTGTCCAATCCATATTTAAGCCAGTTTGTACCATCAACTTTTGATATGAAAATTCCGTTTTTCGTTCCGGCAAAAATATTGTTTCCACTGATTGCAATTTTTCTTACATCCAATTCGGTTAATCCATTATTTTTTTCTACCCATCTAATACCTTTATCTTTTGATATGAATACTCCACTGTCTGTTCCTAAGTAAATAATATCGTTATCAATTTTTATTGTATTTACGCTCCCTGAATATATCACACCGGAGTAATTCCTGGCTGTATCTTCTTTCCATTCATGTCCCAAATTTGTAAATTTCATTATTCCATAATCATTTGAAAATGGCCTAAAACTTGTAACGGTATATATATTTTTACCGGAAAATTCTAAACTTTTAAAAGTGAAAAAATCATAATATTTACCTTTAATCAAAGGCAACCAATTTTCTCCATTATTTGATGAAGATAATAAACCTACCAATGTATCACCAGTTACTCTATTAAAAGTAGGAAAACCACAAACATACATTTTATCGTTATTAATTGCAATTTGATTGATATAAAAATACTGCCTCCACATACCTAAATCTTCCCAACTTTGTCCATCATTCGAAGATTTAAAAAGACCATAAGCTATTGTTCCAATAAAAATATCGTCTTTGTAAGTGTAGATTAACTCTGTCCATGGGTCTGTGAGTCCTGAATTCTTTGAAATCCATGTTTTACCCCTATCGTATGATATTAAAACACCTTTACCATAAGCTCCAGCTATTATACAATTTTTATTTATTGCAAAAATTAATTCACCATAACCCAAATTGGGTACGTTGCCTAATGCAGTCCATGTTTTACCATTATCATTTGAATAAACCTTCCCATTATTCGAGTTTGCTAAAATATTACTTCCATAAAATTGAATAGGGAACCAATCTTTTGTCCATGGAATCCAATTATCACCATAATTTGTTGATATATAATTTCCACTATCCGTCGAAATATAAATTTCATCCTCTTTAATAACCAAAGATTCAACAAAATATTTATCGAATTTTTTTTCAAGGGAATCGCCATTATTTTTTACTTGATAAACACGGTTCCCCCATAGTCCGTAAATATACTCACCGCATAATTGTAGTGTACCATCAAAATAAGATGATTTTTTTTTCCAGTTTTCTCCATAATCAGTTGAAATAAATAATCCATAGAATCCACTTGCATATACATTACCGCCATGGGATATAAAAGAGTAAAAACCAAGACCTGTAAACATAGATTGGTTATAGTTATTCCAGGTTTTCCCATAATTAGTTGAGCGGTAAATTCCATCTCCGAATTCACCTCCTCCTGCAAAAATATAATTATCTTTTACAGCCATTGATACAACCTGACCTCTACCTCTAAACAAACCATTACTGCAATTCTCCCACGTCTCCGAATGAAGCTGGGAATAGATACAAAGAAAAAGTAGAAGCAATTTTTTCATAACTTTTCCAAAATGTGTCACCTGCCTATATACATGACACAGAAAGTGCGAAAACGTCACAAAATATTTTAAATTATTTTTAAAATGGCTTTTGGGGTTATATATTCTAATTTACATTGTCAGCAAAACTATAAGTAAAACATTGCTTTGACAAAAAAGTATTTTCCTTTGCGGCTTTGCGTGAGAAATAACTCGCAAAGTCGCAAAGAAGTTAAGTCGTAAAAAATGTAGTGATATTTTTAAAAGGTTATTGATTATTTGAATCTTAAGGGAACTTAAAATCTACAAGATATTTCTTGCTCATTGAAACTCCACTATGCTTAGCTGATTACTTGCAGATTTTACTGCAAATTCCCAACAAGCGGAAATATCTTCTTTTTCCAATGAAGGGTATTGTTCTAATATAGAGTCAATTGTTTCGCCGGCTTTCAAATACTCAAGTATTGTTTGAACGGTAATTCTAATCCCTCTTATCGTTGGTTTCCCATTGCATATATCAGGTGATATTGTGATTCTATCGGAAATATAATACATATCTATCCCATCTAATTTTCAAAATATCAAAAGCAAACGAGTCTGTATGAAGTTTATTTTATTTATGAAAACCTTTTTGTAACATTTTCTCACTAAATTTACACTTACCTACTAATGACGGTAACAGAAAGAAAATGATTGTGAATAAAGAAAAATTCTTCGAACTGCTCGAGCCTCTATACGAACGATTGGAACGCTTCGCACTCAGCATGACGCGCAACCGCGAAGCAGCGCGCGACCTTTTGGGCGATACGGTTCTTGCAGCTTACGACAGTTTCCCGGGGCTTCGCAGCGAAGAAGCATTCCTTAGTTTTCTATTCACAATTGCTTCAAGAATTTACCATAAAGCAATCAAATCGAATCCGAAACTTGTTTCATTAGAACAGGAAGATTTAGATACATTGTTCGGTATAGAGCCGGATTCGGAGCTTCTTACGGATGTTCGCATTTTATATGAATCGCTCGATAAGCTGCAAGATATTTATAAAGAAACAATTATCCTGTTCGATATTCTGGGCTTTTCCTACAATGAAATCTGCGAAATTCAAAACGCAACCCTTCCTAACGTGAAAGTACGCTTGCATCGCGGCCGCAGCAAGCTTGCCGAAATTATGGGAGTGAATAACGATTTAAAAGTCTTCCCTGAAAATAACGGAAAGCAAGTTCCCGAAATTTTGGAGGATATTTCCCTGAAATCCTATAAAGGAGACTCAAATGAAAACAAATCTTAGTGAATATATCGAGCAATCAAAACTAATCAGCAATTCGCAACCGCTTTACTCAATCGGGCAGCTCCGGAGCATGACTGAAATTGGGGACGGGGGTCTGGGGACTGGGGACGGGGGACAGGGAACAGGGAACAGGGAACAGGGAACAGGGAACAGGGAACAGGGAACAGGGAACGGGGAACAGGGAACAGGGAACAGGGAACGGGGAACAGGGAAGGGTAAAACTATTCCACGACCCCCGACCCCCGATCCCCGACCCCCGGACCCAGTTCCCCAAACTGAAACAAGCGGCGCTAATATTAATTCAATCAAACCAAAGTTTTTATCAACTTTAAAAGGAAAACTAATAATGACAACATTATGCTTAACAATCGGAGCTGCTATAATTGCCATGCTAATGCAAATTTCCGATTTAAAAATGGGAATCAATAATCAAAATACTCATACGAATAACGCATCGAACCTGGCTTCTACACAGGCAACCACTCAGGAAGTTAATACAAATTCAACAGTCATAAATAATAATAATGAAACACAAAACTATGAATACAAAGGCATTCCGATTTTGAGGTTGACAGACGTAGAACTTGAAAAATTAGGAATATTCAAAAAAGACAATGGATATGAATTCAAAGTGCAATCCTTTGTTTACTGGAATGATGATTACACACGGGAAAGAGTTGCTCCCTACGGCTATGATACTTCGCTGAGCTACTTTACTTATCGAAGTGATGCAAAAATTGAAATGTTTTATTTTAAAGACTACATAATTAAATATAATAACTGGGGTATGACATCTTGCGAAAAAACTTATCCTGTTGCTTGTGATAGTTATAGAAAATTTGCAAGTGGTGGTAACGGAACAGGTAGCACATCCTATGGATTCAGTCCATTGCTTGATTCAAATCTAATTTTTAAATATTTCAGGGAAAAGGATGTGGTACTTATTGACTTTAAACAATCAGGTTTGCCGGAAGGGAATAATTTCATAAAAGCAGATAAATCAGCCTTACCCTTTATTACTCAGCTTGTAACGGTATATATTAAGCTTGGCGACCCCAAATCAAACGGCTCGGATAATTTGCTCTGGTATATGCCCAACAAAGAATTTATCGCATTGCTGCCAGTCAGATACCAGGAGATGATAAGAAAAAATATGCCAGCCATAGATGCAAATCCTAAAGGAGAAATAAATAAAATCCTTCAAGCAAATGCAAAAACTAATGAGAAAAATAATTCTCAAAACATAGCCAATAAACCTAAGGAAGAAAATACTTCTGGTAAACAAAAATCAATACTAAATAATGAAAAGGTAATTTTAAAGAACCTCCAGGGAATCAATGCTATAACCCTTCCTGACGAATATTTGGAAAAATTGAGTATCAAAAAAGAAGGGGACAGCATTGTGTTCTATCGGGAACAAATTTTAAATATTGATTCTTACAAAAAAAGATTCGCTCTTCTTTTTAAGGGTGTCAATCCGTTATTAGATAAAATCCGCATGAATTTTAAAAACAGGATTACTTATAATAGTATTGGTAACCCAGAAGATGAAACCCCAGAGTGGAATACCGATTTAACTACACCATTGAAAACTTCACCAATTGGAGCTACTGCACAGTCCTGGAGATTCAGGAAAAATAATTGGCGAAAAGAAGCATCGTTGGGATATTTGGGAGATTATTCAGAAATAATTGCCGGAAATGTTGATCACAATTTATTATCAAAACTCCTTTTTACTCATAGTGAATTAATGGATTCTTCGGGTAATAATTCCGATTTAATAACCAAGCGTCTTGTGCCTGTATATGTGAGATTAGGAGATAAAATCGAGAAGGAGAATACAAAATACACCGATATAATCTTTTGGTTTGTGCCTACTGATGATTTCCTGAACATTATACCTGAAAAAATTTCACGTCAGATTCGTACCGAACTTGATATTATTGAAAGATTGGAGAACGGCACAATTGACCAAACTGAGGCTTGCCAGGCGCTTAAAGGACATGAATCTTATTTCGATATATGCCGGATGGATTCAAAGGTTATCGAGGATGTTAGCATCATGCCGAATCCAATCAGTGGCGGCGCAGCAAATTTAAAATTTACTCTTGCTAAAAATTCAAAATTAGCAATCAATCTATATGATATTTCAGGAAATTTAGTACAGAAAATAAGTTCTGCCGAATTTTCAAAAGGCGAAAATACTACACCAATCGAATTAAAGAGCGATGTATCACAAGGAATATATCTGCTCTCGATTGAAGATGAAGCAGGTAATCATGTTGTTAAGAGAATTGTTGTGCAGTAAAATATCTGAACCATGATTTACATGATTTAAGGATTATAGGATTTTTTGTATAAACATTTAATCCTATAATCCTTAAATCCTTTAATCCTAATTCAGACAATTTTTCATTAACCATTGACCATTGACCATTGACCATTGACCATTGACCATTGACCATTGACCATTGACCATTAACCATTGACCATTAACCATTGACCATTAACCATTGACCATTGACCATTGACCATTGACCATTGACCATTAACCATTGACCATTAACCATTAACCATTGACCATTGACCATTAACCATTGACCATTGACCATTGACCATTGACCATTAACCATTAACCATTAACCATTGAATTTATTCCTTAACGAATACCCCAATAATATTAGTTCGAAGAAATTTTAATCCGAAAAGTTTCGTAATAAAGTGCCAGCCTAAGAATAAAATGAAAACGAAATTATTGGTAAAGTTAATATCGGAAATAAATTCCATTTCTTTCAATGCTAATCCCTTGATACTTTTTTTAAAGCGCCCCGGTGAATTAAAATGATGATACGTTGGGAAGACATCCTCATCCTTTACTTTGAAAACTGATGTAATAATTTTATTTTTAATTTTATAAGGGATTATTCGAGCCAGGGCTATAAATGGATTGCAAAGGTTAGTAGTAATCAATAGCAATTTGCCGTCTTTTTTCAAAACACGGACAATATCCCTGAAATCATTGTCTATATCATCAATATGCTCGATTACAAATTTTAATGTGATTAAATCAACAGAGTTATCTTCAAACGGCAATGATTTAATATCCGCCTTAATGAATAAATCATCTTTTACTTGAGGTTTAATTACATCAACTCCAATGGCTTTCTTTGCAAGGGGAGAGTATTCATTAATGAGGTAATTTTCACCACAGCCGCAATCAACCCAAACCAAATCAGAAGTCAATATTGAACTTAGTCTTTGCTTGAAAACTGTCCAGCGTGGTACAAAACTCCTATCTAATTTTAATATATATTTTTCTGCCTGTTCCTGTGATTTCATATAATAATTTTATTTTCCTTTATCGACCCAAAGTGTCATTCCGTCACATTTCCGAATGATTACCTCATCGCCTGCAGATAAAGGAACATTCGATTTAGCCTTCCATAACTCCCCATGAACCTTCACTTTTCCGGTTTTACCATCAGGAATATCAATTACTACAATACCTGATTCGCCTTGCATAGCTTCCGAACCCGTTTCATGACGGCGTTTTTGAGCCTTGATTCCTAATGTAATAATAAAGCCGAAAAATAATACGGAAAACAATACTACTGTCAGAATAACACTTAAAGAAATTTCCATAAATTCACCCGGTGAATCAACCAACATAACCGAACCAATAAATAAAGCAATTACAGCGCCAATAGACAACAGCCCATGCGAGACGACTTTTATCTCTAAAATAAACAATACAACGGCTAAAATAATCAACCCTAATCCTGCATAATTAACCGGCATCATCTGCAGAGAGTATGCAGCAATAATTATTGAAATTGCTCCTGCTACTCCCGGGAAAATAGCCCCGGGACTGTAAAGTTCGAACATAATACCATAAATACCGAGCATCAATAAACCGTAAGCTATATTCGGATTGCTCAAAAGTGCTAACAGTTTATCCCGCCAGTTCATGCCTAAAAAATCTATATCGGTATCGGCTGTTTGCAGAATAATCTCCTTTGATGCACACTCTACTTTAAGTCCATTTATCGCTATGAGAAGCGAATCTATATTAGGAGCAATAATATCAATAGCCCCTGCTGCCAATGCTTCCCGCTCGGAATTTGATATGCTTTCTCGAACGGTTCGCTCCGCCCACTCTACGTTTTTATGTCTTGTTTGTGCAATAGTTCTTATAAATGCTGCTGCATCATTGGTTACTTTATCATTCATGACGCTTGCTGTATCCTGGTCACCGGAAAGTCCGACAGGATGAGCAGCACCTATATTGGTACTCGGCGCCATAGCGGCTATATTTGCAGCTAATGTAATAAAAACGCCTGCAGAACCTGCCCTGCTCCCGCTGGGCGATACATAAACAATTGTCGGTATTTTCGAAGCCAGCATATTTGTAACTATTGTACGCGTAGATTCCATCAAACCACCGGGTGTATTTAAGCTTATTATCAGGGCGTTTGCATTACATTCTTCCGAATAATGCAGCCCTCTTGTAATATAAGCCGATGTTGCAGGACTAATTGCACCCTCGACGTTGATTAACACGACTTTTCCGCGTGCCAGGCTGGTATTGTAACTTATAAAAATACCAATAATCAGAAATAAATATAGTTTTTTCATATTAATCCTTTGGATATCAAATCCATGTAATATTAACATTCATAATGCAATTTAAGGCGAATATATTAAATAATAAAAATCAGTTTGAAATAAATTCGTTTGGAATTAATAACTTTCTTTTTGTTGTCAATAAAATATTTAATGTAACCAAATTCAATTTAGATTGTTTATTAATGGATATGTTATAAATTGAATAAGGTTTTATTTTTTGGATTTAAAGGATTGTTGGAAATTTCAATTAAAATTTAAAAATAAATAATTTTCTTAATTTAATAATGAGGTTAAATATGAAAGCAAAATTTACAATACTTCTAATTATATTTATTTTTGGATTTATTGCATCGTGCCAGAAGACTGTTGTAACAAATCCAACTGATGAATTATTTACAGGTACATGGATTAAATCAGGATATGAACAAAGTATAACTGTTATGGTTAAAGCAGATAGTTTGGTATCTGATAATTACGGCTTTACTTTTCTTCAAAACGGAGATTTTATCGAAAGGAAGAATGCCGGGTGGTGCGGTACTCCTCCAATTTCTTATGGAAACTTCAAGGGTACATGGAAGAAAACTGCAAAAGATACAATTGAAATTAATGTTGCTTATTGGGGAGGAATGGAATCATACAAAATGGCAATAGTTTCTTTAACGAAAGATGTATTTAAATATACAATACATTGAGACAACTAACAAAACCAAGAACCTCACCCTAACCCTCTCCAAAGGAGAGGGAATAAAGAATTCCCTCTCCTTTGGAGAGGGTTAGGGTGAGGTTCTTGGTTTTCAAATTTTGGGGTTTAATTATATTGATTATTCCACTACTAATCTCTGCACTGCCTGCTCGGCATTATCCGTTTTTATCGATATTAAATAAATCCCGGGCGGAATATTCGGCAACATGAAAGTTTCTTCCAATGTACCTTTGGCTAATTTCCGATTCGGAGCTAATTCAGCTATAATCCTACCTGATACGTCATACAATGCAATCGATGCATTCCTGTTTTCATTCAGATTGAATTTAACTGTGACCTTAGAGGTAGCGGGATTCGGAAACAATTCAAGGTTTTCGATAGCGCCGCTGCATGAACGCCATACATCGAATATCGGTTCGCCTGTTGCAGGCGCCTGCTTGCAGGATTCGGTTGAATTATTCAGGGATTTAATCTCATTGCCAAGCCTCTCAGCAATGTCTTTAGGTAGTTTATCGATGAATTCCTGAGTCGGGTCGAACCAAAGGATGAAAGCAAAATCTTTGTTATTGTTGTATTCGTTTGGTGTTGGATTGGCTCCCATAGCTACTTTGATTGGCACTAATTTGTTTATCCTGATGTATTTATCGGCTATGCAATTAAGACGGAGTGCCTTGCCTTCGAATTTCTGCATTTTATTGCCGACGGAATCCAAATTCCATTCAAATTGTTTGTTTTGGAATGTAAATCCTTTATGATTTTTCAGTGCATCGAGTGATTGCTTGAGAGCTTTCATATTGGAATCCAATTCCAATTTATTCATTAAGGAATCAAACTTGAAATCAAAGTTAAAATTAAAATTCTTTTGCATGGAATCTAAATTAATTTGGCAATGATTCAATAAAGAATCCATATTAAAATTAAAATATTTCATTGAAGAATCGAAGCAAGATTTATTTTTCCCGAACCCCTTAAATCTGTTGTGTCCACCATGGATTGGAGTATTTAATTTAACGATACTATCGTTGACAATAATACAAAATTGCTTTTTCGTGGAATCGAGCGAACATTTGTGTTTATTCAGAGAATCAATACAAATATTTATAGATTTCCTTATGGAATCGGTTTTCAATTCGATTCCTCTTAGCTTTAGGCGAATAGTTTTGTGAATATTCTTTGTTCCGGTGTTGTCATCTGTATTATCTAATGATTCGACGATAATTTTACTATCATCGTTCTCTTGATTCAAGGCTGCTATATCGAGTTGCATATCATCAAAGTCCCGTTCAATTATTGTATCTCTTGAAACCCACTCACCATTTATATTATAATAAATTTTACCTTTATTATCATCTGAACCGACGGAACTTATATTTTCTTGTGTATGCTTTCTTATTGCTATGCCTTGATTTTTCTGATTTGCCGTTGTTGGTGTGCTTTGTATCATCGCTATTGAAGAAGCATTCGAATTTGAGTTATTTATTCCATTTACTATTACTGTGTTATTATTGCTCCCATCAGTATTCCCAATATCATTATTTTGTTCGACTATAATTACCGGTGCGGTTTGATGAAAACTATATGTTTCGACCTGTTTATCTTTATTTTGGGAATTCTCATTTTTTGAAACATTTATTTTGGCGATATATTTTGTTGAGTCATTTTCGTTTATATCGTTTACTGTTGAATAAATTGTTGATGTGACAACCGACGTATTATCATTGTCGGAATGATTTACTTTCAAAACCTTTTGAGAATTAGAATCATCTGCTAAAACTTTAATTACCTTACCCTTAACTTTTTCTCCATCTGTAAAAAATGTACTATTAACATAAGTAGTATTATCATTTGGTGTTCGAGGTTTAGATTCGTATTTCTCAAGCTTGATATTGTTTTTAGCATCAAAAACCGAGCTTTTGGTTGTTGTTTCATCAGCATAATTCGCTTGAATGATGCTATTATTTGTTTCTTCTTCATCCGGTAGTGATTCAATCCTGCGGTTGCCGGCATTATCGGTTATCAATCGGGGTGAAAAGCTTACTTTAACCTGTTCGGTTACATTATAGTTCGCCCAAGGGTCTAAACTTACGCCACCCTTGACGAAAACAGTAAATGGATGAGCCTTATCTTTACCGGCAACCCAATAAGTCAGCTTGCCGCCTTCCGTTTCATCGAAGTTTACTTTAATGCCGAGGTTTTCGAGTTCCTTCGGGGATAGTTCTATTATCTGAACTCCCTTAATATCGACTTTACTGGGTGTTGGGCAGGGGCTTTGCCGTTCATTTGTTGATTCATCATTATCGGTTTTTAGATGTCCAACATCTCCGAGATGTTGGACATCTTTCAAAGATTCCAGATGTCCAACATCTGCCGGATGTTGGACATCTTTAGGCACTACCGGATGTTGGACATCTTTTACGGCAGTTGTTGTTTTGGAAGCGGTATTCGGAGTGAATTTTTCAGGCGGCAGCAAAGTATTATAGGCAATGAATCCTGCTGCTGCAGCCGTTGTGATTGCTGCATATACTATATTCATGGGTTTGATTCCTTTGATTAATTTAGGTTTATAAGAATGAGTTAGATGTCCAACATCTGCCAGATGTTGGACATATTTCCCCGAGGCGCTTACGACGAGATTGCGCGCTTCATCTTTCGAGATAATCGCCTGCTCGGAGCGAGCCTGTTCAAAATATTTGTCGAGATTTATATTGTCATTATTCATTTTCAACTCACAAAGTAATTGTTTTTTCAAAATTATTGAGAAACCCCCTAACCCCCTTTGAAAAAGGGGGAACTCTCATGCCCCCTTTTTCAAAGGGGGTTAGGGGGTTTCTCTTAGTTTTATTTATTAATCTAATTTTCATTCAAATATTGCTTGATTTAATTTGTTTTATTTTATACTGTAATTGTTATTAATAATAACTTGTTTAACTTCCAAATAGCCCACCAGTGCCGGATACTGAAACAAGTTCAGAATGACATTCTTCCTTTGTACCGACTATTGAGACCTCATCATCTTTTGCTTCTTTCGGAGTTCCGTTATTTCTGTTTGTCTCCGTTTCTACTGTATCAGTCAGCATTTCTTTCAGCTTTTCCCTGCCGCGTTTCAGGCGGGATTTCACTGCCGAGAGCGAACTGCCCTGAATCTTAGTTATTTCATCAATCGAAAATCCGGATATTTCGAATAACACAATAGCTTCGCCTTGTTTGGCAGGCAGTTGACGGATAGCTGCATATAACATTTCCACGTCATAATTCAAATCAGTTTGAGTTGAATTTGCCGGGATTTTCTCTGCCGCTTCTTCGTTGTATGGGTCGAAGATGCGGCTGCGCCAGCGTCGCCGAATGCAGATTCGCTTTGCCGTTTTGAAAAGGTACGCCATAAAACTTGCGCGGTTCTTTATATTTTCAAAGTTCGAGTATGATGCAGCGATAGCTTCACTTGCCGTATCGCGTGCTTCTTCGTAATTTCTCGTAAGCGCCCGGCAGTATCCGGATAACTGCTGCCTGACCGGCTCGAATGCCACGAGAAATGTTTCCTGCTTTTCTTTTACTGTCATTTAATTCTTTTTTTATTTAGGTATTTAGGCTGTCAAATGCAAGTTATAAGTTATAAAAGATTACTACTTATTTCAATTCAGCATTCAGCATTCATAATTCATAATTTTTCAGCCTACAGCCTCTTAGCCTTGTTAATTAGATTGTAATAATTTTCATCGGCGCCAATATTAATTTTACATCCTCTTATAGGTAATAGAAGCATAAGGAGCGAAAAAGTTGCATTGATTGGGAAAAATAATTATTCATGTTTTTATTTGAAAATAAATTTGATTATTAAAAGTCATTTAATAATATTTCAAATTAAGGGAAAACGAAATGAAAACAGATTGGCAAAAAGAAATATTTGACAACCGGATTTACTGGGGAAAAATTGTCGCTATATCAGGTGATAAAATTGTAGAAATTGCGAACAATTATCAGGAAATGCGCGATAAAATGAAAAATTCCGGTATAGAATATTTCTCTCATACCGTACCGAAAAATCCACAACAATTACGGATTATGACATTAAAAATTAAAAGCATGAGGAAGGACCTCTGGGAGCCTTTTTATCCTGTTAAATTTTTTCTTCCGGATGAAAGTTTTGAGATTCAGAATATGCTAATTGATAGTGGTGCTGACATCTCAGCTATAGATTATAATATGGGTAAAAGCCTTGGATTCGAAGTGGGTTTTCATGAAACACTTCAAACAATAGAAGGAATCGGAGGCGATGTTACATTCTTATTGCGCGAACAAAAAATTGATATTAACGGACATTCATTTGTAAACACATTCGCATGGCTTCAAGACCCTGATTCGGAAGAAATGATAATAGGAAGAAAAACAGTTTTTGATTTATTCGATATTGAATTTAAACAAACCGATAAGGAAATAATATTTCGAAAAAGGCAAGAGTAGTTATTAAACTATTATTATGATTATTTTTTCATTTAATATTTGGAAATATGAACCGATAATTGTATTTTGCATTATTATTTAATTATTAGATTATTAAAAAATAATAATTAAAGTAATTCGTTCCTATTGTCTGCGTGCATTGGCACGAAATTTGAAAATAAAAATTAATCGTAATTAATGCGATTTTAATTGAGGATAGTTGAAAAGTTAGTTTTTTGTAATTATGATGATTGAAATGTTTATAAAAAGAAGAATGTCATTCGTAAACGAAGTGAAGAATCCAGTAACGGTATTGTGACTGGATTCTTCACTTCGCTTACGAATGACATGTCAATACTTTTAAATATGTCACGAATATTAAAAGACAATTTGAAATATCCTTAAAACTTAATAATTGAAAATTTGCTGAACAAGGACGAAAAATATAGCCAGGGAGCGGCGCAAACAGACAGGTTTTTATTAACCTACTCCGATTTAATTACCCTTTTATTAGGTCTATTTGTTGTTCTATACGCATCTGCCCATGTAGATGAATCCAAGTATAAAAAATTATCCGCAGCTTTCTCGCAATATTTTAATTTCAGCAGCAAGACTAACGGCAATGTAGAAAAGCCTGAGAATAAACTGCCGGACCCGATTCTTCCCCAAACTTCAAGTATGCCTATGGCACTTGTCGATAGCCAGCTTAAAAGTTCCCTGCAAACATTTATCAGGGATGGTACGGTAAGAATCAATACCGGCAAAGACAGCCTGACTATTTTAATTTCCGACCCACTGCTTTTCAAATCCGGACATTCCGATTTGCTGATTAGCAAAGCCGACGTTCTCGATTCCCTCTGTCAGTTATTTTCCGGTAATTCATATCAGGTTATAATTGATGGGCATACGGATTCGGATAAAATAAAAACAGGCAAATTCCAAAGTAATTGGCATTTATCAGCCAGCAGGGCAATAAGTGTGGCTAAAAAATTAATATCCGGGGGAATAAACGAAAATGATATAACTATCAGGGCTTTCGGTTCGAATAGACCAATCAGGGAAAACACTACCGGGCAAGGGAAATCCGATAACAGGCGGGTAGAATTAACAATCACGAAAAAAGCCTCGGATTCGCCATCTAATAAGGGTTATTCGAATGAACAAAAGGCTGATAGGCTGTAGGCTGATAGCCTGTTAGGAATTAAGGTTTATAGGTTATTCCTAATAACCTAAACGACGAAACACTTAATAAACTGAAATAATTTTAAATTGTTATGAAATAATATCATATATTTGTAATTTTGTGCTGTAAGTTAATAATGGGTTTACTAAAAGATGGAAGCAGAAGTGAAAAATACGAAGGTAATTAAAACAGGTCAATTCGGTGAATTGGAAGTTAACACGGAACATATATTCCGTTTTGATAACGGTATTCTAGGATTTGAAGATTTAAGGGAATTCGTATTGATTAGTGATGAAGATACCGCACCTTTCAAATGGCTGCTATCCATCGAGCAACCCGAGATTGGATTTCCTCTTTTAAGTCCATGGTTTATTGACTTAACGTATGAGCCGGGAAGGTTTTTCGATGTGAATAAAAATGTTATATTTGTTGTAATAACTTTAGCCGATGCAGGTGGATTGATGACTGCAAACCTAAAGGCTCCTATATTATTGGATGTGCCTGAACAGGTTGGGCAGCAGGTAATACTACCTTCAGACCGGTATTCTCCTAATTATGTAATACAAAAAAAATAATGAGGTAGTATGAATCGGCAAGGTTTTTGCTAATTACAAAATGTATTTTTTCTAAAGAATTTGACATAGGGAAAGACACAGATGCTCGTGTTATCAAGGAAGATAGGTGAAGTAATAACGGTAGGCTCCTCAGTGAAAATAACCGTGCTGAGTTTCGACCGCGGAACTGTCCGTCTGGGAATAGAAGCCCCGAAGACAATCCCGATTCACCGTAAGGAGGTTTTCGATAAAATCATCGAGATGAATCGAAACGCTGCCAAAACAGAGTTATCTGCTTTCAAAACGGCTCTTTCTAAGTCCGGAATGAAATTTGAAAATCAGAATTCCGAACAAATAGAAGCGCCATCTTTGATTTTTTCCCTGCAGGTCAAAGATGAAGAGAATGTGGGTTCTTAATAATTTCGGTGTATTATGGTTGAATATAGTGTTTTAATAATCGACGACGATGTCTGGATGCAGAGAATACTCTCGAAGACTTTGCAGAGTTATGGCTTTAAAAAAGTAATCCTGGCTGCCAATGGATTCGACGGCATTGGTCTTGCAGTTGAGAATACACCCGATCTTATTATCTGTGATATTTTAATGCCGGAATTATCCGGACATTTATCTTTACGTATCCTGAAATCCATAAAATTAACCAAAGGAATTCCTGTCTTAATGGTATCTGCTTTATCGGATATCGAAAATCTTACTATTGCCGTTAAAAGCGGGTCAGCGGGATTTATTTCCAAACCTTTTACAAGGTCAACAGTTTATGAAAAATTGGTTGCAGTATTCGGTAAAGATAAATTGGAAGCTATAGCCAAAGGAGAAGCCTTCGAAGGTTCGATGGAAGGTAGCGAGGACGACGAAGAATTTGATTTCGAAGCCCATATAAAAGGCGGATTCGAAGCCGAAACAAAGAAACCCAGCGATGCACAAAGTACTGCCGCGGCTCCCGAAAAAACTATTCAGCAATACAATGAAGCAGAAAAGAAGAGTATAGAATCTATTAAAAAAATGCTTCTTAGAGGCAAAAAGTAGATTTTTAAGCCTGATAATTATCCCTCAATCGAGTCTTAGAATAATAAGCTCTTATCATTTTAAAAATAAATAAAATTGAAAAATCCGATTAAAGACAAATTATTTTTTTCAATTCATGATGTCGGATTAAGTTTGTTCTGTAAATTACAACAAATTGTGTACAAACTGTGAAAAATGAATAAATAACCACAATTTGTTGGTATAAAATCCGAGTTTTCTTTCCAATTTATATGAAATTTATTTAATTTGGTATTAGAGATATATAATAATTTTGGTAGTAATTTGTATTGCCGGTACAAGTACCAATATAACCAAAATAGATTAAATCTCAGTTTTTTGGGAAAAATATTTTTGTTGATTGATTTGTTGAAAAAAATGCAAATTTCTTATGATAAATATTTTTAGGTTCGATGTTAAATTTGAGATTAGGTCATTAATTAAAAGGTAGTTCTAAAAAAGTCATTCCACCGAATGAGGTTGTGTGAAAAGTCAAATAGAATGTCATTCTGAACGAAGTGAAGAATCCAGTCCCAATGCGGCTTCTGGATTCTTCACTTCGTTCAGAATGACATTATTCCTTCTTTGAAAGTTTTTACACAGCCTCGAATGCAGGAATCTCCTGAATTGTTATGGGAGGGGATTCCTGCATCGGCAGGATTGACAATTCGGTAGTTTTTAGAAGCATCTTAAATTATATTATACATCAATTAATTTTTTTTGTGATTTATAGAAATATGAAAATGAGATTAGTTAAATTCATTACTGTGATTTTCTTCACAATTTTCTTTTCCGCGGCTAAAACATTCAGCCAAAGCAACGATGCGTGTCTTGAGTGCCATAGTGACCCTGCAATAACTATGGATAAAAATGGAAAGACAATTTCGCTAACTGTGAAGAAATTCGTACTCGCACGTTCCCCACATGCAAAATTAAAATGCGTGGATTGTCATGAAAAGTTTGATGCTGATGCTGTACCCCATAAGGAAAAAATCGAACCGATTAATTGTATCAATTGTCATAAAAACGTTGCTGAACGTCACCCATACCACCCAACAATGGCAAAAAACATAGGTAAGCCAGGCGAAGTAACTGCAAATTGTAAAAATTGTCACGGTAAACACGATGTCGTATCGCCTAAAAATCCATCTTCAAGGTTCTATCGTACAAAACTGACTGTTTCCTGCGGTGCATGTCATAAAGAAGAAGCTGATGAGCAAGCCAAATCGGAACATCACTTTGCCGAAAGCAAGAAGAATGAAACCGTACCAACCTGTATTTATTGCCATAGTAAAGCTGTTACGAAGGGTTATGACCTTCCGGAAGCTCAGCTAAAACTTAACCAGGAGCGGCTATGTTTAGATTGTCACTTGAATAATCCGAATGTGAAGAGTACTTTCGCTAAAACACTCGTCAAATATGAGTCGAGTGTACACGGTTCGGCAATCCTGAAAGGAAAAAAGGAAGCTGCAACCTGTATTGATTGCCATGGAGCACATAATCTTCAAAAAGCCGAAGCTGCGGAATCAAAAATCAATCAATTTAACGTACCGAAGCTATGCGGCAAGTGCCATGTTTCTATTTCCATGGAATATACGAGCAGCATTCACGGTACAGCACTTATGAAGTACAATCCTGATGCACCTGGCTGCACCTACTGTCACGGTGAGCATGATATAAAACCTTTGCCCGATGTCCCGCCGAGAGTCTTCGAGGAAAGTCATATTAAACACAGCACGGTAGTCCGGAATAAAATGGTATTCTGTATTGCCTGCCACGCCGATGAAAAATTAATGAAGAAATATAAGCTCAATACCGTTGCGAAGGCTCATGATTGGCTGCCCAACAAAGCATCGCACTGGGAGACGGTTCGATGTGTTGATTGCCATTCATCCTATGCTCCGCCAAACCTGTCTCATAATATCTTACCACCTGAGAAAACTATAAAAAAATGCGAAGAGTGTCATACCCAGAATTCAGTATTAATGGCTAAGCTTTATAAGCATGAGAAGCAGACCTCACGCGAGAAATTCGGTTGGATTAATGGGGTTCTTCTTAGCAATGCTTACGTTGTAGGCTCTACCAGGAATGTCCTCCTGGAAACAATGAGCATCGTTATAGCAGCATTAGTAATGTTCGGCGCAGGTTTTCACGGTTTATTAAGATGGTACTTCAAAAGAGGGGGAAAATAATGAAGAAAATAATGTTGTATCCGTTTTGGGTTAGATTCTGGCATTGGCTTAACGCTTTTCTGTTTTTGGTTCTGATTGTATCCGGGATTAGTCTTCATTATTCGGAAGCTAATTCGATTTTTGTATCATTTCAGATTTCGATGTTTGCGCATAATACAGCAGGTATATTGCTTAGTGTTGTCTATTTATTTTATATTATCAAATCTTTATTTTCCGGAAATTATAAAAATTACATTCCGAAATTTCGCGGGCTTATCGGCAGCATCCGCATGCAAACGAGATATTATTTGCTTGGAATCTTCAGCGGTGAGGAGAAGCCATTCCATCCTGCGGTAAATCATAAATTCAATCCTATGCAGCAATTAGCATACATTGGCGTTATGGGGATTATGATGCCGGTTATAATTCTTACCGGCTGGCTTATGCTGTTCCCGGAATTATCGCCGGATGAATTCTTAGGAATGGGTGGAATTTGGCCTATGGCAATCCTTCATATAGTAGTCGGATTCTTCCTTAGTGTTTTTATGCTGGCTCATATCTATCTTGGTACAACGGGTCATACCGTTAGCGAATTATTTCATTCAATGTTGAATGGCTGGCATCTTACCCAGGATACCGATACGGATATTGACGAATATGCTTTAGACAGACTTCAATCGGGCAAACGTAAAAGACTTTTACCAATCGTGTTCTACAATCCTCTTACTGTTTCAGGTACATTTACAGCCATTATCGGTTCGCTGGTAACATTATTTTTATTGGTGCTGGACTTTTTCTCGCAATATACCAAAGCATACATGGGTATAATCACATTCGTTTTAGTGCCCTCGATTATGTTATTAGGAATCTTACTTGTAATAATTGGTATGTTCATTGAAAACAGGAAATTGCTTATCGATAAGGGGCATGAAAGAAAGCTCCCGATAATAGATTTGAACAATACAAAGCATCAGGTAGCAACTTTATTCTTCGTAGTTGGAGCAGCAACTATGGCGGCTTTTTCGGTTATTGGTACAATGAAAGCATACGATTATACAAATACTGAGGATTTCTGCGGTAATACATGCCATAAGGTTATGGAACCGGTTTATACTGCTTATATGGATTCCCCGCATTCCCGTGTTGGTTGTGTTAAATGCCATATAAATCCTAACGCAAGCTGGTCGGAAAAAAGTAAACTTTCCGGTATATCCCAGGTATATTCGACGTTTTTCAATAAATTTCCAAAACCTATTCCTACCCCAATTACAAATCTTCGACCAAACGAACAAACCTGCGAACAGTGCCATTGGATAAGGCAGTTTTATAGTGAGAAAAAAATGGTTTTTGACTTCTTTACAAGCGATGAAAAGAATACGGAAACAAAGTTAGCAATGCATATAAAAATCGGGGGAGGAACTCAGGAATTGGGTAATAATGCCGGTATTCACTGGCATATGATTATGACCAATGAAGTTGCTTATTATGCTTCCGATAAAGAGCGAATGAGTATTCCGGTGATTAAATCCAGGAACCTTCAAACCGGAAAGGAAATAATTTATCGCGATTCGGAAGTAAAAATTCCCGATGATTCGCTTAAAGAACAGAATTTCCGTATTATGGATTGTATGGACTGCCATAACAGGCAATCCCACGTTTTCTATCAACCGAATAAAATTGTTAATACATACATGTCTCTTGGTAAAATCGACCGCACTATTCCTTATATTAAAAATTTATCTGTCCAGGCACTCGAAGGGCACGCAACAAGCAGGATGACTGCTTATAATGACATTAAAAACTTCATCTGGAAATTTTACGATAATAATTACCCCCTTGTATTGAGAGAAAAAAAGAGTTCCATACTTAGTACGATAGACCAACTTAATAAGATATACCTCCGTAATTATTTCCCGGAAAACGGTGTTTCCTGGCGAAAATTTCCTAATAATATCGGACATCTTTATAGTCCCGGATGCTTCCGTTGCCACGATGGTAATCATAAGACCCCTGAAGGCAAAGTGCTATCCTCCGATTGCAATATCTGCCATTCAATAATAGAACAGAAGGCTCCGAACGGTCAGGTAAATACCATGAATGAGAAAGGTGAAATTGATTTTATTCATCCGGGAGGAATCGATAAATTCATTGGTAGTAAGCTTTGTTACAAATGTCACGGGGCAAAAAGATAGAGAATAATAGTTTAATTCCTTCTTTAATATAAGAAACCCCTTATTCCAATATTTGAGTGGAATAAGGGGTTATAATTTTATTTGAATTTTAGTTGCTTTTTTATATCATAATTTAATAATTCAAAAAGAAATTATTTTATCACTCTTCAGCAGGGATTTTGAATTGCTCCCATTCCTCGCGGGTCGGACCATAGATACCAACAACCTGCAATCCAACCTGACGCATAATAACGGTCATCTGGGCGCGGTGATGAATCTGGTGTTTAATTAATCCGTAAAGAACATCCTTTCGCTTCCAGAGCTCCCCGTACATTTTAATTTCATCATTAAGATTACCGTCGTTGTAATGGTTGCCGATTATATCGATGACCATCGTAGTAAACTTCTTGTAATCGGTAATAATACCTGCAACGGTTAATGTTTTAACATCTTCTGCGGTTGGAGTTTCAATATCGACTCCGCTTGTACCGAGCATTTCAGATATCGATAATGTTAAATGTTGAGCTAATCTGCCAAGAGTTCGCACGCTCGGATGGATTTTTACGCTTAGAGTTTCGTCAGTCAGCTTCTCGAAAATTTTCAGAGTCAGTTCTGCTTCGTTTTGCCAATCCTCCCTGAAGTCGCTGATTGATGTGTACATATTTACTCCTTTATTTTAGATTTAATAATTTTAGATTTCAGTCTTATCAAAAATTATTTTTTTCTACTATATATAAAAATAATTTATATAGTGCAAAAATAAAAGAATTTATCGAAAAATCAAATAAATACTTAGAAAAATTTAAAATTTGTTATAATTAATATTTGAGAGGATTCTAAAAATTGTCATTCCTGTAAATTCAGTAATCCACAGAACCGCTCCAGCAGGGGATTCCTGTATCGGCAGGAATGATAATTCTAATTTTATAGAACTCTCCTTGAGAGTAATTTATTTTTCTTACTGTCAGGTAGAAAATAAATTGAAACAAAAGCTAACAAAGTCCAAAATAACTAATATCTATGCGGGCTTTCAATTGTTATATTAATATTTGATTACCAGTGCAGAATTATTTGAGCCAATCGATAATATTATTTTTTAAATTCAAATTTGATAAATAAGAAACATCAAGTTTTGGGAAAAGGTTGAACATACTGCTGCTGGTTACCTTCTTCAAGGTATCCGTTGGTTGCTTTGCAAAAATATTTGCCGCATGGACAGCGGTAACGGCTGTAAAATGATTCGATTTCAACTTCGAAGGCTCATGATGATATAATGCAACTTCGATGAGAATTTCCGGCAGCCCCCAAAGTCCCAATAAGTAGGCTCCGGCTTCGTTATGGGTGAAACCATAAACCTCGAACTCGGCTTCCTGGAAAGTAAGATTACCTGAAACCATACAGCTACCAACATCTGCTTCATAATCCGGCAGATTCAACAAAACCAATTTCCCAATATCGTGCAGAATTCCCGACATAAACGAATCATCTATTGTTAATTTATCGGATTCTTCGAGGATAGCAATCTTTTTGGCATAATTGGCTACCAATAGGCTATGCTCGCTTAATTCTTCTATGAAACGGTTTTGAGCAGGCGTTGTCTTGCTTGTCGAATATATATAATAATGAATAATGAGTGCTTTTAAAATATTTAAACCAAGAAGGATAATTGCCTGGCTGAGATTTGTAATTCTGCCTTGAAATCCGAAAAAACTTGAATTTACAATTTTCATTATTTTTGTAACAAGTCCTATATCTCCGGCAATAATATTTGCAATGGTCTCACTTGAAGAGTTCGGATTACGTAGTTCTTCTTCAATTCTATGATAAATTTTTGGAATAGTCGGCAGTTCACCGATACTATTAATAACGGCGATAACTTTATCATTCTGTATATAATTTCTCAATTGAAAAGAGCGCTGTATTTTCTCCTTCAATTCCTGAATATCACATGGTTTGAGCATGAATCGATGAGCAACGCCTATGGAACGGATGGCTTTCATTTCATCCTCGTGTGCAGATAGTACAAGTCTCAAGACATGGGGGTATTTCTCTTTAACAGTAGTAAGGAGTTCAACTCCATCCATTTGGGGCATTCTAAGGTCGGCAACAATGACGTCGATATTATTACCCTGCATGATTTCGAGGGCTTCATTTCCACTTAACGCATAATACTGCATCCAATCACCATTCATACTTCCCAATAGCTTTTTATAGAACTCCAAAGCGTCAGCATCGTCGTCAACAAATAATATATTTATTTTCATTATTTTAAATAATTATTAATATTCATTAATTTTTTCAATTTAACAATTTTTCTTTAATAAATAAAATATTTCATTTTCCTGGGATTTCTATGTAACTTTGTATTCTCAGAAATGCTGAATGCTGAATGCTGAATGCTGAATGCTGAATTATAAATTATAAATAAAAAATTCAGCATTCAGAATTCAGCATTCAGCATTCAGCATTAAATCTTGTTTATTGTAGGTAATGAAATTTTGCAAAAAGGTTTTTATGAAAAAGTATACGGAATTTTTTTTATTAATTTTATTTTTATTTTATATAATAGGTTGCTCGGACAGCAGCCAAGATAATTCGCCCGTAAATATTAATGGTACTTGGTCCGGCGAAGGAAAAGTAAACGAAAGCACATCAACAACAATCATCTTGACTTTGATAGATTCTGCCGGCAAAATAACCGGAACGGCGCATGCCAATATCAGATTTGCAACTGTTCAACCCAAAGATACTACTTACCTGTTGACCGGAACCCTCGTTCAACATACATTAATTCTATATGCAAAAGACTCTACTCATGATGCAACCTTTTTTAATGGAACAGTTTCTTCCGATAGTAAATCAATTACAGGAACAGTCAATATGACAGCCATGAAACAAGAACTTTCATGTAAAATGACCTTTGACAAGCAGTAAAATTGTACGAACCATGATATAATGCAGAATGCTGAATTCTGAATGCTGAATGCTGAATTCTGAATTATAAATTAAAAATTCAGAATTCAGAATTCAGCAATAAATCAAGGTTCAGACAACGTATTAATATTTTTGTTAATTTTATTTTTTTGTTCCTAACAAATTATTTTTATTTATTTGGAAGAATTATGAAATTAACAGCTTTTAACGAACTTCACAAACAAGCCGGCGGCAAGATGGTAGAATTTGCCGGCTATCAAATGCCAATCCAATATCCAACCGGAATTATACATGAGCATAATCTTGTTCGAAGCAAAGTTGGTGTATTCGATGTATCCCACATGGGTGAATTCGAAGTACGTGGTAAGGATGCCTTATCCTACGTACAAAAAATCACTGTAAACGACGCATCGAAGTTATCAGAGGGTAAAGTGCAATATTCTGCAATGTGCCTGCCCGATGGCGGTATAGTCGATGATTTATTGGTGTACTGCATGGGCGATTGGTTCATGCTCGTAGTCAATGGCGCTAATATCGATAAGGATTTTGCATGGTGCATAAATAATACCGAAGGCTTCGAAGTTGAAGTGAAAAATGAAACAGATGAAGTAAATTTACTTGCCATTCAGGGACCGGACAGCCTCAAGACACTTCAAAAGCTAACTCACGTCGATTTATCGGATATTGAATATTATAATTTCAAAACCGGAGCGCTTGCCGGAATCGATATGATTCTTTCCCGCACTGGTTATACCGGCGAACTGGGATTTGAAATTTATTTCCGAGGGGATGTATCGGTAGCAACCATGATTTGGGAAAAGGTATTCGAAGCCGGTCAGGAATTCGGAATAGAGCCGGTTGGCTTGGGATGCCGCGATACATTGCGGCTCGAAAAAGGTTATTGCCTCTATGGTAACGATATTGACGAAACCACTAATACTTTGGAAGCCGGATTGGGTTGGATTACCAAGCTCTCGAAAGGACAATTCAACGCAAGCGATGTACTGAATAAAGTAAAAACCGAAGGACTGAAGCGCCGTTTGGTCGGTTTTACAGTTGAAGCTGAGAAATTTATCCCCCGCCATCATTATAAAATATTCTCAGGCGAACGTGAGATTGGAGTCGTTACGAGCGGCAATATATCACCGGTCCTGAATAAAGGAATTGGAATGGGATATGTAGAGATAGATTTTATTCAGGAAGGTTCGAAAATCGAAATCGAGGCGCGCGGCAAGCGATTCAATGCGATTGTTACAAAAATTCCGTTTTTATAAGAAATTTTATTGTCTGAACTGTGATTTACTTGATTTTTATGATTTATTTGATTTTTTTTTCGATTTTTAAATTTGGGAAAGTGATAAAACCGGAGATAGTAATCAATTAAATCATAAAAATCAAGGTTCAGACAATTAATATTATGGAATGGGAAAAATTATTAAAAGACAGCTCGAAAGTGGGTACCATAGCCGCCCGGGATTATATTCTGAAAAATCCACAACTTATCCCATCTCTTGTTGAATTTACTTTTTCAAAAAAAGGGAAATACTCTCAACGGTCAGCCCGAGTCCTCTACCACTGTTTTGCACAGGAGCCTCGATTGGCAGAAAAATTAAAAAAAAGATTTTTAATGGAGCTTATATCATCAACGGATGATTCTATAATTATGAACCTGCTTCATATCTTCATTGTTATTCCCTTACCGCAGTCCGAAAAAGAATTAGAGCAGCTTATGAATTATTGCTTCGCTCTACTTGATTCCCATACAGCAAAACCCGGTCAGAAATGCTACTCACTTGAGATAATGGATAGAATATCCGACAAATATCCTGAATTGAGAAGGGAGATTGTGCTGTTGGTTAAGAAGCACCTGCCATACAGTAATATGGCTTTTTGTACGCGTGGAAAAAAATATATCGAAAAGTACGAAGTAAAATATTTCAAAATTAGCAATATTTAAGAATAAAAATAAACAATCAGGGATGATTGTTCTACCAACATCAATTGATTAGTAGCTCAATCATCCTTGATTGAGTATGATTAAATTGTACTTGTCATTAAAATATCCAAAATAATTTCTTCAAAATTTTCTTCATTTGATATTGTTTTGTTATTTTGTAAACTTCTATTTTTCCATTGGAACGATAGAGTGAACGATTATGTTATTGATATGGGAATATCGGTAATCATCACAATTAATTATATTGATTAATAAACCGAATTATTAATGTGGATTGACAGCGCACAGAGCGGAGATATGAAGTTTAATAGCAAAATAGCATGGCAAATGACAATTTCCGTTTTTATAATTTGGCTGCCTTTGTTAATTGGAACGCCAAACAGAATTTCACAGACATCATCGCTATCTGACGGACGGAAGCAAAAAAGCAATTTATTTAGTCCGGTTATTGCAAAATTACTCAAAAGAGGCATGGATACATCATTTCTTAATTTATTAATTTCGGATTACAGAACGCAATTCAATGAAAAATTTATTAAAATTAACGTTTCCGGATTTCTCAAAAAAATTGACTATTCTGCAAATTATTCGAATTCCTCTGTTCGCCGCTGTCGTGAATTCCTCAGAAGAAACAGGAAAATTCTTGCTGAATGTGAGGAAAATCATAATGTCCCTAAAGAAGTAATTACAGCAATATTATGGATTGAAACAAAATTTGGAAAAATAACAGGCGACTATCATGTTCCAAGCGTTTTTTTTAGTACAGCAATGGCAGACCAGCCAATGAATATCGAATTAAATGTAAGTGAATTAGACATTAATTTCAATGGGGATAAAGCGGAACTACCCGAATTGAAAGAAAAAATAAAACGCCGTGCATTGAAGAAATCCGAATGGGCTTTAAACGAATTAATGGCTTTGGCTCAACTCAGGAAGTTTTCACCGATTTGGCCCGGCGAACTTTTTGGTTCCTGGTCTGGCGCTTTCGGGCTCTGCCAATTCCTCCCCTCCAGCTATGTGAAATGGGGCATTGACGGAAATGGTGACGGCAGAGTAAATCTTTTCGATTTGGATGATGCCGTTTTCAGTGTTGGTAACTATTTAAAGGCTCACGGATGGAACGACTCGTTAGATGCTCGCAGGCAAGCTGTTTTTCTATATAACAATAGTTATGATTATGTCGATGCGGTAATGGAGCTTGCAAGGCGATTGAATATGGGTCAGGGGAAATAAAGGTGACTAATGTGAATTCAAAGATATCATTCCTTAATCCTGGTCAATATTAAAATAATAAATTCCTTATTAAATTATACAAAGAACCCCACCCTAACCCTCCCCGAAGGGGAGGGAATTGAAAAATAAGGTAGTTACATGTTCCCTCCCCTTCGGGGAGGGTTAGGGTGGGGTTCTTTGTTGATTGTTGTAATTCTTAATTTTTCTTTATATTCATTGAATTCCTGAAATGACCTGAATTTATGGATGCCGGGTTCCTCGCGGTTAATCACCAGTTTGGATGCTAATTCAAAAAACTTCCTGACCCGTTCGAAATATTCTTCATCAGGCTCGAAACAATAAAGCGCCTCGCGTGCTTCCTCGATTGTTTTGAATTTCTGCAGGCTCATGAATTTTTCTTCCTGATAATTTCTTTTAAATATAATACATCCATTTCATCAGATGGACGCATTGTGTCTTTCTTCATTTTAAATAAAGATTCAGCATCTGCTACTTTTACATTTGCTCCATTAACCTCTATTAATTCATATTCAATATTATCATAATTAAAAGCCTCTCCTAATTTTATTATTATATCAATGTGAAATCCGTCGGGTGTTCCATATCGAAGTACGGGATATTGAATTAGCTCATTTATTGTGATTTCATCAATAGAAGGGTCGGAATATAATTTCTTTAAAACATTTTTGAAATTTTCTATATTTTCGTCAGAACTATCCAATACTATATCAATATCTTCTGTAAATCTTGAATAGCCATGCAATACAACCGCATAACCTCCAATCAATACATATTTGATTTGCTGAATTTCAAGTTCAGTCAATAATTTGAGAAATTTTTCTACCATATTGCAGATTAATTAAATCATTATTTTACAATACAAATATAATTTTGCAATTTAGTAAAAATTAGAATTACTTAATAAATTAGAATAACAAATGTACACATTGCAAGTATCGAATAAATTAGCAAGCCTGATTCGCACGCTTCGCAAAAAAGAATACCGCCAGCAGCATAATTTATTTCTTGCCGAAGGGGAGAAAATATGTTCGGAACTACTCTCCAGTACTTATGAAACCGAATTTATTGTTCTTCGGGAACGAGCAACCGATAACGTAAATAATATTGCTGAAAGCTTTGCCCAGCGCGGTATTTCAGTTTATTCGGCACACGAAAAGCAGTTCCAAAGTCTAAGCGATACAAAAAATCCGCAAGGTATTTTTGCATTGGTAAAAATAAAAGAAGATAAGCCAATTAGAACAGAAAATTTTATTGCGTTAGATTCCATTTCGGACCCGGGCAATGTTGGAACCATAATCAGGACTGCTGATTGGTTCGGCTTTAAGCAGCTTATTCTTTCGGATAACTGCGCAGATAAATACAATCCCAAAACGGTGCGCTCGACTATGGGTTCATTATTTCGCTGTTCAGTTATTTACGTTAGCAGGCTTGCAGATTATCTTCGTGATAATTTCCTAAAGCATTTGATATATGGAGCTACGTTGAGAACCAATAATAAATTAGAAGATATTTCTCCTGAAAGCAAGTATGGGCTTGTATTTGGCAACGAAGCAAAAGGGATATCTCCATCGGTTTTGAAAATCTTAACTAAAGAATTTCGCATTGAAGGAGGCGGCTCAGAATCCTTGAATGTTGCTGTAGCTGCAGGTATTGCAATGTATGGATTTTATAGGAAATAGATTGGGTTTGAGTATGAATGGATATTTTGGCGATGACGGTAATGAATTAAACCCTGATTTATATCCTAAACCTGTTATGTGCTTGTCTTGTATAAAGGACGATGACCCAAACGAAGAAATTTTATGTAATTTAACAAGATTGGACCAAAAAGAAGATGAAGAATTTATATGCTTTGCTTATGAGAATAAATATCAAAAGATAATTTAAAAAAAATCTTATAATTAAGGAGAATAAAAAATGAAATTTTCAAAGTTATTATTTGTATAATTTTTTTTTGACTTTTACTTTTATAGCGTTTGGTCAGAAAAATAATAATAAAGTTTTTCATGGTAAAAAGTTTGCCAAATCGGAATTAAAGTCTTCTCTAATAGACAAGTCACAGCATAATGTGATTGACTATAAAAGAACAATAATAAAAGATAGTGCTACTGCCATTAACATAGCTGAACCTATACTTTTTAGTATTTATGGTAAAGATAATATTATAAAACAAAGACCTTATGAAGCCTACTTAATTGATAACTACTGGGTTATTTTTGGAACCCGTCCAAAAGGATGGAAGGGAGGAACATTTTTAATTATCATAGACTCAAGAAATTGTTAAATCTTAAGAATAACTCATGGTAAATGAAATTCTTTTAGCATACGTTTTTCAAAAAAGTAGAACTAAGTAAGGGCGGTCTATTATAGCTTAAAAAAACTTAATCCTGATAAATAATATTTTGGGAATTGTTCCATTATTAGTTAACTTTGATGATGGAGAAAAAAAGGCAGATAATATATTTTAAAAATTATTTCAAAAAGTTCTTTGATTCTCAAACTGAAAAGGTTAAAGAAAAAAAAGACTATGACTTATATTTAATTTCAGTGGCTGAAATAATCCCAAAAAAGTTTTTTCAATTTATTGAAGGTACTGATGGCTTGTTTGAAATAAAAATTGAATACGAGAGCAATATTTACAGGATTTTTTGCTGTTTTGATGAAGGTAAATTGATAGTGCTTTTTAATGGATTCCAAAAAAAATCACAAAGAACACCACCAATTGAAATTGATAAAGCAAAAAAAATAAAAGAAGAGTATTTTGAATCAAAAAATAAAGGGAAATGATTATGAAAGATATAACAACACTCGACGAACATCTCGACCGAAGATATGGAATGTTAGGAACAGAAAAAAGGACAAATTTTGAAATAAAAGCAAAAGCATTTGCCATAGGTGAAATATTACGGGAAGCGAGAAAAGAAGCTCATTTGACACAAGAACAATTGGCACAAAAGACAGGGACCAGAAAGAGCTTTATTTCCAGAATTGAAAATGGTCACAGCGATATTCAATTATCTACCTTGTATAGATTAGTTGAGATTGGCTTTGAAAAACAAATTAATCTAACAATAAGTTGAATACGAATAAGTCTTTATAATTTTAAATAAAGATAAAAAATGGAAGCTATTAAATTTAGTTCGATTATCAAAAAAAACGGAGAGTTGCTAATTAACAATCCCTCCTTTAGAAAGGGTGTTCATTTTGAGGCGGTAATCCTGATAGATAAGCCAATGGAAAAAAATAATATTAAATTTACAGGTAAGGATTTAATAAAAAGTGATATCGTTGGTATGTGGAAAGATAGAAATATTATTGATTCTGTTGAATATACCAACGCATTGCGAAGCAAGGTCACAAAAAGGGAATTAATATGATTCTGCTCGATACCGATATTTTTGTAGATATTCTTCGGCATTATAAACCTGCGCTTGATTGGTACAATTTATCGGGGAAATCGGTACAATCAGTTGGGATAAATTTGAGTATGAATTGCAAATCTCCGGAATCTAAATTAAAGAAAAAGCACAGGTGGATTAAAAATTAAATTTACAAAGATATTGTTACTAATTTTTTAAATAAAGAATAATTTCAAAGAACGATGAATTATTTAAACAAAAAAAATAATATTGGTTTTCCTTTGAATTTAATTGAAAATTTGAAGGATATTCCCAGTAATCATGCATTCCCATGTTCGGTGCTTGTAAACAATGCTGAGATTGGTGGAATATTCATGGTGTGTTCATCGCAAGACATGGAATATTTCAATATTTTACCGACTTCGCCACCTGACCTAATATTAAATTTAGAATGTTAGATTTTGAGAAGGGGATTTTTGTTGTAGAAATTTGGTTGTTGTTTGGTCGAAATACTTGTAAAACTCTAAAAATTCACTTAAATCCGTATGATTCAAATGTCAGGAAATTATTTAAGATGTTTACAAAAACTAAAATAATTTCGTTCGTTTTTTATAATATAGACACACATTTATTGGCTTCAGCTATAACAAATTTAAACGATGAAGAATTTGATTGGTTTAATAGAAATTATAAATTGATAGCTAAATTGATTCCTGAGCCAAGAGGATATTCAATTTTATCTGAAAATATTTCTAAAGATATTTCAAAAACAGAAAGGTTTTATAAGTATTTTGTTTGCAAAAAGTCTGATATTTTTATAAAGAAAGGTGACAAAAAAGGGATGCTATATGAGATTTAAAAAATTAAATTAATTTCAAAATAAAATGGCTATAACTTAGACTTTAGGCAATAATGGTTTCAGGATAATAAAAATTTTTAACAAATTGCAGATATAATATAAAATTTGATGGTTATACGCACTTAATTGAGTGAGTACGGAAATTCGGAAGTTAAAAAAAACGGAGAGGGACATTTTAATTGCATTGATTGGAGTTGCATGTACAATCATCATTATCTTTCGACGACAATGAAACAGTTTGACACAAATAGAGGTTTGGTAAGATGGCTACTGCTATACTTTATCCTAGTGTTATGTCAACCATACCTTATACAGACGAGGACGTCAGTACTACTACTAATATTATCAAAGGTTTAGTAGCTTAGACGTCCTCGTCTGAGCCGTCAAAGTAAACTTGACATGACTCTATGTAAATTGGTAATCAAACTTTAGTTTTTCAAATCAGCATTAGATATGAAGAACAGCCTTTCGAGTTGCTGTGCACATTACCCGACATTAAAAATAAAATGTGATAATACCATTGCTTTTCATTGTCAGCAAGCAGTCGAAAAATATATAAAGGCAATTTTAGTGTTTAAAGATATTGAATTTGTTAGGTCACACGATTTAATTTATTTACTCGAATTATTAACAGGTGTTGCTGAAATTAAAGATGAAAAATACCAGAATGCTGTTTTATTAAATGGATTTAGTGTTAGAATTAGGTACCCAAATAAAATTGAGGAATTTTCTAAAGAAGAACTTGAGGATGCCATTTCAATATCTCAGGAATTTAGGAATTTTGCAATCGAACAAATAGGAATTGAAGAAATTAGTACCGGAAACACAAAACAAAGTGAATCAGAAAATTAATCAATTCAAAATTTATTGGCCTCGATTAATTATAAAATTCAGGTTTACGCCCGCACAATACAAATATAGCTGCTGCTAATGATGCTTCGGTACTGTCAGTTGTTCTAATAATTGTATCCGCCGAAAACGAGTTATATTCAGGTGCTTTCGAAAAGAATATTATCATTGTTTTTTTATCCTTGCTTAATTTTTTTAGAATAGATTTGATTCTTTGTATTTCTGATTGAACATCCTCAAAATCCGATGGCTTTAAAAATATTGCAAACAAAATCAATTCCGCATTGGAAATACTTTCGGATAGAATACGAATTTCATCGTCTGTTATATTCATATCCAGAAAACCTAAATCACAATCATTCTCGATTGCCTGTGATAACATTCGAAAGAAAAGGGTCTCATTTGTAAGTTCTTCGCTATCAGTTAATGCGAAACCTGCCATCGGTATGTTCTCATCCATTGGCAGCAGCCTTCCTTTATCGGTAGTTTCGATTGCTTTATATGTATTTATTAAGTTAATTTGTTCAGTATTCAATTTTTTTACCAAAGTTAAAGAAACAACAATTGTACTAAAATATAAACCGGCAACAGTACAATTAAAGAGAATTTCAGCATATAACCAAAAAAATGCGGCATCTCAATATTCATCCCTGTTGCAATAGATTTAATCATGAAATTAGGTCCATTGCCGATATAAGTCATAGCTCCAAAAAATACGGAGCCTAAGCATATTGCCTTCATTATTGATTCCTGAATCCCGGCTACCGATTCGATGCCAATCAAGCTGTTTGCATTGTTTTGTGCGATGCTTAGAGCGGCGGAGTAAAATACTGCTGCTGTTGGAGTATTATCCAAAAAGCCGCTCAGCAAACCTGTGAAGAAATAATAGGAAGTTGCTGAATCAATACCAAGAGCAGCAGCATTCGAACGAAGATATAACATACAAGGTACCATAGTTACAAAAATACCGAAAAATATTATTGCCACTTCACGCATAGTAGCCCATTCGAATCCGTTGGCTACCCTTGTGATATGGCGTGTTGTTTTCAATGATAAGTATGCAAGAATAATAAGCGATATTTCACGAATAAATGACAGATACTTGTATTTCAAAATTATTGGAAATGTATTTTCATTAAAGATGGCTACACAAACCACTGCTGCTGCCAGCCAGATAAAATTTACTTTTCCTTCGATTATGAATTTTTTCGGTATTTCTTTTTCAATTACTTTTATTCCGGAATCTTCCTTTTTGTAAAAATACCTGTCAACAAAAAAATAAATGAACAACAAAATTCCATTACAGAACAGCCATTCAGGAAATAATTTCAGGAACCAGCCGAATGGAACACCTCTTAAATACATTAAAAACAATGGTGGGTCGCCTAGCGGAGTCAGCAATCCCCCACAATTTGCAACTATGGCTATAAAAAATAATACAGTATGAATCCGCTTTGTCCGGTACTTATTTAAATGCAGCATTGGACGGATAAGCAAAACAGAAGCGCCTGTCGTTCCGATGAATGATGCAAGAAGAGCTCCTACTGCAAGGAATGTAGTATTCAACCAGGGTTTTGATTCCGAATGAATATCCACGAAAATTCCTCCTGATATAACGAATAAAGTGCCAAGCATAATGATAAACGGCAGATAATCGAAAATCATTGTATGAAACAATTCAGATGATAATCCCGTAAAGAGCATCCATGCGGCGGTTGGAATACCAAGCGCTAAAGCAATTGCAAACTTCCGTGAATCCTTATGCCAGTATCGTGGAGCAATTATCGGCAAAATAGCTATGGAAGCCAGCATGAATACAAAGGGAAGGAGAATTAACAAAGGAGGCGAATTTTGCATAATAAATAAGCCAAATATTGAAGAAAAAATAAGAGAAACCCCCTAACCCCCTTTGAAAAAGGGGGACCAAGAATTCCCCCTTTTTCAAAGGGGGTTAGGGGGTTTCTCTTTAATTCCAATATAATCAAATCCAATAAATTAACAACACTTTTACCTGATTTTTACTTTCAATTTAGGCATTTTGAACTCATTAATATCAATAAGAGTAAAATAATCCGATTGCATATCGTTATGAATATGCAGTACTCCGGCTTGTACCAGCCTGATTAACAGTCTCTCTGCACGCCGGATGGAAATATTTACCAAACCTGCGAAATCATTAACCGTAATCCGTTCGGCTTTCTCCAAATAAGCGAACAATCGCTTCTCATTTTCTCCTATACCTATTGTAAGCGGAATATCGCGATTCCTACTTACTAAATACCTGTACATTTCACGGCTTGCTATAACGGATTTATCCCCCATTCGGATATATGCCCGCCGAATAATATTTTTTCTTTCATTATCGTAAATCATAATTGTATGCGGTTTTTCATTGCTTTCATCTATATACAATACAAGAACGAATTTATTTTTGACAGCGATAATTTCTAATTCAGGAGTTATTGGAGGCTGGATTTCGAAACGGCATATTTGCTCGACAATGTCAATATCCGACTTCTCGCTTTCAATACCATAAATTGTGCCGTCATCATCCACACCAACCAAAATGATACCTCCTCGGGTATTTGCCAGGGCAGTTATTTCCTTCGCGAACTTTTCCTTTTCGGTAACTTTCCGCTTGAATTCCAAAGTCAGCGATTCTCCTTCGGCAATCAGTTCTTTCAGTTCTACTGCAAGCATATCGTTCACGACCAAAAATTTTTCATATCATTTTACAAATATAATATAAAATCAATTTTAAATTTCATAATTCAATTAAATTACAATCCTTTATTCAATCAATATACTATTTAGGGTGTTTTTAAAAACTCGTGAATTGTCATTCCTGCGAATGGGACTGTGTTAAAACTTTCAACTTTGAGTCCACTCTAAAAAGGTGGAAAAATTGTTAATAGATAATTAGAACAAAATCAAAAAAAAGTCGTAATTTTGTAGTATGTAAATCGTTAAATAATAAGATAATTAAATTATGTTCCGACCTAATAAAAAACATAGCCAAAGCAGTTTCTTCGGAATACAAAATACTTTGCCTTCTCGTTTAAAGAAAAAATTGTTGACTTCCTCCCAACATTATTTCTATCAAACAATTTTTTGCAATATTAACGAACAGGATTTCAGTCCATTATATTCCGATAAGGTCTCCCGCCCAAATGCACCAATAAATTGTTTGGTGGCGGCATTAATTCTCAAACACAAAAACAACTGGTCTTATGAAGAACTTTTCGAGCAAATAGAATTTAATATTCTGACAAAAACCGCACTGGGACTTGATACTCTCGACGATATTCCGTTCGACGACGCAACTATATATAATTTTCAAAACAGATTATTAAAATACCAAATCGAAACCAACGTAAATTTAATGGAACAAGTATTCGACAAACTCACCAAATCTCAACTCAAGGAATTACAACTTAAAACCGATATTCAACGTTCCGATTCATTGATGGCAACTTCTAATATCCGCGGCTACAGCCGTTTACAACTACTTGTCGAAGTATTGCTTAGATTATGGAGATTATTGGATGAAGCCGACAAGTCAATGTTTGAATCAAATTTTTCCGATTATAACTGCAAGTCAAGCGGGCAATATATTTACAAGCTGAAGGCGGCAGAGCTGCCTCACGAGCTTGATAAAATCGCGCAACTCTATCATTTTTGTAAGACATACATCATGCCAAAATATAAGGATAGCGATTTCGCCGGTATATTCGAGCGGATTTACACCGAGCATTTCACCGAAGTAGAAGAAAAAATCGAGGTCAGACCTTCCAGGGAATTGAATAGCTCTTGCCTTCAGTCACCGGACGACATCGACGCCACATTCAGGGAGAAACGAAATGAAGAATATCGCGGACAATCAATAAATATCACAGAGACTGCATCTCAAGATAATCCATTGAATTTAATAATAGATGTAGCGGTAACTCCGAATAATATAGACGACGCACAAGTATTAACCAAACGGATTGATAAAATTCTCGAAAAGACGCCGGACTTACAAGAACTGCATACAGACGGCGCTTATGGCAATCCCGATAATGATTTAAAATTTGAAGAAAAGGGAATAACCCATGTGCAGACCGCGGTTCGCGGACGTCAATGCGAAGTTGATATTGAAATCAATCAAATCACGGCAGAGAAATATCAGATAAAATGCCCGTTTCAAAGCGTGGAATCACAACCAGCGGGGAATCGCTACAAAGCCTTAATGAACAAGGCAATATGCCAAGGATGTAGGTTTGCCGACAAATGTCCGGCGGCTGAGAGGAAATCAAACCGCAGCTATTATTTTTCTTACGAAGATTATTTGCGAAATAAGCGCATACGCAGTATTTTCCATATACCTAAGGAAAGGTGGAAAATAAGACCGAACGTAGAGGCAACGGTACATGAATATTCCTACCGGCTGACAAATGGCAAATTAAAGTATCGAGGAGCTTTTAAGGCTGAATTATTTGCTTATTCGGTTGCGATAGCGATAAACTTTGGGCGGATATTCCGGTATAATTCCTTAAAACCTGCAAATTTCGCTGTTTTTATTTTTAATTTTGTTCAAATTATCAAAGAACGTTTAAATTACTCTGAATTTATTAAAAATTTATTTTTAATAAGAAATATTGCTGAATTTTTGAATCCGGTCTCAAAAATTCATCAGTTGTTTGCCCCTTATGATAATTACCGTTTTTAGAGGGGACTCATTATTTGAAATAAAAACCGGAGATATTCGTAATAAATTCAATAATTTGGGGAAGACAATATGACAGCTTATGAAGTGCCACTTTTATTCAGACAGGATGGATTAGTTGAAATCCCGTCTCAATATTCCGAATTGTTTGTTAAAGAAAAAACATACAGGGCTATACTTTTTCTTCCTGAAGAGAATATTAATGAAGAATCGGATTGGAGTAACTTGACAGTAAATGAATTTATTGAAGGATATTCCGATGGAGATTCAATTTATGACAAACTTTAGTACCGGCGATATTGTTCTCCTCGGTTTTCCATTTACCGACCTGAAAACAAAAAAGAAAAGACCGGCATTAGTTCTTTTCGATATGAATGATAACTTAGCAATTACTAATGTTCTAATTAATAATATCGAAAAATTCCAAGAGTATAGTAAATGAATAAACTTATGCAATTTTACGAAAGATTCGCCTATCTTCCAATACCTGAATCATTGATGGGAAAGCTCATTGATGGGGACAAAAAAGAACTTGAGAACCTGAAAAACCTTAAAAAAGTGAATATTTTCATAGGAGCTAACAATTCCGGGAAAAGTTACATTCTTAGGGAATTGATAAAGCAAGAACTTTCAACTTATTATTTTAATGAAAATTTAAAAAGAAAAATATTTGATGATCATATAAAATTTTTGATAATGAATATCAGTGATATTATAGAAGAGATGCCAAACAAATTGCAAATAGGTAAGCCAGATTTTAGAAGTATTCCTTTAAAAGAGAAACAAAAAAGATCTTTTATCATTAATTTAATTAACAAAGAATCAGGTAATAGTGAGATTAATTTGATAGATTTTTTTAAACTTTTTGAAAGTGATAACTTTGATGATAATTATGAAATAATTCACTTAATTGAGTATTGTGATCATCATCTGAATTTATTAGTTAACAATGATATAAATGGATATAATATATACGGTACAAGTGGATCTGGGAATGAAGTATTAAATAAATTTAAAACAATACTCATAAAGTATTTTCAGCAATTTCTTGATGGAATTAAAGAATATAAAACAAACGAAAATTTCATACTCAACAAAATTTATATTCATTATGATAGGAGCCTTAACAAACAAACGATTGATAAAAATCTTAACGATTATATCAATAAAAATTATTTTGATAAATTAATTCAAATTGACGATGGTTTTAAACAAAATGAATCATCTAATTTACCCTTTATTACTGGTATAAATATTTATAATCAATTATTTCAAATGCTTCATAAAACAAGCAAGGAAAGAATGGAATATAAAGAATTTGAAGATTTTATTAGTTCCGAATTTTTCAAAGGAGTAGGTTTCTCAATTACACCATATCAGGATATGCTAAATGCTGAAAATCCTTATAATGGTGAGATTCGTGTTAAAATTGGAAATGAAGAAGAAGATTACCTTCATAATTTAGGTACGGGCATCCAAATGATAATTCTATTAACATATCCATTATTCTTTTTCAGGAATGGTATCATTTTTGTAGAAGAACCGGAATTATTCATTCACCCAGGTTTACAAAAACAATTGATAGATATTTATGCAAATCATCTAAAATCAGAAAATTTTCAATTTTATATTTCCACTCATTCAAATCACATAATTGATATAGTTGATTATTCTAATCGAGTCTCTCTTTTTATGGTTAAAAAAAATATTGGAATTGAAAGCGAAACCAAATTTTCTATCTCTCATTTTGATTTCGGGGAAATTTCTATTTATGACTTAATAGGAGTTTCTGCGAGTTCAGTAGCATATGCAAATTGTTTAATTTTAGTTGAAGGTCCAACTGACCGCTTATATATAAAAAAGTGGATTGAGTTGTTTTTGGAAGAGGAGCAATCAACCCAGGTAAAAAAGTTAGTAGAAGGATATCATTATCAATTTATGTTTTATGGAGGCAAGTTATTGAGTCATTATTCTGTCAAAGAATCGGGTACTAAGGTTAATGATGAGGATACTGTTGAGATTGATAATTTTTTAAATATTTTTAAAATAAACAAAAATATAATATTTGTTGCTGATAGAGATAAACCTTCAACAAATGATGATTTAAAACCTGCAGTAAAAAAAATAGCAAGCCAAATTGATATAATCAAGGGATATTCTTGGATTACAGATAATAGAGAAATAGAGCATTATTTACCTTATGATTTGATTAACAAATTAAAAGATGATGATGATTTAGAAAAACTAAAGAATGAAATTTCCTTTGAAAAATGGCTTCAGGTCAATAAATCAAAAATGAAAACACCCAAACCCATTGGTAAAGTTGAATTTGCAAAAATGATTTTAAATATTATGGATAGAAGTATTATTGCTAATAATAAAGATTTATCTAAGCATATAAATACCATAATAGATAAAATAAAGGGATGGAATAATCTAAAATAATTGAGCGACACTGTTGCCATCTACAACCTTCTCGGCGAGAAAGTATTTGATAGCAAAATAGAAGGCGAGAGTCCTTTGAATATCAATGTTTCTGCATTGCGCAGCGGTGTGTATTTATGCGTTGTACGGGAAGGAAATGAAGTTTTGACGGAGAAAATAGTTGTTGTTAGATAAAAAGCAAACTTTCCGAAAGTAGGGAAACTTTCTGAAAGTGAAATTACTTTCGGAAAGTTTCCCTACTTTCAGAAAGTTGAAAATGGTTAAATAATGAAAACTGAAATAATAATACCGGAAAAAAAATATAAAACTGCTTTGCAACAATCAGCAGCTATACTCAAATCCGGCGGGATTATTGCATTTCCGACCGATACTGTTTATGGTATAGGATGTATTGCTTCCAATAAAAAATCAATAAATAGAATATATGAATTGAAAAATCGTAAATACGATAAACCTCTCGCGCTTTACTTTTCCGATATTTCAAGTATTAATGATTATGTAACTGAAATTCCTGACCCATTTTATTTATTAGCAGAAATATACCTTCCCGGAGCGCTTACAATCATACTTAAAGCAAAAGATGAAATTACGAGTTTAATAAATAGTAAGAATGGTACTGTTGCAGTCAGAATTCCAGCGCAGGCTTTCTTATTGGATTTAATTAGAGAATTGGGAGAACCAATAGCAGGCACATCAGCTAATCTTTCAAGTAAGCCGGCTGCATTGAATTTACAAGAGGCTAAAGATTATTTCGATGGTGCAATTGAAGGAATTATTGATGGGGGAGAAGCCCAGTTAGGCATGGAATCTACCATTGTTGATTTATCTTCGGGAAAAATAAATATTCTGCGGGAAGGTGCAATTTCATTAGGATATTAGGCTTTAGGCTGTAGGAGTTTAGAATGTAGGCATTTAGGTAAAAATTATAAATTATAAATTATGAATTATAAATTATAATTGTAGCTTGACTATAATAATTTATAACTCAAAACTCATCTATCCTAATCCTAAAGCCTAAAATACGACAGTATAAAAGCCTATAATCAACCAGTTTAAATTAAATTATGAGGAGAAAATGCAAATAAGAACTTTTTTTCAACCATCATTATCAAATATTATTAAAATATTTGTAAAAATTTTTGGTAATGCCCGACAGAAGGAATTACTCGGCATCCTGAAACGACCGCATTATGCGTATTCTCTTTTCAGGGCTGCTGATATTGCCATATATTTCGGTAAAAATAAAACTACAATTGCAGAATTCGGCGTCGCCTCCGGTGATGGACTTATGAATTTGATTGAATTATCCGAAATTGTAACTGAGGCAACGGGGGTGGAATTCAGAATATTCGGACTCGATTCCGGGCAAGGTATTCCAAACATTGAAAGCTATAAAGACCATCCCGAAATGTGGATTGCAGGTGATTTTAGAATGTCCGATAAAGAGCAATTATTAAAAAAAATAAATGACAGGGCTGAACTTATCATTGGTGATATAAAGGATACGGTGGATATATTTGTCTCGAAATTATCAACGGACGCTCCTCTTGGATTCATATCAATCGATACCGATGTGTATACCGGAGCTAAACATGCACTTCGCTGCCTTACTTCAGATGTTGGGTTTTATAATCCTGCTGTTACTATTTACTTTGACGATGTAAATTTTTACTTCGCAAATCGCTGGTGCGGCGAGTTAGCTGCAATCGAAGAATTTAATTCGGAACAGCAGTTCAGGAAAATTGATAAAGATAGGACTTGCCCGGGTTCAAGACCTTTCCATGATTTAGTTTGGTATGAAAATATGTATATAGCGCACATCCTTGACCATCCCCGCCGTACTAATATAGAAGAAAGAAATGCTCTTGATATTGACAAACATGGAAAACTAATTAAAGGTATTTGATGTAGAGACTTTGAAATAAATTATGAATTATAGATGGGTTCTATAAATCCAAATTTGACTGTCATTCAGAGCGAAGCGAAGAATCTATCTTGTTGAATTTTACGAAACTGGATTCTTCGCTTCGCTCTGAATGACAATTTTTAGAACCCTCCTTAATAATAACACAATTTTAACATAATCCAAATTAAATGTTAACTATAGTATGGTATTTTCGTAAATAATTTAATTAATATTAAAAATTTACTATGACGACATTATTAATTTCGGATACGCACCTTGGTTCGGATGTTTGCCGGGCAAAGGAATTGCTGCAAATATTAAAAGAGACAAATTTTGACAGACTAATTCTTTTGGGAGATATTTTTGATGACTGGAATTTCAAACGTCTTATTGGCTCTCATTGGAAGATATTGAGTTTTATAAGAAAAATATCCAAAAAGAAACATATTATCTGGGTTGCAGGTAATCATGACGGTTCAAGTAACATACTCAGCCACTTAATTGGAGTTAAAGTTTATGACGAATATATTTTCGTCCAGGGAGGTCAGAAAATTCTTGCTATACATGGTCATCAATTCGACAAATTTCTTTCAAACCATAGGATAATTTCTGATTTATCAGCATGGTTTTACATGAAATTACAGAAAATCGAATCAAGTAACCAATTCATAAGTCGCTGGTTGAAAGGCAAATCGAAATCATGGCTTAGGGTGGCTAATGAGGTTGCAAACGGAGCAGCTAAATATGCAGAAAATAAGGGTTCAAATATTGTAATTTGCGGTCATACTCACATTGCAGGTGAAATGGATTTTGGGCATATAAAATATTACAACACCGGCTGCTGGACTGATACCCCTTCGAATTTTATTACTATCAATGATGATGGATTTCCTGTGTTGCTCTCTCAACCGGAACAGGTTGTCGAAGATAAAATTGAATTTGAAACTTATGAAGAATTTGAACCTGCACTGATTTGAGAACCTTTTATATCGGATTTGGATTAATTGACTAACTAAACTTATTGAATTATTTTAACAACAAAATTCAAACATTTTCGTTAATTTACGTGGTTGTAAAGTAGTTTCATTCAACGTCTTTACGAATAATTAATTTTTTTTGAACAAATAATTAGAAATGGTCGAATACGAGGTAACGATAAAAAACAGGGCAGGCATGCACACAAGACCGGCTGCAGCAGTAGTCAAGCTGGCAGCCAAGTACAAATCAGAAGTATTGTTAATCAGGGAAGGGTTTACAATTAATGCAAAAAGTATAATTGGAGTAATGACTTTAGCCGCTGAGCAGGGGTGTAAACTTATGCTGCGCGCTGAAGGTCCCGACGAAACGGAATCTTTAAATGAAATGGTCGAATTATTCGAATCCGGTTTCGGGGAAATGTAAATCAATGGTTAATGGTCAATGGTTAATGGTTAATGATAAAGGAATGAAATGAAACAGAATATCATAAAAGATAAATCATTTCAGTTTGCAATTAGAATTGTTAATCTTTACAAATATTTAAGCGAACAAAAGAAGGAATTTGTTCTTAGTAAACAGATGCTACGAGCTGGTACCAGTGTTGGTGCTAATATTCGAGAGGGCGATAATGCTGAGAGTAAATCTGATTTTATTCACAAACTTGCTATTGCACAAAAAGAATGTGATGAAACTATTTTCTGGCTCGAATTATTAAAAGCAACTTATTATTTAACAGAAACGGAATTTGACTCAATCATTAAAGATGCTTTAGAAATAATGAAACTCCTTACTACAATCATCAAAACATCAAAAAAATCATTAACCATTAACCATTAACCATTGACCATTAAATAACGTGGCAAAACAGGCAAAAAAAAATAAAGAACTAATTATAAAGGGAATCCCTTCCTCTTATGGTATCGCTATTGGTCCGGCAGTCGTGATTAAATCCGAGTCTGTCATTATGCCTTCGATAATCTGCGAAATCGATATTCCTGAAGAAATAAAGCGATTCGAAATTGCCCAGCATGACTTAATCGATGAATTCACAACTCATTTGAGCAAATCCGCTAAGGAATCGAAAAATGTTTTTGCTATTCTTGAATCAAATTTGCTAATCCTGAAAGACCCTTTTCTCAACGAATCCATCCGCCGCCGCATTAAAGACGGCTTCCCGGTAGAATCTGCCGTAATTCTGGAATTCGACCACCAAAAGCAATTTTTTCAGCAATCCAAAGATAAATTACTCAAAGAGAAATCCTTTGAGCTTGACAATATAAAGGAAAACCTTTTATCATATTTAAGAAACCGCTCTGTTCCCTTCTCTATTGAAGCGGGTTCGATTGTCATTGCTAAGTCGGTTTCGCCAACTGATATTGTAAACTTTCATCATGCAGGAGTCAAAGGAATTGTGACTGAGGTCGGAGGAATAGCTTCTCATGCTTCGATATTAGCCCGTTCTTTCGAAATGCCTGCAGTAATAGGAGTTAATGAAGTTCTTCTCCTTATTGATGATAACATTGATATCATTATCGATGGCTACTCCGGAACGATTATTTGCAACCCGACACCTGCTACTCATAGAGAATATCTGGAAAGGAAAAGCAAGGAAGAATTACATCGCAAAGAGCTTGGCGCTCTTGTCAAGCTTAGTTCTACAACACGGGATGGAAAACCAATCAAGCTTTGCACTAATATTGATTTTATCGAAGATATTGATTCCTCAACTATGGTTGGCGCTGAAGGAATCGGACTTGTTCGCTCGGAGCATTTGCTAATGGCTCTGCAGCATTTTCCTTCGGAAGAGGAGCAATATCAATGGTATTTAAATATGGCACAGCGGACATATCCGAATAATATTACTATAAGGGTGTTCGATGTGGGAAGTGATAAATTCGCCGAAGGTATGCCGCATCATGAGTCCAATCCTGCCTTAGGCTTTCGGGGAATACGGTTTTTACTTTCACGTCTGGATATATTCGAAACACAGATTTATGCCATACTTCGAGCTTCGAAAAACAAAAATGTACGAATAATGCTTCCTATGGTTACAAGCCTCAGGGAGGTTCAAAGTTCAATTGAATTAATAGAAAGATGCAAAAAATCGCTCGATACTGCCGATATTGCCTTCGACCGGCATATTCCTGTAGGAATTATGATTGAAACTCCTGCAGCAGCTTTAAAGTCAAAAGATTTTGCCTCGCATGTTTCATTTTTCAGTATTGGCACAAACGACCTTACTCAATACACCTTAGCTGCCGACCGGGGAAATGAACTCGTATCGGATGTCTTTGATTCATTCCATCCGGCTGTACTTCAATTAATTAAAATTACAATCGACAGCGCCAAAGAAAAGAAAATTAGCGTATCAGTTTGCGGTGAGTTGGCGGGACATTCCGGCGCTACTGCAATGCTTATCGGTATGGGAATTAATGAACTTAGCGTTTCACCCCGCATACTTTTAGAACTCAAGAACCGTATTCGTTCTATTAATTATGAGGAAGCTGTCAAGCTTGCCGGGGAAGTTTTAAGCTGTTCATCCCGTTCCGAAGTTCGTGCTAAACTTTCGATATAATAAAGATACTTATTTAATTTAGGAAATATATTCCCTACCGTCAAGTATTCCTCTAAACGATAGGGAAATGTATTTTAGTGATTAATTAGTGAAATTCCGATGATATTTATTTTAATACCTGGAATTTCATAATTGCAATCTGTTCACATGCTTTGAGCGTAACTAAATATACACCGGAATTCATATCATGCGCATCCAGCCTAACGTTAAATGTACCGGGTTTATGAAATCCTCTTACCAAATTTTTTATTAATTGACCGGATTCATTTATAATATCTAATGCAACATCGCAATCCTCAATAATAGTAAATTGGATGTCTGAATTATTCATTACTGGGTTAGGAGTCATATAATCAATCTTATTAATTAAATTTGTTTCTTCTTTTGGATTTGTTTCTATCTGTATGGATTGCTTTTGCTGACCTCCTCCACCACCGGAATGCAGCAGTAAATCATCTTACTTGAGATTTATTAATAAATGTAAATAATATAAAGATTTGAAAGAAGGATGTATCGCAAAATTTGTGTTTAATTTCAGAAGACTCTTTTTTATTCTTTAATAATATTACCTACTATTGTTGCAAGAGAATCTGCAACACCAAACACATCAATTTTGCCGTAAATACAAACAGTCCTATAAAAAGATACATAAGAATTTTTATTAATTTCAAGTAAACCTCCTTTGTCAACTGTTACATTTTCATTGAATACAACAGGTTCGGTTTTAGAATTTCGTATTTTATAAATTACAAGTTTACCTCCATTTTTAACTATTACCGGTACATTAAAAACAATTGAAGTGCCTTGTTCAATATCTCCTTCGGGCATGCTGATATTTAATGTACCGTAAACGTTAATTTGTTTAACGCCATTTGTACCGACATTAAATGCAGTTGATGTAAATATACCCGGGTCGTTATCCCTCCCAGGCAGAATATTAACAGTTGTTCCGGTATCGATTGTAACATCCCTCTGCACTTTAAATTCTCCCTGTAGATTCACTTCACGGAATGCCATATCATTTGTGGTTCCTGCAAAACCCGATATAGTACCTCCTATTTCATCCCTGAAATACCTAAGTATCAGGAAGCCGCCGTTTTGCAGCCAGGGACCCTGTTTTGCGTTTTGTCCTAAAGCATAAATAAATGATTCATCACTTTGCAATTCCGGTCGATAGGTGGCATCGGCAACATCCGGCAGTACATCCCAAATACCCAGGAAATAATTCGGATATTCACTAATTTGGTCTTTATAATAATTGTTTAATTCATTTTTATTTAGGCAATCGTCTATATGTCTTCTCCCAACATCTTTTATCATATAAAAATATCTGTCGGTTTGATTATATGTTAATGTAGGCAAGCAATCAAAATAAGCGCGTTCACGAACAATTCGTTGGACAGTATCATAAGAAAATGAACCTTTTATAAAATCTTTTAAATCAATTACCCGTGCACCCTGAGAATAATTTGATGTGTAAACCTCCCTCCTGATTTTATACTTTTCATCACCTGTAAGATTAGCATCGTTTGGAAGATGTCCGGTAACTCCATATACGGTATTAAAATGATGGCATGTATTTGGACCAACTTGTGGTGTGGAAGTATTTGTTGCATCCAAAAAGAACGGATTTGGATTTCCTCCAATAAGCGCTTCGGAATTATTTCTTATTTCGGAATTTGATAAAGATGCATTTATACCGTTGAGTATATAATCTTCAGGTAGTATATCCGGTGTATCATAAGAACCCAATGGACCTCCAATCTCGCTTGTTGAATCGTTTGTTCCCCTTCCTTTTACCCAACATTGAGTGCTATCCGAACTCCAGATTTTAATATAATTCCCAATTTTTCTATCGTCGTTATAGAATTCAGCCGGAGCTGAACCATTTTGAGAGTATCCCCATAAATTTTTCCATTCGCTATAATGATATGTTTTAGTTGTATCATCTGCTTCAAAACGGCTTAAATAATTTACTGGTCCAATTGTAGAATCTAATAATGACATAAATGGAGAACCGAATTCATCGGCTGTCAGGAAAAATTGATTAACCAAATCTATATGTACGCTCTGTACAGTATGAGTGCTTCGTCTATCCCACTTCGAGTTATAATTGTCTGCCGGCATTTGAGATAATTTGTTTGAGGTAGAGTATACCCTGTCATCATCATATCCCCAATACTGCTGCCGAGTAACCGTTACATTAGTAGGATTGGTTTTATATCCCTCAATTTCAAATGCAATAATACCTCCCAAAGCCTTGCCACCCCTGTTTGAGTCCAAATGACTCCATCCCCAACTTGCAACATAAAGCATGAGTTTATCATTTTCAAAAGTATTTGTTGGTTTTCCGTTTGCATCTAAAACCCTCTTCTTTACTAAATGACACTCGTGTGGTCGGACCGGAAGAGAATCGGCGCCGTTTAT
>JAERMQ010000092.1 GCA_016844745.1 Ignavibacteria bacterium | reverse complement strand
TAAAAATTCCAAGATTAATTGGCAGTTCACAAATGAACAAGCTAGGATTAAACTTAAAAGACTTTATCCGTCATATTCGAGTTAACATGACATTAGAATGCAGGAACAAAAACTATATACTGATTTAAACGAAGCATTGCGCGAGCCTTTGCAGGTGACTCTTTTGGATTTGCGCTATAAAGATTTGGAAGAATTGCCCGAAGATATCGGCGAAATGAAGAATCTGAAAAGGCTAAATCTTTTCGGTAATGAATTGGAGGAACTTCCTGATAGAATCGGTGCGCTGGAAAATCTAGAATGGTTAGACCTTCAGAAGAATCATCTCGACTACCTCCCGGAAAGCCTATTCAAATTGCAAAAGATTGAATATCTTAATTTATATGATAATGAATTAACTTATATTAGCGAAGGTCTGGGTAAACTAAATAATCTTGTGTGGCTTTATCTGAAAAGAAATAATCTGCAAGGATTACCTGATTGCATTACAAATTTGGCAAAATTAGAATATTTCGGTGCCGATTTCAATTCTATTTCCCGGTTGCCTGCAAACTTCGGTAAATTGACAAGCCTGCAATATTTATGCTTAGCAGACAATGAAATTGAAGATTTACCTGATAGTTTTTTTGAATTAACTAATTTAAACTGGTTGAGCATTGCAGGAAATAAGTTGAGCAGCCTACCGGAAAATATCGGTAATTTGAAAAAATTGGAAAAATTCGATATTCAGAAAAACACAATTACAAAACTTCCTGAAAGTATTGGCAATTTGGAGCGTCTTGAATATTATGTTGTAAATGATAACAAACTTAATCAATTACCGCAATCATTTTCGAAATTATCGCAATTAAAATATTTGAACCTGCATGGAAATTCGTTTTCGGATGATGGCATTAATAAAATAAAATTGTTATTTCCTAATATCGAGATTGATTTTTAATAATCTTCACCCATACTATCTCTTTCAGCGATAGTATGGGAAATAATATTGCCATGTTAGCGATGAACGCGATGGTATGGCTGAAACACAAAGGAAATTAATTAACATAAAAATCCATTTTAATTCTTATATTTGAAAATTGTTTTTTTTAAATTGTTGAGTTAAAATGAAAACTTACTTTACCATATTTACTTTTCTACTGATTGTTCTGTTCAGCCCGAGAACCAATGCTCAGAGCTGGGAAGAGCTCAAAAGCCTCACGAGTCCTAATGCTATTCCGGCAATGGCTGCAGTTGGCGATAAGATTTATCTTGTGTCCGGTAATCAGGGCAATGCAACTAATACCTGGGAGTTTAATCCCGCAACCAACGAGTGGACGAAAAAAGCATCTCTTCCTCAAGGAGGTGTCTTTGCGACAGCAGTGGCATTTGATGGCAAAATCTATGTTATGGGTGGCGGACAAAATAATGCTAAAAAGGATTATCATTATATTTACAATCCTTCTGAAGATAAATGGACGGAAGGCGCTAAATTGCTGACTCCGCGAATGTACCACAGCGCTGCCGCAGTTAATGGTAAAATATATATTATTGGCGGTCAGAACGGCGACGGCACTACCGAATGGTTTTTCGATGAATACTCGCCCAATTCAAATTCCTGGACGAGAAAGGCACAATCCCCACATAAGGATGCATGGTATTCCGCTGCCGCAGGTGTTGGGAATAAATTCTATCGCATTGCCGGCGGACGCTATAATGTTCCGACCGATTATTTCGATATATACGACACGGAAACAGGTACATGGCAGGTTCATGAAAATTTTACAGTTGGATTGCACTCACCGGCTGCCGTTAATTATAAGGGTAAGATTGTGATTATGGGCGGATATACTAACCTTGGGAAAACTGCAATGATAACAATGTATGACCCTGTAACCGACAATAGTAGCGTCTCTTCGGTATACCTGCCGGAAGCAATGGCGTATCACAGGGCTGCCGTTATTGGCGATTACATTTATGTTTACAGCAGTACAGAGGATACACCTCCAACCGGCAGGCTATGGAGAATAAATTTAAGTACTTTGAGCGCTCTTGAACAATCAGGTGATACTGAGCAATCTTTAGTGTTTTATCCGAATCCTACATCAGGGAAATTTAAAATATCATTGAATGAATTTGGCTCTTTACCCGTTGATATAACAATTATAAACATTATTGGGGAGCAGGTTTTCTCTTGTAAGAATTACTTAAACGACGATGGCACACTTCCGCTCTCGCTTGAGGGTGCGGCGCAGGGGATTTATTTTATTCATGTAAATTGCAATGGGAAATCGTATTGCAGGAGTGTTGTTGTTTATTAATTGATATAGCCAGTATTTAAAATTGTTTTAATCGATAATTTGCAATTAAAGGTATTTACCGAAAGGCTTGGAAGTCTTTATCAGAATGACATTTTTCAGAAGTCTCTTTAAATGAAAATTTACTTTACTTCTGATATTTCTGTTTTGTCGGCGAACCAATGCTCAAAGTTGGGAAGAACTCAAAAGCCTTAACAGTCCTAATACTATTCCTGCAATGGCGGCTGTTGGAGGAAGAATTGAGGGGAGGTATAAAAAATGAATTATCCCGTAGGGATTATATTATGTTAGCAAAGCAACAACCGAGAACCGATTATCCCAGAGGGATTATATTATTATGCCAAACAAGTGTATCTATAATATAATCACTACGTGATAAAAGGATTGTGCGGGTTGGCTTTGTTCTACCATAATATAATCACTACGTGATAAAATGAGTGTAGGGAAAAATTGAGCTTTCTTACAAAGGAAGACATCCAATGTTTGGCAAACATTGGATGTCTATCATCCAATTTTCTGCGAACTGTGCCTAACTCCTGCGGGAAGATGAAGAATTGATTTGAGAAATGAAAATTTACACATATTAAACATAAAATAATCCGCTGAATTAGCCGTTAATATTCACGTGTAATTGAATGTAAAATAATTATTGGATATAAATTGATTTATTATACCAAAGATGAACTTAAATCTTCAACTGCCATTACTAGAAATTTCGGTAGTTTATTGGATAATTTAAGAACAAAAAAACTTGAAAAAATTGCTGTAATAAGAAATAACAAAATGGAAGCTGTTATTTTACCTATTGAAGACTACGAAAAGCTGAAAGAAAAAGAAGAATTTGAAGAGCATACCGGGATTTATAATTTAATCAAAGTTCGGGAGCAGGAACCAATAGAGCATGGGATTTCTTTTGATTCTGTTTTGAATGAATATGGAATTAGGGAAAATGAGCTATAATATCATTTTTCATTGTGAAGCTAAGAAAGAGTTGGATGAACTCGATGGCAGCATCCGAATTATAGTTTTAAAGCTGTTAAAGAAAATCGCGGAAAAACCGGAACTTGGTGAACCGCTTGGCAGTAAAGCCGGTATGGACTTGACGGGGTATAGGAAAATATATGCTAATAAAAAGAAAATCAGAATCGTTTATAAAATCATTGAGAATGAACTAATCGTTTATATCATTGCAATTGGTACGCGTGACAAAGAAATTGTTTTTGATGATACCGAAAGAAGAATAAAGAAAAAAACTCTGCCAAAGACCAGCAAGAAAAAGAAGAAATGAGAAGTATAACCTTCCGAAGGTTTTCTACGATTTAAAAATGGATAAATCATGTTATCCCATCGGGATTAAATTATGGTAGCAAATATCTGCTTTTATAATATAATCACTACGTGATAAAAGGGGTGTGTAGTTTGACATATTTCTACCATAATATAATCACTACGTGATAAATTAGGTAGGGGAAATAGCGCTTAATTGCAAATTAAGACATCCAATGTTTGACAAACATTGGATGTCTATAATCAAATTTGCTGCGAACCTTGCCTAACTCCTGCGGGAAGAGGAAGAAATGAGGGGATGGGGAAAATCGCACTTTTTTGTGCTTATATTTGCTGCGAACTTTGCATAACTTTTACAGGAAGAGGAAGAAATGTAAGGAATTTAACCATCCGAAAGCTCAGAACCTTCGGAAGATTCTTAGTGTACTTATACTTATAAAAAATCATTCTGAATAATTCTTTAACTTAGTTATCAACAACTTTTTTACCGAATCAATTAACTCTTTGGGTTCCATAACAATTAAGGCATCATTCCAATAGCAAATCCATGAAATGAATTCATTGGAAAGTGGAACATCCATTGTAATAATCAAAGTTCCATCAGGTTCATTTTTTATTCTTTGGGTCGGATGCCAGCTTCTGTTTTCAAAATATTTTACAAATTCCTTCCTGACTTTCAATTTTATGGTTTTAATTGCACCATCAAAAACTGCAAATCTTTGTTTTCTAAATTCCGGATAATTAAAATCAGGTATTTTGTATTGCTTCCCAAAATATTCTTCAATTGAAATAATATTTTGAATAGCAAAGTTTGTATTTTTTTTATATTTGGGATGATATGCCAAAAGATAAATGCCCCCTAAATAGGAATACAAAAAATTCGGGAAAATCGAATAGCTTTTTATTTTACCGTCCGACATTCTTTCATACATAATAGTAATCCAATTTTTTTCAATTATATGATTAATACATTGCCTTATAATTTCATGTTTGCCGGAATAATTATAATCTCCCAAATCCTGATTACCATAAAATTGTTCATCCATTATAACGGTACCGGGCGCATAAGTTTCCAAGAGCTCGCCTAAGTGGTTTATATCTTTTTCAATTGTAGTACCTGCGAATGTTTTCAAATAAGCTTTTAGAATATAAAATGACAGAAGTTCGCTTTCCTTTAATTTGAACGGCATCTGTACCATATCATTGCTTAGACAAAGAGACCAGATGCTGACCCTGCCTTTTTTACTAAGTTCTATATAACCTTCATCGGCAAGAATTTTCATATCCCTTTGGATGCTTCTTACGGAGTAATCCGGGAAACGTTCATTAATTTCATTAATAACTTCTTTAACAGTCATCTTTCGGTTCGTGAGAAAGAGCCTGAAAATATTCAATATTCTTCTCGACTGGTTATATTTTTCTTCTTCTTTTGTTTTCATGTTTTTTTTATTGTTGATGTCAAATTAAGACGTAAAGATAGTTAATTTTGTGAAGAAAAAAAAATAATATTAGGAAATATAAAAAGGAAATAAAATGGAAAATGAATATAGAATTGATTTTGGTTCTGTAAATCTGAAAATAGGAGACATTATAACATTTAAGGACGAAAAACATAAAGCCAAAGTTGCTTCCGGAGATGGAAATCCGAACCACAATTGTGGTACTATGTTACAATGTGAGGATGGAGCATGTTCAATTACATATTATACAAAAAGAATTTTGAAATATCCACTTGAAGAAGATGAAGATGTTTGGAGTTTATGGTTTTATGAAGGAAAAAGTTTGAGAGAAATATTTTTGGAGAGGCAAAAGTAATTGCTTCTCATTTCATAATTGTTTTAGGCGCTTTGCTTGGAACGAATTCAATACTCTTCTCGACTGGTTATATTTTTCTTCTTCTTTTGTTTTCATGTCTTTTTTATTGTGTCAAAATAAGACGTAAAGATAGGTAATTTTGTGAAGAAAAAAAAATGAAATATATTTGGATATTATGAAAATTTTAGGTTTTTGATATTTCGGGAATAAAAAAGTCCTTATGGGTTGAAGGGCTATTTATATTTTAATGATTGTCCTATTTTTATTTGTTTCTAATCTTTTCTTTTCTTGAATTTTATTATTTGTGAAATATCAATTTTTAATACTTCAGCCGATTCATTACAGAACCATTCCCATCTGTCTCGAATTGCATCTTCATTCCATTCAAAATTGTATTTTTTTCTATCGAAATCAGCAACAATACTTTGAGTAATGTTAAATCCAGTTATTTTAGAATTTTTGTTTTCATACAAGCCTTTACCTTTGTAAACATTTATTTTGTCTTTAAAGGGATTAGCACTTGCTTCAATATTTTTTGAACCACCCAGTAAGGTTAAGTTTGCACCTGAATTACCCCATTCTTCAAATAAATTTGTATTAATGTGATTCCATTCATCAAATTTTCCAAATTTTTGAGGAATAATATGTTCTAGGTGTAAGTCCTTCGTAAGTGGAATCCAAGAAAGCCTGCTTGCATCAGTTGCATTGTATTCAAGTAAACAAAATAAAGGTTTACACCATGCCTTTTCATAAATATCGTCATTTAGTGCATCTATAGTGGTTGGAACTATTTTATCAAGGTCATTTTTCAAGAATTCTTCAATTTCTTCAATTCTCATATTATTTTTAACTTGTTTTATCAAATTGAATGATGTTTGCTTAATCGCAGTAAGCGTTTTACCGGCAATCCAATAAATATAATAATACCGTTTTAGAACCATTATTAATTTAGGAATATTTAAATATCCAATATGATATGCAGTTAATAAAATACTTTTCCAATAAAATTTCCAAGGCAAATACCATAATGCAAACAAATCTGGATTATCTGCATTCCATAGGAACGCCTCGTAATTTTTTACAAATTTTTTGAAATCTTTTATAATTTCTAATGATTTCCCATTTTTAAATACTTCAGTTTTAACTAATTCATCATATAAAGATTTTTTGGGATTTGAACCTAACAGATAATATTCATAAATTATAAAAAAATCATCTAAATCATCATCAAAATTCTTAATAATTTGTTCAATTGAAACCCAATCCTGCATAAATTGGTCTTCTTTTTTCTTCAATTGGTCAGAATCATCTTTATATTCTTCTTCTATTTTTTGCATAAGAAAACTCTTTATTAAATCAGCATTTGTCAGGTCAAGACCTCTGGTATTAATAACTTGAAAAAGTTTTATTGCAAACTCTGTATTAGTACAATCAATACGAATTATTCGAACATTATTGAATAAATAATTTAACAGTTTCCCAACATAATTTTCACTTTTTGATTTTAATTTTTCAAGAAATATTGCTGCTGTATTGAGAAATTTATACTTTGGCTGTTCATCCCTTTCAATATCCCTTTTTTTGGGTTTAGTGATGAGAGTCGTATCTGCTTCAATTATAGTTTCTTCAAAATCTGTATGATGGCTAATATGTGTGTAAAGTTTTAATCTGTTAAATTTGTCATCTGCCTTAATTGAATATTCAATTGTTTTACTTGTAATGTTTGAAGGATCAGGATTTGTAGTAAAGTTTAGATTTTTATATAAATCTCTAACAACAGCAAATAAAATCATTAAAGTAGTTATTCTTTGTTGCCCATCAACAACATCCAAATAAGAACTTTTCTCTTTTGGTGTTGCAGTAATAATTGAACCTAAGAAATAATTTTCAGTTTTATTACTACATGCTTCTGTAATATCATCCCAAAATTTTTCAATTTCTTCATCAGACCATTTGTATGGTCGCTGGTAGCGTGGGATTTGATAAAATGAATCTGCATTATTAAATAGTTGCTTAATTGTAAGTGATTGTGGATTAAAGACCTCTTGTTGTGCCATAAAAATTTTCCTTTTTTTTTGTTTTCAAATTTTTTGAAATTTCTTTATTTTTCTTAAAATTGGATTAAAAATTAATACCATTTCAAATCAATTGCGAATCCAAAACAAAATTACAAAAAATAATTTCAAAAACCAAATTTTATTTCCCCTCTTCCCAATTCCATACAAATTCCATTTGAATTCTTGTTTCAGGTGCGGTGCGAAATGCTTTCGGGTCTCCCTGGCTTTGTCTCATACTTGAAATTATGTCAAATACATTTTTCTTATTTGCTAAGCCATTCCTGATTAACCAGCAGCCAACGACAGTACCCGTTCTGCCGATACCGCCCCAGCAATGTACATATACTGCGCCCTTACCGTCACCAAACACAATTTTATCAATCTTCTCAAGTATTTGTTCCATTAATTGCTTGGTAGGAATATTATTGTCTTTTATACCGAACCGCACATAATCAACTTCTTTTCCCATTTTATTTGCCAGATGTTTAAGCGTATGTTCATATATAATGTATGGCTCACCATCCTCTTTAGTTTCATCCAATTCGGTCAAATCTATGAAATGAGTTATACCTATATCAAGTAAAGCACTTAGCTTAGGAATTTCCTCCTCCGGTCCTTTACTTCCAGGATAATAACCCGCTAAAAATTTACCCGGAACAACCCAATAGCAGCGTTTAAATGGTTTGTTTATGTTTTTCATTACTTTTTCATTTTTCATAATATCTTTACTTTCTGAATTATTTTTATTTTTTATATTCTTGATAATATATATTTCTTTAACAACAAGAGAAACCCCCTAACCCCCGGTTATAGAAGTAGAACATGGAAATAGAAATAGAAGTAGAAAAATTTTCCCTTTTTCAAAGAGGGTTAGGGGGTTTCTCTTTATTTTTATCGTGACTGTGTTTGTTCAATAATATTCTTAACTGAAAAGCAAATAAATTTCTGCATACTTTTAATTAATATAAATAACAATTTCTCCCGCTCCGGTATTTCATTGGTATTAGCAGACAAAATATCAATTACTTTCTTCTTGAATTTCATATTTTTGAAATAAAACCGAAAATCTGATATTGTTGTTTCAAATTCTCTGTTATCAATAATATTGGTTTGTTCCTTTAAAATTAAATTGAAATTATTATACAACCTATTTGATATTATTAGTGAATTCATCAAATAGTAAGAATCATGAGGTGTTACGGCAGTATTATATGCTTTTATATATAATTCTTCCGACCACTTTTTGTCTTTTATTGAAAAGTCAATAGAATTAGCCAACAGACAGAAATCATGACTTGTTTTTGCTAATCCATCGGCTAATAAATACATTTTCTTTGCCCAGTCAGTATCTTGTAATGATTCTGCAATTGAATCTCCCAACATTATATAATCCCAACATGTTTTTGCCTGAACGAGAGCTTCTTTTGTTAAAATCTTTATCGCCCAGGTTAAATCCTTTAATCTTAAAGCAACCGAACTTGCAACAATACTATAATCGCCAATATCTACTATGGAATATTCAGCCATTTTATAAATCTCGCGGGCATATACAAAATCATTCAGATTTTTGATAATTGAATCGGCTATACAAGTATAATCAAAAGTATTCGACACCAAATCAAGTGCTTTAGCGAAAATCAGTTTCATCTTTCTTTTATCCATCTTTTCCAAAGGAAAAACGCCAGCCCTAATATCATTGAATTGTTCAATTATATTTTTCATTTATTTCCTCAAAATAATTACAAAATTAATATATTATGCGTCATAATGTGGCATATAATTATTTAATTTTGAAATAATAATTTTTGGCTAATTTTAAATTATTAATGAGAAGAAAAATGAAAAATCCAGAAGAAAAAATCTATGGCTGTCTTATTGGTGGGGCTGTTGGAGATGCACTTGGCGCTCCGGTCGAATTCAAACCTTTTGATAGTATCATTACCAGATACGGTGCTCAAGGCATAACCAGATATGATGCTCAAACGGGAGGCAAAATCACCGATGATACTCAAATGACGCTGTTCACTGCCGAAGGGCTCGTTAATGCTCATAAGTATTTTCCAAAAGAATGTAAATTAAGTGATAAAATCCTTTCAGTTTACAAATCGTATTTATGCTGGTTAATCACTCAGGGTTATGAACCGGATGGGATAACGGAAGAAGATAAAGAAATGAACAAACTACTGAAAGTAAAGGGATTATATTCACGGCGGGCTCCGGGAGAGACATGCTTAAAGTCACTTATGAGTGGTAAAATAGGCTGGACACACCTACCCTTAAATAGGAGCAAAGGTTGTGGTGGAGTGATGAGGGCTGCCCCTGCCGGTTTTGTGAATTGGTTTAATGACGAATTTAATTTTAAACTTGGTATGGACATAGCTGCAATTACTCATGGGCATCCGTCGGGGTATCTTCCGGCAGGTGTGTTGGCATGTATAATTAGGAATATTTTAGACGGTAAAAATCTTATGGATTCAATCAATCGTAGTCTGGAATTGCTTAAAACGAAAAAGGAATATGATGTTACTTTTCTAAGTATTCATACCGCTTTGGCTGCATACAATAGTGGTGACAAGCTAAACTGGAGGGTAATCGAAGAGCTTGGCGAAGGTTGGACGGCAGAAGAAGCGCTTGCAATTGCTATATATTGCAGCCTAAATGCACAGAATAATTTTGAGAAGGGAGTAGTTATGGCGGTGAACCACGGCGGCGACAGCGACTCGACCGGCGCAATAACCGGCAATATTTTAGGCGCTTTGCTGGGTATTGATGCTATACCTGAATACTATCAAAATGGCTTGGAATTAATTGATGTGATAAAAGATTATGCGGATTATTTTAGTAGATTGGATTATAATAGGGAGGGAGGTGAAAAAAGAAATGAAGAAATGATATTATAATCACTACGTGATAAATGGGTAGTGTGGTTTGCCGATTTTCTACAATAATATAATCACTACGTGATAATTTTGAAGGGAGAGGGAAAATCGCGCTTTCTTGTGCTTATATTTGCTGCGAACTTTGGCTAATTCATGCGGGAAGAGGAAGAATTGAGGGATGAATAAATAACCATCTGTCAAAGTGGGATTATCTTATCTTGTTAAGTATACTTTCCTATAATAAATAATATATTTGCATCTGATAAATAAAAGTGTTATATTTGTCATAAAAACTTTGGAGGATTTATGGCAAACCA